>NZ_JCAPFI010000001.1:0-940200 GCF_059611725.1 Tateyamaria sp. LSS28 | reverse complement strand
GATACGCGCTTGCATCCCTGGGCGGAAGCAGCGGAAGAAAACCGTCAAATACGACAAGCGCCGATACAAACGGCGCAACCGGATCGAGATCATGTTCGGCAGATTGAAGGACTGGCGGCGTGTCGCAACGCGATACGACAGGTGCCCAAAGGTCTTCCTGTCAGCTATCGCCCTCGCAGCACTCGTGATTTACTGGCTATGAGTCCTGACCCTAGGACAGCGTCACCGGAAAAACAAAATATTTCGCGTGAAATTTTTGCTTTACTCCTATCGTTTTCCTTAGATCGCTCGCCGACGAATGTCGTGTATTGGTTGAATCTTTCGAGACGTTGGCATTTAAATAAAAGCCAATATAATAGTTAATTACGAACATATTGGGTCAAAGCTAGGTGTTGGCCGCGCGGGTGGCATTCTATCACGGATTGAGCGAGATGGGCTCCCGAGAACATCTTCGTTCAATATGTAAATGCATTTGTTAATCGCGGACTGTGTGCGTTCACATCTCTGTTCCGTGCACAAATTATATGCAACTTCTCGCGCACTATCGGCTCATTGAGGCTGGCATCAGACCGATAAGAGTTCTCTTGCTCTGCGGCCATCCGCATCACATTAGCTCTAACGGTTGCAGCTTCGACGGGCCACAGCGCAGCAGCATCAAGCTAACTTCAATGTCGAGAAGCCGCGCTGCAGCGTCAGTCAGATTGACGGACATCTCCTTTGGGCCGGGAGTTCTGCTTACCGTTGAGCGGCGGCCTCTACTCTCCTGTAGCGGCAAGCGCCGAGTCATGCTGTCCAGCGCGCGATCTTGTGCCGGATCGCGTGGAATGTGGGCCATTAGCAAGAGGGGCGTGATCGTCAGCACAGCTTGATGTGCCCCGATCATCGCCGTCAGAAAGACGCCACTCAGAACTGGGATGCATAGCTCAAAGCAATCCACGGGCCGGTCAGGACAATCCCGAATACGCCTACGTAAAGCCCGATTTGGACGGCCCGCGAGGCAAGGTGTTCCCAATGTGGTGCTGCCTCGGGCAGTCATGATTCAGCGGCGATGCGTTTGGTCCAGAACAGGCGCAGGACAAACAACGCAGCCAGAGCCAACGCAAAGACCACCTCAAACTGGAAGAGTGCCGGATTGGCCAGTTGCGAGACGTTGTCGAGGCCTTTCAGATAACTGTAGCCGATTAAACCAGCTGACAGCCAATGAACGGTCTTCGTGACGAACCCATGCGGTTGCGCAGTCTGCGTCATGTCGGGTGTCCTTGTGCAGTTGTCGGCTTAGGCAGCTGCAGCGGTGTCTTCTTCAGTCGGCTGCGTAATCGCAAGAAATGGGGTAGCCAGAATCGCCGCGCCGATGGCGACCAAGGCGAAGATGGCCAGCAGGCTGACGGCCGCAAGCCCGAGGCCAGTCATCGCAGCGCCAAAGGCAAAAAGGGCAGCGGCAGATAGGGCGGATTTTGTCTTGGTGATGAGGGCGTTCATGTCAGTCTCCAGTGTCATGCTTATTTTGATGATACTGATATGGAGACTGGGTTTTATCGGTGCCTGACCAGAACTTTACAAATCTGCAAACTTCAAGACGACCTTCAGGCCAGGGCGATCGTCACCCGCATTTTGTGGCCCCAGCAACAGGTTCGCCCCATGCCGGTCAGCCACGGCGCGGACAAGGGCGAGCCCAAGGCCGATACCCTCACTCCCCCGCGATTGATCCAATCATACCATTGGTTTGATGATCTCGTCATAATACTCTGGATCAACGCCAGCACCATCGTCGGCCACACCCACAGCTTTGCCATTAGCAATCAGGGTGATCTCATTCCCACCATGAACAAGCGCGTTCTGGATCAGGTTTGCGAGCGCCTGCACCAGCATCTGCTTGTTCGCCTGAACACGGCCCGGGTCTGATGCTGCGACCATCAGTTCCTTGCCCTCATCTTCGACAACCGGACCAGATATCTCTTCCAACTCTGCGACAAGCTCACCTAATTGCACCGTCTCAAACCCGTCCTGCCCTTGAGCGGCTTCAATCCGGGCCACGCGCATTATTGTGTTAAAGATCTCGGACAAACGTTGGGCTTCCTCCAGTGCATCCTCGCGCTCTTTTCCATCCGGCAGCATCTCCAACCGCGACTGCAGGCGGGCCAGAGGAGTGCGTAAATCATGGGCCAGACTGGCGCTGAGGTTGCGGGTTTGAGCCACGAGGCTCTCTAACTCTCCGGCAGTGCGGTCCAATTGACGTGCGATATCGTCGAGATCATCACGGGACCGGGTATTCCCAGTGCGGGCTGAAAGATCACCAGCCGCAAGGCGGGTGAGCGCCCCATCAATCCGAGCCAATCGACGCTGCACGAGCGCGCCCGCAAAGAGTCCAATCGTCAAACTGATCGCAATGACCAGCGCCGTCGTAGTCCACAGAATGCCGGCCAGCACTTCCTCGCTGTCTTCAAGCGGCACGGCCATCATCACGCGTGTGCCTGTTGGACAGGACTGGCAGTGGCAATGAAACCGCTGCACATATGCTCGCTGACGATCGCCTAACTGTCATGTTTTGCTCGTTCTCTGGCCCGCCGCAAATCATGCGACTGTATGGAAATGGCACCTCGATAGGTTGGCAGAGCGCGGAATTTTAGGGCCTGATTTCACAATACTACGGTGGCATTACACCTCTTGGTACAAGACAGATCACGAAGTTGAGATTTAATCTCGTACAAACATCTTGTGGCTACGGTGTGCCTCTATTTGACTACAAGGGAGAGCGTACCGCGATAGAAAACTGGCACGGCAACAAGGGACCAGATGGTATCCAGTTATACTGGGAAGAGAACAACCTTAGTAGTATGGGCGGCCTACCCACGGGTCTTGAGCTTAACAAAGACTAGGAATCAAAACGGCTGTTTTGTCCGGCGTTTTGTGAGTTCGCAAACCTTGAGATGTTGCGCCTGCGGCGAATGTCCGGAAAACGGGCTGCGACAGCAGCATGATGCCTTGGTGACCAAGGTCGGGCTTGGGCTGCTCTCAATGATGTGAGGGTGGATGTAGAAGCAAGCCAATCGTTTTCTCGAAGGCTGTATTCGTGATAGCCAACGACAAACAGCGCCCCTGCGGATTGGGTATGAGTAGAGAAAGCAAATTCTTGAGCTTAGTGCTTCGGCAAAAACCAGAAGAGATCGGTCTTCAGCTTGATAAGCATGGTTGGGTTCGTGTTGATGACCTGCCGCGAAAGTTGAAAAGAGCCAACAGAAAGCTCAGCCGCGGTGAACTCTTTCAACTGGTCGAGAGCAGCGACAAAAAGCGTTTCACTCTGTCTGAGGATGGCCTGCGGATCAGGGCTGCTCAAGGTCATTCTATTCATGTAGATTTGGGCTGACCTGATCCCCTGTGAGTCCGCTGTTTTAAGTTCGCTCTGTTCAGGTTTTCCGAAAAAAGAGACAAAGTACGTGTCATCTCACACTGATTTCAGTGGTGAGCCGTGCAGGGTTCGAACCTGCGACCCACTGATTAAAAGTCAGTTGCTCTACCAACTGAGCTAACGGCCCACTAGGCGGCCTATCTAGAAAGGGTCGGCCAAAGGGTCAAGCCGATTCTCGGATGTTTTTCTGCGACATACTGGATTCCCCAAAATCCGGGCGTTATATGCGCCGCATGGCAGATATGGCGACCTCTCACTGGCCCTTCATGAAGATGCACGGGGCAGGCAACGACTTTGTCGTGATCGACGGTCGCAATACGCCTGTCGATCTGACAGAGTCGTTGGTGCGCGCATTGGCAGACAGGCATCGCGGCGTCGGGTTCGATCAGCTTGCGCTGATCACTGACGGGTCTGACCTAACAGTCACCTTCTACAACGCGGATGGCTCGCAATCAGCGGCCTGTGGCAACGCGACCCGGTGCATCGCTGCACACGAGCTTGCGCAGCGCGCGGCAGATCACCTCGACATCCATGTAACCGGACGTGGCATGCTCAATGCGGTACGAAATGATGACGGCAGCACGGCGGTCAACATGGGCCACCCACAACTGGACTGGCAGGACATTCCCCTAGCCAAGGATGTGGATACACTCTCGCTTCCCATTGACGGCGATCCGGTTGGCACCGGCATGGGCAACCCACACTGCACCTTCTTCGTCGACGATGTGTCTGCAATCGACCTCGCCACCATCGGCCCGAAGATCGAGCATCACACCCTCTTTCCCGAACGTACAAATGTGCAATTCGCCCAGGTTGTCGGACCCGACCATATCCGCATGCGCGTCTGGGAACGGGGAACAGGGGTCACCTTAGCGTCGGGTTCGTCTTCCTGCGCAACGGCAGTGGCGGCCGCGCGGCGGGGCCTGACAGGGCACAAGGTTCAGATCGGCCTTGATGGCGGCACATTGCATATCGACTGGCGCGATGATGGCGTCTGGATGTCCGGCCCAACGGCCCATGTGTTTGACGGCACACTCACGACAGAGTTCCTGCAAAGCCTATGACCGCGCCCGTCTTCTCCAACCACGGCTGCCGCCTCAACGCCTACGAAACCAAGGCGATGGAAGAATTGGCGACTCAAGCAGGCGTTGAAAACGCCGTCGTCGTCAACACCTGCGCAGTGACGGCGGAAGCAGTACGCAAGGCCCGCCAGGACATCCGCAAGCTTCGCCGCACGCACCCAGATGCCAAGCTGATCGTCACGGGCTGCGCCGCCCAGACGGAACCCGACACCTTTGCCAAGATGGACGAGGTCGACGCAGTCATCGGCAACACGGAAAAGATGCAGGCCAGCACATGGGCGGGGCTCGCCGGTGACTTTGGCACCGAACCCGTGCAGGTCGACGATATCATGTCGGTCACGGAAACAGCAGGTCACCTGATCGACGGGTTTGGCACCCGCAGCCGCGCCTATGTGCAGGTCCAGAACGGATGCGACCACCGCTGCACCTTCTGCATCATCCCATATGGCCGCGGCAACTCGCGCTCGGTCCCGGCAGGCGTTGTGGTCGATCAGATCAAGCGACTGGTCGACCGTGGCTTCAATGAGGTGGTGCTCACCGGCGTTGACCTCACCTCTTGGGGTGCTGACCTGCCCGGAGAGCCCCAGCTTGGCGACCTGGTCATGCGCATCCTGAAACTGGTGCCCGACCTGCCACGCCTCCGGATCAGTTCCATCGACTCAATCGAGGTGGACGAGGCACTGATGCAGGCCATCGCAACCGAACCGCGCCTGATGCCCCACCTGCACCTGTCGCTGCAGCATGGCGACGACCTGATCCTCAAACGCATGAAACGCCGCCACCTGCGCGACGATGCCATCCGCTTTGCACAAGAGGCCCGCAAACTGCGGCCTGACATGACCTTTGGCGCGGACATCATCGCCGGCTTCCCGACCGAAACCGAAGCGATGTTCGACAACTCTCTGAAGCTGGTCGAAGACTGCGACCTGACCTGGCTGCACGTCTTCCCCTACTCACCTCGCCCCGGCACACCTGCTGCGCGGATGCCGCAGGTGAACGGCACGGCCATCAAGGAACGAGCGGCCCGCCTCCGCGCCGCCGGAGACAAGCAAGTGGCAGAACACCTCGCCGCACAGCACGGCAAAACCCATCACATCCTGATGGAAAACCCGCATATGGGCCGGACCGAACAATTCACTGAAGTGCAGTTCGACACACCCCAACCGGAGGGCCACATTGTCACCGCGCGCATTTCAGGCGCGCGGGATGGGCAACTGGTTGCCTAGGCCTTGCGCCAGATCAACAAGCTCGCCAATGCAATCGCAGCCGGGATCGCCTGAACATAAAGCGTCACGGTGAATGCCAAAGCTCCGTACAGGCCTGCAGCCAGAACACACAGCAAAAAGTACGTTGCGATGTGGCGTTGCCACTGGATCGACGGCACAAGCAACGCCCATATCAGACCACCCGCCAGAAAGAGGTTATACAGGCCCTGATTGGCCGCCAGAACCTTGGTTGGGGCGAAGAGTTCGGGTGCCATGAATGTGAATACTTCGGGTCCCCGCGTCTCCCAGGCAAACATTTCCAAATAGCAGAAATAGACATGCGTCAGGGCAACAAGGCCAACGAGAATTTTGGAAACAAGAGACATGAGCCCTCCGAAGAAGATGAATGCTCAAAACTGTGATCGAAAGACCCCCTGCCGCGCAAGCAGTTTCCATTGCCTAACAAAAAAGCCCCGCCAAAAGACGGGGCTCTCTATCGCTCATGTCAAAGCGACTTATTTCTTCTTGTAGCGCGCCTTGACCGGCGCCCACAGGCGCTTGTTGGTCAGGTACAGCAACACCGACAGGATGGTCAGGAAGATCACGCCGACAAAGCCAGCCTGCTTGCGTGCCATCAGCTTGGGTTCCGCTGTCCACATCAGGAAGGCAGCAACATCCTCAGACAGGTGGTGCAGGTCCGTCGCATGCCCATCGGCAAACTCAAGATCGTCACCATAAAGCGGCGGCGCCATCGCGATCCAGCCACCGGGGAATGCCTTGTTCTCATAGAGAACAGCGCCCGCCTCTTCCTTCTCCTCGCCCGTATAGCCGCTCAGCAGCGCAACGATGTACTCGGGGCCACCCATGCCCTTCATCAACTGGTTGATGCCCAGACCGTAGGGACCGTGGAAACCGGCGCGGGCCTTGGCCATCAGGCTCAGGTCAGGTGCGTTTTCCAAAGCGGAGCCGGGGAAGTTGTCCGACGGACGTGCCGTGCGGAAGTCATCAATCTCCGGGTCGAACACTTCGTAGAACTCGGCATAGGCGCGCACCTGATCATCGGGCAGGCCGGGGCCGCCGTCATCGCTCAGCGTGCGCAACGGCACATATTGCAGGCCGTGGCACGATGCACAGATCTCGGTGTAGATCTGCAGGCCACGCTGCAACTGGTTCTGGTCGAACGATCCAAACGGACCGTCAAAGGAAAAATCGACATCCTCGACATGACCCGCACCGCCAGCGGCGAAGGCACCGGTGGTCAGCGCAAACGCCGCCACCATGCTTGCTGCAAGTTTCTTCAACATCTGCAGTCTCTCCTTATTCCGCGGGCTGAGCCGAGGGGGATGCCGAACCGGCGTCGCCCTTGCTCGCCTTGGCGGCAAAGTCATCTTCGATATTCGCAGGCTGCGCATCCGGCTTCTCGATCACGCCGAGCAGAGGCAGGATCACCAGGAAGTATGCGAACCAGTAGGTCGATCCGATCAGGGCGATGTAAGGATAAATCCCCTCGGCAGGCATCGCGCCCACCCACATCAGAACAAAGAAGTTCACGACAAACAGCCAGAACCACCATTTGAACATCGGACGATACCGACCGGAACGCACCGACGAGGTGTCGAGCCACGGCACCAGCGCCATCACCACGATGGCACCGAACATCGCCAGAACCCCAAAGAACTTGGCGTCGATGATGCCGCCCGTCAGGGTCGATGCGATGATCACCACCCAGACGTCGCCGTCAAAGGCACGCAGGATCGCGTAGAACGGCAGGAAGTACCATTCGGGCACGATGTGCGCAGGCGTCGCCAGCGGGTTCGCCTCAATATAGTTATCGGGGTGGCCCAAGTAGTTCGGCATGAAGCCTACGATGGCAAAGAACACCACCAGGATAACCGCCAGCGCGAACAGGTCCTTGATCACAAAGTAGGGCCAGAAGGGCAGCGTGTCCTTCTCGGCGTCCTCTTTCGACGTGCGCCGCACCTCGACACCGGTCGGGTTATTGTTGCCCGTGGTGTGGAAGGCCCAGATGTGCACGATCACCAGACCGGCAATCACGAACGGCAGCAGATAGTGCAGGCTGAAGAAGCGGTTCAGCGTGGCATTGTCCACGGCAGGCCCACCCAGCAGCCACGTTTGTAGCGCTTCGCCGATGAACGGGATCGCACCAAACAGACCAGTGATCACGGTCGCACCCCAGAAGGACATCTGCCCCCAAGGCAGAACATAGCCCATGAACGCCGTGCCCATCATCAACAGGTAGATGAGCATGCCGATGATCCACGTGATCTCGCGCGGGGCCTTGTAAGACCCGTAGTAGAGACCGCGGAAGATGTGGGCATAGACCGCAACAAAGAACAGCGACGCGCCGTTCATGTGCAGATAGCGCAGCATCGCGCCGCCGTTCACGTTGCGCATGATGTGCTCAACACTGGCAAAGGCCAGGTCGACATGCGGCGTATAGTGCATGACCAGCACGATGCCCGTGATGATCTGCAACGCCAGACAGAAAGTCAGAACGATGCCCCAGATCCACATCCAGTTGAGGTTCTTGGGTGTCGGGATCATCAGCGTGTCATACAGCAGGCCAACAATCGGCAACCGCTTGGCAAGACCCTTTTCCCAGGCCGCCTTCGGTTCGTAATGGTCGTGAGGAATTCCAGCCATCAGGTCTCTCCCTTAACCCAGTAGGATCGTGGTTTCGTCCACGAATTCTGCAACAGGAACCGGCAGGTTGGTCGGGGCGGGCCCTTTGCGGATCCGACCAGACGTATCGTAGTGCGAGCCGTGGCAGGGGCAGAACCAACCGCCAAAGTCCCCTGCATCGCCCAAGGGCACACAGCCCAAGTGGGTGCACACACCCATCATCACCAGCCACTCGCCCGCTTCATCCAGCGAACGGTTGCTGTCCGAGGCGTCAACTTCGCCCAGATTTTCATTGCGTGCGATGTCGTCAGGCAGGTCGCCCAGATCGACGTCGCGGGCCGCCTGAATTTCGTCTTCCGTCCGGCGACGGATGAATACGGGCTTGCCCAACCACTTCACGGTTAACTGCGTGCCCGGTTCGACAGCGCTCACATCAACGCGGATCGACGACAGGGCCAGAACATCAGCCGAAGGGTTCATCTGGTTGACCAACGGCCAGATCGCTGCACCCGCGGTCACGGCACCTGCGCCGGCCGTGGCATAGTACAGAAAATCGCGCCGGGTGCCTTCGTGGTCTTCTTCTACGTGGGACACGGGGGACTTCTCCAGTTTCCAGCGACCCCGAAGGGCCAAATGACGACACAGGCCGCGCGCACGCGCAGCCACTTTGTCGCGCTATCTAGCGGGGTGACCCGCCCACGTCCAGCGCGCAATCTGACACACGTGGTCGCAGGTGGGTTGAATTAACCCATTGATAAGATTCGAGACCGCACGGTCCGTTAACCACGTCTTTGGCGCGTCACCGGTGTACAGGGGGTGCACAGGGGGTGTACGGATGTCACCCCCGTAATATGCCTTGATTTGCTGGCATTAACCGCGATTCGGGCGCGTTTGGTGCAAAACACCCACCGAACGTTGCGCGCCATCAGCCCTTGGGAACAGTTTCCTGCATCGACGGACGCGCCGCAAATGTCTCGTACCAACCCGCCAGCGCATCCCGTCCCTTGCGCCAGTCCCGGTCGCCATGACGGAAATCCAGATAGCCCAGCGCGCAGCCCACGCCGATATGTCCGATGTCCATTTTTCCGGCCAAATGCCCCATCCAACGGGAGTTCAAAGCGTCCAGCGCACCTTCAACCTTGCCCCACTGCGCTTCGACCCACTTCGCCGATTGCTCTGTCTCGTCCCGGAACCGCTTTTCGTAAACCATCAGCACGGCCGCTTCCATCATCGCATCCGCCGTGGCCTCCAGCACCAGCGTCTCCCATCCCTTGTCGGGATAAAGGCCCGCCTTCGCCCGGTCGTCCAAATACCGGCAGATGACCTTGCTGTCATAAAGAGTAGGCCCTTCGTCCCGTACCAGCGCAGGAATCTTTCCAACCGGGTTGGCCGCCTTCAGCGTGGCATCGGCACCACCCGGAGCAGCGGTAACCGTCACGGTCTCAACATCATCCGCCTGCCCTGTTTCATGCAGCAAAACCAGCACTTTACGCACAAAGGGGCTGGGCCCCGCCATCAACAGTTTCATCGCGATTCTCCGTGTGAGTTCCCACGCAGCCTAGGCCCCGCGCATCAGGGCAGCAAGGATACGCGTCTCCTGCCCAATCCCATAGGCGTCCACGTAGTCAGAGGCGCGCAACCGCACCTCATCCGGCTTGTTCTGGTTCAGTTTCCAGGTGCCATCAACAGCTTCAATCGTCATGCGGCACGGCACGATCTGGCGCATCATCTTGTCCAGAACCTC
Organism: Tateyamaria sp. LSS28; assembly: GCF_059611725.1. Lineage (NCBI taxonomy): Bacteria > Pseudomonadati > Pseudomonadota > Alphaproteobacteria > Rhodobacterales > Roseobacteraceae > Tateyamaria > Tateyamaria sp. LSS28. Next base: position 930,120 of record NZ_JCAPFI010000001.1, on the reverse strand, counting down.
AGGCGTCATCTTGGCTGTTTTCCAAGGCGCCTTCGGCAACAACTGATCCTCGAAATGCTTCGACTGCCGGTCCAGCATATCGCGCATCTGATCATGCGGCAGCATCTCCAAACTGCCGGTGATATGCACGGCCACATAGTTCCACGTGGGCACCTGATCCGGCACTTCGTACCAGTCGGGTGATATGTATCCATCCGCTCCGCTCACCGCGATCTTGGCCTGCATCGGCGCCTTCAAGGCGCGTGCAATCGGGTTCGACCGGACAAGGTGCAGGTCCAGCTGTGCGCCCTGTTCATCAAACAGAAAGGGGATGTGCGACATCATCGGCCCGTCTTCCCCGTTCACGGCCAACACGCCAAAGGCGCGCTCACGCGCAAACGCGATGTTCCGGTCGAGCGTTTCAGTATGAAAGATCGGGTTCGGGTGCATGATACTGGTCCGTGATACGTCGCGTTCCTCTTGCCTTGGGCGACGTCACTTGGCAACCTGACGCTGTTCTCAGGGCGGGGTGAAATTCCCCACCGGTGGTATGCGGGCCCGATCAAACGGTGACCCGCGAGCCCACGAGCGCCCCGCAACGCGGGGGTCTAGCAGATCAGGTGAGAGGCCTGAGCCGACGGTTACAGTCCGGATGAAAGAGAACGTGCAGAAGGATCGCGCCCCAGTGGGGCGTCTTTCATCTGCGCGCAATCGCCTTGGGTGTTTAAGTGTCTGAACCTAAAGGAGATTTCGCATGACACACACCCGCTTCGCCTTTGTCAAAGCTCAATGGCACGCCGCCATTGTCGATCAGGCTTTGCAAGGTTTCACCGAAATAATTGCATCAAATCAAGTGGATGTCTTCAACGTGCCCGGCGCGTTCGAGATGCCGCTGATGGCACAAACTCTCGCTGAAACAGGGCAGTACCACGCCGTCGCCTGTGCTGCCTTGGTGGTTGATGGCGGCATCTACCGCCACGACTTCGTCGCCTCGGCGGTTGTCGATGGGCTGATGCAAGTGGGCCTCAAAACCGGCGTGCCGATCCTATCGGTGTCGCTCACACCCCACCACTTCCAGGAAACCCCGCACCACATGAGCATCTACGCCGATCACTTCGTGCTCAAGGGGCGCGAGGCGGCCCAAGCCGCGCTTGGTATCGTGGATGCGCGGCAGGGTCTGCGCTCAGCGGCCTAGATAAGCGCGCAGTGCTTCGGGCGGGTCGGCCATAACCTGGGCCACCGCCCGGGGCGCCTCTGCCTGGCCCCCATCGACAAAGATCAGGTCATCCGCCGACCGCTCCGCATCCTCGGGCGCATGGGTGATCATCAGAACCGTCGCCCCGGCATCCCGCGCAACTTCCGACGTCAAATCCAGCATCTCTGCGCGCAAGGCTGGTCCCAACGCGGCAAAGGGTTCATCCAGCAAAAGCAACGGCTTGGCCTGCACCAGCACCCGTGCGAGCGCAGCCCGGCTTTGCTGCCCGCCAGAGACATCGCCGGGCTTCCGGTCAGCGAAGTCACGCAACCCAACCCGGCCCAGCGCATCCATGACCCGCGCCATTTCGGCCGCATCCAACCGCAAAGCGGGCCGTATCCCAAGCCCGACATTCTGCGCCAGCGTCAGATGTGGGAACAGGTTCCCATCCTGAAACAGCATCGCAATCCCACGCTTGTCCGGCGCGGCAGAAGTTACGTCCTGCCCATCCACCTCGATCCGCCCGGAAGCAATGTCGATATACCCACCAAGGGCGTTAAGCAGCGTGGACTTGCCCGCGCCCGACGGTCCAATCACGGCCACCCTGCACCCACGTTTCACCGCAAAATTCGCGCTCAAGGCAAAGTCGCCCTGCTCGATCCTCAAATCCTCAACCTTCAGCATGTCGCCGCCCCCACGCATCACAAATCCAGAACATGCCAAAAGCCAAAGCGACCAGCACCAGCGCCGCTCCCGCTGCAGCCTCTGTTCGGTAGCTGCCCATCAGCCGGTACATCTGCAACGGCAAGGTCGCCACGTCCGGGTCCGCAAACAGCGCCACAACGCCAAGGTCCCCCACGCTCAACGCCGCGGTCAGCCCCGCAGCAAACCCGATCTGCGGGCGCAACCTCGGCACCAACACAATGCGCCACAGCGCAATGCCGCGCAGCCCAACGCCCATGGTCAGACGACCGTAATCCTTGAACACCTGCCGCATCGGCGGCAGCAGGATGCGCACCGCGAAGGGCAACGCCATCATCGCGTTGATCAAGGCGGTAACGGGCAGTGCAAAGGCCGTGGGCGACACAAAGGGATAGATCAGTATGAACCATCCCGTCCCGATCATCAGGGGCGACGCGACAAGGCCCAACAGCGTCAACGCCTCCGCCCCGCCCCACTTGGCCTGCGCCAGCCACGCGGCCATTGGCAGCGCCAGAACAAGCAATACAAGGGTACTGACACAAGCGACCCAGATCGTCGTCCATGTGGCACTCAGCACGGAAAGGGGCATGTAAAACAGGCCCACTAGGCCGGACAGCGCAATGGACAAAAGCGGCAGCAACAGGAACCCGGCGGCAAGTGTGATCCAGAACGCATCCCCCCATGGGCTGGGCGCATCCCACCGGCGCACCGCCCGGTCGCGCCCGGCTTGCAGTGCAATGGGCGGCAATATCCACAACGCCAACACTGCGGCAGCACCCGCCACGGCCAACTGCAGCAGGCTCAGCACCGCCGCGCGCCCCAGGTCGAAATCAAACTTGAACGCCTGATAGATAGCGAGTTCGATGGTCGTCGCCCGTGGCCCACCACCAAGTGTCAGGGCCACCGCAAAACTGGTCAAACAAATAACAAAGATCAGGGCAAAGGCCCCCGGCACGACCTGCCGCAGGATCGGCCATTCGATGATGCGAAACACCATGCGCGGCGACAAACCAAGTTGCCCCACCATGCGGAACTGCTCGGCCGGGACAGACTGCCAGCCCTGCAAGATCAGGCGCGTGGCAAGGGGCATGTTGAAGAACACATGAGCCAGTACAACACCATGCGCGCCATAGATCGACACCTCGGGCAACCCCAGCAGGCCAAGCCCGGTGTTCAGCCACCCATTGCGGCCAAAGATGGCAAGCAGGCCCAATACGGCGACAATCACCGGCAGAATGAACGGCGCGCCCAGCAACGTCACCAACAGGGTATGGCCCGGCACCCGCCGTCGCGCGAGCGCCCGCGCCACCGGCACGGCCAATAGAACGGAAATCAGCGCTGACAGGAAGGCCTGCCAGACGGTAAAGCGCACCGCCTGCCACTCGGCGGCGCGCAGGCCGGTGGTGGCTTCAATCCGCTGGCTGATGCCGACAAAGGCGGCAATCACCACCGCGACGACGAAGGTCGCCGCGATGATGCCAAGCCATGGGTTTATTGGCTGAGCGCGGCGCGCCATGTCTCAATCGCGTCCGCTTGCAACTGCGCCGCTTCGGTTTCCGAGTAGAACAGGACCTTTTCGGGCAGCGGCAACTCAGTCCATCCCTCAGGCCAATCCGCCTTGGGCAGCGCCGATGGCAGCGACCAGTTGGCGGTCGGAATAATGGTCTGGAAGTCACGCGACATCACATAGGCCAGAAACTGGTCCGCCAGCTCGGGCTGATCGGTGTCCGCAATCTTGCCCACGGTTTCGACCATGAAATAGTGACCTTCGGGGAAGATCGCCGCCTTCTTGGTGAAATCCTCTTCGGCAAACATGTGGTAGGCGGGTGATGTGGTGTAGCTCAGCACCATGTCCGCCTCACCATCCGTGAACAGGCCGTACGAGGCCGACCAATCCTTGGTCACGGTCAGGATGTTATCCGACAGAGATTCCCACACTTCAGCCGAGCGGTCGCCATAGACCGACTGCACCCAAAGCACGAGGGCCAGGCCAGAAATGGACGTGCGCGGATCCTGAATGACAATCTTCACATCATCGGGCAGGTCCAGCAGTGCATCGAAACTGGTGGGTGGCGCGTCCATCGTGGTCTCGTTGTAGATGAACGCCGTGTGCCCGTAGTTGAAGGGCAGGAAGGTGTCATCGGACCATTCAATCGGCAGCGTCAGGGCGCTGTTGTCCTGACCATGCGGCGCAAACAGGTTGGTTGCCCGTGCCTTGGCCGTCACGTCCGATGTCAGTCCAATGACCACATCCGCCTTGGTCCGCTCGCCTTCCAGCAACAAACGCGGCAGCAGGTCACCGGTCGACCATTCCAGATCGCAGGCGCAGATCTTTTCAAACTCGGTCTCGATGATGGGACCAGGGCCCCATTCGGACGTAAAATAGTCGCCTGCATAAACAGTCAGAACAGGGGTGTCGGCCAGCGCCGTCGTGGCGCCCAGCGCGGCGGCCAATGTCAAAGCGTGTTTCATCGCATCCTCCAATGCAGAGGCGGCGGGATAAGGGTCTTGGGGTAAGCCAAACCTTCCCTCCGCCGGTGTTAACCGGTTCAGGTTCTACGGGTTCGCATCGCGCATCTCAGCCTGTCGCCAGGCACCCCGAGGTATTGGCAGGTATAGGAGGGCGCCCGCCAGGTAGCAAGCGCCCTTGCATTTCAATCACGCTCTCTAAAAGTAATGGTCCCGCCAACTGCCATCATAGCGTCCACTGCGCAGGCAACAGCGTTTGAACCGCTTGCCCGATCCACACGGACAGGGATCATTTCGGCCAAGTTTTTCACGAAGTTCCACATCGCCCATGCACCATGCGATCACCGATCTTGACCCGGGTCTCGGACGGGAACGAACGTCTGCGTTTAGCGATCACCTCGAAAGGAGGGACGGTCCTGGGGATCAATGCGTTTTGCCATTTCAGCCTCCATCGGTTTGCATGAGCCGTTCCGTTAGAACAGCACGGCATGCAAAACAACAGATTTTCAATGGACTTGGCATCGCATTCAACGCGGCGTATGTCCTCGTGAACCTTGTCGGAGCGCGTTCATGTCGATCAACAGTTTTGGCCATCTTTTCCGCGTGACCACCTGGGGCGAAAGCCACGGGCCTGCGCTTGGCGCGACGGTCGATGGGTGCCCGCCCGGCGTCGATGTGGACGAGGCGATGCTCCAGCATTGGCTGGACAAGCGCAAACCGGGTCAGAACAAGTATACGACCCAACGGCGCGAACCCGATGCGGTGAAAATCCTGTCGGGTGTGTTCGAAGGCAAGACAACCGGCACCCCAGTGCAGCTGATGATCGAAAACACGGATCAACGGTCAAAGGACTATGGCGATATCGCCGAGAAGTTCCGCCCCGGCCATGCCGACATCACCTACTGGCAGAAATACGGCATCCGCGACTATCGTGGTGGTGGCCGGTCCTCGGCCCGCGAAACAGCCGCTCGCGTGGCCGCCGGTGGGTTGGCGCGGGCAGCCCTCGACATCTTGGTGCCCGGGATCGAAATCAAAGGCTACATGACCCGCATGGGCGCACACGAGATTGATCGGGACCACTTCGACTGGGACCAGATCGACCAGAACCCGTTTTGGGTGCCTGACGCCAAGGTAGCAGAGACATGGGCCGACTACCTGGACGGTTTGCGCAAATCCGGCTCGTCCGTTGGCGCGGTGATCGAAGTCGTCGCGCGGGGTGTTCCCGCAGGCCTCGGGGCCCCGGTTTATGGCAAGTTAGACACTGATCTGGCTGCGGGCATGATGAGTATTAACGCCGTCAAAGGGGTCGAGATTGGCGAAGGCATGTCCGCCGCCATGCTGACGGGCGAGCTGAATGCGGATGAGATCACCATGGGTCCAGATGGCCCCGAATACTCATCCAACCACGCGGGCGGCATCTTGGGTGGCATCTCGACCGGGCAGGACATCATTGTGCGCTTCGCGGTCAAACCAACCTCGTCCATCCTGCAAACCCGCAAGACGATCACCAAGTCAGGCGAAGAGGCTGAGATTATCACGAAGGGTCGTCACGACCCATGTGTTGGCATACGGGCCGTACCAGTGGGCGAGGCAATGATGGCCTGTGTGATCCTGGATCACCTGCTGCTCGATCGCGGTCAGACGGGCGGCGTGCGCGGACCCATCGGCTAGGCCAGCATCACACCAACCGAGCGGACGATATTGTGCAGCGTGTCGTGATCAATCCGCGCGCGCGCCATCGTGCGCAACCCGACATATTGCGCGATGATCATGTCGGCCAGCGCGCCCCGTTCAGCGGTGTTGAGCGTTGCATGTTTCGGCGATGCGCCCAGCGCGACAAAGATACCGTCGCGCAACGCGCCAAGGCCATGAGACACCGCTTTGGCAATCTCGTCATCATAAGTGCTGGGTCCGGCGGCTGCCGTGCACAACAGACAACCACGCGCATCACCGTCGACCACGCGTTGGTATGACCCCCGAAACATGGACATGATACGCTCTGCACCATTGGGGATGGACGGATCGCTCAGCATGGCGACCCCCTCCTGCACAGCTTGGCTTTCATACCGCGCCAGCACCTGTAGAAAGAGTGTCTTCTTGTCGGTGAATGCCTTGTAAAGGCTCCCGCGCGTCAGGCCCATGCCGTCCAACAGGTCAGGCAATGATGCCCCTTCATACCCGCGAGCCCAAAAGACATGCATCGCCTTTTCAAGCGCGTCATCTGTATCAAAGGATCTGGGGCGTGCCATGTGAAGTCTCCGGTGTCTGACACTCAATATAGCATTCGGAACCAAATAGTCCAGAACTCACGATTTCGTGTTTTGTACCATTCAGTTCCCAATGCTATCCAACAGTTAGGAACCAAACAGTCCAGAACGGAGATCAACATGTATAACGTAATCAAATCATTCGCCCTGACCCTCGCGATCGTCATTGGCTTTGCTGCAGTACCCGCATCCGCCGAAGCCGTCTCGACCGGCACGTTCACCGGCGCATCTGACCACATCACCACCGGCGCAGTCGAAGTGATCAAGAACTCCGATGGCAGCCACACCATAGTGTTGGGCGATGACTTCAGCCTCGACGGCGCGCCCGATCCGCGTGTCGGCCTGGGCAAAGACGGCTTTTACAACGGCAACACCGACTCGGGCGTTCTGGGCAACTTGACCGGCGCACAGTCCTTCGTTGTTCCCGCAGGCATCGACGTCTCCGAGTTCAACGAAGTCTATATCTGGTGCGAAAAGTTCAGCGTGCCGCTTGGCGTCGCCAAACTGAACTGATTGCTTGCCAATCTTCCCCCGACCCGACAAGGATCGGGGGAAATGAAAGCTCCCACAACTCAGAACAAACCCGGCACCGCCATCGCCTTGAAGCTGATGGCGGTGTTTTTGTTCATGGTGATGGCGGCCATGATCAAGGTGGCAACGCAAAGCGTGCCCGCAGGCCAGGCCGTGTTCTTCCGATCCCTCTTTGCAATGCCGATCATCATCGCGTGGATCTGGAACACCGGTGAGATTCGCGAGGCCCTGACCCCCAAGAACCTGACCGGTCACATCTGGCGCGGGTTGTTCGGAACAACCGCGATGGCCCTCACCTTTGCCGGGTTGGCCCTGTTGCCGCTGCCCGAAGTGACGGCCATTGGCTATGCGACGCCGATGTTCACGGTCATTCTGGCGGCAATCATGCTGGGCGAACGGGTGCGCCTGTTCCGAATCTCGGCCGTCGCCCTGGGGCTGGTGGGCGTGATGATCGTGATATGGCCGCGCCTCTCAGTTGATCCGGGCGCTGCGGGCACGGCAGGCACCATCGGCGCGCTCATGGTTCTGGGCGCGTCCATCTTGCGGGCGCTGGTACAGATCCACATCCGCACCTTGGTCAAGACAGAGCATACGGCGGCGATCGTCTTCTACTTCTCGCTGACGGCGACGGTCCTCAGCCTGTTCAGCCTGCCATTTGGGTGGATCATTCCATCGCGACTGGACCTGATGTTGCTGATCGGGGCGGGACTGATCGGCGGCGTCGCGCAAATTCTGGTCACATCCAGCTTCCGCTTTGGCGCGGCCTCTATGCTGGCACCGTTCGACTATGCATCCCTTATCTTTGCCGCCCTGATCGGATACGTGATCTTCTCGGAACTGCCCACATCGGCAACGGTCATCGGTGCCTCGCTGGTTGTGCTGGGCGGGGCCATCATCCTGTGGCGCGAACGGCAACTTGGCGGCGGACGCAACCGCGCACGGGCTGTGACCGACCCTAAGGGATAGCGCGCCGGATCACCCGGCGCGCCCCGGGTTCAAAGGCGAACGCCTTTCGGCTCCAGCGTGACGCTATACAGCTCGGTATCGGCGCGATCCATCAGGCGCACCGTCATCTCCTGGGTCGCCCCATCAATATCCACGAGGCCAAAGAACTGCAGACCGGCACTTGGCGGCAGGTTCATACCCTGCTCCCCGGTCGGAACCTTCACGAATTTCACTTCCGGGCCAAAGGTGCCGTCCAGCGCGTTCGGGCCAAACGTCCCCGCATGCAACGGGCCCGACACAAACTCCCAAAACGGTTCAAAATCGCTGAATTGCGCCTTGTTAGGGTCGTAATAGTGCGCAGCGGTGTAGTGCACATCGGCGGTGAACCACACCGTGTTGGACACGTTTGCCGTCTTGATGAAGCGTAGCAGTTCGGCCACCTCCAACTCGCGCCCCTTGGCACCCGCATCCGTGCCATCGGCAATCCCTTCGGACCCGGCCTGTTCGCGGAAATTGTCCCACACGATCAGGCCAATAGGCTGGTCCGCAGCGATCACTTTCCACGTGGCGGTGCTGTTCGCCAGTTCCCGTTTCAACCACGCCATCTGCTCGGCCCCGATCACACGCGTGCTGTCATCCAGCGTATCACCCTGCGTGGCTGTGTTGGGTCCGCGATAGCTGCGCAGATCAAGAAAGAAGACATCGAGCATCGGGCCATAGCTGATCTTGCGATAGACACGGCCCGGCTCGGACGAGGTGATGCGCAGCGGTGTCATCTCGTGGAAGGCACGGGTGGCTCGGGCCTGCAGGACATGCACCGATTTCTCGGTGTACCGGTCGTCACCCATCAGGTCCTTACTGTCGGACCAGTTGTTGGTGACCTCGTGATCGTCCCACTGCATGAAGGTCGGAACAGAAGCGTTCAGGGCCTGCACATGCGTGTCCATCATGTTGTATTTCCACTGGTCGCGGAACTCTTGCAGGGTCTCGGCCACCTTGCGCTTGGCATCGATCAGGGTGGTGTTCTGCCAAACCACAGACCCATCCTTTTCCACCGAGTCTTCCATCGGGCCGTCGGCATAGACGGTGTCGCCCGAATGGATGAAGAAATCGGGCTCATGCCGAGCCATGGTCGCATAGGTCAGCATACCATCGTCATCGATACCCCAGCCCTGACCGGCCGTATCCCCCGACCACGCAAAGCGGATGTCACGGCGCGACGCGGGCGCCGTACGAAAGCGTCCGACCAGCGGTTCAGAGGTCGCATTGATGTCCGACAGGTCCATGGCGGTGAAGCGGTAGAAGATATCCTGATCCGACGGCAGCCCATCGACCAGGCGCTTGATCGACATATCGCTGCCCGGGATCGCATCCATCGGCGCAAGGCGGCGCGCATTGGCAAAGCTTTCGGTGGTTGCCACCTCCATCTCGATCCGGGCGGGGCGGTCTATGCGGGTCCAGATCATGCCCGAAGTCGTATCGACATCGCCGGATTGGACACCATGGGTGAAGGTAGGGCGGTCAGCGGCCCGGCTGATCGCTGGTGCGGCAAGGAATGCGGTCGTGGTGGCCAGAAAGGCGCGGCGGGTCGGACGAATAAGTGGCATGATTAAGCTCCCTGTTGGTCGAATGTCGCCAGACAACAGGGTTTGGGTGACGTGCGATTGGCGTACACGTAACAGAACAGGCAAGGTTTTGTGACGAGCGGGAATGCGCCTAAGTGCTAGGCCCGCCCCTGTGGTCTGTGACATGCCGATGCCTCAACCACCAAGCCGTCCGGCCCAAATCGCAACGTCTCTGCTGCCAGTACATCACGTTGGTTGCGGTAAGTGATGACCAGCATACCATGCCCATGCAACACATCCACGACCACAAAGGACAACGCAGGTTGCGCGGCGAGCGCGCGGCTCCAATAGTCGCGCAACGCCACCTTGCCCCGCAATTCGCCATACCCCACCAAGCGCATCGCCTTGGTCGAGCGAAAGATCACATCCTCGCTGTAGTGGGCAAGGATGCGATCAAGGTCGTGGGCGTTCCAGGCGGCCTCCCACTCGATCGCGAAGGCATCGTAGTCCACGCTATGCGCGCACCATTTTTTCGTAGCCTTCCGAGATCTCGCGCGTGATCGCACCAACTTCAAAGTTGTAGTCTGCAATCTCGCCCACCGGAGTGACTTCTGCGGCGGTGCCGGTCAGCCAGCACTGCTCGAACCCTTCAAGCTCTTCGGGCATGATCACACGTTCATGCACCTTGATCTGGCGATCTTCCAGCATGCCGATGACAGTCTGCCGCGTCAGGCCATTCAGGAACACATCCGCCTTTGGCGTGTGCACCTCGCCATCCTTGACGAAGAAGATGTTTGCACCCGTGCATTCCGCGACATAACCACGGTAATCCATGAACAACGCGTCCGAACATCCCTTGGCCTCTGCCGCATGCTTGGACGTGGTGCAGATCATGTAAAGACCCGCCGCCTTGGCATGGACGGGCGCAGTCTCGGGCGAGGGGCGCTTCCACTTGGCGATGTCGATCTTGGCGCCCTTGTACTTGGCATCGCCATAGTAGTTGCCCCATTCCCACGCCGCGATGGCTAGGTGCACAGGGTTCTTGGCAGACGCGACACCCATGTCTTCGCCTGCGCCACGCCAGGCCACGGCCCGCACATAGGCGTCGGTCAGGCCATTCACAGTCAGCACTTCCTGCTTGGCAGCTTCGATCTCGTCCACAGTCCACGGGATCTGGAAATCCAGCTCACCAGCCGAGTAGTGCAAGCGCTCGGAATGCTTCCGGCTGAGAAAGATATTGCCATCATAGGCGCGCTCTCCCTCGAACACCGAGGATGCATAATGCATGGCATGGGTCAGAATGTGGACGTTCGCCTGACGCCAGTCGACCATTTGGCCGTCCATCCAGATTTTCCCGTCGCGATCATCGTAGCCAGCCATGGCGCCCTCCGAATTTGCATATGTTGCGCAATTAGGACCGATGCGGTCACAAAGTTGCGCAAAACCTGCGATTCGATAGCCCTTCACTCTTGGAATGTCAACAAGGCTGACTTAAACTGCCTCAAAAGACGACCAGAGATGGGGACGGGCATGGCCGACGGACGCGGAACTGCTACTGCGGGTGGAGAGAACCTGCTTTTCCTGACGGATGAACAATTGCGTCAGGGGATCGAGGCGATGTTCTTTGCCTATCGCGGGTTCACCGCCGACCCGGATCGCATCCTGTCAGATATGGCCTACGGCCGGGCACATCACCGCGCGATCCACTTCATCAACCGCGCGCCCGGCACGACGGTCAACAACCTGCTCAACATTCTTGGCGTAACAAAACAATCCCTGAACCGCGTATTGCGCACACTAATCGAAGACGGGCTTGTCGAAAGCCGGGTGGGGAAAACTGACAAACGGGAACGACACCTACACCTGACTGAAGACGGTCGCGCGCTTGAAGGGCGGCTGTCAGATGCGCAGCGCGCACGGATGCGAGCCGCTTTCCGCGATGCAGGACCGGAGGCAGTGGCGGGCTTTCGCACCGTGCTCGAGGCAATGATGGACACGGAAATGCATCGAACCTATCAAAGACTGAAGGAGAGCGGTGCATGACTGAATTCGACACCCACCTGTTAATCGTCGATGACGACGAACGCATCCGTAGCCTGCTGCAGAAGTTCCTGATGCGGAACGGATTTCTGGTGACGGCCGCACGTGATGCCGCCCATGCACGACGGGTGCTATCGGGGCTCGATTTCGACATGATCGTGCTTGATGTAATGATGCCGGGCGAGGATGGGCTGAGCCTCTGTCGCAGCTTACGCGAGACACACGCGACGCCTATCTTGCTACTCACTGCCAAAGGTGAAACCGAAAACCGGATCGAAGGGTTGGAGGCCGGCGCCGACGACTACCTTCCCAAACCGTTCGAACCCAAAGAGCTTTTACTGCGCATCAACGCCATCCTGCGCCGTGTGCCCGATGTGGCACCGGAAGAGGCGGCCCCGAAAATTCTGACCCTCGGTCCCATCCGCTACGACATGGAGCGGGGCGAGATGTGGCAGGGCGAAGACCTCGTGCGCCTCACGGCAACCGAAATGCAGCTGATGAAGCTCTTTTCCGCCAAGCCGGGCGAAGCCATCAGCCGCGCCAAGCTGGTCGAAGACCTTGGCCGCGACCGTGGGCAGGCGCAGGAGCGTGCCGTTGATGTTCAGATCACACGTCTGCGGCGCAAGATCGAAAGCAACCCGAAACAACCCCGCTACCTGCAAACCGTGCGCGGTGCAGGCTACATGCTCGCACCGGATTGACCGTAAGGCGGATTTTAATCCGCCTTACTCAACAACCCAACGGGACGCACTCCAATGGCAACAGCCCTCCTGACACATGCGGACGGTCTCCTGCACGTCACGCCCACCGGAATGCCCGAACAAGTGGCACGACTGGATTACATACAGCGCGCTCTTACCGACCTCGACCTGATCCGAGTCGATCCACCCCTTGCCGACGATGCGTCCATCGCGCTCTGCCACCCGCAGGACTACATCGACTTCGTGCGCTCAAAGATCCCCGCCGATGGTTTTGCTGGTCTCGACCGCGAAACCGATGCCGAAACCTTCCTGTCGCCCACATCCTACAACGCCATCTGGCGCGCGGCAGGTGGCGCCGTCAAAGCGGTCGACATGGTGCTGGACGAAGAGGTGCAGAACGCCTTTGTCGCGATGCGCCCGCCCGGACACCACGCGGAACAGTCTCTACCCATGGGGTTTTGCATCTTTGGCAATGTCGCCATCGCGGCCAAACACGCACTGGAAATACATGGCCTCGACCGCGTGGCCGTAGTTGATTTCGACGTACACCACGGCAACGGCACCCAAGCCTTGCTGCAAGATGACCCACGCGCGCTGGTCATCACCTCACAACAAATGCCGCTCTGGCCCGGCACCGGGGCAGCATCAGATCGCGGCCCACACGGCACCGTCCTGAACATCCCGCTTGCCCCGCACACAGACGGCAACCACGCCATCGCGGAGTACAAACGGCAGGTCATCCCCGCACTGATCAAACATCAGCCCGACGTCATCCTGATCTCCGCCGGATTCGATGCGCATCAGGACGACCCGCTGGCCCAACTGAACTGGACGGCAGACACCTACACCCGCCTCACCGACATGCTGACAGAAACTGCACAAGCCCTATGCAAAGGCCGGGTGGTGTCGGTTCTCGAAGGGGGCTATGATCTGGACGCGTTGGCCGCTTGCGCCCGCGCCCATGTCCAATCGCTGATAAAGGCCGCCCAATGACTGACCGCCCCGTTGACGAAATGAGCTTCGAAGAAGCGATGGCCGAACTGGAACAGGTGCTGGGCCAGCTTGAACGGGGTGATGTGGCGCTGGACGATTCGATCAAGCTCTATGAACGCGGCGCGGCATTGAAGGCCCGGTGCGAAACCAAGCTGAAAGAGGCCGAAGAGAAGGTGGCTGCCATCACGTTGGACGGTGACGGCAACCCAACTGGGCTGAAACCTGCGAGCGATCTGTAATCCATGTTCCGCCAACGGCTGACGGATGCCGCGACCGCCATTCAGGCGCGGTTCAACGCCGTTCTTGGCGATCTCGACTGCGTGCCTGTGGTCGATGCCATGGCCCACGCAACTAGTGGCGGCAAAAGACTGCGCGGTTTCATGGTGCTGGAAGGCGCGCGTCTGCACGGAATAGACCCTAACAAAGCAATTTGGCCCGCATGCGCCATCGAAGCGCTGCACGCCTACTCCCTCGTCCATGACGATCTGCCCTGCATGGACGACGATGACCTGCGCCGGGGCGTACCCACGGTGCACGTCAAATGGGACGAGGCCACAGCCGTGCTGGCCGGTGACGCGCTGCAAACGCTGGCTTTCGAACTTGTCACGCACAAAGACGTCGGCCCCGGCGATGTCCGCACCGACCTTGCCCAATCGCTTGCCAAGGCGTCTGGTGCGCAAGGCATGGTGCTGGGACAAGCGCTCGACATCGCAGCAGAAACCGCTGATACGCCCCTTACACTCGACCAGATCACCGCCCTGCAACGGGGTAAGACAGGGGCACTGATCGAATGGTCTGCCACAGCAGGCGCGCGTATGGCACAGGCCGACATCACTCCGCTGCAAACCTACGCCCGCGCGCTCGGCCTCGCCTTCCAGATCGCAGACGATGTGCTCGACGTGACGAGCGATACCGCCACAATGGGCAAGGCTACGGGCAAGGATGCCGATGCAGGCAAGGCGACCTTCGTGTCGCTTCTCGGGCTGGACGAGGCGAAACGCCGCGCTGACCAACTCGTGACCGAAGCTTGCGATGCCTTACATATATACAATGCGGACGCTGATACATTGCGGGACGCTGCCCGCTTTGTCGTGACGCGCAACAGCTAGAGAGCCAATGTCAGACCGCCCCAACACCCCGCTTCTCGACACCGTGCACCGCCCCGCGGACCTGAAACGCTTTTCAGACGCGCAACTCCGGCAAGTCGCTGACGAAGTGCGCGCCGAAACGGTGTCTGCCGTGTCCGTTACAGGTGGGCACCTTGGCGCAGGGCTTGGCGTGGTCGAATTGACCGTGGCCCTGCACGCCGTGTTCGACACACCGCGCGACAAGCTGGTGTGGGATGTGGGCCACCAATGCTACCCCCATAAAATCCTGACCGAACGCCGCGACCGCATCCGCACCCTGCGGATGAAGGACGGGTTGAGCGGCTTCACCAAGCGCAGCGAGTCGCCCTATGACCCGTTTGGGGCCGCCCACTCCTCGACCTCGATCAGCGCCGCCTTGGGCTTTTCCGTCGCGCGTGACCTTGGCGGTCAGCCGCCCGAAGGGTCCGGCGATGCGATTGCAGTTATCGGCGACGGATCGATGAGCGCGGGCATGGCCTATGAAGCGCTGAACAACGCGGGCCACCTGGGCAAACGCCTGTTCGTGATCCTGAACGACAACGAAATGTCCATCGCCCCGCCCGTCGGCGCAATGTCGTCCTACCTGTCGCGGCTCTATGCACAAAACCCGTTCCAGGACCTCAAGGCCGCCGCCAAAGGTGCCGTAAGCCTGCTACCAGAACCCTTCCGCGAAGGGGCCAAGCGGGCCAAGGACATGCTCAAGGGCATGGCCGTCGGTGGCACATTGTTCGAAGAACTGGGGTTCAGCTACCTCGGCCCCATCGACGGGCACGACATGGACCAGCTGCTGCCCGTTCTGCGCACGGTCAAGGAACGGGCCACCGGCCCCATCCTGATCCACGTGCTGACCAAGAAGGGCAAAGGATACGCCCCCGCCGAAACTGCCCGCGACAAGGGGCATGCTACGGCCAAGTTCGACGTGATCACCGGCGAACAGAAAAAGGCGCCCAGCAACGCGCCCAGCTACACCAAAGTGTTCGCTGAACACCTGATCAAGCAGGCCGAAACGGATGACAAGATCTGCGCCGTCACCGCAGCGATGCCGGACGGCACAGGCCTGAACCTGTTTGCCGAACGCTACCCCAGCCGCTGCTTTGACGTCGGCATCGCCGAGCAACATGGCGTGACCTTCTCGGCCGCCCTCGCCGCTGGCGGGATGAAACCCTTCTGCGCGATCTACTCGACCTTCCTGCAACGCGGCTACGACCAGGTGGTGCACGACGTGGCAATCCAACGCCTGCCCGTGCGCTTTGCCATAGACCGCGCAGGCCTCGTGGGCGCGGATGGAGCGACCCATGCCGGTGCGTTTGACGTCGCCTACCTGTCCAACCTGCCGGGCTTCACCGTCATGGCAGCGGCAGACGAGGCGGAACTGGCCCACATGGTCGCCACCGCTGCCGCCCATGACGACGGCCCCATCGCCTTCCGTTTCCCACGGGGCGAAGGCACCGGGGTCGACATGCCGGAACGCGGTGAGCCGCTTAAGATCGGCAAGGGCCGCATGATCCAAGCGGGCAAGGGCGTCGCCCTCCTGTCTTTCGGCACCCGACTGGAAGAAGTGCAAAAGGCCGCGGAAAACCTGACCGCCAAGGGGATCACCCCCACCATCGCAGATGCCCGCTTTGCCAAACCGCTCGACCGCGACCTGATCCTAGACCTCGCCGCCAATCACGAGGCTCTGATCACCATCGAAGAAGGCGCCATTGGCGGCTTCGGCAGCCATGTCGCCCAGCTTCTGGCCGAGGAAGGTGTGTTCGACACCGGGCTCAAGTACCGCTCCATGGTCCTGCCCGACATCTTCATCGATCAGGCCAGCCCCGCAGACATGTACGCCGTTGCAGGCATGAACGCCGAACAGATCGAGGCGAAGGTGCTGAACGTACTTGGCGTAACGTCAATCGGCGAAGCGCGCG
The DNA here is from genome assembly GCF_059611725.1 of Tateyamaria sp. LSS28. Taxonomy (NCBI): domain Bacteria; kingdom Pseudomonadati; phylum Pseudomonadota; class Alphaproteobacteria; order Rhodobacterales; family Roseobacteraceae; genus Tateyamaria; species Tateyamaria sp. LSS28. The sequence goes on along the minus strand of NZ_JCAPFI010000001.1, from coordinate 913,693 downwards.
CCTAAGGCTTGCGTGAAACAAGGGGCTTCGGCCAAGCTATGTGTCACCAAACGTGTAGGTGACGCATGAACATCCACAGCCACCCCGTCCTGCTATATCGCTGGGTCGTCTTCCTTCTGGCGGCGGGCTACTGCCTGCACCAACTGATCCTCGGATCATGGGGCGGCGCGGGCGGACCCTTTCGCTACCTGACCATCTGGGCACTGTTCCTGTCGTTCTACGCCGCCAGCCGGATGCTGGCGCTCAGCGAACACAGGATCACCCGCAAGCACGAGGTGACGGCGATGTGCGCCGCCGCGCTGAATGTCATGGTCGTGTTTCTCTATTGGCGTCTCTACCTTGCCGATCCCTCTCTGGTGAATGGCGGCAATCCGATCATCTGGTGGCTTGAATACTATCTGCACGCTTTAGGTCCTGCGCTCCAGATCATCGACGCCCTGTTCATCGGGGCGGTGTTCCGCAAAGTCTGGCGGGCAGCACTGCCCCTGTTGGTTATTATCGGAGCATATGTCGCGTGGTCGGAACTGTTCGTGCAGCGGTTCAACACAAAGCCCGAGGGCACGGTGACAAGCGGGTTGCCCTACCCCTTCCTCAACTCAATGGAATGGTCCGAACGTGCCACATTCTATGGCGCGAATGCAGCCATTGCTCTGGGCCTGCTGGTGGTCTTCGGGGTTGTCGGCGCGGTACTCTACCGGGTCCGCCGCCCTCAGGCCGCCGCCTGAGCCAGCCATAAAACAGCCAACACCTGTGCGGCCACGGCAATGTGCCCTGCCAACACGTACATCCCGTCATGCGTCAGCAAGCCAAAGGCCATCAGCGCCAACGCACCCGCACCAAAGGACGTGACAAAGGGAAAGAACTCAAGGAACGGCCACTGCAGCGGCATGGCCATGCACAGCATCAGGGTCACAAGGCGCAGCGGATGGCGCGTCAGTATGCGCAGACGCGGATGCGAGTGACGGTCGATCCAGGCCGCGGGACGGCGCAACCATCCCGTCGCAACGTGCAACCGTTCGGCCCGCACGCGCCGGTTCCGCAAGAAGGGCGGCAACCAAAGCTGTTTGCGACCCACCGCAGCCTGCAAAATCAAAGTCAGCAGGATCAGCGAAGACAAGGTGGGCATGCCCGGTATTCCGGACAGGGGTGACACCAACAGGATCGACACGATCAACACAATGGGCATGATCGACTGCTCGCCAATCTCGTCCAGGATATCCTGAACCGAAACGACCTCTCCGCCGCCAGCCTCGTCGACCGCATCCAGAAGGCGCGTCAGCGTGCGGGGATCGTCGCCGGTCATTCCGATTGCTGCAACAAGGCCGTCAAACCAACCTTGTATGTCGGGTACAACAGTTTCACGCCCAGCTCGTCCTTGATGCGATCATTCCGCACCCGCTTGCTTTCAGCATAAAAGCTGCGGGCCATCGGCGTCATCTCGGCCGTTTCAAAATCCTCGGCTGGCGGGGTCGGCAGCCCCAACAACTGCGCCGCATATTCAATGACATCCTGCGGCGGCGCCGGATCATCGTCGCAGACATTATAGGCCGTGCCCGGTGCAGGCCTTGCAATGGATGCAGCAACGATTTGGGCAATGTCCTCCACATGGGTGCGCGAAAAGACCTGGTTCGGCTTGATGATGCGCCGCGCCGTGCCCGCCCGTACCTTGGCAAACGGTCCGCGGCCCTGGCCATAAATGCCAGCCAGACGAAAGATGTGCAGCGGCAATCCGGGTATCGCCTGCCACGCCGCTTCCGCATCCTTGCGCCACTGACCTCGACGGGTGGAGGGGCTTAGCGGCGTGTCTTCGTCCACCCATTCCCCGCCATGATCGCCATAAACGCCAGTGGTCGACAAATAGCCCGCCCACTCAAACTGATCCGCACGGTCACGTATCTGGTCCCCAACCGCGCGCAAGACCGGATCACCCTCGGCATCCGGCCCGGCCGAAATCAGCAGATGCGTCGCGGACCTGATCGCATCACTCACATCATCACCGGGAAAGATCAGCGGCTCCACCCCCGTCGCGGTCAAAGCCGCCGCCTTGTCGGCGCTTCGGGTGGTCCCGATCACCCGCCAACCCTGCGGGATCAGCAGTTCTGTCAGTGCCTTGGCGGAATAGCCGTGGCCAAAGGAAAGCAAAGTCTTCGTCATGCCCCATAGGTGGCGCGCACGCGGGCTGCACACAAGCCCCTTGCAAAGCATGTCGCAGGCCCGCCTAATCACCAGATGACAGATGATCCTTCCCTCGACAGCGCCTATGCGCTCGAAACGCCCGAGGACTCGGTGCAGCTCTATTCCGCGTGGGCAGACACCTATGACAGCGATTTTGCCCGAAACAGTGACTACATTCTGCATGAACAGGTGGCGCGGCACTTCGTGAACACCGGTGGGTTCGGGCCGGTTTTGGACGTAGGCGCAGGCACGGGCCTGTGCGGCGCAGCGCTGGCCGCGCGTGGGACTGAACCAATAGACGGGACCGATATCTCAGCCGACATGCTGCAGATGGCAGCGGCCAAGGACATCTACCGCACAACGCGCGTTGAAAACATACTTGAGGGCTTGGACACACCTGACGGTCCGTATCAGGGAGCCATCAGCTCGGGCACCTTCACCAACGGGCATGTAGGACCGGAAGGGATCGACGCGGTCATCGCAGCGGTGCGTCCGCGCGGCTGGATCGTTCTGTCAGTGAACGCACAGCACTTCACGGCGTCCGGGTTCGACGCAAAACTGACCGCGTTAGAGCCTGATATCGAAGACCTCAGCCTAACCGAGGTTCCCATCTACGGCGCGGGCGCCACCGGCGACCATGCACAGGACACGGCACTTCTGGTCGCCTTCCGCCAGGCCTAGTCCTTGTCGAAAAACGGGGTGACCTGCGCGACGATGACGGCATTTTCGTCCAGCGCGCGCTGCATCAACGCCCGTTCTTCACCGTCAATCTCATGCCCTTCGGCCAATCGCTCATCCAGCGTGCCATAGCCGGTCACATCCAAGGGTGCGGTATCGGCCTGCTTGAGCAGCGCAACAGTCTCCCGCACGGCCTCAGCCTCGTCCACACCGCTGGCAAAACACATCAGCGCGGCGCCGGTCGCACCATCAGGCAGACCATCACCGTCCTTGCGCCCGATCTGCACCAGCAGGGTAAAGACCTGTTGCGGCTTTTTGGGCTTGTTGGGCTTATCAGTCACGCAACAGCTCGTTGATCGACGTTTTGGAGCGTGTCCGCTCGTCCACGCGCTTCACGATGACAGCACAGTACAGGTTGATCCCGTTCTTCGACGGCATCGACCCAGCCACGACAACAGAACCCGAAGGCACTTCGCCATACATGATCTCACCACTTTCGCGGTCCACGATCTTGGTCGACTGGCCGATGAACACGCCCATGCCCAGAACCGAGCCCTCGCGCACGATACAGCCCTCAACCACTTCGGACCGCGCACCAATGAAGCAATTGTCTTCAATGATGGTCGGACCGGCCTGCATCGGCTCCAGCACGCCACCGATGCCCACACCACCCGACAGGTGCACGTTCTTGCCGATCTGCGCGCAGGACCCAACGGTGGCCCACGTATCGACCATGGTGCCTTCGTCCACGTAAGCGCCCAGGTTCACAAAGGACGGCATCAGCACCACACCCGGCGCGATAAAGGCGGACTTGCGCACAACGCAGTTCGGCACGGCCCGGAAACCGGCCGTCTTCCACTGGTTGTCGCCCCAGCCTTTGAACTTGCTGTCGACCTTGTCCCACCAGCCGCCACCTTGCGGGCCGCCATCCTGCTGTTCCATGTCCTTGATGCGGAAGCCCAGCAGCACAGCCTTCTTGGCCCACTGGTTCACATGCCAGTCGCCGCTGTCCTGCTTCTCAGCGACGCGCAGGCTGCCGCTGTCCAGCGCATTCAGCGTGTCTTCGATCGCCTCGCGCGTCTCACCCGTGGTGGCGGGCGTGATGGTGTCGCGGGCGTCCCACGCGGCTTCGATGGCGGTTTCCAGCTGGGCGTTGGACATCGGAATCTCCCCTGATTGATCGCGGCGCTTAGACAACAATCCGTGGCCCCATGCAATCATATCTGGGCAATGCCCGCATGGCACGCTACGCCTAGTCCAAGCTGACAGGAGCAGACAGAATGAAAGACGATCACCGCAGCCCGTTCCGTGACGCGTACACAGACCGCAAAGCGGCCGAGGGTGCGCCCGACACGCCACAGACCCGGTCGCCCGCGTATCCACTGGCCTTCGCCGATCCGGAATTCCTGTGCCGGGATGAACTGCGCCCCGTCCGGCTGCAGCTTGAACTGCTCAAGCCCGAGATGATGATGAATGAACAGGGGATTGAATCAACAATCGTCCTGTTCGGCGGCGCGCGCATCCCCGACCCGGTGAACAAGGACGACGCACGCACCCAGACACTGGCCGACCTGTCGTCTTTCTATGACGAGGCGCGCAGCTTTTCCCGGCTAATGACAGAAAAGTCGATTGAAAGCGGCGGCCGGGAAAACGTCATCGTCACAGGCGGCGGCCCCGGCGTGATGGAGGCGGGCAACCGCGGGGCGGTCGACGCAGGCGGGCACTCCATCGGGCTCAACATCGTGCTGCCCTTTGAACAGGCGCCCAATCACTACGTGACACCGGATCTGAGCTTCAACTTCCACTACTTCGCCATCCGCAAGATGCACTTCCTGATGCGGGCACGCGCGATCTGCGTCTTTCCCGGCGGGTTCGGCACATTGGATGAGCTTTTTGAATCCCTCACCCTAATCCAAACAGGCCGGATGGAACGCATCCCTTTCCTGCTGTTCGGCAAGGCATTCTGGGAGAAAATCATCAACTGGGATGCGCTGTCAGACGCCGGCACGATCTCGGCCGACGATCTGGACCTGTTTCGCTTCGTGGACAGCGCAGAGGAAGCGATTGACGTAATCGACAACTGGGGGCCGACCACCAAGCGCGGTGAAGTCCCCGGTCGGTAACAACAGCCCGGTCCTGGCCGCGCGAAACGCGACCAACATAATAGTATCTTGCGTTCAGGCTGCGAGTTCGGTGGGCAGTTTGCAGACAGCCACACGATGCGGCAGCGTTTCCACAACGTCACCGGCCTCGGTTTCACGAATGCAATAGCCATACCCGGCCAGCCGGTGCATCCACTCACGACGCGAGAGCGCCTGGCTGCGCTCGCGGCTTACAAGGTCCAAAACCTGCGCTTCTTGAAAGCGGTCTTGTGCAAAAATCATCGACATAACAGTCACTCCATTCCCTTTTCCCTGTGCCTGTCATGCCAACGCACCATGGCGCCATTGGCGCGCAAACAGGAAAAGATTGTGACCATTTCGCGAACAGTTACACGCATGCGTTGTCAAGAACGCCATGTTTTCCGGAAACTTGGCGGGCCAACGCAGGTCGAAAGGCGCCACTTTGGAAACAAACCCAGTCGTCTGGACCCGACGAAATGGAATGGAGCACCTGCCGCGTGGCCGAACTAACTGTTCAATCCAGCCTCCGCCGCAATTTCCTTGCGGCTCTTGCGTGCGCGCTCGGTCGCCGACTTCAACTGACCACAGGCCGCCAGAATATCCTCGCCCCGCGGCGTGCGGATTGGGCTGGCATAACCCGCCTGATAGATGATGTTGGCAAAGGCGCGAATGCGATTGTTCGACGACCGCTTGTAGGGCGCGCCGGGCCATTCGTTGAACGGGATCAGGTTCACCTTGGCCGGAATACCCTCCAGCAACTTCACCAGCCGATGTGCATCTGCGTCCGTATCGTTCACACCATCCAGCATCACGTATTCAAAGGTGATCCGTTCTGAATTGCGCCCGCGCGGATAGGCTTTCAAGGCCTCAAGCAGCGCCTCGATATTCCACCGTTTGTTGATCGGGACAAGCTTGTTCCGCACATCATCGGTGGTGGCATGGAAAGACACGGCAAGCTGGCAGCCAATCTCGTTCGCAGTGCGCTCAATCTCCGGCACGACGCCTGACGTACTCAACGTGATCCGACGGCGGGACAACTGAATGCCTTCTTCGTCCATCGCGATCTTCATCGCGTCGCGCACATTCTCGAAGTTGTACAGCGGCTCGCCCATGCCCATCAGCACAATGTTCGACAACAGCCGCGTCTCATCTTTCGGCGCGCCCGGCACCGGCCACTCGTCCAGATCGTCGCGCGCCATCATCACCTGCCCGACAATCTCTGCCGATGTCAGGTTGCGCACCAGCTTCTGCGTGCCGGTGTGGCAGAACGAACAGGTCAACGTGCAACCCACTTGCGAACTCACACACAACGTCCCGCGATCTTCCTCGGGAATGTAGACGACCTCAACCTCATGCCCACCGGCAATACGGACCAGCCACTTGCGGGTGCCATCAACGCTCACCTGCTTCGACACAACCTCGGGGATCTCGATGACAAACTTCTCGGCCAACTCTGCGCGATACACCTTGGACAGGTTCGTCATCGCATCAAAATCACGCACGCCCCATTGATAGATCCATTGCCAGATCTGCCCAACGCGCATCTTGGCCTGCTTTTCCGGCGTGCCATGAGCGATCAACACATCCCGCAATTGCGGACGGGTCAGACCAACAAGATTCACAGGTCCCTCCGGCAGTTTCCGGGGGATCGTCAAAACATCCTGCGTGATCGGCGCGTCAGCCATGGCTCTATCCATAATTGGGGTGATGCGCCCCTATATAGGAAAAGCAGGGGCAATCAAAAGGATTCGCCCAAATGAAAAAGAGCAGCGGACCAAACCACTGCTCTTTCTTCTGGCTTGAAATACCTCGGGGGTCTGGGGGCTGGCCCCCAGTCCGACATCTCACTCAGCCGCAACCGTTTTCTTCGGTTCCCACGCAAACGGGGCAAAGGCCGCATCGGTCGGTGTCTCAAACAGCGCATTGGTAAAGTTGGACATCACCTTCTGCGCATAGATCAGAACGGTGTCGAGGATCGCGCGCTCGCCATACCCGGCAGCTTCGAACGCCGCGATGGCATCCGCACCCGGTCGACCATGGGTGTCACGGATGGCCAGCGTAAAGGTGCGCAGCGCTTCCAGCTTGGCGGGCAATGGTGTTTCGTCCCGCAGAGCGTTCACGACATCCTCGTTGATCTTCTCCATCTTTGCGATGCCGGTATGCGCGGGCACGCAATAGTGACAGGCGTTGGCGACATTCACAGTCATCCAAACCACGGTCCGCTCTTCGGGGGTAAAGGCGGTGCCGTTGATCGCAAGGCGGTGCAGGTGCTGATATCCTTCCAGCAGACCGGGGCTTTCCGCCATCACGCCATGCAGGCTGGGCAGACGGCCAAAGGCCTTGATCGAGTTTTCCAGCAAGGGCTTCGAGGCGTCGGGGGCCGTCTCAAGCGTGTGAACCGTTGTTGTGACCATGGTGATCTCCTTTTTGCGTTAGGACGAAGTGGGAGATAGTAGGGTACCGTACAGTTCCAAACTGCGGAGATAGCCAAAGGGGCCGTGCATCACTGCACAGCCCCTCTCGGTCTTGTGAATTGCAATTGCGCGGGAAATCAGCCGCCGCAGCGCGCCTCGGCATCCTCAACCGCAGCCGTGAAGCCCAGCAACGAAAACGTATCCTTGGTTGTGGTGCCACGGCTGGAAATCCCGGTGACAACCGCCTCGGCGCCACGCTTCATCGCGGTGACAATCTTGGAATCATCCGCAGCCGTTGCAGGCCAAGCCCATTCACCTTCGGTGAACAGTTCAAACTCGTTGCCACTGATATTCACGTTCACGGTCGATCCGGACCGGAACGGATACCCGCCGGTAAAAGCCAACTGGCCCTTGGCCTCCGCGCTCGGACGATAGAACACCATCAGCAGGATCTGCCCACGCGTGGCCGCCACAACGCGGCCTTCGCGGGTGTTGATCACTTCCTTGGGCGTTGCCACACCCCAGCATTCTGTCGGGTTATCCTCGACAAAAACGCTCCAATCGGTTTTCGCCGCAACGCGGTTCGTGCTCTGATCCTGGGCAACGGCCGTTCCCGCAATAAGCGAGAGTGCGCCGACCAAACCGATAACTGTCTTCCTAAATGCCATAACCACAGCCTCCAAGCTGTCCGAAACCTCAATACCTGCACCGTCCCCGGGCGCGCCGTTTTCAGCGCATTCTCTTGCAAGGGCGGCGTTTCTTCTCGACAAGTGGCACATTAGCGCGAAACGCGCGACGCAGGAAAGATTAATTGGCAGGAAATCGCCAAGAAGTGAGGGAAAGATGACGCATCCTGCCCATGGGGCGGTCACACTGGCCGAAATCTGGCGCGGGGCCTTCCTCGAAAGCGCGCATCAGGGCCACGCGGTGGTCTGTGACGACAGCGGCCAGATCGTTGAGGCATGGGGTGTGCCCGAAACGGTCGTGCTGCCCCGCTCATCCGCAAAAATGGTCCAGGCCCTGCCCCTTCTGGAAAGTGGCGCGGCTGCGGCGCACAGCCTGACGCCCGAACACCTGGCCCTTGCCTGTGCCTCACATCAAGGTGCCCCGATACATACGAACAAGGTCGGCGCGTGGCTGTCCGCCATCGGATGTGCAGATGACGATTTCAAATGCGGCCCGCAGGAATCGCGCGATAACGCAGAGCGCAACGCCATGATCCGTGCAGGTGAAACACCCTGCCGCATCCACAACAACTGCTCCGGCAAACACACGGGTTTCCTCACGCTCGCCAAACACTTGGGCGCAGGCGCCGACTATGTTGACCCCGACCACGCCGTGCAAAAGGCGTGCCTTGAGGCGTTCGAACGCACCACAGGCGAAACCTCCCCCGGCTTCGGCATCGACGGTTGCTCGGCCCCCAACTTCGCCTGCACACTGCACGGCATGGCCCGCGCCATGGCTCATTTCGCCAGCGCCGACGCGGACAGCGCCGAAGGGCAGTTGCGCCAAGCCATGGGTGCCCACCCGGACCTCGTCGCGGGCGAAGGACACGCCTGCACCCGCCTGATGCGCGCCATGAACGGCAAGGTGGCGATCAAGACCGGGGCCGAAGGGTTTTTCGTCGCGATTCTGCCAGAGCAAAAAATGGGCGTCGCGCTCAAGATCGCAGATGGTGCAACCCGCGCCGCCGAATGCGCCATCGCGCAAATCCTAGTACGGCTCGGCACACTGGATCCGAACCACCCCGAGGCACTCGCTTACACCAGCGCACCCATACGCAACTGGGACGGCTTGGAAACCGGCCACATGCGCGCCGCACCCACCCTACTCTAGGGCGGAGGACACCTCCGCCTTACATCTCAACAATCGGCGCGACCTCGATCGAGCCAGATCCGTTAGCGACAATCGGGCACCCCTTCGCCATCTCGCAAGCAGCTTCAGGCGTGTCAGCCCGCACAATGGTGTAACCGGAAATGGGATTGGCCCCGCCATCCCCGGCAACCCCCGACGCGCTGACAGTCATCGACTGCCCCACCGGATTGCCACCGTTCACAACGGCCGCGCCCATACCGTCGAACCACTTACCCCAAGCCGCCATGGCCTTCTGGCCCTCTTCCTCGGTCTCGGGAATCGTCCCTCCATGATAGGCAAAAATGAAATCCGGCATCCCGGTCCCTCCCTGTTGGCTGGGTCCAGAATACCACGATTCGTGGCATACCGTTTCTTCTGACTGCAAATACCACGGGGTGAGGCCGCAAGGCCGAGGGGCAGAGCCCCTTTCAAACGCTTACAAATTCAGACCGCGCATAGCCCTGAAGGTACAACAGCGCCGTCAGATCGCCGAAGTTCACCCGCACATCACATTGTGCCGCCACAGCAGGTTTTGCGTGCAAGGCCACACCCAATCCAGCACGCCCCAACATCTTGAGGTCATTGGCCCCATCACCGACGGCCAGCACGTCGTCTTCGGACAGACCGAGGCGTCCGGTAATCTCTTCCAACGCATCCACCTTAGCCTGCTGCCCCAGGATCGGCACACCAACCTCACCCGTCAGCACGCCGCCTGCGGCCAGCAACGTATTCGCCCGGTTCTCATCGAACCCCAACTTGGCCGCAACAGCCGCGGTAAAGGCGGTAAACCCACCCGACACCAGTGCGGCATAAGCCCCATGCGCCTTCATGGTCGCCAACAAAGTCGGGCCACCGGGCATCAGGGTGATGCGCTCCTCCAGAACCTGACCAATCACGTCTTCAGGCAAATCCTTCAGCAACCCCACCCGCTCCCGGATCGCGGCTTCAAAGTTCAACTCGCCATTCATGGCCCGCGCTGTGATGTCCTTCACCCGGTCGCCAACACCAGCCACATCCGCCAGCTCGTCGATGCACTCCTGCTGGATCATGGTGCTGTCCATATCGGCCAACAGCATCTTCTTGCGCCGACCGTGGATGGGCAGGATCACCAGATCAACACCCAGCTTCTGCACATCCGCCCAGACATCCCACCGGTTGTCCGGGATGGATGGCAGGGAGAACGCCGCCGCCTCATCCACGGCCAGCCACTGCACGTCGCCACCGCCCCACGCATTGCGTAGGTTGTCGATCAAGGCGGGGTCCAGCGACGGGTTGGCGGGATCCGTTAACAGGGTGCAAACAAACATAAGGGTCAGTTTCCGATACGCGACGCGGATGTCGCAAATAAATGTTCAAGCGGCGCTATAGCTCCGCATTCCCGGTTGCACCACCCCGCCTGCACCCGTAAACGCGGCGGTGGGACACCCTTCCCCAACGAAGGGCAGTAGCCATATCTAACTTCCTATTTTGTTTCAGATACTTAACTGTATTCAGTTTCTATTTTGTGTTAGTTTTGTGCCAAAAAGGACATCTGTGACGGTCGGATCTTCAAGTGCATGGGCGTAATATCTCATGACGGTAACTGCATCTTTCCAGCCTCCACTCACAGCAACTGTCTTAGCATCATAGCCCTCGCGAAGCATCGTTGTCGCAAAGCCATGGCGGCAACAGTGTGGTGACAATTCCTCAATACCTGCGCGCTTAGCGACGTTCTTCCATACCTGGCCAACACTCTCGCCAGACGCATACTGAAAAACAAAATCTTCAGGATTGCGATTAGAAGGGATGTTGGCCAGAGCAGCCACTACGGGTGATTGAAGGTGGGCTATCCTACGCGAGTCGGTTTTTGTTTGATTAATGATCGCTGTTTTTTTGAAGAGCTCGACATCGCTCCACGTGAGAGCGCACGCTTCCCCTCGACGCGCGCCAGTACCAAACATGAAGAGGCAAAGCGCAGCAAGGTGAGGAAGTCCGTCGGCGTGGGCCTGACTTGAAAACGCTTCAACCCATTCCTCGGTAGCAGGCGTCTTAGTCTCTGCATTCACTTTAAACCTCTTGACCCGGATTGGCGCACACCACTCCAATTCGGCAGCGTAGTTGATGATGGCCTGCGCCGGTACAATTGCCTGTCTATTCAACGTCGCATTTGAATGGTGGGGATACAGCTTCAAAGCCATCTGGCGAATTGCTGCGCCGGTGATTGAAGGCACCAACGTGTCACGCCAATAGTCTTCAACATGGTCGAGGAAACGGGTGCTGTGTCCGGCTTGCCGATACGCAATGGCTGCTTGGGCAAAGGTCAGCGTTGCCCCGGGTCCATCGAGATGACTTTGCCAAGCTTTCGCTTCGACTTCGGCTGCGATCCTCTCCGCAATTCTTTTGTCCGCTGTTCGCGTAGAACCTCGTAGTCTCCGGCCGGCAACCGTCCCGCTGTAGTGCCAGATGTTGTTCCGCTTTTTGATTTTGAGCGGCATTCCATCGCCTCCATAAATTCGTCCACGTGTCGATCAAGCATAACCATCCTGCGACCTATCTGACAAAAGCAGCCAAGTTCGCGAACCGTATCGGAGACAAAACGGGGGGACGCCCCCAGCTTTTCCGCGAGTGCCTTCGGGGTGATATGACGCGGCAAGATATCGGACATCAAACCTGGCCCCCTGCATGACCTATCGGTCGTTTGCCGGGATTTGGGCTTTGGTCAGCGTCCGGCTGACCTTGCTCAAGCAGCGCTTCTACCTGTGACGGAAGCAAAAGCATCAAATGACCAAGCTTGTAATAGTTGCCGGTCTTCCGGGCGCGAGATCGAATGAGGCGGGGCGAGACGTGGACGCCATGGTCCAAGAATGACTTACTCCACTCCTCCGGTGTTTGACCTTGTACTAGCAAATCTGGCACCGCTTTTCTCCATTCCTTGCAACTTTTAACCAGATTAGCGCCAATTTCTGGACTTCTCGAGAAGTACCGATTATTTTTCTCAGAATCGGAGCCATAGGACCGATCTGGGTGGCAGAGCGAAAGACCAGCAGCGGCTTTACCTTCGGTGACTGCGACGACGAAGACGAGCTCGCACAGCTTCAGCTTGAAAAGGAATTGCAGTGCGCGCTGTCGGAAAAACCACACGTGAACTTGCAGAAATTTCGTGTTTCAAGGAGGTTTAAGAAGTCCGAGATGGCTCAGATGATGGGCGTTTCTGCGAAGAGTTACTACCTCTACGAAGTTGGCAAACGTGCAATCCCTTCAAGTGCGCTCGTTCGACTGGAGGCGTTTACGGGGGCAGACCTGAACGAGGTCCTACTTGGTGCGCCAAAGGCCCCAAAACATGACAGAACGCAGCACATTGTCGACGAGGCGATCAAAGCGCTTTGCTTCCTGGGGCGCGAGTACCCCGACATGCCAATTCAGACCAAACGGCGTGTCGTAGATGAAATGTTCCGGTGGCTTCGCGATTTGGAGAAGGCCACACAGTGACATCATTGAGGCCGTTAAGGTTGTGACCCGCTACAAGTACCACCATGAGAGCCTACCCGCGCCGCCATTCTGGGAGGACTATGGCGACGACCAAGACAGTTTTGCCCGTGACATGGCGGAATGGGAGAAGATTGTGGAGGACGATCTTGGCCCAACCAAGACCGATCCCGGAGAAGCAACATCTGGTGAGTAGACGAAACCGGATACGGGATTTCCGAGATCGCCCTTAAGCTTGTTGTCCAGGTCAGTTGAATCAGCCAGATATCCCCAAGGTTCCTAGAGGCAAAAGCAGGTAAATTTGAGTTCCCAATAGGACCCAAGGCGCAATAATGAAAACTTCTATCGCCGTGCTTTCGATGAAGAAAGCTAGTCGCTTTGTCTGGTTTGGGTGAATGGTTCGAATTTGCGAATTCATGTCGCATCTCTTACACCCTCAACGCTACCAAACCCGCGTTAAGAAAAAAAATATCGCCGTGAAAATTAAGCGCTTCACGGCGATTTTTGAACAGGAATACCGATTGCTGAGCTGCCGGTTCAATTCCTGCAGACTATGCCGCTAGTTCCGACTTTATCGAACTGGCCCGTTCATGCCGACGGGTGTTGCCGCCGCCTTTGTCGGTTGCAAAATTCCACGCCGCTTCGCACCAAGAAGCACAGCCGACGAGCATTTGTTCGAAACTCACCGCATCAACACCGGCAGCCGCCAAAATGGCCGTCGGTGCCCCCGCATCAGCAAGGGGCGAATACAGGCGCTCCAAAGACGGTTCCCTGCCCGTCGTATTCGAGCAAGTCGTGGCTCGGGTATATTCGTTGTGACGGAAGGGTTCCGGGCAGATGCGTAGTCCGGCCAGCGTCATTTCGACCTCACCGGGACTGATCAAACAGGTGACTCGCAGATCCCAAAGATGCCCGGCCCCAGCAACCGGATAGCCGGTCGATTGCACAAACTCGAACACGCGGATCGGCCAGAGGCTCTTGGCGGCCCCGTCCCCGTATTTCGCGCGCACAGCCTTGAGAAGCCGGGAAAGCGTGCTGCGGATGGCCGCCTCGTCACTGTCAGGGCCGAAGAACTCGATGCCCGTGCCACCGGAGGTCGCGTTCGGCTTGATCACGGAGGCCAAACCGCGGCCCCCAAACGACCGCACCGCCCGCACAACATCCTCGGCAGTCCAGCAGTTCTGCCACTGCACGGGGTCAAGTCCGGTCCCCTTCGCGATGTCCTGCTGTGCACCTTTGTCATGGACGATCGGCGCAAGTGGCCCGTCGTGAAACACCGTCAGATCGGCGAGATTATATCCATTCCCGTCGCGTTTCAGAACACCGGAACGTACCAGCGCTGGCAACAGGTTGGTGTTGCCCACGGACACAACCGAGCGGTCCCGATAGTACAGCGCGCCGTCGCGCAGGGTAACCTGTTCGGCGATCCGCTCAACCGTATCCACCACCACAATAAACGGGGCATCGGCTTTAAGAGCGGCATCGCCGATCTCGCATGTGGCAGTGCGACCGATTTGGTCGCGGATCAGATGAGCACGCGCCTTGATCTCGGACAGGATGATGGAATCGGCGGAATACGCGATCAAAACGGCGCCGCGGTCGGTATTCGCCAGGCGCGGAGACGCAGCCTCCACCTGGTGCTCGGCGCGGCGGCGGTCACCATACGGATCGCCAAGGCTGCTCAGGCCACCGTTCGAACCATTCACCTCGATCACGCGCCATTTGCCGTGAATGTCCAGCGCAAGGTCGATGCTGCAGATCGCATAGCCATCGACATCCTTCGCGCGGCAAAACCGGCTGCGTTCTCTAGGGCGCCCGGCCTCGGACATGGGGATGACGGTCTTGCCGGACAGGGTGAAGTCGGCCTCCAGCTGGCGCATTTTGGCGAGAGGGTCATTGGAAGACATTTTAGTTCTCCTTTGTGAGTTGAAGGTGGTTGGAGTGGTAAGCGGCCAGCGCCGCTTCGAGTTCGTCCGCGTCGGACGCGACCACGGTCGCGCCAGCCGCAGACAGGTCTTCGGCCCGATCAAAACCGCAGGCGACCGCAATTGTCGGGATGTCCAATCGCTTGCAGATCCGCAGGTCTGAGACAGAGTCGGTCACGTAGACCGCCATTTCGGCGGCCACCGCGGCCAAGAGCTCAGCCTTGCGCCCGGTCTCAAAGCCGGTGATCGACTGGAATCGCCCGGCATCGGAGCCAAGCGCCTTGCGCACACCCGCAGCAAAGGCAGCGGTGATGACGATGCAGGGCATCGGCTGGCGGTCGACGACAGCCAGCGTTTCCGGGAAAAGTTCGAAGCTTGAGGCCGCTCGCAGCATCGCCAGCCGGTGTGTCATGCGCAGTGCACCGGCACGATGAAGCCCGACCAGCCGGTTGAGCGCCTCGGCGCCGAAATACCGCTCGAAATCGCCCTGTTGGGACAAGTCCACCGGCACCCCGAGCAGATCGAGGATCTTGCCGGCGCAACTGAGCGCGGGGCGCATGGTATCCAGGATGACACCATCCGCATCGAAGCCTATGAAGGTCATACTGCCACCTCCGTCGACTGGCCGATGCCAAGCGCGATCACCTTCAGGTGCGTGGGCGCGAGACGAACAAAACGTTCAATTGCACCAGGGTCCGACGGACCGGTATCGTGAACCGGAATGACCATGCCCTGATGACCGATCTGCTGCAGGTAATCGTGGGCTTGGGCCGCATCAAAGACGAAGCCAGCCCCACCCACTGGCAGCACCACCGTGTCGAACGTGCCCTCGGGCGGCACGCCGGGGCGGGCAATATCACCAGCGAAAAAGATCGCGTGGCCACCGGGACAGTCAATGACAAAGCCCAGGTTCTCGATCGGCACCGACAGTTTCGGTCCGTGATCCACCTCAATTGGCGTAACGGTGAAGCCCGCCACGTCCACGGTCTCGCCCGCGCGAAGCACGGTCGTGGTCGTGTCTTCCTGCAGTTGCGAGACCGCATCCTGCGGACCAAAGACCGGCGCGCCGAATGCACGCAGATGGTCGGGCGAGAAATGGTCACCATGTTGGTGGCTGACGAGGGTGGCGTCGGGCGTAGGCAGAAGTGCCAAGCGCTCGGCCGGAGTCAGCGCGCCGAAGTCGATGGCCAGGATCTTGTCCTTGGCCCGGATCATCATGGCGGATTGTTCATGCCGCGTGATTGTTGTAGTCATAGTTGCCTCCTTTGGCAGTTGCGTCCTGATGATCAGGACAGGTCTGAAGACGGCTTGCCCGTGGGCAGGCCGGTGATGTCGGCGAGATTGCCGACAAGGTGCGCCTGGGTCAGAACTCCTTGGCGCAGGCCTTCGCGTTCGAGGTCGCCCTCGCAGCAAAGTGGGGAAATCAAGAAATTTGCCGGGCCGGCTTCGCGTCCGACAATGGTTATGGCGCCCGCCACGATGCCGGCTTCGGCCTCGATGATCTGGGCCGCCTCGATCAGTGACGCGTGCGAGCGCGTCAGATTGTCGATCAGCAGCACTCGGCGGCCTTCAACCGGGCCTTCGACTTGGCGCTGAAGCCCGGAACCGCGCGGTCCGTCGAGGTGAACCACACCGCCGGGCAGGCCCAGTTCCCAGGCCAGCAGCGCGCCCCAGGCGACCCCGGCCTTTGACAGGCCGATGATCATCTCAGCCGACTGGAAATCGCGGTTGAAACGCCGCATGAGTTCCAGAACGATCCGATGCCGCAGCGCGGGGTCGGCCAGCGCGCCGCGCACGTCAGCGATCCACGGCATACCCGGCGCACCCTTGCGGCCTGGGAACCGCGCCCCCCCGGGCTGGGCTACACGCAGCAGGTCCAGCGCGACCAAGTCCTTTACAAACCCGGTCATGACAGCACCTCTTGCGCCAGCGGCGTGACGAAGGCATCGATCCGGGGCATGTCGATGCGCAGGCGTCCGTCTTTCGCGTGCCCGATCTCAGGTAGGTTTACGGTTTCGAGGTCGCCTGCGGTCTGATAGGTGATTTCCGGACCGCCAAGGATCGCGGCGAACCGACGCGATGCATGGGCGGCGACCGCCACACTGGCCAGCCCGGTCATGGGCGCCGCACCATGCCGGCGAGAGGCGTTGTAAAACGCCACGTGGTTCTGCCCGGCCTCCTGACCGAAAACGGCGAGTTTGGCATTCGGCTGACCGTTGGCCGTCTGCTTCCAGCAGGTCTCGGCCGTCATGCCGACCGGCAACCCTCCGGTCATGATTGTATAGCTGTTCAGACCTTTCACCCGGAAACACAGGCGACCGCGCCAGGTGAATTCCTCCACTCTCATGCCGGGAACCAGCCAGCTCTGGTTGATGCGGTTGAACGTGCGGTGGAACTCCACGGTCAGGTCGCGTGCGTCGTTCGTGGCCATGCGCAGGCGGCCTTCGGGCACATCAAGCGCCAGGGCCGACGCCGCCACCGCATTGCCGCACAGCGCAGGGCGCAGAGCGCCGCACAGCCCGGCCTGCAACACACAGACCTCCGCGCTGCTGAGCAGCGCAACCTTGCCGCGCGCTGCCGCGTCCTGACGTGCCAGCGCCAACAGGGCGCAGGCTTTGGCCTCGTCCGGACGCAGGGCAATGGAGGCGGACGGCGGACGGTACAGGATCACCCCGGCCGTGCGCAACAAATCACGCTTTCTGGTCTCGAATGAATAAAAGCGCGAGCCAGCCTCGCATCGGGCAAACTGGGTCCCGCCCGAGGGGCGCGCCTCGCGGCGCAGAACTTGGTCTTTGTGTTGCATGGTGCCGTACCTCCGGTTCTCTTGCTGATCACGCCAGCAGCAACAGGGCTGCAGTGCGTTGGCAGAGACCGGTCTGACGGCCCGGGGGGTCACAATCCATTTGCGGCGTTCTTGGCGGGCGGGCGCATCAAAGCGCCAAGATTTCCGCCAAGATTAACGCCAAGGCTCTGGGCCTTGTTTTCTGTGCAAAGATGTCATCTTCTCTTCGAAACCCGATATGAGCCGAGAACCCGGGGGATTTCATTTGCGGCTCATCTGATGAATGGGGAAATCAAATGGTTTCGACCAAAGGTGCGTAAACCCGCGGAACGGTATCCGAAATGGACAAACAGCTAGACATGGACGTGGCGGAGGAGCCGGCAAAGACGCCGGATTTCGCGGCAGACGCAGCCCTACTAGGTCTGATGAATGACGTGTTCGACGACTCTGTGCAATTGGACTGGGTCAAAGAGCACTTGCTCTCTGGCAGTGCCAGTCGTGAAGAAAGCGGGCCCAATCTTGCTTCGCTATACGATGCGCTCGGCATTGACCGCCCCCGGCACAGTAATTGGAGCGGAGGTAAATTACGCAAAGACCGAAAAAATGCTCTGTCTGATCACACACGTGATCTGCAGGATCTCTTTTCCCGAGAGGGGCGCTACTACAACAAAGACAATGAGCGGCAAAAAACGGTTCGGCAGTTCCGGAAAAAGCTCATTGATCATTGGGTCAATAAAGACAAGGCAAAAATCGCCGTAATTACACGCGGTCTTGAGACCCACGCGGCAAAACTGTCCGGTGAAAAAGCAAAGGAAAAGGATGCAGCAACGGCAAAGCGGATCGCCGCGATTATGCAAGACAGCATGCCAAATCCCGATTATACCCGGTCACTTTCGCCTGAAAACCTGCCGACAAGCCTAGAAGAAGTCTTCGATGCTTTCGACCGTGAGAAAATCGTCAATCTGTTGGTTGATCAGTTCGAAAACCCACAAACCCGTGGCGCCGTTACGGCGATTACCGGCCCTCCCAAGTCAGGCAAGAGCTCAGTCCTGCGCGCTTTCGTGGGCAAGGTCGCCGAGACCGCGGCAAACTGGGATAGCCCGCCCAGTCTGCTGTACATCGACCTGACCAGCGCCGCGACGCCACAACGCGCGATCTATCTGGCACTGAAAGGACTGGGCAATGGGAGCCTGGCCCCCGCTGATGCGGCCGGCTTGGCCGATGACTCTTCGGACGAGGGTGATCAAGATACCTTCGCGTGGAGCGATGCCATTTCCTATGTCAAAGCGGTACTGCCACCCCCCGCACCAGGTGCCGCTCAGCTAGTCGTCGTTGAGGGCTGCCACACCGTTGCGAAAACCGAAGACATCAAAAGCTCAATTCAGTCACTGATCGAGCTTCACAACTTCAGATCAAGCAGTTTCTTCCTGGAAGACTATCATGGCACCTTTAAGCCCCGTGGCGTGGCCCCTGCGGAATTGCACTTGCCGCCCTACTCTGACGGCAGTGCACGGGATTTTCTGACGGGCCCATGCCAGGTGCCTGCTGATTTGGCGCATCCCGCGATTGAAGAGATTTCCGGCCTGGGAGAGCTGTTCTACCCTGGCCCATTGAACAACGGCTCTTTCGCATTCCGAAAGGAACACCTGCCGTACAGAAGCGACCTAGCCGATGCTGAAAGCCTGTCCATGTCAATTCTAGAAGCCGCCTCCGGGATCGTCAGTTATGTCGTCGAGGGCGTTTTACAAGGCGACAGTGACGCGGCGCATCAAGTGTTCCAAAGTCTGAAGGCCATGTCCGTTGTCGGCACGATATCCGTATCGGATGAAGCCTTGAACACGGCAGGCCTTAGTCCAATTCCACGCGACGCGCTCCAGCGTATGGGTTGGTTCTCAGGCGCTCAGCACCCGCGGCTAATTGGCTTTGCCTTGCAGGGATTGCGTGCCGCTGTAGTGCAGGAACTGAAGACAGCAAAAAACGGGGAAGAAACTGAATTTGTCGACGCCGTTAAACTGCTGGTCGAAACCCTGGGCTCTGTTGAAGGCGCCGGACACGAACGCGCGATCGAAGAGGCCGCCTCTTGGCTCGGTCGCACAGTCCCGCAGGACACTCCACTTTTGGTTCATCTGCGAGTTAAGCTCTATGGGTTTTCGCCCGATGACGAAGTTGCCCCCCTTTCGCAAGAACAGGAACTGCTGAGCGAGCCACTCTTTCAGAAGGCGGCTCTCGAAGACCGTGATCTCGAAGCCGCCATCGCTTGGCTTGTCTTGACCGCCCGAAAAACTAAGGAGGATTCTGTAGTCGCACGCTCTGAGTTTCTCGATGCACTGACAGCACTGATGGACATCCTGAACGAAGATGCAGGTCTGAACCACCCACATTTTTCGGCGATCGACAGGGCGCTTCATTTTGGTCTACGCCGCTATCAGGCTCTGGATGAAATCCTAGACGCACGTCATCGCATCTTGGCCCTGCTCGACGTGCCCAACGCTGACTCCAGAGCCGTTGCACAAGTGGGGAGATTTCCTCGCGTCCAAGCCTATCAGGAAGCAATGGCAAGCTTTCAAATTAACACGGCAGAGGCCCTAATCTCTTTAGGCGACACAGCCAGCGCAAACGAACTTGCGGGCAAGGTGTCTGCAACGCTCGTTTCGATCCACGAAGCGGATCGAACAAGTTATACGTACTGGAGACTGGCGCGGCTAGCCATACTCCGCTCAAGGCTTGCCCAGGATGTTGAAGACAGATGCAAGCGATTGCGGTCTGTTTGTGATTTGGCTCAACAGTGCCTTAAGAGCGCGCCGGGGGATGTCAGAAACGTAAAGTTCCTTTTGAGGAATGTCAGGCGGTTTATGGAAGAAGAAGGCAAAGCACATATTCGCCAAGAAGTAATTGATGAAGTGATTGCACTGTTGACGAGTCTTTACGGCGCTCCTCAAAATTGGGGGCTTGAAGTACGCGGTCGCGTTGCGGCTCTCTTGCGGCGCTTGGTTCGTTTTGAAGGCACCAGCGATCGCCAAGATGAAATAGCGCGCAAAGCGATGGACATCCTTGTTCCTGATCCAGATTTTACGGATGACGATTTGGATGACATGGCACTTTTAACTAAAGCACGGCTACACGCCGCTTTAGGCCAATCCAACGCTGCTCGAAAAGCCACCAACAGAGTGCTGGAAAAGGCACCTTCGACAGAAGCATGGCTGCTAAAACTACGATTAGAGAATGGTGACGTCAGGGAAATTGCGAGCGCAGCAACTCGGATCAGTTTTGAGTTGCTGGAAGCGAAGCAGATTGGAGATGCTCTTCGCATAGCAATGACCGATGCCGAAAACTGGATCCAAGAGCTTCCAGAACTTGAGCGGAAGTCGCCTGAAGTCACGAAGTTACTTTTGTGGATAAGAAAGCGCCGGTGGAGTTCGGAAGGCAGTATCCTGAAATCTGTACGCGACCAGATTGAACTTGAGGGAGGAGATTTCAACAGACTAAAACTTGAAGACAGGCTTGCTAAGCTAGATAGGGAATTCCGACAGCGAGAAAGCTCCTTAAACGGCATCAGTCGAATTTCCTCAGGTTCAACTGAACTACTGTTCGAAAAAGCGATGAACTGTTCACAGTTCGTCAGATCAAAAGCACTAGTTTCTGGCCAAGAACCCGAAGTTGATATGGTTCTCAAAGTGTTTGAGAAAGGCCTAGAAGAAAACCCGAACTCAGGAGAAACGCTCCTCCACCTTGCAGAATACCAACGCTATATATGGAGGATAGAAGACGCCACAGACAACTTTCGAAAAGCATTGCGTCACTGCCATAGTGCAGAGCTTCGCCAGATGGCGACATTTGGGTTGGCAAGGACGTTACACACTTCTTGCGTCGAACTGGACGACGTTGACGAAACGGAACGAAGCGCAAGACTTGACGAGGCAATGAAACTAGTGAGTTCCATGAGCGAAACTCTCTCAGATGTCCCCGAAGTTCTCTTGCTTCGAGAGCATATTGCTTTCGAGAGTGGTAGTAGCGTGGATTGGGTCGAGCTCGATGCAGTCTGCGAGAAGGTGGCAGGAAACGCTGACGGGTACTTGCCCTCATTGCTCGCCAATCTTGAAATACTGGGGATGCCCGACGACGAAGCACCTTTGACAATGGCTGAGGCACTAACCGACGACTACACAAGCCGCGATGTTTTGGGCTCAGTGGCGCAGCTATATTTTCGAAGGGGACTAAAAGGCACGGGGAATCAAACTGCTTCTTACTTCATGCGCGCGGCGGCCTTACAAAGTGGGGTTGCTATGCTTGAACGTTCTTGGTTGGGCACGGAAATGGCTACGACGCGATATCATCTTGCACAGACAATTTCCGTTGCTGCAGACCGCTTCAACGACCCGAATCCGATCGATGGCCTTTGGATTGGCAACAAAGAAAACCAACTACACTTCGCTGAGGCCAAATTTCACGGAGCCGCCATGGCCTCGGTAGGCGGCTTCAGGGCAAAGGCACGACAGATGCAGGCCTATGTAGCCCAACAAAAGCGAGCTTTGGGTCAGTAGTTAATGGCTTCATTTGCCCTGGGGATGGGAGTCAAATACTCTTAGAACAGCGTAGCGCTACAGTTTGGCGGGTGGATTGAACCCGCCGATCAGTCGGTCAGCTGGAAGGCTAGCGAGTAAAACCCAATGTGCCCAAGCTGTCTCAATTTACGATGCGGAGTGTTGGGCGGACCTGATCCTGCTCCGCTTTGTTGCCATAGGGGTAAAGCCCGTCCAGCTCATGCTCATAGACCGATGCAAGTCTGGCAAGTTCTGCTTTGTCGAAACCAAGATCTGTGAGGTGTGACTTCACAATTGTCGGCATCACGCGCGGTAAATCATGAGGAAAGTCTAGACTTGCGGGTTCTCTCGTTCGCCAGCCTTTGGCACTAATCTGTTTCCAGAGATAGTTGGCCTGATTTTTCGTAATGATCTCTTCTCTCTGGATCGCATAAAGAATGCCCTCGATGGACATTTTCCATTCCAATTTTAAGCTGCCCAACAGAGCCAGGTCGATTTTGCGCCCCCGACAAGCGCCACGGAGTTCTTCTGGTGG
This sequence comes from Tateyamaria sp. LSS28, assembly GCF_059611725.1. Lineage (NCBI taxonomy): Bacteria > Pseudomonadati > Pseudomonadota > Alphaproteobacteria > Rhodobacterales > Roseobacteraceae > Tateyamaria > Tateyamaria sp. LSS28. The sequence goes on along the minus strand of NZ_JCAPFI010000001.1, from coordinate 891,201 downwards.
CAATAGAAAAGCCGACGCAAATTCATTGGCTTCTTTTTCCATCGCGGGCGTCGGAAACCTGTGCATAACAAGATGACCGAGTTCGTGGGCAAGTGTGAAGCGTACACGGTCTGCCGGGTGGTTCGGATTAAGAAGGATCAAAGGAGGTTGGCCCGGTGCAGAAAACGTCACGCCGCTAACTCCTGAACCATGTCGCTTCGATTTGTCGGTGCCAGCCCCATAGAAATCTGAAAAACTCACGATCACCCCGGCACGTTCTAATAGCCTGGTCAAATTTTTGATCGGACCGGCAGGTAATTGCCAGTGGCGCCGGACCATATCGGCGATCTGCACGGGCGATCCGAAGGACTCAATGTCGAATTGAGGCAGATGCAACGAGGGTGTGAACTCAACGTTCTCAAGAAATCGCCGCAGGTGCATTATCCGCAAGTTCAGTTCGGCGGTAATCATGTCTACGTCACGCGCACTGATCTGTGCAGGGCCGCGCAGCATAGTATGAACGCTAACAGGTGGCCCATAGACGGGGGCGTGTTGGTCGAAGAACTCGGTGGGTAACTGAAACACCTTCGAAATTCCTGCCAGCGTCTCGTCATCGATCTCGATAAGATCGTTTTCCATGCGAGAGTAAACAGCCTGTGCAATACCGAGGCGGTCGGCAGATTTTTTCTGTGTGAATCCTCGAAGGTGCCGCGCCATGCGCAGCAATGAGCCTCTTGTAGACATAACTTAGTCGCTTTCAGAGCCGACTTCAGCGCCGGTACTATCCACACGTGGCCGAACCAGCAACTCGTCATCCTCATCGTCATTATCTGCGGGCGGAGTTGTGAGCGGTAGCCCTACAACGTTCCCAGCCTCTGGACGCTCAATTTCATAGTGCCAAAGTAACTGATCGCCGTCACGCGCCGCAACGACTACAGACTCGATCTCTGTTTCCAGATCGTTCATCGAGTAGAGTACTTCGACTTTCGCCGCCGCTGGCGGCATTCCGGGAAGCTCCGTCTGAACGCTTACAAAATCGATAACGGCTTGAGTAAGGAGATTGCGCCCAAGATGATCTTTATCCCCTTTCTTGAAGCGCAGAAGCACCTTGCCACCAAAGCAAAATTTCACTGTCTGGGCCTGATCGATCATGCGTACGTCAGGATGGGCGTCAAACGCGGCGGTTGCGTGTTGTATCACGAAGTCGAACAGAACGTTTGCAATGGTCCGATCATAAATGAACTGGGGAATACTCTTTGCTGCTAAACAGGAACGAACTTCCAGAAAGTCACGGAAAGCACTTTCGATGACATCACGAATTCGTCCGTGAAAGGGTGAAAGTGCTTCTTCAGCTTCAGCGCGGGTGTAAGTCGACATATGTTCTGCTCGTTCAGTGTTTTGCGAATTGTGGCAGGGTGTTTTTCCAAAATCAAGGGATTTTATTCAATTTTCATTCTGGACGTACAAGAAAGCCTAACTCAATTCCGCGTTGTGCTCCGCATCCTGCCAATGCTTGTTGACCGGCAGTGACTTGGCCCGTTGCTGAATGTCCCGAATCGTCACAGGCACATAGCCCCAGACATCCACACCGACATTGACTGAATTTCTGCTACCCATCCATTGCTCATGAACGTGGCCGAACAGGTGAAGAGCACCTTTCCGGGCCTTGTGCCAGGTGATCATTGGATAGTGGCAGAGGACAGAAGGTGCGCCAGTTCCATCCGACACCTCAGTCAGATGGGTGACCGAAGACCAAGGCAAAGCCTGGGTGGCCTCGCCGTCATGGTTGCCGACGACAAGGTGCTTTTCCGCACCCGGAAGGCGGGAGAAGAGGTTCGACAACCATTTGCGATCTTTGGCCTTAGGCCCAAAGGCGAAATCTCCAACAATCCAAAGTGCGTCTTGCGGGCCAACCTTCGAGGCGAGGTTTTCGAGCAAGACAGCATCCATGTGGCTTGCGGTCTCGAACGGGCGAGCACAATGCTTGATGATGTTGTCATGGCCGAAATGTGTGTCGGCAGTGTACCAATGCTTCATGGCTAATCTCAAAATCTACAACGCGCCAAAAGGCGGGTTCGCCGTTTAGCATCCAGTGACTATTCTGGCTAGGCGAGCGCCACCTGTTTGACACCATGGATGTCACGAACCTTGGTGTCCGATGTTACTCCAGCGGCGACCAAAGCCTGTTCGATCTCCTTGGAGACACGCTTTGCGCGGTCATGCGCCCATCCTGTGAGCTTGGTGGAGATCCACAATGCTGCAGGGAGCAGCACGAAAGGATAGAACTTCAACGCCGTCGCCGACATGCTGTCGCTCATGTTAGGAAAGAACACGGCCAGGGTCGCATAGTAGACCAACAGACCCGGTAAAGCCCCAACGACCGCAACCAAAAAAGCGGTAGACAGTTTCCCTTCCGGCGTGTCCGGCTCGACTGAACCGTGGAGCTGCAGGCACTGAGCCGTCAGGTTTGCTAACGCGACTGGTTCCCGCCCAACTGGTGCCCAGACAACGGCAACATCATCACCATGGCGGGCGCGGTCGAGCACTTCGCCGACGAGCGTGTGCTCTTGCCCACAGGTTTCCAGAAGTGTCATCTCCCGCCACTGGCGTGAACGCTCGACACGCCGAGTGCGGCGGTTCACCTCCCGCTCAACGCGATCAACGATGTCCACGACATTGCCACGGATGACTTTGTATCCGGGTGGCATATTCGGTTTCTTCTTTGGGGAACCAGACACGGCTTCCTCCGCATTATCCCATAATGGGATAATACCAGAACAGGATTACTCGGCAAGGGCTTAGCCCAAATGGAGATGCCGCATGACCAGAAGTCTGCGAACGCCGGGGCACCAGGCGTTGATGCAGGTGCTCGTGGAAACACGAAAATCGAAAGGTGTTACACAACAAGAGCTTGCTGATCGCCTAAGGCGGCCGCAGTCCTATGTCGCTAAAATAGAAACTGGTGAACGACGACTGGATGTTGTTGAGTTCGTTGAGTGGTTTCAAGCGCTAGGAGCTAATCCTAAAGCTGCCGTTTCGGCGATCTCAGAAGTGCTTCCCAACTAAGCCAAAAGTGCCGCTGTGCGGGCGTCGATGCCTTCCCAGGTACAAGCCATTAGCTCACCCGGAAAGCCCCCGGGGAGGGCACGCTCCGTGTCCGCAATTGCTGCCGGAACGTGGACGAGAAGATCAACAATTGCATTTTCAGCCAAGTCGCCCCCCAGCCCAACGTTTTTGGCCGTCTCAAGGAAGTGGCGTTTGACCACCTCATTGATCCGATAGTGGTTCTGGTCGCCAACGCACATTGCGAGGCGCATCCGATTGTGGCGGATTTGTCCGTCCGAGACGGCTTTCTGCGCGGTGAGGACGTCATAGAGCGGGGTCATGCGAAATCCGCCGCCCGGACGCAGCGCGATACTGAAGTTCTTGGCGTGTCCGTCTGTCGCCCCTAGAAGCCAGAAGACGACCTGTGCTTTGAAGAAGGCCAGACGGTCGTCGTTTGGGTCGTCGCTCGCCGACAAAAGCTTCATACCCTCCGCAATCCCCGGTCCGCCGTCCATCTGGTACTTTTGGCTCGGCGGATAGCCAAGCGCCTGGCAAAAATCCTCTTGCGGCAGGCGGATCAGCCTCTCGTCGCGCGTCCAGCGCCGGTCGAAGCGTGTAACGACCAGTGAGCGCACATTCTCGAAGTCGGCGATCTCGACCTCCGCCACATCAAGTCCAATAGCTTTGCAGAACGTCATGCAAAGGAACTCATTTTCAACGCTGTCGGACAGGTTGATCCCGTTTGGCAGCACGCCAAGCTGTGTCTTCAGGATGTGGGTCGTTGGCGTCATGCCGACGGGCCTGATCCATTCTCCGTCTTTTCGCAAGAGCGCAGTTTTCTCCTGTGCCCCGGCGAGTGAAATCCGAAAATCGTCATCCTCGATCCCAAGCGGTGCCGTGGCAAGGTTGCGGAGCACCTCTGCCACCTCTTCGTCGGAAACCGGCTCCCCTTCCAGACCTGTCGGCTCCGGAAGATCATCGCCGACAACAAATTGTAAGGCTCCCACACAGTCACGACCGATCTTCTCAAGGAGGTTGTAGGCATCCGTGCCGCCCGCCCCGGTTTTGGCTGCCACCCGTTCCCGGATCACCGGATTGTCCGGCAAAAGGTTCTCCAGATAGGCAATGACCGGCGCACCCTGATGTGCTTGCTCTTGCAATGGTAGGGACAGGGAGACGGGAAGGGTGTGTTCCCATGCCAGCCAGTCCGGCGCATAGCGAAATGAAATCGCGCCGCTGCGCGCCATGTCAATCTCACCCATATGGCGGCTGTTCAAAAGAACCGTCAGCCTGCGTGCCATCAGAAGATATCCTCGATGTCCGGCTGATCCTTACGGCGCTCGCCGATCCGGAACTCCAGGCCAAGCGCCATCATGATTGCGAGGATCGTCTTGAGCTGCGTGCCTTCGTCGCCATTCTCGACCGAGGAAATCGTGGCGATGCGCAAGCCAGATACAGAGCTGACCTCTTTCTGTGTCAGCCCCTTCGATTTGCGCGCGCGCCGCAAGGCAGTGCCGATCTGTTCAGGTGTGCGGGCCAGGGTTTCCATGTTACGCTCCATTTACGCCAGAGCGTATATCTTTGAAAATTACGCTTCAACGTAATAATTAAAAAATTACGCCATAGCGCAACATTTTCGCATCACTGGCTCAATCGGTACATCCGTCCATTATAGCTGGCAATTTCCGCCAAGCCCGGCGCGCGCCAAGCGACAAGCTCTCTACCGTCAGGAACCAAGAACACCACGTGACCACGGTACTCCACAAGCTCTAGCCCAATCCGGTCGCGCAACTCCACCAGTTCTTCCAGCGCAACACGGGCGGCATCGCGTTCATCCGAAATTTCCGAGAGGTCCGCTCCAACCTCGACAATTTGGCGCTCGATATCGGCGCGGCGGCTATCCATCTCAATCCGAAGCTCGGTCAACTGGGCATCACCTTCCTCCCGCGCGGCATTGATCTGGTCGGCATATAAGATGCGCAGCGCTTCTGCTTCGACCCGCGCGACAGACTTCAAATTGCTGCCAGACCAAAGCGCGATCACAATGATCAGAACACCGACTGAAGCGGCCGTGGCAATGCCTCCGACCTGAAAAAGCCGGGTTCGTGTCACCCGAATCTCCAGCTCGTCCATCTGGGTTTCGACCAGTTTCATCTTGGCTTCGACAGTAGCGGCTTTGAACGCCGTCTCACGTACAAGGCCCTGAAGTTCGTCTATGGCCTCGATCAGGTCAGCGGCTTTCTGGGTCTGCGCAGCGCCCTCCGCTTGTCGTTGTTGTTTGAGGTAGGCGATCCGGTCATCGAGATCGTTACTCATGGCTCATACCCCGTTCCGAACGCTCCGAAGCCGGTTTCAACTCTTCTGAAAGGTCAGAGCGCAGTTGTGCGGCGTCAGCTCTTGGCAGAAACGCAGACAACTTTTGCCAAGCCAAAATGACCGCCGAGACAGGTTTCTCCAGGTAACACAAGATCCCGTAATCATCCACGCTCTTGGCCAAGGCTCGATCCAAGATTTCAATCGAGGAACGTTCCAGGTCGAACCGAACGGCCCCAGAAAACACTCCAAGGAGCACACGCACCGTTGTTCCGGCAACGTCCAGCACCACCCTTTTGACGACTCGACGTTTCTCAAGCTCAAAAGCGCGCTCTTTCTGTTTCAGTTCGGCCTTTGCGGCTTCCATCTGAGCGGACTGATCGGCGAGCTCTTCACGCACTTTCTGTTGCAGTTGACGGGCGTCCTGCTTCGCTGCGTCAACCACTTGCCGAGCACGCTTCGCAGCGCGTCTCTTTGCTTCCTTAGCCTCACGCTGAGCCTGATCGACCAAAGCCAGCTCTTCGGCGAGTTCTTCTGCTTTCTGCGCCGCCGACTGTTCCAGATCGTCCTCAGCGTCAACGATGCGCTCAACCCGCGTAGCAATATCACTTTGCAGTTTGGCATCGCGCCGCGCATGATCTTTGCGGGCCTTCCATTGCTGGCGGCTGAGGCGCTCGCGTTTCGGCCCAGTTCGGGTCAGGCCACAGGCCAGACCTACATGCTCATAGTAGTGGTCCTGCAACTCCCGCGCCTTCGCCCGATAGGCAGCATTGCCGAGCTTCAGCGCGGCCTTGTCATCCTGACCGGCGGACCGAGCAACCTCCATCGTCTGCTCCTTAGCTTGCCAAGCGGGGTTGAGCTGGCGTGCCGAACAGGTCGGGTCATCCAATGGGAGGATAAAGGCGTGAATGTGCGGGTGCTTTTCGTCCCAATGCTCGATCACAGAAACCAGCTTTTCGCCGAAGCGGGTCTTGAGCCAAGCAACATTGTGCTCGCGCCAAATTTCGTAGTCAGCGCGAGCATCGGGCTTAGTGTTTACAAGATCGGTCGGCAGGGGGTGCGAAGCCACAGCGGTCATCAGCGTGTGCCGGTCCTTGCGGATGCCGCGCCGCGCTTTTCGCCCGTTCTTGAGGGTGACGTCTACACCACAAGCGGCAACCATCTCGTCATGTAGTTTTCGGACCTCATCAGCGGTTACGCCATAAATGACAGACGGAAGAAGCGGCTCAACCACATGCTTGCTGTAAACAGGCACTCTAGCAGCTTCTGCTAGCACCTGTTCAACAGACTGCCCTCGTGGGTTCGCTTTACGAGAATACGACTGGAGGTGCATAAATTGCGGGCCCGACACTAGATCGGCCCCGTTTGAAAAGAAACACAGTACGGACCGACTATTATGTTGCAAGCAACATGTCGGTCAGGGCGCTGCGCCCCTGAACCCCGCAAAGCGGCTGCGCCGCCGATCCCAGCGGGACCGAAGCCGTCTTCGGCGGCTGCAATTCCATTCTGTACCAGCCTCTTGGTGGGCGAACAGGATGGAATTGTTCGACGACAAGCTAGCTCTTCACACGCGCGGCCAATGAGTAGATACGTCATCATCATGAACGCCCCGCTACGAAGGACATCAACTCGCCGAGCAAGCTGTCGATGATGCCACATTGCCGCGCCTCTTTTCGCGCCATTCCCGCGAATGCCTTTACCGCGTCTCCAACTTGATATCGATCCGCTCGCTGAGCGTTGCGATCAGCGATCACCAAGCACAGCGACGCTCGATCCGCACCCAGCAGATCACAGTTTCTCTGCCAAAGCGTACCAGAAACGCCGAGTTGGAGTGCACGATCTCGTGACGCCGAATTCACGCTGTTCTGGCTCAGCTTCCCGCGTTGATCTTGTGCAATCCAGTAGAGCTCTATGATCCCCCGGAGTTCATCGGTCGCCAGCAAGGCGACGTGTTCAGGTGTAGTGCTCAGTTTCGGAACACTGCGCCGTTTCTCCGCCGTACAGGTTTTGGTTTTATGTTCATGGTTAGTATCTGGTCGGCCTAAAGTGTCCGACCCGGCGGCCACTTTTGTCCGACCGGGGTCACTCGAAAAGTCCGTTAGAACGACTTCCAAAGCCTCTATGACTGCTGCGAGCCTATCCACGTCATTGACTTCAGATGGCCTCAACCTTGGGAAAACATCGCGCGCGGCCAGAAGAGCTTGCTCAACGCCCAAGCCTCGAATGCTCCGGATCAGATCGTTCGCACGTTGCCGATAGACGCGCAGGCGTTCAGATATACGCACTTGCCTCTGGACCAGTTGGGCCAAGTCACTGGCTCGCTCGATCAACGGACCTAGGTTGATCCCGGCAGCCAGAACGATCCGGCCATCGCGGTCACGTCGACCAAACCTGCGCCCGCCTAAGCCGGCAGTTCTGAGAATAAGCCCGCGTTCTTCCAATCGACTGGCGATCCTGGTGATGCGCCGAACATTGAAACCAAGTTCGCCGGCCTCGGTCGCAACCGCTTCCCAAACGGCACAAATCCGGCCTGGTTGAAAATCAGCAGAACGAACCTTCCGTATCAAATAGCGGATATAGGCGATGTCCTCGTCTCGAAGCCCTAGACGCGTCCGCAACTTCTCCAGCATGTCCGGGAGATCAAATGGCTTTATACCCGAAGGCAATCCCTGATGTGTGGCGGTGATGCTCATGTCGAAACACCTCCCGCAAAGCTTGCGAAAAGGGGGCACGCTTGGTATTTGTTGGGCTCGATAGACTCTTCATTGCCGTCAGTTAGAGGTGCAACTCTACTGGCGGTTTTTTCTTTGTGCAGTGCCGGTTCCCGCGACATCGACAGAGGAACAAAGCACGATCCTGTTGTGTCAGTTTTGTGCCTATCGGAAACTCGCGTTCCTACATCGTTCTGCACCTGCCTACAATTTTCTGCATAGCAAGCGCCTTTGCCTGTTGCTGTTTTTTCTGGGGTTCCGTATGTCCGGCGGTGGGACACCCTTCCCCAACGAAGGGCGAATATCTGTAAGGATAACATCAATGGCTACCACTGCTCCGGCCACGCGGCCGGCAAATCCGCGTTTTTCCTCTGGCCCTTGCGCCAAACCCCCCACCCATACCCTGACCGCTCTGGCCGACGCGCCTCTTGGCCGCTCGCACCGTGCTGCCGAAGGCAAGGCGAAGCTGAAGCAAGCGATCGAAGAGACACGCGAGATCCTCGGCGTCCCCGCTGACTACAAGATCGGCATCGTACCCGCCTCCGACACGGGCGCCTATGAAATGGCGATGTGGTCGCTCTTGGGCGAACGGCACGCCGAGATGGTCGCTTGGGAAAGCTTCGGCGCGGGCTGGGTCACGGACGTGGCCAAGCAGTTGAAAATCGAACACACCGTTCACACTGCCGACTATGGGCAGATCGTGGATATGGCCGCCCTGAATTACGACCACGATGTCTGCTTCACCTGGAACGGCACGACCTCGGGCGTACGGATGGCAAATGGCGACGCGATCCCGGCGGACCGCGCAGGTCTGACGCTCTGCGACGCAACCTCCGCTGCATTCGCAATGGACCTGCCTTGGGACAAGCTCGATGTCACAACGTTCTCTTGGCAAAAGGTGCTGGGTGGCGAAGCAGCCCACGGCATGCTGATCCTCAGCCCCCGCGCCGTGACCCGGCTGGAAAGCTACACGCCCGCATGGCCACTGCCGAAAATCTTCCGCCTGACCAAAGGCGGCAAGCTGATCGAAGGGATTTTTGTTGGCGAAACCATCAACACACCGTCGATGCTCGCGGTCGAGGATTACCTGTTCTCCCTGAAATGGGCGCGCGACGTCGGCGGCCTCCAAGGGCTGATCGCCCGCGCCGACGCAAACGCGCAAGCGGTGTTCGACTTCTGCGACCAGCACGATTGGATCGACAACCTCGCGGTTGATCCTGCAACGCGATCCACAACGTCAGTCTGCCTCAAGTTCACCGACGACCGGATCACCGACGGCGCGGCGTTCGCCAAGGCCGTCGCCAAGCGGCTCGCGGATGAAAACGTGGCCCTAGACATCGGCGCCTACCGCGACGCCCCTCCGGGCCTGCGCATCTGGTGCGGCGGAACCGTTGAAACCGGCGATATCGAAGCGATGCTGCCTTGGCTGGCATACGCATTCGACGCAGAAATCAGTGGTCTTTCGGAAGCAGCCTGATGGCTTTCGACGATCCATTGATCCAGCAGATGCTGGCCTTTGTCGAAGGCATTGGAATCCCGGTGCGGGCAACAGAACTGCCGGACACCACGTTCCTGCCTGGCCTCGACATCCGCGACGGGGCGCTGTGCATTGACGCAGCGCGCCTCACCTATCCCGGCGACATCCTGCACGAAGCAGGCCATATCGCTGTCGCGGACGAAGAGCGGCGCAACCAGCCGACCTTCAAGCCGACCAAGGCCGAGGAAATGGCCGCCATGGCCTGGTCCTTTGCCGCTGTGCGTCACCTCGGCCTGCCACCTGAAACCGTGTTTCACGGTGACGGGTACCAGGGTGGATCCGGCAACCTGCTTGAGGCGTTCGAGCAAGGCAACGGACCCGGCGTACCCCTGCTGGGATGGCTTCAGCTGACAACTGACCCGAATGCACCCGACGCAACCGGCAAACGCTGCTTTCCCAACATGGACCGCTGGGTCCGGTGATCGCTGAACCGCAATGACAAATCGGCCCGCAAAGGGCCGACACACATCCCCAATACGCGGCAACGTCCGCAAAAAACCTGGAGCCTCACATGCCCAAAGTACTCATCTCCGACAAGCTGTCAGACGCCGCCGTCCAAATCTTCCGCGACCGCGGGATCGAGGTCGATTTCGAACCCGATCTCGGCAAGGACAAAGACAAGCTGGCCGAAGTGATCGGCCAGTATGACGGCCTCGCCATCCGGTCGGCGACCAAGGTCACGCCAACAATCCTGAAGAACGCGACCAACCTCAAGGTCATCGGCCGTGCAGGCATCGGCACCGACAACATCGACAAGGAAGCAGCGTCGAAAAAGGGCGTGATCGTCATGAACACGCCCTTCGGCAACATGATCACGACGGCCGAACACGCCATCGCCATGATGTTCGCTGTCGCACGGCAAATTCCCGAAGCCAGCTCCTCCACCCACGCGGGTAAATGGGAAAAGTCCAAGTTCATGGGCACCGAATTGACAGGCAAGACACTCGGTGTGATCGGCGCGGGCAACATCGGTGGCATCGTCTGCGACCGTGCGCGCGGGCTCAAGATGAAAGTCCTCGCCTACGACCCCTTCCTGGGGGAAGAGAAAGCCGACAAGATGGGCGTTGAAAAGGTTGAGCTTGAGGACCTGATCAAGCGCGCCGACTTCATCACGCTGCACGTGCCCAAGACCGAGCAGACGGCCAACATGATCACCGCCGAACGCATCGCCATGATGAAACCTGGTGTCCGGATCATCAACTGCGCGCGCGGCGGCCTCGTAGACGAAGCGGCCCTCGCCGAAGCGCTCAAATCCGGCCACGTGGCCGGTGCGGCCTTTGACGTCTTTGCCGAAGAACCCGCTAAGGAAAACGCGCTCTTCAACCTACCCAACGTTGTTGTCACGCCCCACCTCGGCGCCGCGACAACCGAAGCGCAGGAAAACGTAGCCCTGCAGGTGGCAGAGCAGATGGCGAACTACTTGCTCACTGGGGCGGTCGAAAACGCACTCAACATGCCATCGGTCACAGCGGAAGAGGCGAAGGTCATGGGCCCCTGGGTCAAACTGGCAGGTCACCTGGGCAGCTTCACAGGCCAGATGACGGACGAACCGATCAAGGCGATCAACATCCTCTATGATGGTGTCGTCTCCGAAATGAACCTCGATGCGCTGAACTGCGGCGTGATCGCGGGCATCATGAAACGCGCCAACCCCGACGTGAACATGGTCTCGGCCCCCGTGGTCGCCAAGGAACGTGGCATCCAGATCAGCACCACGAACCAGGACCAGTCCGGTGCCTTCGAAGGGTACATCAAGATCACCGTTGTCACTGACAAGCGCGAACGCTCCGTCGCGGGCACCGTGTTCTCGGATGGCAAACCGCGCTTCATCCAGATCAAGGGCATCAACATCGATGCCGAGATCGGGGCCAACATGCTCTACACCACGAACGAGGACGTGCCGGGCATCATCGGCCTTCTGGGCAACACGATGGGCAAGAATGGCGTGAATATCGCGAACTTTACCCTTGGCCGCGCGGCCATCGCGGGCGAAGCCATCGCGCTGCTCTATGTCGACGATCCGATCCCCACGGACGTGTTGAAAACACTCGAGGGGACAGGCATGTTCACACAGGTCAAACCGCTGGCCTTCGACGTGGCTTGACCTGGGCCTGACCCGGGCCTGACGCGCGGGGCGGAGGACACCTCCGCCTTACGATTGTCACCGAACTGAACTAAAGGCATGGGCGATCCATATTGGAAGACGCCCATGCCGACACCCAGCGCCTATATCTTGTGCACAAGCCCCCGCAGCGGCAGCACACTCCTGTGCGCCCTGCTGCGCGACAGCGGCGTTGCGGGCCATCCAAAATCCTACTTCCACCAACCCGACCTGGACAAATGGCGCGCAGGCCTCGACCTTGCGCCGGACACACCGCGCCCGGACATCTTTGCCGAAGCCGTCGCGCAGGGGTGTGGCGACACGGACATCTTCGGCCTCCGCCTCCAACGCCACAGCGCGCCGTTCTTCTTTGACCAATTGCGTGACGCACACCCGGACGCAACAACAGACAAGGCCGCAGTCGAAGCTCAATTTGGCCCGACCCGCCACATTCACCTGCACCGCAAGGACAAGGTGGCACAGGCCGTATCGCTGGTGCGCGCCAGCCAAAGCGGGCTCTGGCATCGCAACGCGGACGGGTCGGAACTGGAACGCACTGCACCTCCGCAAACACCACAATACGACCACACCGCCATCGCGCAGGAATTAGAGACTGTCACAAACTATGACACAGCGTGGGAGGATTGGTTCAAGGCGCAAGGTATCGCACCATTGCGGCTCGACTATGACACCCTGTCCGCAGATCCCTCGGGAACGCTGGAACAGATTCTCAAAGACCTGAAGCTGCCACAAGGCGCACCGGTCCAGCCCGCCGTGTCCAAACTCTCTGACGACATCAGCGTAGACTGGATCACCCGCTTCAAATCTGAAACGAACGCCTGAGTGGCTTGCACAACCACGCCCAGCGCCTAAGGTCACCCCATGCCCGGTCTCGACACACTCCTCGCCTTTCTCATCGCCACCGCGATCTTTGCCTACATCCCCGGCCCCGCCATGCTCTACGCCACGGCGCAAACCCTGGCCCGCGGCGCACGCGCCGGGCTGATGGCGGCATTGGGTCTGCATGTCGGGGGCTATGTCCACGTGCTGGCAGCAGCCTTCGGACTCGCACTCTTGTTCGAACTGGTGCCGCCGCTCTATGTGGCTCTGAAACTGATCGGGGCAGCCTACCTGATCTGGCTCGGTCTCCAGATGATCCGCACACGCAACGCGCGGGTGAACGCCACACCGCAAGGCGATAGCAACCCGGCCCGCGCGTTTCGTCAAAGCATGATCGTCGAAATCCTCAACCCGAAAACCGCGCTCTTCTTCATGGCGTTCCTGCCACAGTTCTCTGACCCGGCAGCCGCGCTCCCAATCTGGGCGCAAATGTTGATTCTGGGCACAGTCGTAAACGTCGTCTTTTCCAGCGCCGACCTTGTCTGCGTGGCCCTCGCTCACCGCATGTCCCGCCTGCTGGCACATACGAGCCGCGCCAATGCAAGAGTCAAAGCCCTGGGCGGCTCCATCCTCGTCGGTCTCGGCCTGACCGTCGCCCTTGATCGCTAAAGTTCACTCCCAAACACAAACCCCGTAAGGCGGAGGTGTCCTCCGCCCCGCCTGAAAGGCTGCCCATGACACCCACCTATGCCATTGGCGACATCCACGGCCAAAAGGCCGAACTGGACCGCGTCCTGTCCCTGATCGAAGCAGATGGGGGCAAGGACGCACAGATCGTTTTTCTGGGGGACTACACCGACCGGGGACCCGACAGCCGGGCTGTGCTTGATACCCTGATCCAAGGACGGGACGCGGGCAGAAACTGGACGTTCCTCAAGGGCAATCACGACCGCATGTTCGAATGGTTCATGGCCAACCCGATCCGGCACGACCCATATATGATGGTAGAACTCTATTGGCTGCACGACCGGCTGGGCGGCGACACGACGCTGGCGTCCTACGGGGTGGATGCCTCGGGACAACGCCGTGAAAAGGACGTGCAAGCTGATGCAAGGGCCGCAGTGCCCCAAAACCACCTCGACTTCCTGCGCGGCCTACGCTTCAGCCATACCGTCGGCGACTTGATGTTCGTCCACGCTGGCATCCGCCCCGGTGTGGCACTGACCGATCAGACCGAGGAAGACTTGCTCTGGATCAGGCAGGAATTTCACAACAGCGACGCCAACCACCCCAAACTGATCGTACACGGTCACACGCCCGTCGATACGGCAACGCATTACGGCAACCGGATCAACCTTGATACTGGCGCAGGATATGGCCGCCCCCTGACAGCCGCCGTGTTCGAAGAAGACACCGCTTGGCTTCTGACGGACACGGGACGTCTCCTGCTCAAACCGTAAGGCGGAGGTATCCTCCGCCCCCGCGCATCAAGATGCGCCTTACATCCAATCCTGCCGCACGACTGCGCCCTTGGTCATTCTGCGTCTGTAAGGCGGGGTTCACCCCGCCACTGCCTGCGACACAGCACCACGGATTAACTAGACACAGCACCACGGATTAACTATTCGAATCAGCTATTTAGGCAGAAGGTTCACGAAACACGCAGTTTCAGCGGCAAAAATACGCAGTTTCGTCAAACCGGTCCGAAACCCATCTGTTTCACCCGTGGCAAAGACCGCAGTTTCACCGTCAAAATGCGCAGTTTCGCCAGAAACAGGGCCACATGCACACCCTGCCGTCCACGCAAATCTCGGATTAACGCAGCGCACGGTGCTCAGGTCCAATCCAGAACAACCTTACCCGAGGACCCCGATTTCATAGCCGCGAACCCGGCCTCAAACTCCGCCGCCTTGAACCGGTGCGTGATGACCCCCGACACATCCAGCCCGTTCTGCAGCATCGCGATCATCTTGTACCATGTCTCGAAAATCTCGCGTCCATAGACACCCTTGATGGTGATGGCCTTGAACACGATCCGGCTCCAATCGACGGGAGATTTTCCGGGCGGAATTCCCAGCATCGCAATGCGGCCACCCATGGTCATCGCCTCGACCATCTGGTCCAACGCGACTTGGTTCCCGGACATCTCAAGGCCAACATCGAACCCCTGCGTCATACCCAGCCCTGACACCACCTCGGCCAGATCCTGATGCCCTACATTGACCGGCACCACGTCCGCGACGTGGGTGGCAAGGCGCAACCGGTCCGGGTTCACATCGGTGATCACCACATGCCGCGCGCCAGCGTGCCGGGCCACGGCAGCGGCCATGATCCCGATCGGACCGGCACCCGTCACCAGCACATCTTCTCCAATCAAATCAAAGGACAAGGCGGTATGCACCGCATTGCCCAACGGGTCCAGAATGGCGCCGATATCGTCGTCGATCTCATCGGGCAAAGGGACTACATTGAACGCAGGCAAGCGCAGATACTCGGCAAAGGCCCCCTGCTCGTTCACCCCGATCCCCCGCGTCGCCGGGTCCAGATGGAACTTGCCCGCTCGGCTCTGGCGGGACGTCTTGCCGATCAGATGCCCCTCACCCGAACAGCGCTGCCCGAGGGCCAGACTATCCACATTCCGACCCATATCCACGATCTCACCCGCGAATTCATGTCCGGTGATCAAAGGCGTCGGAACAGTGGCCGAGGCCCACTCATCCCAGTTCCAGATATGAATATCGGTCCCGCAAATCCCCGTCTTCTTCACCCGGATCAGCACGTCATCATGCCCGATCTCCGGCACCGGCGCCTCGACTGACCACAACCCCTCGCGAGGGTGCGTTTTTTCTAATGCTTTCATGGTGTTACGCATCAGATCACCCCAACGGCCTTGCCAGCCACTTCGAACGCGGCCAGCCCACGATCCAGATCGTCCCGGGTCAAAGCCGCATTCATCTGCGTGCGGATACGCGCCTGCCCGCGCGGCACGACCGGGAAGAAGAAACCCGAGACATAGACCCCCTCGTCAAACAACCGCGCCGCCATATCCTGTGCCAACTGCGCCTCGCCCAACATGACGGGGATGATCGGGTGTTCTCCGGGCAACAACTCGAATCCCAACCGCTCCAGCCCAGCCCGCCAGTAGGCGGCATTGTCGAACAACTGCGCGCGCAAATCGTCGCCCTCCTCCACCAACCGGATCGCTTCGATCCCTGCGGCCACAACTGCGGGCGGCAGGGAATTGGAAAACAGGTAGGGCCGCGCGCGCTGGCGCAACAGGTCAATCACAGGCTGCGGCCCGGCGATGTAGCCACCAATGGACCCGCCCAGCGCCTTGCCCAGCGTGCCTGTCAGAATATCCACGTCCACGCCGGCATGGGCCGGGGTGCCTGCTCCCTTCGGCCCCATGAATCCCGTGGCATGACAATCATCAACCATCACCAACGCGCCAAAATTCCGCGCCAACGCGGTAATCTCGGGCAGTTTCGCCAGATAGCCATCCATGGAGAACACACCATCGGTCGCAATCATGATGTGCCGCGCCCCATCGGCCTTGGCCGCGCGCAACTGCTTTTCCAGAGAGTCCATATCGCTGTTGGCGTAGCGATAGCGTTTCGCCTTGCACAGCCGGATACCATCAATGATCGACGCATGGTTCAGCGCGTCCGAGATGACCGCATCCTCCGGTCCCAAGAGCGGCTCGAACAACCCGCCATTGGCGTCGAAACACGCAGCAAACAGGATCGCATCATCCTTGCCTAGAAAACGGGCCAGACGTTGCTCAAGTTCCCGGTGCAAATCCTGCGTGCCACAGATGAACCGGACCGAGGCCATGCCGAACCCATGCGTGTCCATCGCACCCTTGGCAGCGGCGATCAGATCGGGGTGATCGGCCAGCCCAAGGTAGTTGTTGGCGCACAGGTTCAGCACTTCACGCCCACCCACGTCGATCCGACCACCTTGGGGCGAGGTGATCTCGCGCTCGCGCTTCATCATCCCGTCCGCCTCGATCTGGGCCAGGGTGTCGGTCACATGGGTGAGAAAGGCGTGCGTCATGTCAGATACTCCTTTGCAGGAAAATCTAACATACCGGAGATGATTCCGGTAGAGCGGATTTCATAATTGCGGACAAAAATCCGTGAAAGCGGATTTGTGCCTAGGCGTCCTGCACGACCAGGAATGCGCGTGCGGGCCGATCCGCCTCGATCCGGTGTGGCACATCGGCGGCATAGCGGGCGGTGTCCCCCTGCCCCACCTTCTCGGATGCGCCACCGCTGGTCACACGCAGCTTGCCCTCGATCACGGTCAGATGCTCACGCGCACCACGGGCATGGGACTGGCTGTCCAGCACCCCACCTTCAATGAAACGCAACTCGTATACCTCGTGCCGCCCGGCCTCTTCCGGCGGGCTGAGAATACGAATGGTGCAGCCCGCGCCCCGATTCTCGATGCTTGGCACATCCGCCGTGCGCAGAACTTCGATCCGCTTTGCCGCGCCCTCATCCAACAAGCCCGCAAAATCCACCTGCAAGGCGCGGGTCAGGTTCCAAAGCGTCGCAATCGTGGGCGAGGATTCGCCCCGTTCGATCTGGCTCACCATCGACCGAGACACGCCCGACAGTTTCGCCACCGCGTCCAGGGACAACCCTTGCGCCCGCCGCGCATCCTTCAATCGGGTCGGCAAGAGCGACAATATAGCGTCAGTGTTCTCCGTCATGACGGAGTAGTGCCAATGCCGTTGCGTCCAAGTCAAGCCCAAGGGGCTGACATGCGACCGACCCATCGTCATATCAGGACACAAAGGGAGGATCATCATGACCCAAGACATCGTACTTCTGGACGGCGCACGCACAGCCATCGGCACCTTTGGCGGATTGCTTGCAGGCACCACACCCATTGACCTTGGCACCGTGGCCGCAAAGGCGGCACTTGAACGGTCAGGAGTCGAGGGCGGACAGATTGGCCACGTCGCCTTTGGTCATGTGATCAACACCGAACCACGGGACATGTATCTGAGCCGCGTTGCGGCCATGCAGGCGGGCGTGCCCGACACGACCCCTGCGATGAATGTGAACCGCCTGTGCGGGTCGGGTGTGCAGGCGATCGTGAGCGTGATTCAGTCTCTAATGCTGGGCGATGCTGACTTTGGCCTCGCGGGCGGGGCCGAGAATATGTCGCGCTCCCCCTTCATCGTCCCCAGCCAGCGTTGGGGCGCCAAGATGGGGGACGTGAAAACGCTCGACATGATGCTGGGCGCACTGAACTGCCCCTTTGGCACCGGGCACATGGGTGTGACGGCCGAGAACGTGGCCGCTGAACACGGCATCTCGCGCAACGACCAGGACAGCTTTGCCATGCAAAGCCAGGAGCGTGCGGCAGCCGCCATCGCGGATGGTCGCTTTGCCAGCCAGATCGCGCCGGTCGAAGTGAAGGTCAAGAGCGACACAGTTGCATTTGAAGTCGACGAACATCCCAAAGCGACCAGCATGGAGGCACTGGCTGGGCTGCGCCCGGTGTTCCAGAAGGATGGATCGGTCACGGCGGGCAACGCCTCGGGCATCAATGACGGCGCCGGTGCCGTAGTGCTGGCAACTGCGGACGCCGCCGAAAAGGCAGGTTTGAAACCCAAAGCGCGCATATTGGGCTACGCCCATGCGGGTGTGCGACCCGAAGTCATGGGCATCGGCCCCATCCCAGCCGTCCGCAACCTGCTGGATCGTACGGGCCTGTCGCCCGAGGATTTCGACGTTGTCGAATCCAACGAAGCCTTTGCAGCGCAGGCCTTGGCCGTGTCCAACGATCTGGGCTTTGATCCGGCGCGTGTGAATCCCAACGGCGGCGCGATTGCTTTGGGTCACCCTGTCGGTGCGACCGGTGCAATCATCACTGTGAAAGCTTTGTATGAGCTGGAGCGGATTGGCGGCACCAAAGCGCTGATCACCATGTGCATTGGGGGTGGCCAGGGCATCGCATTGGCGATTGAACGGATCGCTTGAGGCAATGGCGGACTGGGGGCCAGCCCCCAGACCCCCGTCGTATTTTCAGTTAGAAGAAGATCAGAACAGCGTTTCGATCAAGAGGGTCAAACCGCCCCCTGCCAAAAGGCCAATGACCGCCGCCAGTATGATCCAGCGCCAGAAACCGTTGCGCTTTTCCGGGGCGGGATTTGACTGTGCGATCAGCGCTTGCTCGACCAGGCGCGGCAAACGTGGACCAAAACGGGAAAGGACGCGGGCGGTGTTGTACAAATCTTTGACCACTGCGCGGGGTCCGATGGATTTCTGGATGTAGTCCGTCACCACCGGCGACGCGACCTGCCAGATGTTCATGTTCGGGTTCAGGGATCGTGCGACCCCCTCGACCACCACCATGGTGCGTTGCAACAGAATAAGCTCGGTCCGGGTCTCCATGCCGAAGCGTTCTGTCACCTCAAAAAGGTAGGCCAGCAGCCTGCCCATCGAGATTTTGGACGCGTCCATGCCAAAGATCGGCTCACCCACTGCGCGCAAGGCGCGGGCGAATTCATCAACGTCCTTGTCGGCAGGCACATAACCGGCTTCGAAATGCACCTCGGCCACGCGCTTGTAGTCCTTGCGGATGAAGCCAAAGAGGATCTGGGCATAGACGCGGCGGGTATATTCATCGATGTGTCCCATGATCCCGAAATCGTAGGCGATGATGTCCCCGTTGGGCGCAACCTTGAGGTTGCCCTGGTGCATGTCGGCGTGGAAGTACCCATCGCGAAGCGCGTGCAAAAGGAACAGTTTGAGCACACGTTCGCTTAGGTCGACGCGGTCGTGTCCCGCCGCATCTATGGCATCATTGTCGCCCATGGGCACACCGTCCGCCCATTCGAGCGTCATGACCCGGCGGCCCGAATACTCCCACCGGATCTTGGGCAAAGCAAATCCGTCATCCTTTTCGGTGTTGGCCGCGAATTCACCAGCGGCCGAGGATTCGAGGCGCAGGTCCAGCTCTCCCTGCACAACGCCGTCGAAATGCGCGATCACGTCCATCGGCTTGAGGCGGCGCGCGGCGGGAGCAAACAGCTCGACGATCTTGGCCGCAAAATAGAAGGCGTCGATATCCTTCTGGAACGCCTTTTCGATGCCCGGGCGCAGGACCTTGACCGCGACGAACCTGTCCTCGTCCGCCAGCTTGGCCTTGTGCACTTGCGCGATGGAGGCCGCGGCAACCGGTTCGCTGAATTCGGAGAACAGCGTGTCGGTCGACACGCCCAGCTCGCGCTCAACCTCGGCCTTGGCATCAGTGGCCGCGAAGGGGGGCAGCTTGTCTTGCAGAACACGCAATTGAACAGCCAGTTCGTCACCCACCACGTCGGGCCGGGTCGACAGGATCTGGCCGAATTTGATGTAGGCCGGGCCCAGCGCCGTCAGAGCGCGAATGGCTGGCGGCATCGACGGATCGCCCTTGTAGCCCAGCCAGCGGAAGGGCTTGGCCATGGCCTTGGCGACGAAGCGCAGGACGGGAGGAGCTTCGAAGGCATCAAGCACGACGTTCATGGCCCCAGCCCGTTCAAGGGTCGCGCCTGTTCGGATCAGGCGGATGATATTGTGCGGACCTCTCATGGGTTTGTCCCCGCGGGGACACTTGCGCTTAACGCAATTTTAACCACAAGATATTGAAAAATCATCAGATTTTCCACCCGGAGTGCAGGCAGGCGACGCCCATCGTCAGATTGCGGTACTTGGCGTTCTCGAAACCGGCATCCCTTATCATGGACAGGAAGGTGTCCTGATCCGGGAACTTGCGGATGGACTCTACGAGGTACTGGTAGCTGTCGCGGTCATTCGCGATTATCTGGCCCATGCGGGGGATCACGTTGAAGCTGTAGAGGTCATAGAGCTTCTGCATGCCTTCATTCGGCAGCTGGCTGAACTCCAGCACCATCAGGCGACCGCCGGGTTTCAACACGCGATAGGCTTCGGCCAGCGCATCCTGTGGGCGGGTCACGTTCCGAATGCCGAAGCTGATGGTGTAGACGTCGAACGTGTTGTCCTCGAACGGCAGGGCCATTGCATCACCCACCACCCAATCAAGGCTGTCGGCCATCTTGTCCGCCTCGGCCCGCTTGCGGCCTTCGACCAGCATGGGTTCGGTCAGGTCCAGCACAGTGGCATGGCCGTGGCCTGCACGTTTGAGAAACTTGAACGAGATATCGCCGGTGCCGCCCGCCACATCGAGCAGCTTTTGGCCTGGGCGCGGGGCCAACCAATCCATCATCGCCTCTTTCCAGATGCGGTGGATGCCGACGCTCATCACGTCGTTCATAATGTCGTATTTGCTGGCGACCGAGTTGAAGACCCCCTGAACACGCCCGGCCTTTTCCCCCTCGGGAACGGTTTCAAACCCGAAATGCGTGGTTTTGTCATCGGTCATGGGAAGAGGCGTCTTTCTGTTTTGTCAGGCCTTGTTATAGGCCGCTCGCAGGCATACACAACGTAGCCCAATTGCCGCAGGGAGCAGCGCACATGCCCGAACTGCCCGAAGTTGAAACTGTCCGCCGGGGATTGGCCCCGACGATGGAGGGCGCTGTGATTGCGCGGGCCGATGTGAACCGACCTGATCTGAGGTGGCCGTTTCCGGCCGGGATGGCCGAGCGGTTGAGTGGGCAGCAGGTGCTAGGGTTGCGGCGGCGGTCGAAGTATATTTTGGCTGATCTGGCTTCTGGCGAGACGTTGCTGATCCATCTGGGGATGTCGGGACGGATGCTTGTCTCTGGCGATCCGCTTGGGCAGTTCGTGCATGAGCACCCGGCTGCAGAGAAACATGATCATGTTGTCCTGCATATGGACAACGGGGCGCGCATCACCTTCAACGATCCGCGGCGGTTTGGGGCGATGGATTTGCTGGATACCGCCACGGCCGATCAGCACAAGCTGCTGGCCGTGCTGGGGCCGGAGCCGTTGGGCAATGCATTCAACGAGGATCATCTGGTGGCGGCGTTCGAGGGCAAGAACACGCCTGTGAAATCAGCGCTGCTGGATCAGAGAATCGTCGCAGGATTGGGCAATATCTATGTCTGCGAGGCGCTTTACCGGGCTGGTATCTCGCCGACGCGAAAGGCGGGGCGGATTTCCAAGCAACGTGTCGCGGCCCTTGTCCCGATCATTCGGGACGTGCTGGCCGAAGCGATTGAGGCCGGTGGTTCATCCCTGCGCGATTTCCGCCAAGCCGATGGAGAGCTTGGGTATTTTCAACATCGGTTTGATGTTTACGGGCGTGAGGGGGAACCTTGCCGCACCCCGGGGTGTTCCCACGAGGTGACGCGCATTGTGCAGTCAGGGCGGTCGTCTTTCTACTGCAGGTCGTGCCAATCTTAGCTTGAAACGGCCCCCGCCCGTGATAAGCGTTACCACTTGAAACACAACAAACCAAAGGCAGACCCATGGCCTATGAGACGATCATCGTCGAAATAGAAGACCACATCGCGAAGGTCACCCTGAACCGTCCCGATGCGCTGAATGCCCTGAATGATCAACTGATGTCAGAACTGGCCGACGCGATGGGCGGGTGCCAGACCAATGACAAGGTGCGCTGCATCGTCATCACCGGGTCGGAAAAGGCGTTCGCCGCCGGGGCCGACATTGCGATGATGAAGGACAAATCGTACACTGAGGTGTTCACCGAGGATCTGTTTGGCCCGGAAACAGATGCGATTGTGCGCGTCCGCAAGCCGGTCATCGCTGCCGTCAGCGGCTATGCCCTGGGCGGCGGGTGCGAGCTGGCGATGATGTGCGATTTCATCATTGCGTCCGACACCGCCAAGTTCGGTCAGCCCGAGATCAACCTGGGTGTGATGGCCGGCATCGGCGGGACACAGCGCCTGACCCGTGCCGTGGGCAAGGCCAAGGCGATGGACATGAACCTGACAGGCCGCTTCATGGATGCGGAAGAGGCCGAGCGATCCGGGCTGGTCAGCCGCGTGGTCCCAGCCAAAAAGCTGATGGACGAAGCAATGAGCGCGGCCGAAAAGATCGCCGAGAAGTCGATGATTTCCGTTATGGCCGTCAAGGAAGCCGTGAACCGGTCGTTCGAGACACCGCTGCGCGAGGGCCTGCTGTTCGAACGCCGCGTGTTCCATTCGCTCTTTGCCACTGAGGACCAGAAGGAAGGCATGACTGCGTTCCTGGAAAAACGCGAAGCGCAATTCCGCGACCGGTAAGCTCCGTGCAGGATGACATTACATCACCCTGCACAGGCTGTCGTTTCATGGTGCACGTTATTTCTGGTTGGCGCCCCTGATCAGGCGAATCGATGCACGGACTTTGCGCCAGTCTTGCGCCTCGTTCATTTTCCCGGCTTCGATTGCAATCCGTTCGCGTTGCGCAACCTCGGCTTCGGCCTTGTCACCATGGGCGCGATACAGGGCATGCGCATACTGAGAAGTGGCCAAGGGTTGTGTCATGTCGTCCTCCGTCAGATTCTCGCTATGGTGGACCATAGCACATCGCGACGGCGTTTTCTTGATTCAAAGCAAGTGTACTGGACAGGCCGTTGACTCTGGTTTGCAAACGGCCTATCTGCGCGGCTTCTGAAACTACCGCACCAATAGATTGGGACGAGATAACATGGCAAATTCGCCTCAGGCCAAGAAGCGGGCCCGTCAAAACGAAAAACGCTTCCAAGTGAACAAGGCGCGCCGGTCGCGCATTCGCACATATCTGCGCCAGGTCGAAGAGGCGATTGCCTCGGGTGACAAAGACGCTGCATCTGCAGCCCTGAAAGTCGCACAGCCTGAACTGATGCGTGGTGTCACCAAGGGTGTTTATCACAAGAACACCGCATCGCGCAAAATGTCGCGCCTATCAGCACGGGTAAAAGCACTGGGATAATTCCCCCAATGCACGAAGACACGAAGCGTCGCAATTTTGCGGCGCTTTTTTTGTTTTTCCTATGAAAACAAGGGACGCAGAGATTCTTTTTTCAGAATCGCTGAGTCAAGTTTTAAGTTCTGTGGACGGCGCGCTCACGAACTTGCTACCAACCTAGGGCGAGTCGTGAGACCGCCTTGGGGGGACAGGCCAGAGACCATTGTGCACGGTACGTACACGGTATCTGGGTAGGGGATGACACAAGTTGTCTGATCCGATTTTGAGCATGGTGTCTGCCATTGCCCGACCTGTCAGAAATATTTGGTGTGCGGACGGCACGTGCGGAAAACCCGGCTAACACGGGAGCGGCATGTGCCACATCTGTAAATATCCGAATGGATCAAAGCTACGCCGTTGGCAGTGGCCGTGTTTTGATCATCCTGAGACTTGGTGCGGGCTGACCCGGCGAGCCGAAGATCGCCGGAGTATGAAATGGCAGAAGGGACGGTTGGTAGCGTATGACACAAGAAAAATGGGGACAGCTGAGACAACGGCTGCTCAAGACGGTAGGCCAAAACAACTACAAGACATGGATCGAGCCGCTGCAGTTTCGAGGACTGCAAGACGGTATTGCGACGTTCGACGTTCCCACGAACTTCATGGGGAACTACGTGAGCCAGAATTTCTCTGATCTTATCCTGCACGAGTTGAAGTCCGAGGATGACAGCATTCGCCGCCTGAGCTTTGCAGTCGCCGCCAATTCCCAAAGCCGCCCATCAGCCGTGGATACCCCGATGACCGAACCCGCCATGCCCACCGCTGGGAAATCGACCCGCGCGGCCCTGTCCGCCGCACCGCTGGACAAACGCTTTACCTTTGACAGCTTCGTCGTCGGCAAACCCAACGAATTGGCCCATGCCGCAGCCAAGCGCGTTGCCGAAGGTGGCCCTGTTACCTTCAACCCGCTGTTTCTGTACGGCGGCGTCGGTTTGGGTAAAACGCACCTCATGCACGCCATCGCGTGGGAGCTTCAAACCCGCCGTCCGGACCTGAATGTCCTGTACCTGTCGGCAGAGCAGTTCATGTACCGCTTCGTGCAGGCCCTGCGCGACCGCAAGATGATGGACTTCAAGGAAATGTTCCGCTCTGTAGACGTGCTGATGGTGGACGACGTCCAGTTCATCGCCGGCAAGGACAGCACGCAGGAAGAATTCTTTCACACGTTCAACGCGCTTGTGGACCAGAACAAGCAGATCATCATCAGCGCCGACCGCGCCCCGGGCGAGATCAAGGACCTGGAAGAGCGCGTGAAGTCCCGCCTGCAATGCGGGCTGGTCGTTGACCTGCACCCGACCGACTACGAACTGCGTCTTGGCATCCTGCAGTCGAAGGTCGAACAGCAGATGGCCACCTATCCGGACCTCAAGGTCGAGGATGGTGTGCTGGAGTTCCTCGCTCACCGCATCTCGACCAACGTGCGCGTTCTCGAAGGTGCACTGACGCGTTTGTTTGCCTTTGCATCCCTTGTCGGGCGCAAGATCGATATGGACCTGACGCAGGATTGTCTGGCGGACGTGCTGCGCGCATCCGAGCGCAAGATCACGGTCGAGGAAATCCAGCGCAAGGTGTCCGAACACTACAACATCCGTCTGTCCGACATGATTGGCCCCAAGCGTCTGCGCGCCTATGCCCGCCCACGTCAGGTGGCGATGTATCTGGCCAAGCACATGACATCCCGCAGCCTGCCCGAGATTGGCCGCCGTTTCGGCGGACGCGACCACACCACTGTCATGCATGGTGTGCGCCGTATCGAAGAGCTGAAGCAGTCGGATGGTCAGATTGCCGAGGATTTGGAGCTGCTGCGCCGGTCGCTCGAAGCGTAAAGCTGCCGCATTTGAATCACAGGGCGTCCTTTTGGGGGCGCCCTTTTTCGTTTTCGCGGGCGCCGTGCCTTGACGCCGCCGCGCAGGCACCCGACAAGCAATAAAGTGCTTGTGAAGTGCAGCGGTTGGGCTAGTCTGCCCGTCCCGGTGCCAAGGTGGGGAGACGGACCATGAAGATCAGTGTCGAACGCGGTGTGCTGCTGAAAGCGGTGAGCCAGGCCCAATCCGTGGTTGAGCGTCGCAACACCATTCCGATCCTTGCCAACGTGCTGATCGAAGCCGAAGGGTCTGATGTGACGTTCCGCGCGACCGATCTGGATATCGAGGTGGTCGACAAGGCCCCCGCCCAAGTGGAACGCGCCGGGGCCACGACCGTGGCGGCGACGACCCTGCACGAGATCGTGCGTAAATTGCCCGATGGGGCGCTTGTCACCTTGTCTGCTGATACCGCCGCTGGCCGCTTGACGGTCGAAGCCGGACGCTCGAACTTTTCCCTCGCGACCCTGCCCAAGGAAGATTTTCCGGTCATGGCGTCGTCTGAATACGCCTCGAACTTCTCGGTCGACGCGCCAAAGCTGCGCCGCCTGTTCGACAAATCGAAATTTGCAATCTCGACCGAAGAGACGCGATACTACCTGAACGGGGTCTACATGCACATCGCGGATGGCGATGACGGCAAAGCCCTGCGCTGCGTGGCCACCGACGGCCACCGTCTGGCCCGCATTGACAGCGAATTGCCTGATGGGGCGGCTGACATGCCCGGCGTGATCGTCCCGCGCAAGACCGTGGGTGAGCTGCGCAAGCTGCTGGACGATGATGACATGAAAATCGCCGTGTCGGTGTCGGAAACCAAAGTACGCTTTGCCACGCCGGACATCACGCTGACATCGAAGGTGATCGACGGCACTTTCCCCGACTACACGCGCGTCATTCCCGTGGGCAACACCCGCAAGATGGAAGTGGATGCCTCGGATTTTGCCAAGGCTGTGGACCGTGTGGCAACCGTGTCATCCGAACGCTCGCGTGCGGTGAAGCTGCAACTGGATGAGGACCGGCTGGTTCTGTCCGTGAATGCGCCTGACAGCGGGGCCGCCGAGGAAGAGTTGGCCGTGGCCTATGGGGACGAGCGGCTCGAGATCGGGTTCAACGCGAAGTACTTGCTTGAGATTGCATCCCAGGTAGATCGCGAGAATGCGGTGTTCATGTTCAACTCCTCGGGCGATCCGACCCTGATGCGCGAAGGCACGGACCAGTCGGCGGTTTACGTCGTCATGCCGATGCGTGTCTAAGATCTTTCGGCGAAAAATCTTGCCTCCGGCGGTGGTATTTTCAGTCAGAAGAAACGAGGGACAGTCATGACGCTGTCCCTTTCTGCTTTGACCCTGTCGCATTTCCGCTCGCACAAATTGGCGCGGCTGGAATTGGATGCACGTCCTGTGGCGATTTTTGGGCCGAATGGGGCGGGCAAGACCAATATTCTCGAGGCCGTATCCCTGTTTTCACCGGGTCGGGGCCTGCGTCGGTCTTCGGCAGAGGATATGACCCGGCGGCCCGAGGCCCTTGGTTGGAAGCTGTCCGGTGTTCTGCAATCTCTGCAGCAGGTGCACGAGGTCGAGACGTGGTCCGAAGGTGGGGCCGCACGGCAGGTGAAGATTGATGGTAAGGCTGCGCCTCAGACTGCTTTGGGCCGAATTGCGCGCGTGTTGTGGCTGATCCCCTCCATGGATCGCCTTTGGATCGAAGGGGCTGAGGGACGGCGGCGGTTTCTGGATCGGATGACCCTGTCTTTTACCCCCGATCATGCGCAGATGTCGTTGGAGTATGAAAAAGCCATGCGCGAGCGGAATCGCCTGCTCAAAGACATGGTGCGTGATCCGCATTGGTATGCGGCGCTGGAACAGCGCATGGCTGAAACGAGCACCGCCATTCATGCCAACCGATTGCGCGCGCTGGATGCGCTGGCAGACGCACAAGGCGGTGCACAGACAGCATTTCCTGCGGCGGATTTGACCTTGCAACCGGGTGAACTGGGGATGCCCGAAACCGTCGAGGATATGCGCACCGCTTTGGCGGATGGACGCAACCGTGATCTGGCTGCCGGGCGTACGTTGCTTGGGACACATCGTGCGGACTTATACGGCGTCTATGCAACCAAGGACGTGCCCGCCAAGGACTGTTCGACCGGCGAACAGAAGGCATTGCTGGTGTCCCTGATCCTGGCCAATGCGCGTGCGTTGGCACAGGACTTTGGCGCGCCACCGCTGTTGCTGCTGGACGAGGTCGCCGCGCATCTGGACGCGAACCGGCGGGCCGCACTTTATGACGAGATTTGTGCGCTGGGTGCGCAGGCGTGGATGACGGGGACGGAAACGGAACTCTTCGACAGCCTGGGTGAGCGGGCGCAATATGTCGAAGTGACCGAAGCGGATGGTGTCAGCACGGTGAGCAGGCCATGACGCTGACCGGGTGGGACCTTGCCTTGTATGCAGGTGCGCTGGCCGTGTTGTTCCTGACGCCCGGGCCCGTCTGGGTTGGACTGATCGCGCGCAGCTTGTCAGGCGGCTTTCAAGCGGCGTGGCCTCTGGCTTTGGGCGTCGTGGTTGGCGATGTGCTGTGGTCACTTCTGGCCATCTTCGGGATCACCTGGATCCTGTCGATCTATGGCGGCTTTCTGGGTGTCTTGAAGTGGGTTGCCGCGGGGATTTTTCTGCTGATGGGCGCGCTCGTGATACGCTCAGCGGACAAGAGCATCGGAACTGACAATCGCCTCACACGCCCCGGCATGTGGGCCGGGTTTCTGGCCGGGCTGGCGGTGATCCTGGGCAATCCGAAGGCTGTTCTGTTCTACATGGGCATGCTGCCGGGGTTCTTTGATCTGACGCGGCTGACAGCGTGGGACGTGGTGACCATCGTGGTCCTGTCAATGATCGTGCCGTTGCTTGGGAACCTCGCCATGGCCCTGTTCATCGACCGCGCACGACGGATGGTATCATCGCCCAATGCGTTACGCCGGATGAACCTGATCGCAGGTGCTTTGCTGATCTGCGTAGGCCTGATCATCCCCCTGACCTGACACGCAAAATCTTGTGTCACTTGCGTGACATCCCCCCTGAAAAACCGTATATTTAGCGCAACCACTCAAGGGGCCCATAAATGGCAGATAACGAGCAAACCCCCGAAGACTACGGCGCGGATTCTATCAAAGTTCTCAAAGGCTTGGAAGCGGTACGGAAGCGTCCGGGCATGTATATCGGTGACACCGATGACGGCAGCGGTCTGCACCACATGGTGTACGAGGTTGTCGACAACGGCATTGACGAGGCGTTGGCAGGTCATGCGGACGCCGTGACGGTCACGATTCACGCGGATTCTTCGGTGTCTGTCAGCGACAACGGGCGTGGGATTCCGGTGGGGATTCACGAAGAAGAGGGCGTGTCTGCGGCCGAAGTCATCATGACCCAACTGCACGCGGGCGGGAAGTTTGACAGCAACTCCTACAAGGTGTCGGGCGGCCTTCACGGCGTTGGTGTGTCAGTGGTGAACGCGCTGTCGGTCGAGCTTGACCTGCGCATCTGGCGCGATGGCAAGGAACACGTGGCGCACTTTGCCCATGGCGACACCGTTGAGCATCTCAAGGTTGTGGGCGACGCGGGCGGGCGCACAGGTACCGAAGTGCGGTTCCTTGCATCGACCGACACGTTCTCGAACCTCGACTATTCCTTCGATACACTTGAGAAGCGCTTGCGCGAACTGGCATTTCTGAACTCGGGTGTGCGCATCATTCTGATTGATGAACGGCCCATCGAACATCTGCGGTCCGAGCTGTTCTACGAGGGCGGCGTCAGGGAATTCGTCAAATACCTCGACCGGCACAAGTCCTCAGTCATGCCCGAACCAATTTTCATTAACGGTGAAAAGGACGACATCGGCGTCGAAGTCGCGATGTGGTGGAACGACAGCTACCACGAGAACGTCCTGCCGTTCACCAACAACATCCCGCAACGCGATGGCGGCACGCATATGGCTGGCTTTCGCGGCGCGCTGACGCGGACGATCAACAACTATGCGCAGTCCAGCGGCATCGCCAAGAAAGAGAAGGTGAACTTTACCGGCGATGACGCCCGCGAGGGGCTGACCTGCGTACTGTCCGTCAAAGTGCCCGACCCGAAATTCTCGTCCCAGACGAAGGACAAGCTGGTGTCGTCCGAAGTGCGTCCGGCGGTCGAAGGGCTGGTAAACGAAAAACTGGCCGAATGGTTCGAAGAGAATCCGAACGAAGCGCGGATCATCGTTGGCAAGATCATCGAAGCCGCACTCGCCCGTGAAGCGGCCCGTAAAGCGCGCGAACTGACGCGGCGCAAGAACCCGATGGACATGAACTTCCTGAGCTCGAAGCTGAAGGATTGTTCCGACAAGAACCCGGCCAACACCGAGGTTTTCCTGGTCGAGGGTGACAGTGCCGGCGGATCGGCCCAGACGGGTCGGGACCGCAAGACGCAAGCCATTCTGCCGCTCAAAGGGAAAATCCTGAATGTTGAGCGTGCCCGTTTCGACCGGATGCTGAGTTCGCAGGAAATCGGCAACATGGTGATGGCGCTGGGCACCGGCATTGGCCGGGACGAATTCGACATCTCCAAACTGCGCTACCACAAGATCGTCATCATGACGGATGCTGACGTGGACGGTGCACATATCCGGACGCTGCTGCTCACGTTCTTCTATCGTCAGATGCCAGAGCTGATCGAGGGCGGGTATCTCTACATCGCGCAACCGCCGCTTTACAAAGTCGCGCGTGGCAAGTCCGAAGTGTACCTCAAGGACGAGGCCGAGATGCAGGATTATCTGGTCCAGCAGGGCATCGACGGGGCCATGTTGCGCCAAGGCAATGGCGAGGAAGTCGTAGGTCAGGACCTTGTCCGCGTGGTCGAAGAAGCGCGGCAATTGAAACGTGTGCTGCAAGCCTTCCCGACCCATTACCCACGCCATATTCTGGAACAGGCCGCTATCGCAGGCGCGTTTGTACCCGGTGCCGTAGACGCCGACCTGCAAGGTGTGGCTGACAAGGTGGCAAAACGGCTGGATCTGATCGCGCTTGAATGGGAACGCGGCTGGCAAGGTCGGATCACTCAGGACAAGGGCGTGCGTCTGGCACGTATCCTGCGCGGTGTGGAAGAGGTCCGCACGCTGGACGGCCCAATGCTGCGGTCAGGTGAGGCGCGCAAGACCGGGTCGTTCACCGAAGGGCTGCAAGACGTCTATGGCACCCCGGCCACCCTGATCCGCAAGGACCGCGTCCAGTCGATCATGGGACCGATGGACCTGCTGAATGCCATCCTGGAAGAAGGCGAACGCGGACTGTCCCTGCAACGCTACAAAGGTCTGGGCGAGATGAACCCCGATCAGCTGTGGGAAACCACACTGGACCCCGATGCGCGCACATTGTTGCAGGTAAAGGTCGACGATATGGCCGAGGCCGACGATTTGTTCACCAAGCTGATGGGCGATGTGGTGGAACCGCGCCGCGAGTTCATCCAGAAGAACGCACTGAGCGTCGAGAATCTGGATTTCTAGACACCCGCCCGGCGGTGGCGCTGCCCTCCGTGCTTTGTAGATACGACCGAAAGCCAGGATATGTTTTCTAAGGAAAAACTGGAATACCGCCAACTTCCCTTGCCTGACCGGCAAGAATTCGACGATGCCGAGATGCTGCGCCGCGTTGAGGAGTTTCGTGATTTCATGGCCCAGCGCCACACGGTGCGGGACTACTCCACGCGACCGGTGGTCCAAGAAGTGATCGAAGCTTGTGTGGCAGCAGCGGGTACAGCACCCTCGGGTGCCAACCACCAGCCTTGGCATTTCGTGGCCATCAGCGATCTCGCTATCAAGCGTCAGATCCGCGAAGCGGCAGAAGAAGAAGAGCGCAAGTTCTATGACGGGGGTGCAAGCGACGAATGGATCAAGGCACTGGAACCCATTGGCACCAATGCTGATAAGCCGCACCTTGAGGATGCGCCTTGGCTGATCGTGGTCTTTGCCCAGCGCTATGGCACATTCGATGACGGCACGCGGTACAAGAATTACTACGTCCCCGAAAGCGTCGGCATTGCGACTGGCATGCTGCTGACGGCCCTACACACGGCGGGACTGGTGACGCTGACCCACACACCAAACCCGATGAAATTCCTGGGCGATCTGCTGGGCCGACCAGACAGTGAAAAGGCCACGATGATCATTGCGGTCGGCCATGCATCTGACGATGCCACGGTGCCTGCCGTCGCCAAGATCAAGAAGCCGCTGGACGAAATCCTGTCCGTCCGCTGACCGCGCCATTCTTGTTTCGTTAACCTGCCCCATTTCTGCCGCCAATTCGCGTCAGGATAGAAGCTATTGATTTGACTAGAGGCTTTTCATGGCACAGGGACATGACGTATTTGCGGCGCGGCTTGCCCGTCTGAACGAAACCCACGCAGAGCACGAGGCGCGCCAGAGCGCTTCGGCCAAGGCTGCGCGTGGTCGGGTACCGGATTGGGCGCGCAACCTTGTCTATCCGGGATCCATTGTCGGCGCGTTGGTTGTTGGCGTCTTTACCGTGGTGCTGTCCCGCTACGCGATGTTCCACGCAAACGGCGCACCAGACCCGAACGCTGATGCCGACCTGACAATGATCATGGACGGGGGGCTGGCCCTCGCAATTGCCTTTGTCTTGCGGTCCGCCCTGCATCTGACGGCCAAGGAACACCTGGCCGCCAAAACAGCAGGTATCTGGATCGCTTTGACGTGCATGCACAATCTGGTCCATGCCTATCCCAATGTATGGGCAACCGCCTTTTCCCCGGAATGGGTCGAACGCACCATATCCATGACAGAACCGCGGTCATTCTATGTACGAGGGTTCACCTTCTCTTTCGATGACATGGGCGGCGCCAGAAATGATGACGGATCCACCAATTCAGAAGGCCCGTCCACCAGCAAACCCGAGATCAAGATCAATCGCCACTGATTCATAGATCGGCGATCTTTTGACGGGGAAAAACATATGAACTTTTTCCTTTGTTTTGGCACCCTTGCTGCACTAACCTCCCGTCCAAGGTCACACATGGTGACCAAGTCCAACTGGTGGGAGACAAGATATGGGCAAAAGGGACGAGTTGATCGCGCAATATGCAGACGATCTGAAGAATAAATGTGGCATGACCCCAGACATGGATCTGCTGACGAAAGTCACAATTGGCTGCGGCCCATCGATCTACAATGCCGATGCGTCCACCGTTGCGGCCAGCCAGCCGGATGAGCTGGAAACAGTGAAGAACAACTTCCTGATCAAGAAGCTGGGCCTTGCCGATGGTCCCAAGCTGGACGAGGCAATTGCGTCGGTCATTGAAACCTACGGCAAATCCGAACGGAACAAGTATCGTGCGGTGGTCTACTACATGCTGACCAAGCACTTTGGTAAAGAATCCGCCTACGGTTAACACCAAGGACACGGCATTAATCAAAGGGACACCCGCCTTAAGCGGGTGTTTCTTTTTTGGATCGAATGTCACGTACTATGGATTTGAGATTGCCAATCCGATCTGCTAATTATTGAGACATCCGACCAGAAGGTCAGACCCGATATTCAGTTTACTTGTGGTGGCTCTTGGGAGTGTCCGCCGGGGTGAAGAAGGGTTCTGACCATTCCGGGTCAGAACCCTTTTTTCTTAGAGTAGCGTCAAGACGGCACCGATCACGGTACAGCCAAATGTGGCATATCCGCCGTCGATCAGCGTCAACCGAAAGGGCCGCGCGCCAAAGGCGTAGAACGTCGCGATCCATGGCGTCACCAGGAACAGCCCAACACCAAAGCCTGAAACCAGCCCCTCACCAAAGCTGTCGATCCCGCTCAGCACAAACACGTGGCGCATCATTCCTGCGACCAAAATCGCACCCACAATGCTCGTGATATAGGGCAGCGGGTCTTTCTGATTGGCTGGCGCATCACCTGCTTCATTCAGCGCCACACCAGATGCCGCCATCCACGGTTTGGCCAACACCGTGTACCAGATTGCGCCAACCATGAATCCAGCGATACCCGCCACCAAAACTGCCAAAAATCCCATGTTTCCCTCCACTTTCGGCTATTTGTGCCTCTAGCCTGCCAGAGGATGGGAAAATTCCAAAGCGTTTAGGTACTCACACCAGCCATCTCGCAAACCACGGCCCATTCTGCATCGGTCACGGGTTGCACAGACAGGCGCGAACTACGGACCAGCGCCATCTCGGCCAGACGCGGATCAGCTTTCACCATTTCGAGCGTCACGGGGGTTTGCACGGGGCCAATCGCCTTGATGTCCACGCATTCCCACCGCGGGTCATCAATGGTGCTATCCGGATGCGCTTCAGCGATCACTTCGACGATGCCGACCACCGCCTTTTCCGTCTGCGAGTGGTAGAAGAAGCCACGGTCGCCTACCTTCATCTCGCGCATGAAATTGCGCGCCTGGTAGTTGCGCACGCCATCCCATTCTTCGCCTTCATCACCCTTGGCAACCTGTTGATCCCAGCTCCAGGTCGAGGGTTCGGATTTGAACAACCAGTACCTCATGCCCCGATCACCTGTTTCCATGCCTTGATCTGCACGTCCTGAAACAGGCCCGCCTTGGCATAAGGGTCATTGTCGGCCCATGCCTGCGCTGCGCCCGCATCTGCCACATCCAACACGATTAATGACCCGCACGGATTGCCCTCCGTATCCAGAAACGGCCCCGCCTGTTTCACAACGCCTGTGCTGTCGAGGTAGTCAAGATGGGCAGGACGGTTCTCCATCCGCACGTCCAGCGCGCCCTCCTTGTCATGGGCCATCAGGGCAAAAAGCATATCATTCCTCCTTCAAAGGGCGGGCCATCAGGCGGGTCATGGCACCGGGCACGTCCACCACGCCATCCACCAGATCCGCCACGGTGTCACAAATCGGCAGATCGAGGGCATGTTTGGTCGCCACCTGCCGCAATGCGCGGGCGGTCGCGGCCCCCTCGACCGTTGTCGCCGCATCAAATTCCGTTCCCGCGCCAAGGGCAAGCCCCAGACGGTAGTTGCGCGACTTATCCGAGGTGCAGGTCAGTGTCAGATCACCCAAACCACTAAGCCCCATCAAGGTTTCGGGTTGCGCGCCAAGGGCCATCGCCACGCGTTGCATCTCGGCAAAGCCCCGCGTCAAAAGCGCCGCCCGCGCGCTATCGCCAAGCCCCGCGCCCATCACCGCACCACACCCGATGGCGATCACATTCTTGAGTGCTCCACCCAATTCAACGCCGGTCACATCCGTCGTTCGATACAAGCGCAACATCGGGGTCGCCAACACATCTTGTAACGCGCGGGCGGCTTCAGGGTTTTCGCAGGCCAGCGTCAGCGCAGTGGGTAAGCCGCGCGCAATATCGACGGCAAAGCTGGGGCCACTCAGGACCGCAGCGTTGCGTGCGCTGGATAGGATGGCAGAGGGTCCAAGGCCAGTCGCCACCTCAATCCCTTTACAACAGGCCACCGCATCGCGATGCGACAGGTCCCGGTGTTCAATCAGATGGCGCAAGCTTTGCATTGGTACCGCGAACAACAGCGTGTCACAGGCCAAAGCAGTCTCTAACTTGGAGGAAATTGTAATATTGTCTGGCAAATCGACACCAGGCAACCGACGGTCATTCCTACGGTTTGCCTGCATATCACTCGCGTGACCGGCGTCTCTTGCCCACAGCGTAACAGCCTGATGCGGCGCGAGGGCCACGGCCAGTGCCGTACCAAAGGCACCGGCGCCGACAACGGCAACGCTCATGCCTTGGCCCCTTTCTTGCCCGATCCCAGCATGGCCGTACTCTTGGTATCAAGCGGCATACGCGGACGCGCCGAAAGGTCCATCCCGTCCGGTGCACGCAACCGCATCTGTTCAATCCCCGCGGCGGCAATCATCGCTGCATTGTCTGTGCACAACGCCAGGGGCGGTGCGTCGAAAGCCACGTCCGAATTGGCACAAACAGTCTCTAACACAGTGCGAATGGTCATGTTTGCCGCGACCCCGCCCGCCACACAGAAGGTCGGTGTGGCCGGTGCAAGATCAAGATAAGACTCTAGTGCGCGCTTGGCCTTGCCTGCCAGACTGTCCGTCACCGCCGCCTGAAACGAAGCCGCCAAATCCGCCTGATCCCGCACCGTCAGACCGCCCTGTTCGGCCATAATATCATCGCGCGCGCGCAACACCGCTGTCTTGAGACCGGAAAAGCTCAAATCGCAGCCGGGCTTGTTCGACAGGGGCCGAGGAAAGGCAAAGCGCTTGGCATCCCCATCCTGCGCAATTTTTTCAATCGCGGGACCGCCGGGTTGGCCCAATCCAATCAATCGCGCCACCTTGTCGAAGGCCTCGCCCGGGGCGTCATCAATGGTGCCGCCCAACCGCTTGAAATCATCCGGTCCGCGCGCAATCAGGAACTGGCAATGCCCGCCCGACACCAGCAGCATCAGGTAAGGAAAGGCGATACCCGAAGACAAGCGAGGCGTCAGTGCGTGCCCGGCAAGATGGTTGATGCCGTAAAGCGGTTTGCCCGTGGCCGCCGACAACCCCTTGGCCGTCATCACGCCTGCGACCACGCCACCGATCAGGCCCGGACCGCAGGTGGCCGCAATGGCATCAATGTCGCACAGCCCGATACCGGCCTGCTCCAAAGCCTGCGCCACACTCACATCCAAGCGCTCGGCATGGGCACGGGCGGCAATCTCGGGCACAACACCGCCGAAATCGGAATGCAGGTCGGCCTGGCCAAAGACCACCGATGACAGCACCTCCATGTTCCCGGGCACACCGCGCACGACAGCCGCTGCGGTGTCGTCGCAACTGCTTTCAATTCCCAGAACTGTCGCTACCTGCGTCATGACACATCCGTTGCACCAAAGGCGCGTGCGGGGTAACAGCATAAGCCGTGGCAAACAATGCATCTCACCTACCGGTCACCTTGCTGATGACCCGACCGCGCGCAGCAGCCGAGCGGTTTATGGCAAAGATGCCCGATGATCTGAAGGCGCAGGTCAGTCCGTTGTTTAGTCCGCTGTTAACGATTGTGCCGGTTGCCGACAGTCAGGCAATCGAGGCTGATGAAGCCGCCATCTTCACGTCTTCCAACGGCGTTATTCATGCGCCTGCAGGTTCCGGGCGCATGGCCTATTGCATCGGCACTGCAACGACCGAGCGAGCAAAGCAACATGGTTGGTCTGCGCAGTTGGCAGGTCAGACGGCGGATGAGCTGGTGGCAACGCTGACCGACACCCCCATGACACGCCATTTGGTGCACATCCGCGGGCAGCATACGCGTGGGGATGTTGTCACCCGCTTGCGGTCCGCAGGACAGCAGGTGCGCGACTGTATCGTGTACGACCAAGTGCCGCAATTATTGTCAGCCGCTGCCCATGAGGCGCTTATGCGGGAAGAGTTGACCATCGTTCCCCTTTTTTCGCCCCGCACCGCCATGCAATTTGCCAAGCAGGCGCCGCGCGCCACATCCATGCATGTGGTCGTCTTCAGTGATGCGGTTGCAACGGCAGCAGAACCCATCCGGGTTGACAGCGTTGCGGTGCGACCTGACGCCACGGCCATGTATGAAGCGATCCGACAGGCCATCTGTGCGGGTTGAGGGGCGCGGGGGCGCAGGGTAGAGTTTGATGCGGTGCAGAAACCGCACAGAAGAATCGGAAGGGGAATTCCTTGGCCAAACGCAAATTTCCGGAGAAGGGCCAACAAGACGACCCCAAGGCCGAAGCGCCCGACACTCCAGACGTAGAAATCTCTGCGCAGGACGCGGCGGATGCAGCGCAGGATAAGGTTGCCGAAACACCCGATGCACTTGCACTGACGGAAGACGCGCGGGTTGATGAGGAAGTGGTGAGCGCGGAGCCTGTGGACGAAATCGAAGCTGAGCCAGAGCCAGAGCCAGAGCCAGAGCCAGAGCCAGAGCCAGAGCCAGAAAGTGTTGCACCAAACCCGGTGCCGCAACCTGCGCCTGAACGGCGGAGCGTCGTGCCCATGATCTTTGCCGGGATCATCGCTGCATTGGCGGGCTTTATCGCGGCCCGGTCCGATATCCTCGAACCAATCTTCCCCGGCCTCGCCACACAGGCTGGCGCGGACCCCGAATTGGTTGAGCAACTCACCGGAACAGTCGCAGACCTGACTGCCCGCCTTGATCAATCAACCGAACAGATTGCAACGCTGACGGCTCAGGTCGAAACCCTGTCACAAGCAGACGCGCCAGTGGACCTTGGACCGCTGGAACAGCAAATTACTGCCTTGTCCGACCGCATCGACGGCCTTGGGTCGCAATCGGGCACAGCGACCATCGTGCCTGATGAGGCAATCGACGCCGCCCTGTCCGACCTGCGCGCCACGGCATCCGCCCAACAGGATGAAATCGACAGGCTTCTGGCCGATGCACGGCTGGCCAGTGAAAACGCCGAAGCGTCTGCAAGCGCGACACTGGCGCGTGCCGCCATCAATCGGGTCCTTGCTGCGGTCGACAATGGTGGACCATTTGCTGCCGCGCTTGGCGATCTTGAGCAGGCAGGGGTATCTGACATTCCCGACGCTCTGCGTGCCGCGGCCGCCGACGGAGTGCAGCCACTGTCAGATTTGCAGGCATCTGCGCCTGACGCGGCCCGCGACGCGCTGGCCGCCGCCCGCGCTGCAGAAGAGGGTGGCGGACTGGGCGCCTTCTTTGAGCGTCAGCTGGGCACTCGGTCGATTCTGCCGACGGAAGGATCAGACCCGGATGCCGTCCTGTCGCGCGTAGAAGCCGCTGTGCGCGATGGCCGTTTGAGCGACGCACTGGCCGAAGCCGAAACATTGCCCGAGGCGGCACAAGAGGCGCTGGCGCCTTGGTTGGAACAGGCGCAACAGCGTCACGAGGCGGTCACCGCCGCAAACGCATTGGCGCAACGCCTGTCGGCACTCTGAAGGGGCCTTTCATGATCTGGTCATTGGTAAAAATCATTATTTTTGTTGTTGCGGTTGCCGCCCTCGCGCTTGGCGCCGGATGGCTTCTGGAAACAGAAGGCGGCATACAAATCGTTGTCGCGGGCAAGGAATATACGCTGGGGCCGCTGCAATCGGTCATCGCACTCGTGGCACTTGTGATCGCTGTCTGGATCGGGCTAAAGCTGCTGGGTCTGCTGATCGCCACGTGGCATTTCCTGAATGGCGATGACACCGCCCTGTCCCGCTACTTCGAACGGCGCAAATACGCGAAAGGCTATGATGCACTGGCCGAGGGCATGATGGCGCTGGCCTCGGGCGAAGCCCGCACAGCGCTGGCCAAGGCGGAAAAGGCGGATCGTTACCTCGACCGTCCCGAACTCACCAGCCTGCTGACCGCACAAGCCGCCGAAATGGCTGGGGATCGGAAGAAAGCCGAAGAAACCTACCGGAAGCTGGTGGCAAACGACGCGACCCGCTTTGTCGGCGTGCGCGGGATCATGAAGCAGAAGCTGGCCGATGGGGACACCGAAACAGCGCTCAAGCTGGCGGAAAAGGCATTTGCCATCAAACCCAAACACGAAGAGACGCAGGACATCCTGCTCAAGCTTCAGGCGGACAAAGAGGATTGGAAAGGCGCACGCGAAACCCTAAGCGCCAAGCTGAAACACGGATCTTTGCCCCGCGATGTGCACAAGCGACGTGATGCCGTGCTGGCCCTGAGCGAAGCCAGGAAAGTCCTGGATCAGGACGAAACAATAGAAGCGCGCGAAGCGGCAATCGAAGCCAACCGCCTGTCGCCTGACCTGATCCCGGCAGCCGTTATGGCCGCACGTGGGTATATCGAAAAAGGTCAGAAGCGATACGCCACGCGTATCCTGAAAAAGGCGTGGAATGCCCAGCCACATCCAGACCTTGCCGCGGCGTTTGCCGAGGTTGAGCCAGACGAGGACACAGCAGCGCGCCTGAAACGGTTTGCCGCTCTGACCAAGTCCAACGCCGATCACCCCGAGGCGCGCATGCTGCTGAGTGAACTGAACATCGCGGCGGAGGATTTTCCTGCAGCGCGGCGCGCGCTTGGCGATCTGGCCGAAAGCGATCCAACCACGCGATCATTGACGCTCATGGCCGCCATTGAACGGGGCGAGGGGGCGACGGATGCCGTTGTACAGGGCTGGCTTGCACGTGCATTGACAGCACCACGCGGACCACAATGGGTGTGCGACAACTGCCACAACATCCACAGCGAATGGGCACCCACATGCGGCAATTGCAGCGCCTTCGATACGCTGACCTGGAAACGGCCACCGAACGCCGAACTCAGCTTGCCTGGCGGGACCGAAATGCTGCCCCTTCTGGTTGGCGCGCCTGCTAAAAAATCAGACGATGCAGTCACCGTCGTTGATGATGGAAATGTGATTGAGGTAGAGGATTTAGGCAATCCCGCCACTCAAAACACATGATCTGGTGTGTGCGCCTATTGTGGTTGGGCAACGCCTTCGGCAATTGACCGCCCGTGGCGGAGATTCTTTTGTGTTCCGCCGATGTTTCCGGCTAAACGTGCTCTGAATACGCTGCCGTAGTCGGCCCAGGGGGACATATTGTGCGACATCCAATTCGCTTTTTAGCGTCTTTGTTTATTATTGCGGCGGTTTCCGCCTGTACACTGCCCCGCGGTGCAGCCGTCCAAAGCGAGATTATCCGCAACCAGAACAATGAAGAAGCGGTGTTTTCCGTCGTGCCCATCGGGCAGGACAACGTGGCGCAACTGGCCAAGTGGCCCGCAACCGGTTGGGCAGGGCACTACCATTGGTTCAGCCGCGACCCCGGTCCAAAGTCCAACATCATTCGGGCAGGTGACACGATTGACCTCGTGGTCTGGGACAACCAGGAAAACTCGCTTCTGACCAGCGACGTTCAGCAGAATGTCGAGCTGCCAGGCATCACCGTTTCACCAGATGGGATGATCTTTGTTCCCTATATTGATCAAGTGAATGTGGCCGGTTCGACCCCCGACACGGCCCGCCGCCAGATTGAGGACAAGTTACGTGTGGTGATCCCCGATCCACAGGTACAGCTTACTGTCGTGTCCGGTCCGGACAACTCGGTCGACGCGGTACGTGGCTTCAATGCACCCGGTAATTACCCTCTGCCCAATCGCAACTATTCTATCCTCAGCCTGATCTCGGCAGCCGGCGGTATCTCTGCAGACTTGGAGAATCCGCTGGTGCGGGTCATCCGCGATGGGAAATCCTATGAAATCCGCGTCGGCGACTTGCTTGAGAGGCCCTCAGCAAATGTGATCCTGCGCGGTGGTGATCAGATTATCGTGGAAGAGGACGGGCGGTATTTCGTGGCGCTGGGCGCAACAGGGTCCGAAAGTATTGTGCCGTTCACCAAGGAACGCATCAACGCAATCGAAGCACTGGCGCTTGTCGACGGCATCGATGCCGGACGCGCAAATCCCAGAGGCGTGCTGATCCTGCGGGACTATGCGTCCAAGGATCTGCGGACCGACGGCTCAGGCCCGGAGAAAACACAGGTGGTGTTCGCGGTTGACCTCACCTCGGCCGACTCACTCTTTGCCGCGCGCAAGTTCAACGTGAACCCCGGCGACCTTGTCATGGCCACCGAAAGCTCAGTGACTTCGATCCGGACTGTATTTGGTCTGATTGGATCGATCGTCGGCGTCGGCAACGCGCTGGACAACAACTAAAAAGGGCCGCGCATAGCGCGACCCCTTTGCAAGCAATTGGGCGGGGCAATCCCCGCCCTTTTTCGTCAGTAGCGATAGTGCTCGGGCTTGAACGGACCCTCGGGTGCAACGCCGATATAGGCTGCCTGTTCAGGGTCCATTTGCGTCAACTTCACACCGATCCGGTCCAGGTGCAGACGGGCCACTTTCTCGTCCAGATGCTTGGGCAGGATGTATACTTCATTCTTGTACTCGTCGCCCTTGGCCCACAGTTCGATCTGCGCCAGCACCTGGTTGGTGAAGGATGCCGACATGACAAAAGACGGGTGGCCCGTCGCATTGCCAAGGTTCAGCAGACGACCTTCGGATAGAAGGATGATGCGATGCCCGTTCGGCATCTCGATCATATCCACTTGTTCCTTGATATTGGTCCACTTGTGGTTCTTCAGGCTCGCCACCTGAATTTCATTGTCGAAGTGGCCGATGTTGCCGACGATAGCCATGTCCTTCATCTCGCGCATATGCTCAATGCGGATCACGTCCTTGTTGCCGGTGGTGGTGACAAAAATATCGGCGCTCGCCACAACGTCTTCCAGTGTCGTGACCTGGAAGCCGTCCATGGCCGCCTGCAGGGCGCAGATCGGGTCAACCTCGGTCACGATCACGCGAGCACCGGCACCAGCCAGTGACGCGGCTGACCCTTTGCCAACATCGCCATAACCCATCACCACGGCGGTCTTGCCAGCCATCATGGTGTCCGTCGCGCGGCGAATGCCGTCGACCAGCGATTCCTTGCAGCCATATTTGTTGTCGAATTTCGACTTGGTGACGCTGTCATTCACGTTGATCGCGGGGAAGGGCAACTGCCCGTCACGCACCAACTGGTACAGACGGTTCACACCGGTTGTTGTCTCTTCCGAGACGCCCTTGATCTGATCGCGCATCTTGGTGAACCAGCCGGGGCTTTGCGTCATCCGCTTGGCGATCTGCTGCTTGATCACTTCTTCCTCTTCCGAGGTTGGCACGGGAATGATGTCTTCGCCCGCTTCGGCGCGTGCACCCAGCAGGACGTAAAGGGTCGCGTCGCCGCCATCGTCCAGAATCATGTTTGGGCCATCAGCGAACTGGAACGACTTGTCTAGGTAATCCCAATGCTCCTCCAGCGATTGACCCTTGATCGCAAAGACCGGAACCCCGCTCGCCGCAATGGCCGCTGCCGCGTGGTCCTGCGTCGAAAAGATGTTGCAGGATGCCCAGCGCACATCGGCACCCAGTTCAACCAGTGTTTCGATCAGAACAGCGGTCTGGATCGTCATATGCAGCGATCCAACGATGCGGGCACCGGCCAGTGGCTTGCTTTCGCCATACTCAGCGCGGCATGCCATCAGGCCAGGCATTTCCGTTTCGGCGATGTCCAGTTCCTTGCGGCCAAACTCGGCCAGGGCAATGTCTTTAACAATGTAGTCCTGCGACATGTGTCTTGTCCTTCACAAATAGGGTTGGACCGCAGATAGCACTCACCCCCGACAGGGGCAATCGCGCGTTCGAAGGTTGCGATATATGGCAATGGAACCGTGTCGAGCTTTCAAACCGACCAAAGCTTTCGCACGGCCTGTACCTGCGTTAGGACGGGACGACACCGGAGAAAGATATGCCCAAACAACCCCGTGCTTGGCAGCGCATGCTGTCGGGCCGCAGGCTGGACCTGCTGGACCCAACCCCCATGGATATCGAGATCGAGGATATCGCCCATGGCCTCGCCTTTGTCGCACGTTGGAATGGGCAAACGGCGGGGGACTATGCGTATTCCGTGGCCGAGCATTCCCTTTTGGTAGAGACGCTTTTTGGTCGGATATCGCCCAATGCGCCTGCCAAGTGGCGCTTGGCCGCACTTTTGCATGATGCGCCCGAATACGTGATCGGCGACATGATCTCGCCCGTGAAAACCTCGGTTGGTCCGGGGTACAAAGTGCTTGATGAACGGTTGGAAGCGGCGGTGCATATCCGGTTCGGTCTGCCCGCAAAGGTGCCACAGACAATCAAACGACAGATCAAGAAGGCCGACAGGATCAGTGCTTGGATGGAGGCGACGCAGATCGCCGGGTTTACTGAGACCGAGGCGAGCAAGTTTTTTGGCAAACCGGATCAGACTCTGATCGATGGGCTACAAATTGTTCTGCGCCCACCGGTGGACACCCGAAACGCGTTCACCACACGCCACACAGAACTGCTTGAGAGTTGCTTATGATCAATGTTCGCCCTGCCATCGCCCTTG
This sequence comes from Tateyamaria sp. LSS28, assembly GCF_059611725.1. Taxonomy (NCBI): domain Bacteria; kingdom Pseudomonadati; phylum Pseudomonadota; class Alphaproteobacteria; order Rhodobacterales; family Roseobacteraceae; genus Tateyamaria; species Tateyamaria sp. LSS28. The sequence goes on along the minus strand of NZ_JCAPFI010000001.1, from coordinate 848,002 downwards.
ATGCGCCTTCCATGGCCGCGCTCCTCAACGCTATCATCGAACAAGGCGGCACAACCGCCCTAACAGCCAAGGTATCTGGCGACGATCTAGCTGATTGGATGGCAGCAAATGACGGGCGCGCGGCGTGGCATGTGGCTGTAAATGAATCCGAACAGGTCGTGGGCTTCCAATGGATCGAAAGCGCCAACTACCTCCCACCGGAAGCCGCCGAAATCGCTACCTTTGTGCAGATGGGTCAAACGGGTCTCGGCATCGGGTCGAAATTGTTCGACGCGACGCGCAAGGCGGCCAAAGACATTGGCTATGTCTGGATCAACGCAAATATCCGCGCCGACAATGAAGGCGGGCTAATCTACTACCAGTCCCGCGGGTTCCAAGACTACGGCCGGATCGATGGGTACGAGATGGCAGACGGCCATATCGTGGACAAGATTCTCAAGCGCTACGACCTCTAAATCTCTTAACGCTTCGTTACCCCACCTCTACGGTGGGGGTGTACGGGGGCTGCACACATGGTGCACGGGGGGTGACAGGCCGGAACATTGCCTCAAATTTTAAAAATAAAAACCTGTGGCCCAGCGCAAAACGCACCGTCCAATCCTTCCCTGTTTCAAAAAAATCCTCGGGGGTCTGGGGGTGGAAAACCCCCAGTCCAACACCTCAACGAGGCGAACGTTTTGCCAAGATGCGTTGCAACGTCCGCCGGTGCATGTTCAGGCGTCGCGCCGTCTCCGACACGTTGCGATCACACAATTCATAGACACGTTGGATATGTTCCCACCGCACGCGATCCGCGCTCATCGGGTTCTCCGGTGGGGGTGGTAGGTCATCGCCCTTGGCCAAAAGCGCATTGGTGATGTCCGTCGCATCCGCAGGCTTTGACAGGTAGTCGGTCGCACCGATCTTGACCGCTGCAACCGCCGTGGCAATGGCGCCATAGCCGGTCAGCACGACAACCCGCGCATCAGGCCGTTTGTCACGCAGCACTTCCACCACGTCGAGCCCGTTGCCATCCTCCAACCGAAGGTCAACGACCGCGTATGCAGGTGGGCGCGCCGTCGCGATAGCCTTACCTGCTGTCACACTGTCTGCGGTCTCAATTTCGAAACCGCGCTTTTCCATGGCCTTGGCCAGACGCCGCAAAAACGGTTCGTCGTCATCAACCAGTAAGAGCGATTTGTCCTCGCCCAGGTCCGGCAGTGCTGCATCCGGCATCAAATTCTCCAGTTCCCGCTTATTTTTCTGGCTGGAGTGGAATATGGCCCGTGCAACTCATGGGGTCAAATTATTCCGGAAAATCAGGCGTTTTCAACGAAGCACGCGACGCGATCAGCCATTGCGTCGGCGCTTATGTCACGGCGAAAAAACTCTACAAAACCGTGCTGGGGCAGCACAAGATAAGTGAACGTCGAATGATCCACGAGGTAGAACTCGTCTGATTTATCATGCGCCTTGTAATATGTTCGGTATGTTTTGCTGGCGGCATCGGTTTGTTCCAGTGATCCCGTCAGGCCAATCATCTTCTCATGCAAGTTATAGGCAAAATCGCCGACAATCTCCGGCGTGTCCCGTTCGGGATCAACCGTGATGAAAACGGGTGTCACCGACATGCCGCGTTCGGCCAGTACGTCCACCGCTTCGGCATTGCGGGCGGTATCCAGTGGACAAACATCCGGACAGAACGTGTAGCCGAAATAGATTAGGGTCGGTTCCGTGATCACATCGTGATCCGTCACGGTTTGCCCTTCCGCGTTGACCAGTTCAAACGGACCGCCAATTCCGTTACCGTCACCCGCGACCTGGGTCGCATTGCATTGAGCAAATGCAGTCTCCTCGCCACCTGACTGGCTGACCCACCAAAGCCCCGCCATAAAAAGGGCAGCGACAATGGCAGCGACGGGTGCGATGATGCGGGTCATATTCGGCCTCCGGGTTGGGGTAGTCCTTAGCTATCAATCCCGGGCGCGAGTTCAAGAAACGAAGAAGTGACACAATGGCGCAACCTGACATTGGCCTGCTGACCGGGCAGCAACGATCAAACTGGATTCGTCTGCGCACAATGATCCTGCTGCGCTGGGTTGCGATTGTCGGACAGCTCGTGGCGCTGACGGTTGCGCAGCGGCTGTACGGCCTACAGCTCGAGCTGGGCCTCTGTTATCTAGCCGTTGGCGTGTCTGTAATTGGCAACCTGATCGCGATCTTCATCTTTCCCGAAAACAAGCGCCTCAACGAGTTTCAGAACCTGCTTATGGTCCTGTTCGACGTGCTGCAGCTTGGCTTCCTGCTGTTCCTGACCGGGGGGTTGAACAATCCGTTTGCGTTACTGCTTTTGGGGCCCGTCACCATTTCGGCTGCCGTTTTGACAACTCGGTCAACCCTGCTGGTCGGGGCCACCGCCATCGTTATTGTGACCATCTTGTCGGACTATCACCTGCCATTGCGAACGCAGGATGGATTCATCCTTCGCATTCCGGATCTGTTCGTATTTGGAAACTGGATCGCACTTGTGATCGCGATCTGTTTCATCGGCCTGTATTCCCGCCGTGTCACGTCGGAAATCCATTCCATGTCGGATGCCCTGTCCGCCACACAGTTGGCCCTGTCGCGTGAACAGAAATTGACCGACTTGGGCGGCGTGGTGGCCGCCGCCGCTCACGAGTTGGGAACCCCTTTGGCCACGATCAAGCTGACCAGCGCCGAATTGATTGAAGAATTGGACGATCGCCCGGAACTGAAAGAAGACGCCGCACTGATCCGCCAGCAGGCCGACCGCTGCCGCGACATTCTACGTGACATGGGTCGTGCCGGAAAAGATGACCTTCACCTGCGCCAGGCCCCGTTAATGACGGTCGTGCAAGAAGCCGCGGAGCCGCACACCCACCGCGGAAAGCTGGTGCAATACACACACGACCCAGATGCGGGCGATGAAATCGACCAACCTGCGATCTTGCGTCAGCCCGAAATCATCCATGGGCTGCGGAACCTTGTTCAGAACGCCGTCGACTTCGCACGCTCGACCGTGTGGATCGAAGCGCACTGGACCAACACGCAAATCACGATCCGTATCATGGATGATGGCCGGGGTTTCCCTCCGCAGCTTCTAGGTCGCATCGGCGACCCCTTTGTCCGTCGCCGCAAGTCATCCACAGAACGTACCCAACGACCCGAGTATGAAGGAATGGGTCTGGGACTGTTCATCGCCAAAACGTTGCTCGAACGGTCGGGCGCCGAACTGACCTTTACCAATGGCGCAGATCCATATGCCGCGCGGGAACAACACGACAACCATATCGGCGCCATCGTCGAGGTCGTCTGGCCAAGGAAAAAGGTGGATGCGCGAAGCGGTGAAAATGCCGTTTCGATGGGCCGGAACGAACAAATCCGGGCATGAAAACCGACCTGTGTTAAGAACGCGTTAACCCTGTTGGCCGGATAGTTCAGTCAGTTTGGAGAAAGGTTACGCGATGGCACTGTTAGAAGTTATCGTGATGTTCGGTTCCGCCTTGTCCGCCGTGACGGCAGCCATCTTGTATCTCGGCCGCGCGCCGGTGCGCGCTGTTCAATCCACGGAACCCGAAATGCCGGGTCTATCTTTCTTGTTCGATGGCGTCGATTTGGAACACGCCTCACCACAGGCTGAGATCGCAATGCGGCGCGAACCAGGCGTGACCGATTGGCAGGCGCTGAAAGCGGGGCTGAGTTCGAGGTTTCCGGGCCTTCCAGACGCCGACGATATCCAGTCAGTTGAAACATTGACACTTCAAGCTGCCCGCAGTGACGACGGTGCGGTTCTGCGCCTCCACCGCGAGGCGGGCATGACCCGCGTAGAGATAGAGGATCAGGTCAGCGCGGATCCAAACGCGAAACACGCCATCCAATCCCTGGAGTCCGAGTTGAAAAACCTGCGCTTGGCAGCGACGGCCGCGCCCTATCCGATATGGCTGGCGGATGAAACGGGATCCATCACATGGCGAAACGCAGCCTATGGAACACTTGAAAAGGCGGCAAAGGGTATCGACGCAGATGATGCATCCCCAATCTTTCAATTTGATCCAGACGACCTGACCGGCAAGTCTTCGGTACGGGCGCCAGTACAGATGGACGGCAATGGAACGACTGAGTGGTACAGCGTAACAGCGACGCAGGCTGGCAAGGCCAGCGCGTTTCACGCTGTGGACATCAATGCCGTGATCCAGGCTGAAGTCGCACAGCGCAACTTTGTCCAGACACTGGCCAAAACATTTGCACAATTGTCCATCGGGTTGGCGATCTTTGATCGCAACTGCCAATTGGCCCTATTCAATCCCGCCCTTGTCGATCTGACATCACTGCCAGCAGAGTTTCTGAGCGGACGCCCCGACATGCTTTCGTTTTTTGACAGGCTTCGGGACAATCGCGTGATGCCGGAACCAAAAAACTATGGCTCATGGCGTCAGGAAATCTCAGAGATGATTAACGCCGCCTCACACGGCAGCTATCACGAGACCTGGACACTGGATACCGGCCACACCTACCGCGTCAGCGGACGGCCTCATCCCGATGGCGCCATCGCCTTTTTGATCGAAGATATTACGGCCGAGATTTCGCTAACCCGCAACTTCCGGGCGGAGCTTGAGCTGGGACAATCACTGATGGACACGTTTGAGGATGCACTGGTTGTGTTTTCGTCGGCTGGCGTTTTGACGTTCTGCAACGCCGCCTATCGCGAGATGTGGAAGCTGGACCCGGACAACAGCTTTGCCGACGTCACCATAGTGGATTGCCTGCAAGCCTGGCAGGGCCAATGCAAACCTGACCCTGCGTGGGGCGACATGCGCGATTTCGTTATGAAGGTTGGCGAACGCGCGCCTTGGGAGGCCGAAGTGCAGCACAAGAATACCGGTGCGATCCGCGCGCAAATCTCTCCAATCGTGTCAGGCGCCACGGTGATCCGTTTTTCCGAGTTGGTCGGTCAACCTGTGGCAACGAATCCTGCACCGTCCTGACCATTCAGACTTGCAGCGCACAAGGATGCCAGTAGGTTGACGGGATGACGCCCGCCACCCTCACCTTTCATTGGCCATCCGAAGAAGAAACCACGCGCGCCGGGGCGGCACTTGGCCCTGTTCTTCGCGCTGGTGATGTCGTCTTGCTGGAGGGTGATGTCGGGGCGGGCAAGACCCATTTTGCACGCGCCGTTATCCAATCCGTACTTCTGGAACCCGAAGATGTGCCATCGCCCACCTTCACGTTGGTGCAGGTCTATGACACTCGGAACGGAGCACTTTGGCACACGGACCTATACCGGGTGTTAGCAGATACCGAGATAGACGAGCTGGGCCTGATGGACGCTTTTGAAGATGCGATTTGCCTGGTTGAATGGCCTGATCGATTGGGTCCTTTGACGCCAACCAAAGCGTTGACCATCACGATCCAGCACGATGGCAAAGGTCGCACAGCGACCTTGCAGTGGACCGATCCACGTTGGTCGGATCGTTTGGAACAGGTCACTGCCAATGCTTGACCGTGCACATCTGAGAACGGGTTTTCTCGACGGTTTGGGTTGGAGCAGGGCCGAGTCTGAACTGGTCGCCGGAGATGCATCAAACCGACGGTATGACCGGCTCACATTGAATGGTGAAACGCGCATCCTGATGGACGCACCGCCACACAAGGGCGAAGATGTGCGTCCGTTCGTAAACATCACAAACTACTTGCGCAGCGTGGGTCTTTCAGCGCCGCAAGTCTACGGTGAAGACACCACGCAAGGTTTCCTGCTTATCGAAGATTTGGGCGATGACTTGTTTGCCCGACTGATCACGGCGGACAAAAGCCGCGAAGGACCGCTTTACGAAGCGGCGATTGACGTATTGCTGCATTTGCACATGGCAGCGCCGCCGGATTTGACACGCTATAACGCGCGTTTTATGACCGATGTCGCCTGTTTGAGCTTTAATTGGTATCAGCGGGGCGCCGTCGGATCAGTTGATGTAGGCGCACGCGCTACATTCGATGCGGCTATGTATGCGGCTCTCGAACCTCTGGATTCTGAAAAACCGGTGCTCGTCCAGCGGGACTACCACGCTGAAAACCTGATCTGGTTGCCCGAGCGCGCAGGGCTGAAACGTGTTGGCCTTCTGGATTATCAGGACGCGATGCTGGGCCATCCCGCTTATGATCTCGTGTCCGTGCTGCAGGACGCGCGTCGCGACGTGTCGCTGGATGTACAGACCAAAATGATTGACCGATACATAGCGGCGGCAAACGTTGAACCACCAGCATTCCGCGACACCTATGCCCTGCTGGGCTTACAACGCAACCTGCGTATTCTTGGTGTTTTTGCACGACTATGTCTTGCAAGAGGCAAACCCCATTACATTGATCTGATTCCGCGGGTCTGGGGCCACATCGAAACCGGCCTCTCACACCCAGTTGCGACCGATATCGCACCCATCGTCCGTACGGCATTGCCTGCACCAACACCCACCATCCTACAAAGTCTCAAAAACCAATGCCAAACGATTCCCCAGCCGTAATGATCTTTGCAGCCGGGTTCGGGACGCGCATGAAACACCTGACCCAATCGCAACCCAAACCGATGATCCCTGTAGCGGGCAAACCTCTCATTGATCATGCGCTTGAGACTGCAGAGGCGGTCAAACCGCCACGTGTGGTCATCAACCTGCACTATTTGCCTCATGTGCTTGAAGCGTATCTGGCCAATCGCCCTGTCATCACGTTACGGGAAGAACCCGATATTCTTGAGACAGGCGGCGGGCTACGCAACGCCTTGCCGCTGCTGGAAGGTGACCCGGTTCTGACCCTGAATCCAGATGCGATCTGGGCCGGACCAAACCCGTTGCGCTTGTTGCTGGACGCCTGGAACCCGGAACAGATGGATGCACTGCTGATATGTGTCCCGCTCGCACGGGTACATGGCCGGAACGGCATGGGAGATTTTGGCATCGACCAAGACGGTCGCCTGCATCGCGGTGGCGACATGGTCTATGGCGGCGCACAGATCATGAAGACGGACCTTCTGAACAAGGTGGAAGAACATGCGTTCTCTCTGAACGTCCCGTGGAATATGATGGCCGAACAGGGGCGCCTTTTCGGTTTGTCCTATCCCGGTCATTGGTCCGATGTCGGCCATCCTGACGGAATCACGATCGCCGAAAATATGTTGCGGGACCACCATGTTTGATCCATCGGACAAGGCGCGTCTGTTCGGATGCGCGCCCGGCATCGACTTCCCCCTTGCTGTGGTACGCGGGCTTGAAGACCGCTTGAGCAGTGCACCACCTGAAGCGTGGGCAAAGCTCACGTTGCTGGTCAACACCACACGTATGGCCAGACGTTTGCGCACGTTGTTCGATGAGGGACCCGCACGTTTGATGCCGCGCATCCGTATGATCACGCAGTTGGATGATCTGATGCCGGGTTCACCCTTGCCGGCCGCCGCTTCGCCCTTGCGGCGAAGGCTTGAACTGGCCACGCTGATCCAGAACCTGATCGAACGCCAGCCAGATCTTGCACCTGACGCGGGGCCGTTTGATCTGGCCGACAGTCTGGTCACCCTTATGGACGAGATGCAGGGCGAAGGCGTAAGTGCTGCCGATATTGCGCAATTGGATGTATCGGATCAGTCTGGGCACTGGGCGCGCGCGCAGCAGTTCATCGCCATCGCGCAGGACTACATCAATGCCAGCAGTAGCGCACCGGACCCCGAGGCCCGACAGCGCGAAACTGTTCTACGGCTGGCTGATCACTGGGCGCATACACCGCCTGCAGATCCATTGCTTGTTGTCGGTTCGACAGGGTCACGTGGCACGACGTTGTTGCTCATGCGGGCTGTGGCCGCACTGCCGCAGGGCGCAGTGTTGCTGCCCGGTTTCGATGATCACATGCCCGGTCACGTTTGGGGTGCTCTGGCCCAAGATCAGACGGCGGAAGATCACCCGCAATTCCGCTTCCTGAAACTATGTCGCGCGCTCGGCCTGCATCCGTCGGATGTTGAACCATGGACACTGTTGGCCCCAGTCTCTGCATCACGCAACGCGCTTGTTTCGCTGGCGCTGCGCCCAGCGCCCGTTACAGATGCATGGCGAGAGGAAGGGCCGAAACTGACCGATCTTGGCCCGGCCACGGACGCCATCACACTTGTCGAGGCCGATACCCCCCGCGCCGAGGCGATTGCCATCGCTATGCGCCTGCGGCAAGCCGCCGAGGCAGGGGAAAAAGCGGCTCTAATAACGCCAGATCGCATGTTGACGCGGCAAGTCACAGCGGCGCTGGATCGCTGGGATGTCTTGCCCGACGACAGCGCCGGCACACCCCTGCACCTGTCGCCGCCGGGACGGTTCCTGCGCCATGTCGCGGCCCTGTTTCAGTCCCCGCTAGACGCCGAGGCACTGCTGACCTTACTCAAGCATCCACTGTCGCATTCCAGCGCGGATCGGAACCTGCACCAGCTGAACACGCAACGGCTTGAATTGCGAATTCGCAAGGATGGCTTGCCGTACCCTACCCCAGAAGGCTTGATGCGTTGTGCCTTGAAAGCCACCAAGCACGTGGAAGAGATCGAACCATGGGCAGCTTGGATAAGCGACATTCTGTGTGGTCGTGAGATCGCCAGAACTCTGACGCTGGAGACTTGGGTTTCACTGCATCGCACCCTTGCCGAAACGCTGGCGCAGGGACCAAACGGCGCGAATGCGGGCGAGCTATGGCAAAAGAAAGCCGGCCAGGCAGCACGAAACGTGATGGACGGCTTAGCCGAACATGCGGGTTACGGCGGTGAGATGTCTGCTCGCGACTACGCTGGTCTGGTCGCAACCGCCCTCCGCCAGGGTGAGGATGTACGCGACCGCGATATGCCACACCCGAACATCATGATCTGGGGCACGCTTGAGGCACGCGTTCAGGGGGCTGACCTTGTGATCCTTGCCGGGTTGAATGACGGAACGTGGCCCGAACCGCCAGCGCCCGATCCATGGCTGAACCGAAAGATGCGCTTTGATGCCGGTTTGCTGCTACCTGAACGGCGCATTGGCCTATCGGCACACGACTTCCAGCAGGCAATCGCCGCACCGGAGGTCTGGCTGACCCGCTCCATCCGGTCGGATGATGCGGAAACAGTGCCGTCACGTTGGATAAACAGGCTGCGCAACCTGCTGCAAGGATTGGCGGTACAGGGAGAACCGGATCACTGGGACGCCATGAGGACTCGTGGCGCACATTGGTTGGCGCTGTCCCGGGAACTGGATCGAGCTAGAGAGGTTCCAAAGGCGCACCGCCCCTCACCTTGTCCACCCGTGTCCGCGCGTCCTCGTCGGTTTACCGTGACTGAAGTCCAGAAGCTGATCCGCGATCCCTATGCCATCTACGCCAAGCACGTGCTGCGCCTGCGGGCATTGCGACCCCTGGTGCAAACACCGGATGCGCTGTTGCGCGGAATCCTGTCGCATGACGTGATGGAGCGTTTCGTGCGCGAGACGCTGAATGACAACACCGCTTTGACCGTCGACACGCTCATGGTGCACGCCCGCGACGTCCTGAACCGGGACGTACCTTGGCCCGCAGCCCGTGCGCTGTGGCTCGCGCGGTTTGGGCGGGCAGCCGAGTGGCTTGTTGAGACAGAAATGGTGCGGCAGTCCATCGCAACGCCCACGTTGTTTGAGAATGAGGCGGTTGGAAAACTTACCCTGCAAGCGATCAAAACCGAGTTGGAGGGGCGTGCGGATCGGATAGATGTGGATGATGCTGGATCAGTCATTTTGTATGACTACAAAACCGGTGCGCCCCCAACCAAAGATCAGCAAAAGCATTTTGACAAGCAATTGTTGATCGAAGCGGCCATGGTCGAGGAAGGTGGGTTTGTCACCCTAGGTCCACGTTCTGTCCGTGCTGCACAATTCATCGGGATGGGCAGCAATCCCAAGACCGAGGATGCGCCATTGGACGTTGAGACACCGGGCCAGATCCTTGCAGAACTCGTCGGGTTGCTGAGTGCGTATCTTGAGGGGGACAAGGGCTATACCTCGCGTCGCGCGCTTTACGAGGATCGCGAGGCGCGGGATTACGACCAACTTGCGCGCTTTGGCGAATGGGACGTGACGCAAGAACCGACGTCAGAGGTGCTGACATGACCGGATTGGCAAACGAAGCCACCCGCCGTCAGCAGGAGGCGGCACAGCCCATGCAGTCCACCTGGCTATCGGCCAACGCGGGGTCGGGCAAGACGCGCGTTTTGACGGACAGGGTCGCGCGCTTGTTGCTGGAAGACGTGAAGCCACAAAACATCCTGTGTTTGACGTACACCAAGGCGGCCGCATCCGAGATGCAGAACCGGCTGTTTCAGCGTTTGGGTGCGTGGGCCATGCTGGACGACAACGCGTTGCGGTCGGAGCTGGCGGAGTTGGGATTGGCACACGCCCCCAATGCACAAGAGTTGAGCCGCGCGCGTACCCTATTCGCGATGGCAATCGAAACACCCGGTGGTCTGAAGATTCAGACGATTCACTCGTTCTGTGCGTCTCTATTAAGGCGCTTTCCGCTCGAAGCCGGGGTGAGCCCGCAATTCACAGAGATTGAAGATCGCGCCGCCGACCTCTTGCGGGCAGAGCTTGTAGACCAGATGGCGGAAGGTGAAGATGCCGGCGTACTTGTCCGGCTAGCCGCACAGTACAAGGGTGAAGATTTTCTTTCGCTCACCAAGGAAATCGCAGGCAAGGCGGCGAAGTTTGATGATCTCACTACTGGCGATGCGCTCACCTTGCTTGGACAGTCCAATGACCTGACACGCGACAGCATTGTCGACGCCACCTTTGCCCCCGGTGATTGGGAGATGTTGCAAGACCTGTTGCCGATTCTGGCAACGCAAGGTGTGACTGACCAAGCCGTTGGTGAAACGCTGAGGGAAATTGTTGCGCTCGACACCGAAAGCCTTTCGATTGCCGAGGCCGCGTTTCTGACCCAAGCCGGAACCCGCAAGAAACGCTTTCCCGCGAAGTCGACACAACAGCAGGCCGCACATCTGCTGCCGCAGCTTGAGGCCTTGATAGAACGGGTCGAAGCGGCCCGCGAGGCCCGCCTGGCCCTTGATGCGGCTGAACATACCGTCGCCCTGCACCAGTTCGCCCGGCGATTTGCCCAGCGCTACGCCGAAGCAAAACAGCGGCGTGGGTGGCTAGACTTCGATGATCTGATCCAGAAAGCGCAGCAACTGCTGAGTGATGACAGGGTGGCGGCATGGGTTCTATATCGGCTCGACGGGGGTATCGATCATATCCTCGTGGACGAGGCGCAGGATACTAGTCCGACGCAATGGGACGTGATCCGGCGACTGGCCGAAGAGTTTTCGAGCGGCGAGGGTGCGCGGGCCGATGTGACCCGCACAATCTTTGTTGTGGGCGACAAGAAGCAGTCGATCTATTCCTTCCAAGGCGCTGACCCGCGCGAGTTCGATCGAATGCAATCAGAATTCGGCTCTAAACTGGCTGAATCGGACCAGAAGCTGTGGGGCCGAAGCCTCGATTTTTCGTTCCGGTCATCGCCTGCGGTCCTGAATTTGGTCGACAAGGTCTTTGAAACCGAAAAGGGCGCCGGTTTCGGCGATGGTCAGCATATTGCGTTCAACGCTGATCTGCCTGGACGTGTCGATTTGTGGCCGCTGGTGCCAAAACCGGAAAAGACACCGGAACGTGAATGGTATGATCCCGTGGACCGGCGCAGTCCCGAACACCAATTTCGAACACTGGCGATGGCGGTCGCTGGACAGATCAAGCAAATGCTGGATGAAGGCACGTTGATCCCGGATTCAAGCGGACCAAGGCCGGTGCAACCGCGGGATTTCCTGATCCTTGTCCAGCGGCGCGGCGGCATCTTTCCCGACATCATTCGCGCCTGCAAAGAGTTGGAGCTCCCCATCGCTGGGGCGGATCGCCTCAAGGTAGGGGCGGAAACCGCTGTGCGTGACCTTGGCGCACTTCTGTCGTTCCTCGCCACACCCGAGGACAGCTTGTCGCTAGCGACTGCACTACGGTCACCTCTGTTCGGGTGGTCTGAACAGGATTTGTACACCCTTGCGCATCACCGAACCGAAGACGAATTGTGGCGCAGCTTGCGCACAAAAACTGAGGACTACCCTCAAACAGTCTCGGTTCTGCGGGACTTGCGGGACAATATCGACTTTCTGCGCCCCTATGATCTGATCGAACGCATGCTGACCCGACATCGTGGACGTCAGCGGATGTTGGCACGGCTGGGGACCGAAGCCGAGGATGGGATAAACGCGCTTTTGTCCCAGGCGTTATCGTACGAACGCAGCGAAGTGCCCAGCCTGACTGGTTTCCTGACCTGGATGGAAACAGACGATCTTGAGGTCAAACGCCAGATCGACAGCGCATCAAACCAGATCCGGGTAATGACTGTGCATGGGTCAAAGGGGCTGGAAGCGCCCATCGTGATCCTGCCTGAATGCGGCAAACGCGACTTTCAGGTCCGCAACAATATCACCGACATTAGTGATACACCGGTTTGGAAGATGCCATCGGCCCAACTGCCGGAGCAGATGGCAACCCGACTGGACGAGATGAAGGCAGCGCAGCGACAAGAGTCCCTACGGTTGCTTTATGTTGCTCTAACACGGGCTGAAAAATGGTTAATTATTGGAGCAGCGGGCGAGCTTGATAGAAATGGTGACGATTGGCATCAACGCGTTCAGGTCGGCATGGAGGCAGACGATGCAACGGCGCTGGACACGCCGGTAGGTTCAGGCCTGCGTCTGCAACATGGCGATTGGGCGTTTTCAACAACAAGCATCGGGATGGCAAAAGCTGAACCGGGTATCTCCCTACCGACCATTTATAAGAAAGCTGCGCCAAGCCCAGCACCACTGCCAGAAACGCTGTCGCCATCGGATTTGGGCGGTCCCAAGGCGCTTCCCGGCGACGGGCTTGATGAAGAAACCGCCAAGACCTTCGGAACTGCTGTACATGCGTTATTGGAAGCACCCGAAATAGGTGCGCGGGCATTGCGTGACGCCAACCTGCCCGATGACCTGAAAACTGAGGCTGAGGCGCAAGCAGATCGCATTCGATCTGATCCAACGCTGTCATGGCTTTTTGCTGATGACGTGCTGGCCGAAGTGCCCGTAACCGCACCGCTTGGAAAACGCCGAATGCACGGAATGATCGACCGGCTGCACGTGACATCGGATACTGTGCACGTGATTGATTTCAAGACAAACCGCGTCATCCCGGAAAAACCAGAGCAGACTCCAGAAGGTGTGTTGCGACAGATGGGTGCCTATGCCCATGCAATGGCTCAAATTTATCCTGATCGCACCATTCGGCTAAGCATTCTGTGGACTCACACAGGCGCACTGATGTCCATTCCGCACGATATCGTGACGTCGGCGTTGTCGGGCACGCCATATCTTGACGATGCTGTGGGGGGTACCTAGGTTGCCAGCCTACGCTTGAGCCTGGCAGGAGAACTCACATGGCAACCGTGGCAGTCACAGACGCAACTTTCGACGCCGAAGTCAAAAATTCCGATATCCCCGTTGTGGTGGACTTTTGGGCCGAATGGTGTGGCCCGTGCAAGCAGATTGGCCCAGCCCTCGAGGAGCTGTCGGCCGAAATGGCAGGCAAGATCAAGATCGCCAAGGTGAACGTGGATGAAAACCCGAACTCACCTGCGCAGATGGGTGTCCGAGGTATTCCGGCACTTTTCATCTTCAAGAACGGTGAAATCGTTTCGAACCGGGCTGGTGCAGCGCCCAAGGCTGCATTGCAAAGCTGGATCGAAGAAAGCATCTGAGAATTCCAGGGGCATCCGCAAAGCGGGTGCCCTTACTCCATCGGCCAACCGGCAGCGGACAGCTTCGCAGCAATCTTGGCCTCGGCACTGTCATGGCCAGCGTTGATTGCCATGTGCTGCCAGACCCACCAAAGATACGCGGCGTAGTCGGGCTGATGCAATTGGATGCGGTCAAATGCATCTAGGTCTTGCCCATTTAGTGCCACGTGGTGAAAGTCGGTTTGACCGAACGTGATTGCAGGCTTCCCAAAAAACATCCCGTCAAACGCCACACTCGACGTCATCGTCACAATGTACGAACATCGTGGCAGAAGGGTATCTCGCCCTCCAGTTTGAATAGTGAGATTGGGGTCGCTCGCTTGCATCCTTTCCAGCGCTGCCAGCTCATCCGGGTTGTAGGTTTCTTTTGGATGCAAAGTCGCGATAATTCTTGTTCCGGGGCAAGCCGCGCGCGTCCGGACGAGCATGTCGATCGGACTGCAGGATTGAAAGGAACGGTGATCCGTCAGGCGGCCCTGCAGCGGTACGTAGATAAAATCATCATCGCGGACATGGTCAAGCAGAGGCCCGCAAATCCGCTTCTGCCAATAAGAAAAGAAGCGTTGCACCTCGTTTGCGGGGCAAGCCAAAGGATCGAAACTCGCCCGGGCAACATCCCACTCCCAGCGCTTGTCAGACGCCTGAATTTGCCAAAACGGATAGTGATAGACACGGCGAAACGTCATCGCACGCTTGTTTGGCGGCGGCGTCATCTCGCAAAGCGCGTAGCCACGTCGCGTGCCCGCCTTCAAGCGCTCGGCCATTGTGTTCGCATGATAGGATATCTCGTATCCGGTTCGTTCCAACACATGCACAATCTTGGCGATGAAGTTGTGTTCTCCATTCCGAGCCCGGCGACGCGTGCCATCATTGAGGTAAAAGCGAACACGTTTGGGGTGCGACATGATCAGACCCTAGGCGCAGCGGATCGAGCGAGCAACCGGCCCTTGCCCGTCCGTGAGCTGACCGCCATATATCCCCCCAACTGTTGAAGGAGAGCCAAATGGCCAGCTCAGACTTTCCCGGATGGCACGGGACCACGATCATCGGTGTTAAGAAGGGTGGCGAAGTCGTCATTGCCGGGGATGGCCAGGTGTCTCTTGGACAGACTGTCATCAAGGGGACGGCGCGTAAGGTGCGTCGACTTAGCCCTGGTGGATATGATGTGGTGGCGGGTTTCGCCGGATCCACGGCGGATGCATTCACCTTGCTGGAGCGACTGGAAAGCAAGCTGGAAGCAACGCCGGGTCAATTGGCGCGTGCGAGCGTCGAGTTGGCCAAGGACTGGCGCACTGACAAGTATCTTCAAAAGCTTGAGGCGATGCTGATCGTATCGGATGGCGCCGACATGTTCGTTATCACTGGCGCAGGTGACGTCTTGGAGCCTGAGCACGATGTAGCGGCGATCGGATCTGGTGGAAACTACGCCCTTGCCGCGGCACGGGGCATGATGGACAGCGACCGTAATGCCGAAGCCGTCGCGCGCGACGCGATGCAAATCGCGGCTGACATTTGCGTTTATACCAACGGCAACCTGACAGTGGAGAAGATCAGCAAATGACCGAGATGACATATACACGTCTGGGCAACAGCGGCTTGATCGTGAGCCGCATGTGTTTTGGTACTATGACCTTCAACCATGGATCGGAGTGGATTCCCGGTGTTGCAAAGGTCGGTCAGGACGCCGCGACCAAGATGGTCGGCCACGCTCTGGATGCCGGCGTGAACTTCTTTGATACCGCCGACGGTTATTCGAGCGGTGAATCGGAAGATATTCTTGGGAAAGCGTTGGGAAAGCGCCGAAACGAGGCAGTGATTTGTACAAAGCTTGGCTTTCGTCAGACAGATCAGGTGGGGGATGCAGGTCTGAATCGAAGTCATGTCCTCAAGCAGATCGACGGCAGCCTGGACCGTATGGGGATGGACCACATCGATCTTTTAGTGCTGCACAAAACCGATTTCACGACGCCGATGGAAGAAACTCTGGCCGCACTTCAAATCGCCATTGAAGCAGGCAAGGTGCGCTATGTTGGTGTATCGAACTGGCCCGCCTGGCACATGGCCCGCGCCGTGCAGTACCAGCGTGACCACAGGATGACGCCCTTCATCGCCGGACAGTATCTGTACAATCTGGTGGCACGGGATATCGAACTGGATGTCTTGCCCATGATGGCCGAGATGGGCGGTGGGCTTATGGCCTGGTCACCTCTGGCTGGCGGTTTGCTGTCGGGCAAGTACGATCCGGAGAAACTGGAGGAAGGCGACGGACGGTTGAGTGAAGGCGGCGATTTCCTTGGCATCAACACAGCAACCGCTCGCAAGATGATTGGAACTCTGGCCGACATTGCAAAGACACACAACGTACATCCGGCAACCGCGGCCTTGGCATGGTTGCTTGCTCAAGACCGCAGCCATAGCGTGATTTTCGGCGCCTCGAAGATGAGTCATCTGGATGCGGCCTTGGCCGCGCCGGAGCTAGAATTGACTGATCACGAATTGGCGGAACTGTCCGGCATCGCGCCTCCAGCCAAGAGATATCCGCATTGGTTCGATGCGATGATGACGGATGAACTGAATACCAAAATTCTATCATGAACGAAAAAGGCCGCTGCGGTTGCAGCGGCCTTCCTCTTGATAGACAGCAGGATCAGTTCAATTTGGCAACGCCCAGCGGAACGTTGAATTTCTCGCACCAGATCCACACTTCGTTATACGTGGCGGCGTCGATCCCGTCTGGAACATCAAATGTCTGCTTGCCTGAATTGGCTTTCAGCAACCCCATAAGTGTGTCGCTGTCATAGCCATCACGGCCCAGCGCAACCTTGGGATCTGGGGCACCATCGAACCAGAAGTCGTCCAGAAGGATTACCTGGCTTTTGCCATTCTTGGTCACGACTTCGGCGCGACCCTTCGTGACATGATTGCTTTTGCCGGTGAATTCACCGATGCGGCCATGTCCACCAGCTAGCGCAAAAGTTGGTAGTGCAGTGGACGCCATCAGGGTGGCGGACCCGATAAGGAATGAGCGGCGGTTGGTCATGGGATCGTCTCCGAGGGATTGATTTGGTGGAGACAAGGTACGCCTATGCCGCGACAAAATAACCCAACCTCTCGCGCAAGTGATGCTGTGTTGATGAAATGCCCGTCAATCGTTGCGTTTCGCCAGTTTTCGCATAGGTAAGGCGTGAAACTTGTAACAAACGGGCCGCTTGTGACTGACCTGACCCCCCGCGAAATTGTCTCTGAACTTGATCGATTCATTATTGGCCAGAAGGATGCCAAGCGCGCTGTTGCTGTCGCGCTGCGGAATCGCTGGCGCAGAAAGCAGCTGGATGACGATCTCCGGGACGAGGTCTATCCCAAGAATATCCTGATGATCGGTCCAACCGGCGTCGGTAAGACCGAGATCAGCCGCCGTCTGGCCAAACTGGCACGTGCGCCATTCCTGAAGGTCGAGGCAACCAAGTTCACCGAGGTTGGTTATGTCGGGCGTGACGTGGAGCAAATCATCCGTGATCTGGTGGACGCTGCCATCGTGGAAACACGGGAATATATGCGTGAAGACGTGAAGGCCAACGCCCACCAAGCGGCAGAGGAGCGGGTCATCGAAGCCATTGCTGGCACAGATGCTCGCGATGCCACCCGCGAGATGTTCCGCAAGAAGCTGAAGTCGGGCGAGTTGGACGATACCGTGATCGAACTGGACGTCGCCGATACCAGCAACCCATTCCCGACCATGGACATCCCCGGCCAGCCCGGAGGTGGCATGGGCATGATGAACCTTGGCGACATCTTTGGCAAAGCGATGGGCGGTCGTACCGTGCGCAAAAAGCTGACGGTCGCGCAGAGTTATGAAGTATTGATCGGTGAAGAAGCCGACAAGTTGCTCGACGACGAAGCCGTGACCAAGACTGCGCTGGAGGCTGTTCAGGAAAACGGCATCGTTTTTCTGGACGAAATCGACAAGGTCTGTGCCCGCTCTGATGCGCGCGGCGCGGATGTCAGCCGCGAGGGCGTGCAGCGTGACCTGTTGCCGCTGATCGAAGGGACCACCGTCAGTACAAAACATGGGCCGGTCAAGACGGATCACATCCTGTTCATTGCATCCGGCGCCTTCCACATTGCAAAGCCATCCGACCTTTTGCCGGAACTGCAAGGCCGACTGCCCATCCGCGTCGAACTACGCGATCTAACCGAAGACGATTTCGTACGGATTCTGGAAGAAACGGACAATGCGCTGACACTGCAATACACCGCTTTGATGCAGACCGAAAAGGTGACAGTGACCTTCGAACCCGAAGGTATTCGCGCCTTGGCTCGTATTGCAGCAGACGTAAACAAGAGTGTCGAGAACATTGGCGCCCGTCGCCTCTACACTGTGATGGAGCGTGTTTTCGAAGAGCTTTCGTTCAATGCACCTGACCGGGCCGGAGACGAGATCACCGTTGATGCTGATTTCGTCGAAACCCACCTCGGCGAACTTGCGCGATCCACGGACGTCAGTCGTTACGTACTCTAGCTGTTTGCTTCCTGCTCGGGTACATCCCATGGGATGATCGGGCAGGGGTATTTGATGCGCGCGATTCTATTTATTCTAGTTCTTATCGTTGCTGCGTGCAGTGACAGGACGGCTGCGCCCATTTTGCCCGAGGCCCAGCTAGTCGGAAAAAACCGCGACGTGTTCATCGGCACCACGCGCAGCATGAATGCGGCCGGAGAATTTGGAATTGGCAGGTCTGCTTCCTTGAACCTGTTGCAGGCCACGGTATCGCTTCCGCCCGGTCGTACATTGGGTAGCGTATCGGACGGTCAGGAGCGCCCGAAACCAGACCGCGATTTTGCAATTGCTGCATTGAACATCTACGAGTCAAACGATGTGTTTCGCAGAGCTCTGGCCGCTGATCTTGCATCGCATCCCCCATCCGAGCGCGACGTGACCCTGTTCGTTCACGGGTTCAACAACAGTTTTACCAACTCCGCTTTCCGGATCGCGCAAATGGCCGAGGACCTAGAGTTGCCTGGTACCCATGTCACCTATTCATGGCCCAGCCGCGGTAACCCACTTGGGTATGAATATGATCAGGACAGCGCACTGTTTGCCCGCGATGGCCTTGCTGATCTGATGCACTTGATCCGATCTGTGGGACAGCCAGATATCGTCCTCGTCGCTCATTCGATGGGCAGTGCATTGGTGATGGAAACGCTCCGCCAGCTCGACATCGCGGAGCCCGGTTGGGTAGGCCGGAATGTCAGTGGTGTGATCCTTTTGTCCCCCGACATTAACGTCGATGTCTTTCGCAGTCAGTTTTCTCGTATCCAGACGGCACCGGATCCTTTTGTTGTTATGGTGTCACGTAAGGATGCAATCTTGCGCCTGTCATCACGACTGCGCGGCGAAAGGACCCAACTGGGCAACATCCAAAACACTGACGCCGTCGCAGACTTGCCGATTACGGTCGTCGACGTGACCGCATTCAGCGATCGGAAATCCGGCAACCATTTCGTTGCGGCGGGATCGCCCGCTTTGATCCAGCTACTTCGCCGCTCATCTGAACTGGACAGTGAGTTCTTGCGCGGACGGGCCGGGTCGGTGCTGACCATTCCGGGCGCGCGCCGCATCCAATCCCCGCCACGCCGACCCTCAACCAGTGCAATCCGCAGCGAGGCCCGCTAGTGGCGACCATTTCAGGGTCGCAGCCTCTGTGCCACTTTTTGAAGAGCAACCGGCAATGGCTGGCGGCTGGTGCGCTGTTGACCTTGCTGTCATCCTTTGGGCAGACATTTTTCATCTCGATCTTTGCTGCACAGATCCAGGGTGACTTTTCCCTTACCCACGGAAGCTGGGGCGCAATCTATGGTCTTGGAACCGCTGCATCCGCTGTGGTCATGATCTGGGCAGGCGGCCTGACAGACCGTTTCCGAGCTCGGAGCTTGGGTGTGATCGTGCTCGCGTTGCTTGCTGGGTCGTGCCTGTTGATGGCTGTTAATCCATACGCTGCATTTCTGCCTATCGTCATATTCGCGCTGCGTCTGACCGGGCAAGGTATGACAGGCCACATTGCAATTGTCGCGATGGCGCGCTGGTTCGTGGCGACGCGCGGCCGGGCACTTGCGGTAGCGACTTTGGGCTTTTCTTTGGGCGAGGCAATTTTGCCACTGCTCTTTGTGGCATTAATGGCATTTCTGGATTGGCGCGTGTTGTGGATTCTGGCTGCCGCCATCGCACTACTGGGTGTACCCATCCTGTGGCGTCTGTTGGGGGAAGAACGCACACCACAATCCATGGCCGACGAAAACCAGAGCGTCGGGATGAAAGCCCGCCATTGGACACGCACAGATACGTTAGGTCACCCGCTGTTCTGGTTCATGGTGCCGGCGCTGATTGGCCCGGCTGCTTTCAACACTGCATTCTTCTTCCAGCAGGTCTATTTTGCGGAGATCAAGGGGTGGTCACACCTGTCCCTTGTGGCTTTGTTTCCCATTTACACCGTTGTCGGAATCGGGGCGATGATCCTGTCCGGCATCGCATTGGATCGGTTCGGCACTGCCCGGCTGATCCCCTTTTTCCAGCTGCCAATGGTTGTGGCCTTCGTAACCTTTGCGCTTGCACAATCGCTGGCTGCGGCCGCCATCGGCTTCGTGTTTCTGGCCCTGACAACCGGTGCAAACTCGACCTTACCCAATGCGTTCTGGGCGGAGTTTTATGGCACCCGCCACATTGGTGCGATCAAGGCAATGGCTGCTGCGGTCATGGTGTTGGGCTCAGCAATCGGACCCGGTCTCACTGGTGGGCTGATCGACTTGGGCATTGATTTGAATGTGCAATACGTGTGTGTGGCTGTCTATTTCCTGTTGGCGACTGCCAGCATGTGGATCGGAATACAGCGGGCACGCAACGATCTACCGCTGACGGCGTAGATACACATAGTATGCGCCGCCACCGCCATGGCGAACGTTGGCCTGACTGACCTGCAACACGACCGAAGACAAAGGTGGCATGGACAACCATTGCGGCACCTGATGGCGCAGGACGCCAAAACGCACTGGTATGGGGCTATCATCATCGCGGTTCTTGCCTTTGCCCGTCACAACCAGAACCAGTCGTTTGCCTTGAGACTGCGCAGACAAAATAAACCGCGTAAGCGCGGGGTGCGCGCGATCAAGAGTCATACCATGCAGGTCCAGCTTACCCTCAGGCTTGAGTTTGCCGCGCTTCATCTGGGTGAACGCCTTGCGATCCATCTGTACTGGTTGGGTCGCAACTTGGTCCACGATGGAGGGCGTCAGGTTCACCGCGGTGGTTGGCCTAGAAGCAGATGGTTTGCCCAACGCCGGGGTAACTTCAAACGTATGCTTCAAGCGCGGTTTCGGCGCGGGCGTTGTGACAAAATCGTCTGGATGAAATGGCTTTTCAGGGTGCAAACGATCGGTCCTGTCCGCCACTTTTCGCCACAGCTCTTCTTCGTCTGGGCGCAACTTGCGGCGGGTCATATCGCACTCTCAGGCAACAGGGCATAGGCACGTTGGATCGGCATCAACACCATCATCCGGCCTGGATCCCGCAAGCGCCCAGCCTCTCGGCCCGCATTGTCCCCCGTGCCAAAAAACACATCAGCCCGCTGCGCGCCCTTGATAGCTGATCCGGTATCTTGCGCGATCATCAATCGCCGCAAGGGACCGCCCCCGTCTTTTTCAATCCATACGGGCGCGCCCAAAGGAACAAAGGCCGGATCAACCGCGATGGACCGCATCGTCGTGATAGACCGGTTCATCGCTCCCAAGGGACCCCGATCTGCCGGAACCTCACTGACTTCGCGGAAGAATACGTAGGATGGGTTGTGATAAAGCAGCTCCTCACCCACCACCGGATTGTTTCGAACATAGTTTCGAATGACCTGCGCACTGACCTGATGCGCGGCATAAGTGCCCCGGCGTACCAACTCGGCGCCGATCGAGCGATACTTGTGCCCATTGGCTCCGCCATACCCAACGCGCATCATTTGACCGTTAGGCAGACGGATGCGACCAGATCCTTGAATTTGGAGAAAGAACAGCTCAACCGGATCATCGACCCAGGCAATCTCGAGGCCACGGCCCTGCATCACTGGCCCTTCAAGAATTTGGCGACGGGTCAACCACGGACGTATGTGCCGGGCTTCGGGCGGCATGGCGTAAACCGGGAAGCGATAACGTGCACTGCGGCGGCGTGATCCGTCCAGCTCTGGCTCAAAGTATCCTGTGAACAGCGCTGGGGCGCCATCCTCGATCAAAACAGGGCGAAAGAAGAGTTCAAAAAACGCGCGCGCATCCGGCACATCCCCAGCCAATGCACACAAAGACCGCCAATCGGGGTCATCCATATCCCGGCATGTATTGCGAAACGTGGTCAGCGCTGCGGCGTGATCATCCTGCGCCCAACCATCCAGTGCGGCAAAGTCCAACACCGTGTACTTCACATCAGAGGCAGCGGCGGTCATGGTCCAGAAAATCGCGCAGAATGTTAAGGCGCAGGAACGTACTACGCGTCTGTAGACACCAGTAGCCAATTCGGGTCGTTTGCCCCCATGGTTCTGGCGAAGGCCCATGTGTCCTTCTGCCGCTTCACCTCAGTTAGGCTACCTTCTACGATATCTCCGCCCTGATCGCGAACAGCGGATTTCAATTCTGCAACATAACGGATGGTAAGCTCACCTTCGCCCGTTTCAGGATCAAAGGTGGCGTCCATCAGTTTCAGCTCCCGGACGCCGATAAATTCGGCCTCGATGGTCAGACCTTGATCCTCGCGGGCAGCAACACCATCCACGAACGACTCATAAATCTCTTCTGACAGGAAGGGTTGAATATCGGCCAAATCACCCTGTTCATATCCCATTACGATCATCTCATAAGCGCCGCGGGCACCCTGCAAGAAGTCAGACACCTGAAAAGATGGTTCAACCCGTTTCATTTCCGCCAGCGCTTTGGCGGCGTTGCTGTCTTCGTCAACATGGTCGGTGATATCCAGGTCGGGGCCGCCCTCAATCACTTCAAAATCATGTTTGCCAGAACGCTCAGACACCTGTTTCGGAGCGGGGGGCTGTTCGAATCCTTCGCGCGTTCCCAGCACGTTTTTCAAGCGCAGGATCAGGAAAACAGCGATGCCAGCAAGGACCAGCAACTGGATAAGCGGAGAATTCATTAATGCCTCGTCATTCGGGGTCGGGTGGCAACAGCCTCGTCGGACCCTTATGTAGGTGCACGGGAGGCGCAAGTCCACTGTACGGCTCCTTGTGGAAACGAAAGGATAACGCGGATGTGGCTGTTTCTGGCCTTTCTTCTGGTCCCATTGATCGAGATTGCCCTCTTCATACAGGTTGGCGGTGCCATCGGTTTGGGCTGGACCCTTCTGATTGTTGTTATCACGGCTGTTCTGGGCACTATGCTGGTTCGTGCTCAGGGCATGCAGGCGCTGGGGCAGGTAAAATCATCCTTCAGCCAGATGCGCGACCCAAGCGAAGCATTGGCGCACGGGGCCATGATACTGTTTTCCGGTGCCTTGCTGCTGACCCCGGGTTTCTTCACGGATGCGGTCGGATTTGCACTGCTTGTGCCGGGCGTGCGGCTTGCTGTTTTCCGTTGGGCACGCAGCCGCATCAACGTCACCACATTCTCAACTCACGGACAAAGACCGCCGCGGCCAGACATTGTTGAGGGTGAATACACCGAAGTTGATCCCGATCAGCGTGAAGTTCGGGGGCCATCAGGCTGGACCAAGCATTGAGGCCAGGGGCCCAAGCTGATACGAAGCGCGGGATTTATCGTTTCCCTCGGAGAAAGAGCTGATGGCCGAAGAACAAGCCACACCACCCGCAGCGCCGCAGATGCGTGTGCTGGGCCAATATATTCGCGACATGTCATTTGAAAACATCGTGTCGCAAAAGGGCGCAGCGCCAGACGTGCAGCCCGATGTACAGGTGCAAGTCAATCTGGATGCCAAGAAGCGCGGCCAGGAGAACCAGTACGAAAGCGCGATCAAGCTGAACGTGACATCAAAGGCGAAAGAGGGGGACACGGTCCTTTTCGTTCTCGAAGTTGACTATGTTGGCATGTTCCACATCGAAAACGTACCAGAAGACCAGCTTCATCCTTTCCTGCTGATCGAATGCCCTCGCATGATCTTCCCATTCCTGCGCCGTGTGGTCAGCGACATCACGCGCGACGGTGGCTTCCCGCCGCTGAACCTTGAGAATATCGATTTCGTATCTCTGTATCGGAACGAAATCGCGCGCCGTCAGAAAGAGGCAGCGCCGGCCGAACAGCCGATCAACTGATAGATGTGAATATGCAGGAAGGCCCGGTCAACGCACCGGGCCTTTCTTATTTCGGCCAAAGGGCGTCATCGCCCAGTTTGGCGACAAACGCCGCATGGGCCTCACGCTCTTGTCCAGTCACCCGAGATGGCAAAGCACGTGGGCGGGGCGGCGGCGTCCAGCTTTCGACCTCGATCGTATTGGACCCAGACCCGGATGACGTCGACAACCCGAAGTCGGGCTGACGTCCGCCAATCAGTTCCAGATAAACTTCGGCCAGGATTTCACTATCGAGCAAAGCGCCGTGCAGCGTTCGGGCGGAGTTGTCGATTCCAAACCGACGGCACAATGCGTCCAGTGAAGCAGGTGAGCCGGGAAAGCGGCGGCGCGCTATATCGAGCGTATCGATAGCGCGATCAAATGGAAGTTGCGGCAGCCCTATCCATTTCAGTTCGGCATTCAGAAACTTCATATCGAAGGCTGCGTTATGGATCACCAACTTTGCGTCACCCACAAAGTCCAGGAATTTTTGGCCCAGCTCCGCAAACTTTGGCTTACCGCGAAGGAAGTCGTCGCCCAGCCCGTGCACTTCGAACGCTTCCTGCGGCATCGAGCGCTCAGGATCGATGTATTCGTGAAACACGTTATCCGTCGGGACATGGCCGATCAGCTCAATGGCACCGATTTCAACAATCCGGTCGCCGCCTTCGGGGTCAAACCCGGTCGTTTCGGTGTCGAGAACGATTTCACGCATGTCACAACCCGCTTTTTATCTGCTGAACCACAGAATGAACCTGAGCACGGGCATGTTCAACCGTGTCGGTTTCGATCACAAAGTCGGCGCGATCACATTTTTCAGCACTTGGCATCTGTTTTTCCAGGATTGCATAAAACTGGTCTTCGCTCATCGTTCCACGTGCAAGAACACGCGCCTTTTGTACTTCGGCGTCCACGTGAACAACGGCGACAGCATCCATCCCTGCATCGCCACCTGTTTCAAACAGAAGCGGGATGTCAAAGACGACGATTTCGGCGTTTGTTGTAGCAACAAACCGCGCCCGGTCATCGGCAACCAGCGGGTGCACAATTGCTTCAATCCGGGCCAAGGCACTTGCGTCCTGCGAGATGATAGCGCGCAACGCATCGCGAGAGAGGACTCCATCCACGACAGCACCAGGGAATATGTTTCCGATTGGGGCAACCGCTGCGCCGTTTTGCCCATACAGACGATGAACAGCAGCATCGGCATCCCATACCGCACACCCTTCGTCCGTGAACATCTGGGCTGTTGTGGACTTTCCCATCCCAATGGATCCGGTAAGCCCAAGTTTGAATGTCATCTCAAGGCCGCAGCGCGCGCGGCACTGTCCACTGCTGGCCGATGACCAAACCAACGCTCAAAGGCGGGCACTGCCTGATGGAGTAACATACCAAGCCCATCAACAGTCACACAGCCCGCAGCCTCTGCCGCCGCAAGCAAGTCGGTCTTCAGCGGCGTGTAAACAAGATCAGTGACAAGGGTGTCGCGCCGAAGACCATCCAAGGGGATGCGCATTGCAGGTTTGCCGATCATTCCGAGTGACGTTGTGTTCGCCACAAGTGCCGAGTCCTCAAGAATGTTCCCTGCCTGAACCCAATCTACGACCGACACCTTCTTTCCAAAGTCGTCAGCCAGCTTTTCTGCGCGAACCCGGGTGCGGTTCGTCAAAAGAATTTCCGGAGCCCCAGCATCCAGAAGAGATGCGATAACAGCACGCGCTGCACCACCTGCACCCAATACAGTTGCGGGACCGGCATTTGGTTGCCAGTTAGGCGCGCCGGCTTTCAGGTTTTCAATGAAACCATACCCATCCGTGTTGTCAGCATGGATTTGACCGTCCTTACGAAAAATCAGGGTGTTCGCCGCACCGATCAGCGTCGCACGATCTGTGACAAGATCGGCAATCTCCAACGCCGCCTCTTTATGGGGAATGGTGATGTTCACCCCGACAAAACCGGCTTTGGGCAAGGTCCGCAGGACGGTTTCCAAATCCTGCGCGGAAACGTCCATGGGGATATAGTCACCCCGCAACCCAAGTGTCTTGAGCCAGTGGCGATGCAATTGTGGTGATTTTGAATGTGAAATGGGGGATCCGATGACGCCCGCCAAAGGAATTTTATCGCTCATCCTTGCATGCCTTTGATTATCCGTCGATCACACCGCGCAGCGTCAGGAACGCCAGAAGCTCCAACAATGGCATCCCAAGGACGTTGAAATAGTCCCCTTCGATGCTGTGGAACAGGCGCACCCCCTCGGCCTCTAGCTGATATGCGCCAACTGAGTGGCGAATGTCATCCCAATTCCGTTCGATGTATCCATCAAGATACGCATCGGACACATTTCGCATGCGCAAACGGACCTGTCCAACATGGCGCCAGATAGGGCTACCTTCATGATAGATGACGGCTGCCGACAACAGCATGTGGCGCTGTCCCCGCATGGCACGCAGTTGCGCGGCGGCATCCATCCGGTCAATCGGCTTCGATAGAAGCCCACTGTCGAAAGAAAGAACCTGATCGCATCCGATAACCATGGCGTCCGGCCGTTTGTCAGCCACCTTGCGCGCCTTCATTTCGGCCAACGCATCGGCGATGTCGCGCGGTGACGCATCATCCGCGATCAAGGCAGCTTTAATCGCTTCTTCATCTATTCGAGGCACCGTGACCTCGAATTCAATCCCTGCGTTTTGCAGCAATTGGGCCCGAATGGAGGAGCCCGAAGCAAGAACGATGGGGGTGATCATGTGGATATCCTTGTGTGTCACACCTTGTGAACTGCGGGATCAAACATGTGAAAGCAAGCCGGATGTCGGGATCACATGAGGTACCTGACGCTTGAGCCAGATTCACCACGAGCCTTCCCAAGTGCGAAAGAACAAATGACATGTTGAGGGCAACAGGTGTTGTCTGGTGTTACCCACAGGTTTTTCCATCCCTTTGATTTGCATATTTGTAGCTTAAGCTGTTGTTTTAATTTTATTTTCTGAGATGTTCAATCCTTGTGCATCTTTGAGGACAAACATATCAAGTTGTGCACAAACCTTTGGGAAAAATAGTAATCCACAGAAATCCTGCACCCTACAAAATCATCATCCTTTTTCTTTCTTTTATTTATTAATAAGGGTGGGTCGGAATAGAGAGGGCCGAACCATCATGGATTTTCTGATAACTTTTTATCCATGGATCAAAGCGTTCCATATCATGTCGGTTATCGCGTGGATGGCGGCACTGTTCTACTTACCCCGACTCTATGTCTACCACTCTGAAAGTGTCGGGTTGGAGGGTGAGACGCACGCGTTGTTCCAAACTATGGAATACAAGCTGCTCAAGGTGATCATGAACCCGGCCATGATCGCAACATGGGTGTTTGGTCTTCTTCTCGCTTTGATCCCCGGTGTGATCGATTGGGGTGCGGTGTGGCCTTGGACCAAGCTGTTTGGCATTCTCGCCATGTCTGGCTTCCATGGTTGGTTGTCCGCGCAACGCAAGGTGTTCGCAGCAGGTGGACCAATTAAGACGGGGCGGCAGTATCGAATGATGAACGAGGTGCCCACACTTCTCATGGTGCTGATTGTTCTGTCCGTGGTCGTGAAATTCTGAAACCGTTGACTTAAGACGCGACAGCCCCTATCTGCGGTATCGCACCCCGTCCGGGGACCGCACACAGCTTTTACAATTGACTGGACGCGCACCGCTTGAACCAAGCGGGCCAAGAGTATTCCCATGACCGCAGAACGCCTCGCCCTTGCTGAACTCAAGGCGCAAAGCCCTAAAGACCTCCTTGCCACGGCAGAGGAGCTGGAAATCGAAAACGCCTCGACCATGCGGAAGGGCGAGATGATGTTCCAAATCCTGCGCGAACGCGCGGACGAGGGATGGGAGATTTCCGGCGACGGTGTGCTGGAAGTTCTGCAAGACGGCTTTGGCTTTCTGCGCTCGCCCGAAGCAAACTATCTTCCAGGTCCTGATGACATTTATGTCTCGCCCGATATGATCCGCCAGTACTCGCTGCGGACTGGCGACACGATCGAAGGGGTGATCAAGGCCCCTGACGACAATGAACGCTATTTTGCCCTAACCAATGCGACGAAGATCAATTTCGAAGAGCCGGAAAAGGCCAGGCACAAGATCGCGTTTGACAATCTGACGCCGCTATATCCGGATGAGCGTTTGACGATGGAAACAGACGATCCTGCGACCAAAGATCGGTCGGCGCGGATTATCGACCTGGTTTCACCTATCGGGAAAGGGCAGCGTTCCTTGATCGTGGCACCACCACGGACGGGTAAGACGGTTTTGCTTCAGAACATCGCGTCAAGCATCGAAAAGAACCACCCGGAATGCTACCTGATCGTTTTGCTGATCGATGAACGGCCTGAAGAGGTCACGGACATGCAGCGTTCGGTCAAGGGCGAAGTCGTCAGCTCGACCTTTGATGAACCTGCTACGCGCCACGTCGCTGTGTCTGAGATGGTTATCGAAAAAGCTAAGCGGTTGGTTGAACACAAACGAGATGTTGTGATCTTGCTGGATTCGATAACAAGACTTGGTAGGGCTTTCAACACTGTGGTGCCGTCGTCTGGTAAGGTTCTGACCGGTGGTGTGGATGCAAATGCCCTGCAACGCCCCAAGCGGTTCTTCGGCGCGGCGCGGAATATCGAGGAAGGTGGATCGCTGACCATTGTCGCGACGGCTCTGATCGATACGGGTAGCCGGATGGACGAAGTGATCTTTGAAGAATTCAAAGGCACGGGTAACTCGGAAATCGTTCTGGATCGCAAGATCGCAGACAAGCGCGTGTTCCCAGCCATCGACATCCTCAAGTCTGGCACACGGAAAGAGGATTTGTTGGTCGACAAGAACGACCTGACAAAAACCTTTGTTTTGCGTCGTATCCTAAACCCGATGGGGACAACGGATGCGATCGAGTTCCTGATCTCGAAACTCAAGCAGACTAAGACAAACAGTGAATTCTTCGATTCCATGAACACCTAATCTGTCGGCCGGAGGTAGGGGGATGGATACAATCTTTGCCCTTGCCACGGCGCAGGGTCGTGCAGGTGTTGCGGTCATTCGTATCTCGGGACCGGAAGCCAAGTCTTGTGCTGAGCAGCTGTGCGGGTCGCTGCCCGGGGCCCGGCAAGCTGTGGTGCGTATCCTACGCGATGACGTTGGTGAAACGCTTGATCAAGCACTGATCCTTGTTTTCGATACGCCGGCCAGTTTTACAGGCGAGGATGTGGTTGAGTTTCATTTGCATGGAAGCATCGCCGTTATCTCTGCCGTGGTTCGTGAACTTGGGAAGTGCAATGCGCGGATGGCAGAGCCGGGTGAATTCACGCGTCGTGCGCTTGAAAACAATAAGATGGACCTTGCGCAGGTTGAGGGTCTTGGCGATCTGATTGAAGCTGAAACCGAGGCACAAAGGCAGCAAGCGCTACGCACAGTGTCAGGTGAGCTGGGGCAGCGGATTGAAGTATGGCGCAGCCAGTTGATCCGAGCTGCAGCGCTAATCGAAGTAACAATTGACTTCGCTGACGAGGAGGTGCCGGTTGACGTTACGCCCGAGGTTCAAAGCCTTTTGTCGGCTGTTGAAAAAGACATCTCCAATCAACTGAATGGCTTTGGTGCTGCAGAACGAATTCGAACAGGCTTTGAAGTGGCTATTGTTGGCGCGCCGAATGCTGGAAAGTCTACTTTGTTGAATGCGTTGGCGCGTCGCGATGCTGCAATAACGTCTGAGGTCGCTGGCACAACACGAGATATAATCGAGGTCCGTATGGACCTTGGCGGACTGCCGGTGACCTTGCTTGACACAGCCGGATTACGGGATTCTGGCGATGAGATTGAGGCGGAGGGAATAGCAAGGGCAATTTCGCGTGCCAGTGCCGCGCAGTTGCGGATCTTCCTTGCTGAGCCAGGGGAGCATCTGAGTGTTCCTGTTTCAAAAGGGGATATTGTACTGGCTCCAAAGGCGGATCAAAGAAACGACGATGTGCCAGCGATCTCTGGACTCACTGGGCATGGTGTGGATGAGCTTGTATCAAGTGTCACTGCCACGCTATCCGAACGAGCGCAGAATGCTGGACTGCTCACTCATGAACGGCACCGCGCTGCGATGACAAAAGCCTTGTCGACGCTGTCTTCTGCATCAGCGTTGGTTGGTGTCGGGCCAGAACACTATGATATTGCGGCAGAGGAAATGCGGGTTGCGATTCGGTCCTTGGAAGCTGTGGTTGGTCGGGTTGATGTTGAGAATCTGCTGGACGAGATATTCTCGAGCTTTTGCTTAGGTAAATGATGGAGTGTTTCACGTGAAACATTT
The DNA here is from genome assembly GCF_059611725.1 of Tateyamaria sp. LSS28. Lineage (NCBI taxonomy): Bacteria > Pseudomonadati > Pseudomonadota > Alphaproteobacteria > Rhodobacterales > Roseobacteraceae > Tateyamaria > Tateyamaria sp. LSS28. The sequence goes on along the minus strand of NZ_JCAPFI010000001.1, from coordinate 817,507 downwards.
TGATGTGGTTGTCATTGGCGGTGGGCATGCGGGAACGGAAGCCGCCCATGTTTCGGCACGACTCGGCGCCTCGACTGCCTTGGTCACCATGAAAGTATCGGGAATCGGCGTGATGTCTTGTAATCCAGCCATTGGTGGGCTGGGGAAGGGGCACCTTGTTCGTGAAATCGATGCAATGGATGGGATCATGGGCCGTGTTGCTGATGTTTCCGGAATTCAGTTTCGTCTTTTGAATAGGCGCAAAGGGCCTGCAGTTCAGGGCCCTCGCACACAGTCGGATCGCGCTGTGTATCAGGAAACCATGCTTAAGATGATGCAAACCACACAAAACCTCACAATTGTTGAGGGCGAAGTGGTTGATTTGTTCATGAAAGGCGACGTTGTTTCAGGTGTATGTCTAGCAGATGGGTCAGAGATTTCAGCTGAAGCTGTTATTCTGACCACGGGTACATTCTTACGTGGCACGATTCATATTGGTGATAAGTCGTACTCCGGTGGGCGTATGGGGGATGATGCCTCAGTCCCCCTTGCTGATCGAATTGACGGGTTTGGACTTCCCACGGGGCGGCTGAAAACGGGCACGCCACCAAGGCTGGATTCACGCACGATCAATTGGGATGGGTTGGATCGGCAAGAGGCCGATGATGATCCATCGCTCTTTTCCTTTTTGTCCTCAACCGCGCCCCTCCGGCAAATCTCCTGCGGGATAACGCATACAAACAGCAGAACACACGACATCATCCGGGAGAATCTTGATCGATCTGCCATGTATGGCGGTCATATCGAGGGGGTTGGACCAAGATACTGTCCGTCTATCGAAGACAAGATTGTGCGGTTTGCGGATAAAGAGTCACATCAAGTGTTCTTGGAGCCCGAAGGGCTGAATGATCACACAATCTACCCCAATGGAATTTCAACATCTCTCCCGGCTGAGATACAGGTCGACTACGTACAATCCATGACTGGCTTGGAGCAGGCAAAGATTTTGCAGCCGGGCTATGCGATTGAATATGACTATGTGGATCCTAGAGCGCTGAACGCTGACCTTTCTGTCCGAGATGTGCCTGGCTTGTTCTTGGCAGGGCAAATCAATGGTACGACAGGTTATGAAGAGGCAGCAGCACAAGGTCTTGTGGCTGGTCTAAACGCTGTGCGTCGCGTCAAGGGTGTCGAGCCAGTGCACTTCCGCCGCGATCAAAGCTATATCGGTGTGATGATCGACGATCTCACCACGCGCGGTGTTGCTGAGCCGTATCGCATGTTTACATCCCGTGCCGAGTTTCGGCTTTCACTGCGCGCTGACAATGCCGATCAGCGACTGACTGAATTTGGCCGCGATTTGGGATGTGTGTCGGATAGGCGCATGTCATCTTATGCGCGCAAGAACGAACAGCTTACGTCGATGAGGGACCTCCTCAGCGAAACTGAGTTCACACCGAAACAAATTGCGGCTCAGGGTATTCGGATCAATCAGGACGGAACCAAAAGAACGCCATTTCAGGTGTTGGCCTTTCCAGACGTGACTTTTGAGCAATTGGCAGGGCTTGTACCCGACATCTTGGAGTTTCCACAGCCCATTCAAGAGCAGGTTGCGCGCGACGCGCTTTACGCAAACTATATTGCGCGCCAGCAGAAGGATGTTGAAAGGCTGAGGAAAGATGAACTTCTGAAAATCCCGGTTGGCTTTGATTACACGGCTATCTCTGGCCTGTCGGCAGAACTCCAAAGTAAGCTCGAGCGCGTTCAACCGGCTGATTTGGCCCAAGCAACGCGCATTGATGGCATGACACCCGCAGCGCTTGCACTTGTTCTTGGGCGGATCAGGTTTCTGGAAAAGATGTCAGCATGATGCAGACGCCGGATTGGTGGGGTGAGAGTGTTTCACGTGAAACACTCGATAAACTTCAGGCATATGCAGATCTGATCCGCAAATGGACCCCGAGGATCAACCTCGTTTCGAAATCGACGGTTTCTGATATTGAAGCACGACATATTTGGGATGGCGCACAAGTTTTCACGCCACGGTCTGGAGTTTGGGTTGACTTGGGAAGTGGTGGCGGTCTGCCGGGCGTAATTATTGCAATTCTTGCGCAATCGAATGGGCTGGATACTTCGGTCTTGTTGGTTGAAAGCGATCAGCGCAAGGCCACATTCTTGCGGACATGCGCGCGCGAGTTGGATCTGCCCATGAAAATCGTGGCACGCCGCATCGAAGAGGTTGAAGGCTTGCAGGCACCGACCATTTCGGCGCGCGCGTTGGCGCCCCTGGACACGCTGCTTTCTCTTGCATCACCACACTTAGCAGTTGGAGGACTATGCCTTTTTCAGAAGGGCGCTCAGTGGAAGGAAGAAGTCGAAGCCACAAAGCAAAACTGGCGGTTTTCATACGAAGCGATGCCAAGTAAAACAAACGCAGAAGCAGTCGTCCTCAAAATCAAGGATATTACGCGTGTCTGACCCGACGCGCCCACCCGGGCCCAAGATTATCTCTGTTGCAAATCAAAAAGGAGGCGTGGGCAAGACAACCACGACCATCAATTTGGCAGCGGCACTTGTGGAGATTGGCAATCGTGTGCTGGTTGTTGATCTGGATCCACAAGGCAACGCGTCCACCGGTCTCGGGATTGAGATGGAGGACCGTGAGCATACAACATATGATCTGCTGTTGGATGACATCCCACTGAAGGACGTCATTCTCGCCACAGACATCGACGATCTTGCCATTGTGCCAGCAACGGTCGATCTGAGCTCTGCGGATATTGAGCTGATTTCGAATGAAAAGCGCAGCTTTCTTTTGCATGATGCGCTTCGGCAAACGGATATGGATGCTTACGGGTTTGACTTCATCCTGATTGACTGTCCTCCATCTCTGAACCTTTTGACTGTGAACGCGATGATTGCGTCGAACTCTGTTCTTGTTCCGCTCCAGAGCGAGTTTTTTGCGTTGGAGGGGCTGTCGCAACTGATGCTGACGGTTCGAGAGGTACGACAAACGGGCAATCCCAATCTGCGGATTGAAGGTGTGGTGCTGACGATGCACGATGCGAGGAACAACCTGTCGCAGCAGGTGGAACAGGATGCACGGGACAATTTGGGCGATATCGTTTTCAAGACGCGTATTCCCCGAAATGTACGTGTGAGTGAGGCGCCGTCCTTTGCGATGCCGGTATTGTCTTACGACAGTACTTCGAAAGGCGCGGTCGCCTACCGTGACCTGGCCAAAGAGCTGGTCGCCAATAACGCAGCAGTAGGAGCCTGACATGGCAAGCAACGACAAGAAACGTGGTTTGGGGCGCGGGCTTTCTGCATTGATGGCAGATGTTGCGGAACCAGTTTTGACAGATACCACATCCGGTGGCTCGGGCGAGCAACGCATCCCGATCGAAAAGATCAAGCCCAACCCAAACCAGCCACGGCGTCAGTTCGATGCTGGCCTGCTGGAGGATTTGGTCGCATCCATTAAAGAAAAGGGTGTCTTGCAGCCCTTGATCGTTCGGCCTGCCGGAGATGAGTACGAGATTGTTGCCGGCGAGCGCCGCTGGCGCGCTGCGCAACAAGCACAGCTTCACGACCTTCCGGTTCTGGTGCGCGATTTCTCGGACACCGAAGTCCTGGAAGTGGCGATCATCGAAAACATCCAGCGGGCTGACCTGAACCCCATCGAAGAAGCTGCTGGCTATAAGCAGCTGATGGACCGTTTCGGTCATACGCAAGAGAAGATGGCCGAGGCACTGGGCAAATCGCGCAGCCATATTGCAAACCTGTTACGGCTGCTGCAGCTTCCAAATGACATTCAAGCCTTTGTCGTTGATGGTTCCCTGAGTGCTGGACACGCCCGGGCGTTGATTACTGCGGATGATCCCAGCGCGCTTGCGAGGAAGGTGATTGCTGGGGGGCTATCGGTTCGCGCAACTGAAGCACTTGTTAAGAAAGCATCGGAAGATGTCAGCGACAATATCTTCAAGGGATCATCCAAGCCCAAAGCATCTAATAAAGACGCTGATACGCGCGCTCTTGAAGATGATCTGTCGGCGGCAACGGGGGTAAAGGTGTCTTTGACGCACAAGCCGGACGGCGAATCTGGCACTCTGACACTGCAATACGAGAGTTTGGACCAGCTTGATGACCTGTGCCGGCGTTTGAGTTCTACCTAGTCATTCAAAAGGGCGCGCAATACGCCGTTCAACAGGCTAAACCCCTGATTTGTAACGGATAATCTACGATCTCTTTGGGTGACAAGGCCCATATCGGCAAGCTCACTTATCCGGGTGCTGTCCAATGGTTGATTGGCCAGTTGAGTATACCGATCCAAATCAACGCCTTCCGCCAATCGAAGGCCCATCATCAGGAATTCAACAGCCTGATCCACGCCTGACAAGACTTCTTCGTGTGTTCTGTTGTCGTCACGTAGCCAAGCTGCAGGCATTCGCGGTTGCTCAGTTGCTCGTCGTTGCCCTTGCAACGTCAGCCGACCATGTGCGCCGGGTCCGATGCCCGCGTAGTCACCGTATCGCCAATAGATCAGATTGTGACGAGATTCCGCACCATCCCTCGCATGGTTCGACACTTCGTATCGCGGCATTCCAAACTCTGAACACACATCCTGCGTCAGGCTGTACATGTCTGCCGACAAATCATCATTCGGGAGGCCACTCAGCTTTCCGCGTTTGTACCGGTCACCAAATGCCGTACCTGGTTCAATGGTAAGTTGGTACAGTGACACATGATCCAACCCAAGGACCAAGGCCTTTCTCAACTCTGCTTCCCATTGGGTGAGAGACTGGTTTTGGCGACCGTACATTAGATCAAAGCTAACTCGGTCAAAGGTGGAGCGCGCGATATCAAACGCAGCCAAACCTTCGGCAGCTGTGTGCAAACGCCCAAGCGCACGCAGATCCGGATCGTTCAACGCCTGTATGCCCATGGATACCCGATTCACACCGGCAGAACGAAAGGCGGCGAACTTGTCTGCCTCAACAGATGTGGGGTTGGCCTCAAGTGTGACCTCGACATCATTGGCGAGCGGCCATGTCTTTGCGACGGTATCAAGTATGGCTTCGGCCGTTTTCGGGGCCATCAAGCTTGGTGTGCCGCCGCCGAAAAAGACGGACCGCAAAACGCGGGTCTTAGTCCGAACGCCGACGCGTTCAACCTCTGACACGAGGGCATCACGCCAAGCATCGTGATCCACTGATTGAGTGACGTGGCTGTTGAAATCGCAATATGGGCATTTGGCTGCGCAAAACGGCCAGTGGATGTAAAGGCCAAAGCCACCCGCTTCCCAATCCTCAGCCAAAGCAGCCTGCAATCAGTTTCTTGAAGCTGTCCGCGCGGTGGCTGATCGCATTTTTTTCATCCGAAGGCATCTCGGCAAAAGTGCGATCATAGCCGATCGGCTGGAACATTGGGTCGTACCCATGGCCAAGCTGACCACGCACCGGCCAAACCAACGTCCCTTCAGCCGTCCCGGCGAAGACCTCCTCGTGCCCATCCGGCCAAGCCAGAACAAGGGTGGAGCAGAACCGCGCTGTCCAAGGCTGCCCGGCCCCAAGTTCCAACAATTCGGAGTGGGTACGTGTCATGGCCATCATGAAATCACGGCCGTTTGGCGTTTCTGCCCAATCCGCAGTGTATACGCCTGGCGCGCCGCCAAGGCCGTCAACCTCGATGCCGGAATCGTCGGCAAGCGCTGGCAAACCTGTCGCCTTAACGGCAGCAACCGCCTTGATCCGGGCATTGCCAACAAATGTGGTTTCCGTTTCTTCGGGCTCCAGTAACTTCATTTCTGCCGCGCCAACGACCTGCACTCCGAAAGGCTGGAACAATTGCTCCATCTCTTCCAGCTTTCCGGCGTTGTGAGTGGCGACTAGAATTCGGTCTCCTTCGAACCGTCGGGTCATGTGGTTGCGCTTTGTTGCATGGCCACCAACTCGCTGACTCCCTTATCGGCAAGGTCCATCAGCGCATTCATCTGATCGCGGCTAAAGGTGGCTCCCTCGGCACTCATTTGGACTTCGATCAGTTGTTTGTCACCGGTCATGATAAAGTTGCCGTCGACGCCTGCTTCGCTGTCTTCGGGATAATCGAGATCAAGCACAGGTTGACCGGCATAGATACCACAGCTGACAGCCGCGACCGGCGATACCAGCGGATCGGTCACAACATCTCCGGCTTTCATCAACTTGTTCACCGCCAGCTTAAGTGCCACCCAGCCACCTGTAATGGATGCACAACGTGTACCGCCATCAGCTTGCAGCACGTCGCAATCGACAGTGATCTGGCGTTCACCCAGGGCGACGCGATCAACCCCAGCCCGGAGAGATCTGCCGATAAGCCTTTGTATTTCAACGGTTCGACCGCCCTGCTTGCCCGAGGCCGCCTCCCGGCGCATCCGTGTGTTGGTTGCGCGCGGCAGCATTCCGTACTCTGCTGTCACCCAGCCAAGTCCGGATCCCTTGATGAACGGAGGCACGCGATCCTCGATCGTTGCAGTACACAGTACATGCGTGTCGCCCACTTTGATCAGGGCCGACCCTTCGGCGTGTTTTGTAAAGCCTGTTTCGATGGAAACGGACCGCATTTCGCTCAGTTCTCGACCGGAGGGGCGCATGTGATTTCCTTATTTCATGTATGAAACGGGGATAGCCTTGGGTCGTGCCCACTGGCAACCCCGATTGACCTTTGAAACCTGCGCCCTTTAATACCAATCGATGACCGATACACAGAAACTTCTGGACGAGATGAACGATCGCTCACGCGAGGTGTTTCGCCGTGTGGTCGAAGGGTACCTGGATTCCGGGGATCCAGTAGGTTCACGCACCTTGACCCGTGACTTCAGCGAAAAGGTCAGCGCTGCAACCATCCGCAATGTAATGCAGGACCTCGAATTCATGGGCCTGCTCAACAGCCCGCATATCAGCGCCGGACGAATCCCCACACAGCTCGGGTTGCGCATGTTTGTCGATGGGTTGCTGGAGGTAGGAGTCCCGGACGACTCGGACAAGGAAAAGATAGACGCGACGCTTGGATCGAATGAACGGGATGTAAGCGGCTTGCTGGACCGCGTTGGCTCTGCCTTGTCTGGCGTCACCCACGGCGCATCGCTGGTCCTGACACCCAAACACGAAGCGGAAATCAAGCATTTGGATTTCGTGCCGCTGGGTCCCGAACAAGCGTTGGTTGTCCTGGTGTTCGCAGATGGGCATGTTGAAAACCGTTTGTTTCAACCGCCCCCCGGGCAAACGCCATCCTCGATGCGCGAGGCAGCAAACTTCCTGAACGCAATCATCGAAGGTCGAACCTTGAGCGAGGTGAAGACCATCGTTCAGCGTGAGATCGTGGATCGCCGGCAGGAGATCGATGCGCTGTCGCGTGCCTTGGTCGAAAGCGGGCTAGCCACGTGGGAAGGTGAGGGGGACACGCCCGAACGCTTGATCGTCCGCGGTCGGTCCAACCTTCTCGACGAATCGACACAAGCTGAAGACTTGGAGCGTATCCGCACGCTGTTTGACGATCTGGAACGTAAACGGGATATCGCTGAATTTTTGGACCTGACCCAGGACGGCGATGGTGTGCGCATTTTTATTGGCTCAGAGAACAAACTTTTCTCACTTTCGGGTTCCTCTTTGGTGGTTTCCCCATATATGAACGCGGATCGAAAGATTATCGGAGCGGTTGGGGTCATCGGACCCACGCGGCTGAACTATGGCCGGATCGTTCCGATTGTGGATTACACAGCCCAGCTGGTCGGGCGGATGCTGACCGACCGCAATGAAAGGTGAAACATGGCTGAGCCCAAGAACGACGATTTTCTTGACGACATCGATATCGCCGCGGAAGAAGAATATGCCGAAGAGATGGCCGAGATTGATGATGAAGCGCTTGAGCTTGATCAATTGCGTGCCGAGCGGGATCAACTGAAAGACCGCTTCATGCGTGCGTTGGCAGATGCCGAAAACGCGCGCAAGCGGTCTGAAAAAGATCGGCGCGAGGCCGAGAATTATGGCGGGTCGAAACTGGCGCGCGATATGCTGCCCGTCTACGACAATATGAAGCGCGCGCTTGAGTCGGCGACCGAAGAACAGCGCGAAGTGTCTGCGGCGCTGCTTGAGGGCGTCGAGTTGACCATGCGTGAGCTGCTGAACGTGTTCAAGAAGCATGGGATTGAGCGGATTTCGCCCGAAGTCGGCGACACCTTTGATCCTCAGCATCACCAAGCGATGTTCGAAGCGCCCGTGCCAGGTACCAAGGCTGGAGAGATCATTCAGGTCTCTGCCGAAGGGTTCATGTTGCATGACCGTCTGCTGCGCCCGGCGCAAGTTGGCGTGTCTTCTACGCCTGCAAGCTGACGTCTCAACAATCTGACAAACAGCAAAGACGCGGTCAGGATTTGGCCGCGTCTTTCAGTTTGTAGATGATGTCGAGCGCTTCCCGCGGAGTCAGCTCATCCGGATGAATGTCTTCGAGCATCTCTAGCGCGGGCGAATTCACCGTTTTCACAGGCTGTGGCGCCGGCGTTGCTGAGAACAGAGGTAAATCGTCGATCAAGGTTTTTTGTGTCGCACCACCTTCGCGTTCACCACTTTCCAGCGCATCCAGAACAACGCGGGCGCGGGCAATAACTGCTGGAGGCAGTCCCGCCAGCTGCGCGACCTGAACACCGTAGGATCGGTCGGCTGCTCCGCGCTTAACTTCGTGCAGGAAGATGACCTCCCCATCCCACTCCTTGACTGACACGGTCGCATTCTCGACTCCGTTCAGCTTGCCAGCCAGCGCCGTCATCTCGTGATAATGTGTGGCAAACAGCGCCCGCGACTTGTTCACATCATGCAGATGTTCCAGCGTCGCCCATGCAATCGACAGCCCATCGTAGGTGGCCGTTCCGCGTCCGATCTCGTCAAGAATAACAAGTGCACGATCATCCGCTTGATTCAGAATTGCCGCCGTTTCCACCATCTCGACCATGAAGGTTGAACGACCCCGGGCCAGGTCGTCGGACGCGCCCACGCGGCTGAAGATTTGGCTGACCAGACCGATATGTGCAGAGCGGGCCGGAACAAAACTGCCCATCTGTGCCAGAATTGCGATCAGTGCGTTCTGTCGCAGGAATGTCGATTTACCCGACATGTTTGGCCCGGTCAAAAGCCAAACCGCTGCGCCGTCCTCTGCATTGAGTTCGCAGTCATTGGCGATGAATGGCGACCCACCCTGTTGCGAAAGGGCGTGTTCCACAACTGGATGACGTCCACCCTCCACCGCGAATGCACGTGAGCTGTCGAGCTCCGGTTTGCACCAGTTCTTTGACGTCGCCAAATCAGCAAGTGCAGCTGCCAGGTCAATCTCGGCAAGGGCCCTTGCCGTCTGGCTGATTTTGGCCGCTTGATCCAAAATTAGCAGCTTTAGCCTTTCATAGAGACGTTTTTCGATGACAAGTGCCCGACCGCCAGCGTTCAGAATGCGGGTTTCCAGATCGGACAGCTCTACAGTGGTGAAACGCACCTGGTTGGCCGTCGTTTGGCGGTGAATGAAGGTTTCGTTGAGCGGCGCCGACATCATCTTGTCCACATGCGTTGCAGTGACCTCGATGAAATAACCCAGTACGTTATTGTGTTTGATCTTGAGCGATTGGACGCCGGATTGCGCGGCATAGTTCTGTTGCATCTTGGCGATAACTGATCGGCCTTCGTCACGAAGTTGTCGCGCTTCATCCAGTTCTTCGTCACAGCCTGACGCGATGAACCCCCCATCTCGCGCAAGAAGCGGAGGGTCCGCCACCAAATCATTTTCCAGTCGATCAATCAGATCTGAATGACCGGCCAAATCCTTGAACGCGCCTGACAGAAGTGGCGGGATCTCCTCTGGACGCGTATCAAACAAGGTTTGCGCCTGCGCCAAGCCGTTGCGGAGGGCAGCAAGGTCACGCGGACCTCCTCTGTCCAAGGACAGTCGAGATAGCGCGCGATCCATATCCGGCACGCGCTTCAGCGTGTCCCGGGTTGCTTGAGTGAAACTGGTATGCTCAACACTAAAATCTACTGCATCCAAGCGATCAGAAATTGTCTCTAACACGCGGGAAGGAGAGGCCAGACGCCGCTCCAGCAAGCGCGCACCGGCCGCCGTGACGGTTTGGTCGATCACAGACAGCAACGACCCGCTGCGCCCGCCGGACAAGGCGGATGTCAGTTCAAGATTGCGACGGGTCGCGGCATCGATCTGTACGGTTCGCGCCTGAACCTCCTGCCGCGGCGGGCGCAGCAGGGGCAGTTTACCCTTCTGCGTGATCTCAAGATATTCGACCAACGCACCCATTGCGCCGATTTCGGCCCGTGCGAAGTTTCCGAACGCATCCAATGTCTGCACATTGAACAGTGCACCCAGGCGCTCTGCTCCGGCCGAGCTGTCAAAGGCCGCGCCGCCGAGTGTTGTGACTGAAATGCCGAACTCCTCAACCAAAGGGCGCAAATCGGCTTCCTTCGCGTCGGTGACGATCAGTTCGGATGGCGCAAGACGTGCCAATTCAGGCCCTAACAAAGCCAAATCGAGCGACATCACAGAAAATGCGCCCGTCGAAATATCAACCCAAGCCAGCGCCCCTTGGCCCCGCACATCAGCAAATGCAGCGAGGAAATTATGTCGCCGCGCCTCAAGCAACGTATCTTCGGTCAGCGTACCGGGTGTCACCAACCGCACCACATCGCGCTTTACGACGGACTTCGATCCGCGTTTTTTCGCTTCTGCCGGACTTTCCATCTGCTCGCATACGGCAACCCGGAACCCTTTTCGGATCAGAGTCAGCAGATACCCCTCGGCAGAATGCACCGGTACGCCGCACATCGGGATGTCCGCGCCGTCATGCTTGCCACGCTTGGTCAGTGCGATGTCCAACGCCTCGGCTGCCGCAACCGCGTCGTCAAAGAACATCTCGTAAAAATCGCCCATCCGATAAAACAAGAGCGCACCGGGATGCGCTGCCTTGATCTCGAGATATTGCGCCATCATCGGCGTGACTGACATGACATCCCCCTGTTCGTCGCGCGACATTACAAACGGTGTGACCCGAGTAAAAGCCAAAGTCGATTGAGGCGCGGCATCCGGCAGGTTAAGAGGCCATGGTGTCACGGGAGGACAGCCGCACATGAGCAAGACAAAGGTCACGCCGGAGGATGCATTGGCGTTCCATATGGAACCCACACCCGGCAAATTCGAGATCCAGGCCACAGTGCCAATGACGACCCAACGGGATCTGAGCCTTGCGTATAGCCCGGGCGTTGCTGTCCCGTGTGAGGCTATCGCTGAAAATCCCGAAACGGCCTATGATTATACGAACAAGGGTAACCTTGTGGCGGTTATTTCGAATGGCACTGCCGTTCTGGGACTTGGCAACTTGGGCGCGCTGGGCTCAAAGCCGGTAATGGAAGGCAAGGCCGTCCTGTTCAAACGCTTTGCCGACGTGAATTCCATCGATATTGAACTCGATACCGAAGACCCGGATGCGTTCTGTCAGGCCGTCAGGCTGATGGGACCCACCTTTGGCGGTATAAACCTTGAGGACATCAAGGCGCCCGAATGTTTCATCATCGAACAGCGCCTGAAGGAAGAGATGGATATCCCGGTCTTCCACGATGACCAGCACGGCACCGCCGTGATTTGTGCGGCAGGGTTGATCAACGCGCTGCACATTTCGGGCAAAAAGATCGAGGATGTGAAGATTGTTCTGAACGGGGCAGGGGCTGCAGGGATCGCGTGTATTGAGCTGCTGAAATCCATGGGCGCACGGCACGAAAACTGCATTGTCTGTGACACCAAGGGCGTCATCTACCAAGGTCGGACCGAGGGGATGAACCAATGGAAGTCAGCCCACGCGGTCAAAACTGAACTGCGCACGCTCGAAAGCGCCATGAAGGGCGCAGATGTGTTTCTGGGCGTATCGGTCAAAGGGGCGGTGACGCCCGCAATGGTCGAAAGTATGGGCGACAATCCGGTCATCTTTGCCATGGCAAATCCTGATCCCGAGATTACACCCGAAGAGGCGCACGAGGTGCGGATGGATGCCATCGTTGCCACCGGGCGCAGTGACTATCCGAACCAGGTCAACAACGTGCTTGGGTTCCCGTACTTGTTCCGCGGCGCCTTGGACATCAACGCCCGCGCCATCAATGATGAGATGAAGATTGCCTGCGCACATGCCCTTGCTGCTTTGGCGCGCGAGGACGTGCCGGACGAAGTTGCGCTGGCTTATGGCAAGTCCCTGTCCTTCGGGCGTGACTATATCATCCCGACCCCTTTTGACCCGCGCTTGATCCATCGCATTCCACCCGCCGTCGCAAAGGCTGGGATGGATACAGGTGCGGCCCGTCGCCCGATCATCGACATGGAAGCCTATGAACTCAGCCTTAAGTCGCGCATGGATCCGACGGCCAGTATTCTGACGGGTATCAACGCTCGGGCACGTGCTGCCCAGGCCCGCATGATCTTTGCCGAAGGCGACGATCCCCGCGTCTTGCGCGCCGCAGTGATGTACCAACGCAATGGATTTGGCAAAGCCTTGGTTGTCGGTCGTCAGGACGACGTCAAAGCCAAGCTGGAAACCGCTGGTTTGGGTGATGCCGTGCGCGAGTTGGATGTGGTGAATGCCGCAAACACCACGCATCTGGATGCCTACAAGTCGCATCTCTATGACCGCCTGAAACGCGGTGGGTTTGACCGACAGGACATCCATCGCCTTGCGGCAAGGGACCGCCACGTGTTTGCAGCGCTCATGCTGGCGCATGGGCATGGCGACGGTATTGTGACGGGCGCAACGCGCAAGTCTGCGCATATTCTGGACCGTATCGGTCACGTTTTTGATGTGAACGAGAAAAGCAAAGCTGCAGGTGTTACCGCGCTCATTCACAAAGGTCGCATCGTATTCATCACGGATACGTTGGTGCACGAGTGGCCGGATGAAGAGGACCTTGCGGATATCGCAGAGCAGGCTGCCGTAGTCGCCAGGAATATGGGCCTGGAGCCGCGAGTCGCTTTCGTGAGTTTCTCGACATTCGGGTACCCGGTGTCGGAGCGGGCCGAAAAGATGCACAAGGCGCCAGTCGTGCTGGATCAGCGCGGTGTGGATTTTGAGTACGAAGGCGAGATGACAGTTGATGTCGCCCTAAATGCACAGGCGCAAGCAGCCTACCCATTCTCGCGTCTGACCGGACCGGCCAACATTCTTGTTGTTCCAGCGCGCCACTCGGCCAGCATTTCGGTCAAGCTGATGCAAGAGATGGGTGGGGCGACCGTTATTGGCCCGATCCTTGCCGGAGTGGGAGGATCGATCCAGATCTGTTCGTCAGTTTCAACGGCGAATGATATTCTCAATATGGCCGTTCTCGCTGCGTGCAAGGTGGGCTGATGGCAGTCTGGAACCTTGGCTCAATCAACGTCGATAATGTCTACCGGGTGCCGCATCTGCCAGCGCCCGGAGAAACCTTGGGTGCAAATGATTTCAGCCAAGGTCTGGGTGGTAAGGGTGCCAACATGTCTGTTGCCATCGCTCGCGCTGCAGCGCGGGTGGCTCATATCGGGGCTGTTGGAGTGGACGGGAAGTGGACCGTTGAACGGTTGATGGAATACGGCGTCGACACACGCTGGATCGAGGTGTTGAAAGATACCGCGACCGGACACGCGAACATCGCGGTTGCTGACGATGGTGAAAACCAGATCGTATTGTTTGCAGGCTCTAACAAAGCGATTACCAATGAAATGATCGGTGGTGCGTTGGCTGAGGCGTCGCCCGGCGACACGTTCCTGACCCAGAACGAAACCAATGGACAACGCGTTGCCGCAGGGATGGCAAAGCGGTTGGGATTGAAGGTCGTATATGCCGCTGCGCCGTTTGATTCCGTCGCTGTGCAAGATGTTCTAGCTTTTGTTGACCTGCTCGTACTGAACGAGGTTGAGGCGGTGCAACTTGAGTCGAGCCTGAATAAGTCGCTGACTGAGTTGGGTGTAGACGATATTGTGGTCACGTTAGGCGCCAATGGGTGTCGGTGGTTGAATGCCGCGGGCCAGGAAACGTATGTTCCCGCCATTTCCGTCACACCCGTCGATACTACCGGAGCTGGGGATACTTTCACCGGTTACCTGGTGGCTGGACTGGACCGCGGTATGCCCATGCGTCAGGCGCTTGGTCTTGCGACACAGGCGGGCGCGCTCATGGTCACCCGGCATGGCACTGCCGATGTTATCCCCGATCTGAAAGAGATCGAGGATGCGAAACTGGGTTAGCTTCCGGCGAACGGCGCGGCAGCACCCCACAGCTGTTTGACCCGCGCATCACGGCCGCACGCTTCGCGATAGGCTTTGTAGGCGTTCGCCTTGGACTTTGGCCCAAAACGCGTGAGGATCAGCCCCGACTGCTTGTAGTAGTCCTGATGGTAGCCATCTGCAGGGTAGAATTCGGCCGAACCCAAAACTGGCGTTACGATTGTTTGGCCCAACTCGGCCTGCGCTCCGGCCTTGGCCGCCTCGGCTTCGGCCGTCTGATCCGCGGAGGCAAAGATTGCGGTCCGATAACTGTCACCGCGGTCGCAGAATTGCCCACCCGCGTCTGTTGGATCAACAGAGCGGAAGAACATATCGTATAGCGTTGCTGCTGATACTTTGGCCGGGTCATAGGTGATTTGTACGGCCTCGTAGTGGCCGGTACCACCTTTGACAACCTGCTTGTAAGTCGGGTTGGCGACCGTACCGCCCGCAAAACCTGATACGGCTTCCGTGACGCCGTTCACCTTCTCAAAATCGGCCTCAACGCACCAGAAGCAGCCGCCTGCTACGGTGATCGTTTCTAACTGTTGGGCATGACCCACTTTGGATTGTGCGAGCAGCCCGAGTGCAATCATCAGACTAAGGGATACAGTTTTAAACGTGCGAAGCGATGTCATGGCATGTCTCCTCTTTGGCGACAGAATTACCTTACCGTCACACACTCTCAACTCACAGGACAGAGAGGTCGCGCAAGCGTGAGGTTGTTTACCAAACAGTCAAACCGACCTAGCCTCGTGGCATGACGATACGCATTGCCATGTGGTCTGGTCCACGCAACCTGTCGACTGCCATGATGTACAGCTTTGCCGCACGCGGTGACTGCCGGGTGGTGGATGAACCATTTTATGCCGCATATCTGGATCAGACTGGAGCTTATCACCCAATGCGTGATGCGGTTCTGAGGTCGCAGGACCGAGACCCCGAACGGGTTGCGGAAACGCTCGTTTCGCCAGTATTAGAGCCTGTTTTCTATCAAAAACACATGACGCATCACATGTTGCCCGATTGGAACGATGCGTGGATGGCAGCCGTCCAACATGTTTTTCTGATCCGTCATCCGGCGCGTGTGGTAGCCAGCTATGCGCGCAAGCGCGAAGCGCCCGTGCTTGACGATCTGGGGTTCGTTCAGCAGACGCGGATTTTTGATCAGGTCGGGGGCGGTGTGGTTGTGGATTCAAGCGATATCCGCGCCGATCCAAGCGACATGTTGCCGAAGCTTTGTAACAAGATTGGCGTGCCCTGGACTGAAAACATGCTGTCCTGGCCTGCCGGGGGTCACTCTGGGGACGGCATTTGGGCCGCGTATTGGTACAACGCCGTGCACGCCTCAACCGGGTTTGATGGCGCTGAAGGGCCCTTGCCGGTGTTGGATGGTGCCTATGCCGATCTGGCGGATGCGGCGATGCCCCATTACGAGGCGCTCGCCGCACACAAGATCACTTGAGCCTACGGTCGCGCGCGGCCAGCAGCTTTAGACGCAGGGCGTTCAGTTGAATGAAGCCTGCAGCATCCTTCTGATCATATGCACCCGCATCATCTTCGAAGGTCACGTGCGCCTCAGAATAGAGCGAATGATCTGACCACCGGCCAACCGTGCGCGCCAGACCTTTGTAAAGTTTCAGGCGGACAGTGCCGGTCACATGTTCCTGGCTCTTATCGATCAGGGCTTGCAGCATTTCGCGCTCGGGCGAGAACCAGAAGCCGTTGTAGATCAACTCGGCATAGCGCGGCATCAGCTCGTCCTTGAGGTGCGCAGCACCCCGATCGAGTGTGATCTGTTCGATCCCACGATGCGCTTCCAGCAGGATTGTGCCACCGGGTGTTTCGTAAATCCCGCGCGACTTCATGCCCACGAACCGTCCTTCGACCAGGTCCAGACGACCAATGCCGTGCTTGCCACCCAGCTCGTTCAGTTTGGTCAGAACAGTGGCCGGAGACATCATTTCTCCGTTGATAGAGACTGCATCGCCCTTTTCGAACCCAACCTCGATGTACTCGGGCGTGTCGGGCGCATCCTCGGGGTTCACGGTGCGCTGATAGACGTAGTCGGGCGCATTCTCTGCCGGATCCTCCAGGACTTTACCCTCGGACGAGGTGTGCAGCAGGTTGGCGTCCACGCTGAACGGCGCTTCGCCACGTTTGTCCTTGGCGATGGGGATTTGGTTCATTTCGGCGAAATCGATCAGCTTGGTGCGGCTGGACAGATCCCATTCACGCCATGGAGCGATAACCTTGATGTCGGGGTTCAGGGCATAGGCAGCCAATTCGAACCGAACCTGGTCATTGCCCTTGCCGGTCGCGCCGTGTGCAACGGCATCGGCACCTTCGGCAGCGGCAATTTCGACCAGCCGTTTCGAAATCAGCGGGCGCGCTATGGATGTGCCCAAAAGGTATAGCCCTTCGTAAAGCGCGTTCGCACGGAACATGGGGAAAACGAAATCGCGCACGAACTCTTCTCGGACATCTTCGATGTAGATGGCCGAAGCACCCATCATTTCTGCCTTGGCGCGGGCAGGTTCCAGTTCCTCGCCCTGACCCAGATCGGCGGTGAAGGTCACAACTTCACAGCCGTATTCGGTCTGCAACCATTTCAGGATGATCGAAGTATCAAGGCCGCCGGAATAGGCCAGCACAACTTTCTTGGGTGCGCTCATCGTCTGTCTTCCCTTGCAAGAGTTGCGTGCCGATAGCTGTTTTGCGGCACAGGGGCAAGATTGACCCGCGCTGTCCACGCCGCTACCTCAGTGAGATTGCCGCAAGGGGATCAAAACATGAGCTTTCAGGATGATGCCCGCGCCGGTGCTGCCGCGATGCGTAAGGTTTTTCCGGCGACGCCCCTGTTGCGGAACGACGTGCTGTCCGGGCGCTTTGGGGCAGATATTTGGCTAAAGCGCGAGGATCTGAGTCCGGTCCGATCTTACAAACTGCGTGGCGCATTCAATGCGATGCGAAAGGTGATGCAGGACGACGCTGTCTTTGTTTGCGCAAGCGCCGGCAACCATGCACAGGGCGTCGCGTTCATGTGCAAGCATTTCGGAGTGCGTGGAGTCATATTCATGCCCGTTACGACGCCACAGCAGAAAATCATGAAAACCCAGATGTTTGGCGGTGATCATGTCGAAGTGCGTCTGATCGGTGACTATTTCGACGATACGCTTGCATCGGCTCAAGCCTTCTGCGCCCAAGCGGGCGCCCACTTTCTGTCCCCCTTCGATGATGAGGACGTGATTGAAGGGCAAGCATCCGTAGCGGTCGAGATTGAAGATCAGTTGGGGCGCGTGCCGGATCATATCATCTTGCCCGTTGGTGGTGGTGGATTGTCTGCGGGAACACGTAGTTTTTTTGAGGAACGCGTCGCCTATACCTTTGTTGAGCCGTCAGGTGCGCCGTCATTGGCCAAGGCACTTGCCGCTGGCCGTCCGGTCGACGTCTCTCCGATCAACAACTTCGTGGACGGGGCGGCCGTTGCGACCATCGGGGCCCGTACTTTCGAACGTCTAAAATCTGCAAATACTGCCGATGTGATTAATATTCCCGAAGATCGAATCTGTACGACAATCATCGATATGCTGAATGTTGAGGGGATTGTTCTGGAGCCCGCGGGCGCCTTGGCTATCGAAGCGCTGGGCGATGTCGCAGACAAGATCGCGGGAAAGACCGTTGTATGTGTGACCTCTGGTGGCAACTTCGATTTTGAACGCTTGCCCGAAGTAAAGGAACGGGCGCAGCGCTATTCCGGGGTTAAGAAGTACTTTATTCTGCGTATGCCGCAGCGTCCGGGCGCGCTGAAAGACTTTCTGAACATACTGGGCCCGGAGGACGACATCGCGCGATTTGAGTATCTCAAGAAATCCGCACGCAACTTCGGTTCCGTTCTCATCGGGATCGAAACGAAACGGCCTGAGAATTTCGACCGCTTCCTGGCCGAACTTGATGCGGGGGGCTTCACCTATACCGACATTACCAACGATGAGACTTTGGCTCAGTTCGTGATTTAGGCGGGTTGACCTTATGAAAGCCCATCAGTGAAAGCAGCTTTGGACGCATCGAAACTGTCCAGAATGGCAGGCACGTCCACTTCAGCCGCTTTCCCCCTTGCCGACATCGCTTCACCCTTGTGACAGAGCGTGGAAAAATCAGTGAAACCGAGATTCAAAGCGCTGCCTTTGAGCGCATGCAGATCATCTTCGAGTCTGGATAGATCCGGCCCATCACGCAGACCATCGATGATGCCAGTCACCTCTTCAATAAAAAGCGGTACAACCTCTTCGAAATCTTCTTCGCCGATTTCGGCACGTAAAGTGCTTACTCGTTCCCAGTCAATCATGGCTGTCTCCAACAATTGCGTCCGCTTTTGAGCATGAGGACCCTTAAGGAATGGTGACCGTTAAAGGTTTAGGCAATCAGCGACGGTGCTTCACGGGGTGTTAAGCGGCTCTGACTATCAAGCGTTCAAGCAGTTGGAATGCACACCAAATGACCGTTGAGTTGATCCAGCAGGAGGTGCCTCCTGCACCCGATGATACCGATGCACCGCAGCGGGTTTTGATTGTTGATGACAGTCGTTTGCAACGCAAGATTCTGTCCAGTTCGGTCAAACGTTGGGGATTCGAGGTTCACGAGGCGGGATCCGCTGAAGAAGCGATTGAGATATGCAGGCATACGCTGCCTGATCTGGTGTTAAGCGACTGGATGATGCCGGGCATGAACGGGCTGGAATTCTGTGATGCGTTCCGAAAGGTGAGCCAGGACAGATACGGCTACTTCATCCTTTTGACGTCGAAGAGTGAGAAGGCCGAGATCGCGATGGGCCTTGAAGCGGGTGCGGATGATTTCGTCACCAAGCCGGTTGACGCGAACGAATTGCGGGCGCGGATCGCGGCCGGTGAGCGTATTCTGCATATGCAGCGCGAGCTGACGGAAAAGAACCGGCTGATCACAGACACATTGGACGAATTGCAACGTGTGTACGATTCGCTCGACAGCGATTTGCAAGAAGCCAAGAAACTTCAGCAGTCGCTTGTGCGTGAGCGGTACAAGTCGTTTGAAACAGGCGACTTGAGCCTGATGTTGCGGTCCAGTGGTCACGTGGGTGGTGATCTGGTGGGCTTCTTTCCGGCGCAAGTGGGGCATCTGGGCCTGTTCTCGATTGATGTGTCTGGCCATGGGATCAGTTCCGCCCTGATGACGGCCCGGCTTGCGGGATACCTGTCTGCAGCTGCGCCCGATCAGAATGTTGCCTTGCGGCGGTGTGATGACGGAACATATGCGTTCTTGCCCCCGGAGGATGTGATTGAAACACTCAACGATCTTGTCCTCGATGAGATGGAGACCGAGCACTATTTTACCCTTCTTTTGGCTGATGTGGACTTGAACACTGGTCATGTTCGCATGGCGCAAGCAGGTCATCCGCATCCCGCGGTACAACGACGGGACGGGTCCATTGAACAGGATGGACCTGGTGGTTTTCCGGTTGGGTTGATGTCGGGAATTTCATTCACGCAATTTGAAGTTCAATTGTATCCCGGTGATCGCATCCTGCTTTTGTCCGACGGCGTTACCGAATGTCCCAGGGACGATGGTGACATGCTGCAAGAGTCAGGTTTGGAGGATATGATGCGGGATTTGTCAGACGTCACAGGACCCGCATTTTTTGAAGCATTGCTTTGGCGTCTCACTGAGTTTGCCGGCGAAGCCACATTCCCGGACGATGTATCTGGCATATTGTTCGAGTATCGTGGCCCGGATCAGCCGAAGTAGCGTCTCAGGAACATCCGGTCCCCGTCATTATAGACGGCCTCCATCGCAATTTCTGGAGCCATCCACGCGACAGTATGATCCGGCTCAATAGGATTGCCTAGGCGCATGACGGGTCGCGCAACGAAAACGTGGCAGATCTTTTCGGCCCACAGGTCGTATTCGGGCATGAAGGTGAACCGCCGAAAGGCTCCCAACCTGAGAGGTGACGCAATGCGCCACCCGGTTTCTTCATACACCTCTCGATGAAGGGCCTGTATGGCGCTTTCGCCCGGATCGATGCCACCGCCTGGCAATTGAAACTCCCGCTCGGGCGTACTCTGCAAAGTCAACAAAAGCGATGCACCGCGTGGCAGGATGGCATAGGCGCCGGGTCTGGTGGTGTACCTGCGTTTCGGGTCGGGCTGCTGGCCAAATCGTCGGATCATGCGCCCCCCTTTCAGTTTTTGCTCGCTGCCTTATATAGTCGCGATATGCCAATGACTGGCGCCAAAGGAAACCCCAATGACACTCGGTTCGCAACTCGCGTGGGACGATACCGTCCTGCCATTCCAACTTGATGCTTCCGACATTCGCGGACGCGTTGCGCGTCTGGACGGAGTGTTGGATGGCATCCTGAAACAACACGATTACCCTGCACAGGTCGAAGCGCTGGTCGCAGAGATGGCTTTGCTGACCGCATTGATCGGTCAGACGATCAAGCTGCGCTGGAAGCTGTCGTTGCAGGTCCAGTCCAAGGGTCCGGTTCGCATGATCGCGACCGACTACTATGGGCCTGAGAAGGATGGCGACATTGCCCGCATCCGCGCATATGCCAGCTTTGACCGCGACCGGCTGACCGATGGTGCCCCCTTTGACCAAGTGGGTGAGGGCTATTTTGCCATTATGATCGACCAAGGCACCGGGATGACGCCCTATCAGGGAATTACTCCGTTGGACGGCGGATCGCTCGCGGCCTGTGCCGAGACGTATTTTGCCCAATCTGAACAGTTGCCAACCCGCTTCCAG
This sequence comes from Tateyamaria sp. LSS28, assembly GCF_059611725.1. Lineage (NCBI taxonomy): Bacteria > Pseudomonadati > Pseudomonadota > Alphaproteobacteria > Rhodobacterales > Roseobacteraceae > Tateyamaria > Tateyamaria sp. LSS28. Next base: position 796,438 of record NZ_JCAPFI010000001.1, on the reverse strand, counting down.
TTGAGCTTTGGCAAGTCAACGGAACCGGGTGCGCCTGAACACTGGCGCGCGGGCGGCGTCATGCTGCAGCACATGCCCAAGGCGTCGCCCTTTGCCGCAACGTCCGAAGGAAATGGTGATGTACTGCGGTCTGATGATCTGCTGGAGGGCGACGAGTCCGAGAATTGGAGCCGTGTAAACATCTTGTTGGATACGGTCGAAGAGATGGAGTTGATTGGCCCGCAACTGGCGCCAAACGATCTGCTTTTGCGCCTATTCCACGAGGAAACCCCACGTGTCTTTGATGCGCAGCCTGTCCGGTTTGGATGCACCTGTTCCGAGGATCGCGTGCGCCAAAGCCTGTCCATCTACTCGGCCCGGGATATAGAAAAGATGACCACCGAAGACGGTCGCGTCACTGCAGACTGCCAATTCTGCGGCGCGCACTATGATCTCGACCCGGCCACAGTGGGATTCGAAGCGGAAACCCAGGACGGTGCCTGATCTTCTTGACCAAACACGTGCGGCGCTTGAGCAATCAGGCGCCGCATCGTCGGACTTTGATCTGAACAGCGGAGTTGATCTGCCGGCTGGTCGAAAACTACGCCCGGCTGCCGTGTTGGCCCCGATCATCGAGGGGCGGAACGGGTATGAATTGATCCTCACCAAACGGTCTTCGGCACTCAAGCACCATCCGGGCCAGATCGCGTTTCCCGGTGGCAAGCGTGACGAAAGCGACCGGGACCTGATTGAAACTGCACTTCGCGAAGCGCGCGAAGAGATCGGGTTGCTGGATCGCAATGTCGATGTACTCGGCACCTTTGCCCCTCACGAGACTGTAACGTCGTTCAATGTGACCCCAGTGATTGCTCTTGTGAAAAACGAGTTCGATGCGACACCGGAAGCTGGTGAGGTGTCAGAAGTATTTCGCGTTCCGCTCGCCCATGTGCTGACGGTCAACAACTACGTTGTCGAAGCCCGTCGTTGGCGTGGTCAAAAGCGGATGTATTACACCGTCCCCTACGGACCCTATTACATCTGGGGCGCAACCGCGCGTATATTGCGGGCATGGACGGACCTTCTGCCACACACTTAGACCCGGAATCGGATTTCCTGAGCAATCCGGCTGCACAAGCGCTTTGTGTTGCTTTGGAGAATGGCGGTCACCGCGCCTACTTCGTGGGCGGCTGCGTGCGCAATGCGGTGATGGGCGTTCCGATCTCGGACATTGATATTGCAACGGATGCAGTGCCGGATCAGGTTATGGAGCTGTCCAAAAGAGCCGGCTTTCGCGCCGTCCCTACGGGCATTGACCACGGCACAATCACGGTGGTTGTTGAGGATCAACCATTCGAAGTGACAACATTTCGCCGGGACGTTGAGACGGACGGACGGCGTGCTGTCATCGCGTTCTCGACTGACCTGGCCGAAGATGCGCGCAGACGCGATTTTACTATGAACGCGTTGTACGCGGACCGGCATGGTCAGCTTGCCGATCCGGTGCATGGTTTGCAGGATGCGCGTGCTGGTCGGGTCCGGTTTATCGAAGACGCCGGGCAGCGCATTCGCGAGGACTACCTACGCACTCTTCGTTTCTTCCGATTCAGCGCACAATATGCCCCAGCAGATGCAGCGTGGGATGCGGACGCGCTTGCCGGGATCGCCGAAAATCTGGGCGGTCTGGAAAGCCTGTCGGCCGAACGGGTTGGAGCCGAGATGCTGAAACTGCTAGGCGCTCCTGACCCAGCCCCGGCCTTGTGCATCATGCAACACACAGGTGTTTTGGGGAAGATTCTGCCTGGTTCTGACCCCACTTATGTGGGGCCGCTCGTTCATTTGGAGCAGATGGTTGATGCTCCGATTGATCCCATTGCGCGCCTCGCGGCGCTGGGCGGTCAGGATGTTCAGGGCCGCCTGCGGATGTCGCGGCGCGATCAGCGTCAACTCGATTCGATCCGCACCCTATCCACGGCAGTGGGCGGTCCCAAAGTCCTCGGGCAGATGGGCGGTGTGGAAGCCGGGCGCGGCGCGTTTCTGCTTCGGTCCGCCTACGGAAATGTCCCGATTACGACTGGGCAAATTGATGAAATTGTAGCTGGGGCAAGCGCCGTTTTTCCGATTAACGCCAGTGATTTACCGCACCTCAATGGACCAGCGCTGGGCGCTGAACTCAAGGCGCTGAAACAGATCTGGCTCGACTCCGACCTGTCAAAAACAAAAGATGACTTGCTGTACCCGTGACAATTCAGGGTCCTGACGCTATGTCATGTGGGAACCTGATGGAGTGCAAGATGGTACTAGGAATCTGGAACGACGCCTGATCGTCGCTGACTGTCCTTCGTGACGTACCGGGCCATTGCCCGTGTCACGTGCCTATTGCACTAGAATTCTACGGAACCCGTCATGTTCAAGTTCTTTGAATCGCTCGTCGATCCTTATCTTCCTTACGCTGAAAACGACACGCCGCCGACCAGGCTGTGGCCGTTTCTGCGGGAGTATCTGAGGCCGTTCCGTGCAGTGATCGCCATCACTTTTGTCTTCAGCACGGTGGTGGCATTCGGGGAAATTCTGCTGATCTGGTATGTGGCCCGCATCGTGGACCTGCTCGCACAGGGTGCACCGGAGATGATCATTCCGGAATATGGCATTGAGTTCACACTTGTCGCGCTGTGGGTTCTGGTGCTGCGCACCGTTATGGGATTTGTCGATGTAGCGCTGTTGCACAACACTCTTTTGCCCAACCTTGGTACGCTTATCCGTTGGCGGTCACACCGACACGTTCTGCGTCAGTCGGTTGGCTGGTTCGAGGATGATTTTGCCGGGCGTATCGCCAACCGTATCATGCAAACGCCACCTGCCACGGGCGAGGCGATGTTCCAGGTGCTTGATGCCGGGTCATTCTTTGCGGTGTCGGTCATTGGTGCGGTCATCCTTCTGATAAGCTTTGATTTGTGGCTGGCGTTGCCACTGATCGTTTGGATTTTGGGGTATCTGCTTTTGCTACGCTGGGTCATCCGCCGTGCGGGTCCTGCGGCCAAGGCCAGCTCGGATGCCCGTAGTGCAATCACTGGCCGGGTTGTCGATAGCTACTCTAACATCCATTCGGTCAAGATGTTTGCGCACCATGATCGCGAAGTCGACTATGCCAAAGAGGCAATCGAGAACGCGCGTCAAACGTTCATGAAAGAAATGCGCATCGTCGTTAAGATGGATGTGTGCCTGACGGTCCTGAACGCCATGATGATCGTGTCGATGGGTGCGCTTGCGATCTGGCTGTGGATCGGTGGTTTCACGACCGAAGGCATGGTGGCCGCCGCCCTGACGATCGCATTGCGGCTCAACAACATGACCTATTGGATCATGTGGGCGATGACATCTCTGGTTCAGAACCTCGGCATCATTTCGGAGGGGATGGAGACGATTGCCCAGCCTGTCACCCTCGTGGATGCCCCAGACGCCAAATCACTTGAGCTGACCCGCGGTGAGATCGCCTTGCACGGGTTGACGCATCACTACGGGCGCGGCAGCGGCGGGTTGCAGGAGGTCTCGACCGTCATTCAACCAGGTGAAAAGGTCGGGCTCGTGGGGCGGTCAGGCGCTGGAAAATCGACTTTGGTGAAGTTGCTCTTGCGCTTCTACGATGCCGAAGATGGGCAAATCATCATCGATGGTCAGGACATCGCACAGGTGACCCAAGACAGTCTGCGCTTGAACATTGGGATGGTGCAGCAGGACAGTTCGCTTCTGCACCGATCCGTGCGCGACAATATTCTTTATGGTCGACCCAACGCGACCGAGGAGGAGATGCGGGCCGCCGCCCGTCAGGCCCAGGCGCATGATTTTATCCTCGACCTCGCTGACCCCGAGGGACGCACGGGATATGACGCGCAAGTTGGCGAGCGGGGCGTGAAGCTGTCGGGCGGTCAGCGCCAGCGCATCACCTTGGCCCGTATCATTCTCAAGAACGCGCCGATCCTTGTGCTGGACGAGGCGACAAGTGCGCTTGATAGCGAGGTTGAGGCGGCGATTCAGGACACGCTTTATCAGATGATGGAGGGCAAGACAGTGATTGCCATTGCGCATCGCCTGTCCACCATCGCTGAAATGGATCGCATCCTTGTTCTTGATGACGGGAAAATCGTTGAAGACGGATCACATGACGCGCTTTTGGCCAGGGGCGGGCTATATGCTGACCTCTGGGCGCGCCAATCCGGCGGGTTTCTCGCGACCGAGGCGGCAGAGTGAAGATTTCAAACTGGATAGAGTCGTTTCGACGGGCGGAAGGTCCGCCACCGCAAACACTGTGGCCCTTTCTGCGTTGGTGCGTGTCCGGGGCGTGGCCAGCCCTTTGGTTGGCCGCCTTGTGTTCGGCTGCGGCTGGCGCGCTTGAGGCTGGCACCGCGTTGATCCTTGGTATGGTGATCGACGCGACAGTAGACTTGGGAACTGACGGGTTCTTTTCAGTCTCTAATGTAGGTCTTGTGGCGGGTGCGCTGGCCTTTTTCTTGATCGCGCGACCAATCCTGTTCGGGCTGAGCGCGGCTACAAACGCAATCATCGTGCAGCCAAATGTGAATCCTCTGGTTCTTTCGCGCCTGCACCGCTGGACATTGGGCCAGTCCGTCACGTTCTTTGATGACGATTTTGCCGGCCGCATCGCGCAAAAGCAGATGCAGGCCGCGCGCGCCGTAACCGATATCGTATCGGAATTCATCAACGTGGTGGCATTTGCGCTCGCGTCGTTGGTGGGTTCGATCCTGTTGCTTCTGGCAATCGATTGGCGTGTGGCCGTTGGGTTTGCTATCTGGCTGGTCGCTTACTTTTCCCTGATCCGGTGGTACCTGCCGCGTGTGCGCAAGCGATCCGCCGCAAGGGCGGCGGCGCGTGCCATGGTGTCGGGGCAGGTCGTGGATACGATTACCAACATCAAGACCGTCAAGCTGTTCGCCCACGATGATCACGAAGATCAGGCAGCCTTGGACGCCATGGGTCGGTTCCGCAAAACCTCAGTGGATTTTGGCATCCTGTCCGCATGGTTCCGCTTTGCCCTTATGGCACTGGCGGGTCTGTTGCCTGTGTTCCTGCTGGGCGGCACGATCCTGATGTGGCGACAAGGGATCGCGACCCCTGGTGACATTGTTGCGTCAGGCGCTATTGCGATCCGCATTGCGCAGATGACCGGATGGGTCAGCTTCACCCTTATGGCGATCTATTCCAATGTGGGTGAGGTAGAAGATGGGATGCGTACCCTGACCCCTCGCACCCGCGTGCAAGACGCGGCAGACGCTTTGCCACTTGTGGGCGTGAAGGGAGAGATCCGCTTTGATCATCTCGGTTTTTCCTATGGGCGGGAAACGGGCGGGATCACCGATATCAACATGCACATTGCCGCTGGTGAAAAGGTCGGAATTGTGGGCGCGTCGGGCGCTGGTAAATCCACGCTCGTCTCCTTGCTAATGCGTCTCTACGAAGGAGAACAAGGCCGGGTTCTGATCGACGACAGTGATATCAACCATGTGACCCAAGACAGCCTGCGGCACAACATTGGCATGGTCACGCAGGAAACGGCCATGTTCAATCGGTCCGCGCGCGCGAACATTCTTTATGGCCGCCCTGACGCATCCGAAGATGACATGATCGCTGCCGCAAAGAAGGCAGAAGCGCATGACTTCATCCTTGATTTGCAGGACCACAAGGGGCGCACAGGATACGATGCTCATCTGGGTGAGCGCGGCGTGAAGCTCTCTGGCGGTCAGCGCCAGCGCATCGCCTTGGCCCGCGCCATCCTCAAAGATGCCCCGATCTTGGTGCTGGACGAAGCCACAAGTGCACTTGATAGCGAGGTTGAGGCGTCTATCCAGTCAGCCCTGTCCCGCGTGATGGAGGGTAAGACCGTGCTCGCCATTGCTCACCGCCTATCAACCTTGACCGAGATGGACCGGATCATCGTCATGGATGAGGGTCGCATCGTCGAAGAAGGGCCGCATGATACTTTGCTGGCCAAGGGCGGGCTGTATGCGCGCTATTGGCGGCGTCAGTCCGGCGGCTTTATCAGCACGCGTGCTGCTGAATAGGGCTTTTGCAAACGGACAGGTCCGGTTAGGCCACGGCACATGACAACTGTGACGATTGAACGACTTGGTCAGCAGGGCGATGGTATCGCGCCTGGACCGGTCTTTGTGCCGCTCGCTCTGCCGGGTGAAGTGGTGAGCGGGATATTGGATGGAACACATCTGACAGAGCCTCGGATTGACACGCCGTCGGCTGATCGCGTGTCACCGCCCTGCCCCCATTTCCGATCCTGTGGTGGCTGTCAGATGCAGCACGCAAGCGATCAGCTCGTGGCTGATTGGAAGCGCGATATCGTCGTCATAGCGTTAAAAAGCGTTGGATTAGAGGCTGATATTCGACCGACAGTAACCTCGTCTGACCGGTCGCGGCGTCGTGCAGTTTTCGCGGCACGTCGCACAAAGAAAGGGGCTATGGCCGGGTTCCATGCCCGCAAATCAGATGCCATCATTTCCGTGCCCGATTGCATCCTTGTGACACCAGCACTCCTGGCTGGATTGAAACTGTCCGAAGACCTTGCCCTGGTCGGGACCAGTCGTAAGGCAGAGCTTGCTGTCACCGTGACAGACAGTCTGGAAGGTTTGGACGTGGCCGTCACCGGCGGCAAGCCACTGGACGGCCCGCTGCGGATCACATTGGCTGCACTCTGCGAACAGTATCGCCTGGCCCGGCTGACTTGGGACGACGAGTTGATAGGTATGCGCGTTCCTCCAGCGCAAAGGATGGGCAAGGCGCAGGTTGTTCCGCCGCCCGGTTCATTCCTCCAGGCCACGGAACACGGGCAAATGAAACTGACGGATCTGGTCAAAGAGATTGTCGGATCAGCCAAATCGGTGGCAGATCTTTTCGCCGGCTGCGGCACCTTTGCGCTGCCCCTCGCGGAAAGCGCCGAGGTGCATGCGGTCGAAGGATCGTCTGAAATGATGTATGCCCTCGATGTGGGTTGGCGGCAGGCACAAGGACTTAAGCGGGTCACAACTGAAACCCGCGACCTCTTTCGTCGCCCCCTATTGCCTGATGAGCTTTCCCGCTTCGATGCTGTCGTGATCGACCCGCCACGCGCTGGGGCTGCTGCGCAGATTGCTGAACTTGCCGTGGCGCAGGTGCCTGTCATTGCCCATGTGTCGTGCAATCCACAGACCTTTGCACGTGATGCCGAAACTTTGTGCAACGCAGGATATGTGCTGGATTGGGTGCAGCCGGTGGACCAGTTCCGCTGGTCGGCCCATGTCGAACTTGTCGGTGCCTTCCGTTTGGCCCATATCGCCGCGTGAAGGAGACCACATATGGACCGCATCGCCCTTGCCCGCTGGCTGGAAAGCCCGCGTGTTACCAACACAATTATCGCGATCATCATCCTGAACGCCATAACGCTAGGGCTTGAGACGTCAGAGGCAGCGATGTCAGTTGCGGGTGGATTGATCGTCGCCATCGACAAGGCATGCCTGAGCATCTTCACGGCTGAAATCATCGTCAAACTGATCGCCTACCGCGGCCGGTTTTTTCGCAATGGCTGGAATCTGTTCGACTTCGTGATTGTCGGGATCGCGCTGGTGCCAAATGCGGGGGGTCTGTCGGTCTTGCGCGCCCTGCGGATCTTGCGGGTTCTGCGCGTCATTTCGGTCGCGCCCAGCCTGCGCCGCGTGGTCGAAGGGTTTGTGACTGCCCTGCCCGGTATGGGCAGTGTGTTTTTGTTGATGGCGTTGATCTTTTATATTGGCGCAGTGATGGCAACGAAGCTGTTTGCAAGCAGCTTTCCCGATTGGTTCGGTGATCTCGGCCTGAGTGCCTACTCTCTTTTCCAGATCATGACCCTTGAATCGTGGTCAATGGGCATCGTCCGCCCAGTGATGGAAGTGTATCCTTATGCGTGGATTTTCTTTGTTCCTTTCATCATGGTCACGACCTTTGCCGTGGTGAACCTGTTGGTCGGCCTGATCGTCAATTCGATGCAGGATGCGCATGCAGAGGAAAGTAATGCGGCGACGGACAGTTACCGAGACGAAGTATTGAAGCGCTTGGATGCGATTGAAGAGCAGTTGAAGGACAAGTGATCACAGTCTGGTGATCCGTGCGGGCAAAATCTGGCTAGGCGTGCCGACATAAACCGTGGTATTTTTGGCTCAAATACAAAAACGACGCATTGGGACAGGATTTTCATGAAGCGCAGACATCTGATGATGGGCGGGGCCGCAGCTATGACGTTGGGCGCCTGTTCTTCTCGAAGCAAATTCAAAAGCTATAACGGGCCTGACATCACTTACATCGTGGTGAACAAGGAAGCGCGGCGCATGTATCTTTTGAATGATGACAAGGTGCTCAAGGATTATGTGATCGACCTTGGATTTGCACCGATCGGCGACAAGTTCTTTGAAGGCGACGGTCGCACACCCGAGGGTACTTACCTTATTGATCGTCGCAATCCGAACAGCCAGTTTCATTTGTCGCTGGGTATTTCATACCCAAACGCACGGGACCGGGCGGAGGCGGCGGCATTGGGCAAGCCGCCCGGCGGAGATATCTTTATTCACGGTGAGTCCAGCCCACTCAAGCGGCGGCGTAGTGACTGGACATGGGGCTGCATCGCCGTTCCAAACCGCGAGATGGAAGATGTTTACTCCATGGTCCGCAACGGCACGCCGATCCAGATCAACCCGTAGTCAGCTCGCAGGCGTGGTGATAATCACCGCGTCCTCTTCAGTAGAATCCGTGGCTGTTTCTTCGGGATTGGGTGTGGGATCAGGCACAAGGCGGGATGCTGACGGGTTGGCTGTAGGAATCAGAGGTGTGTTGGAAGGGTTGGCCATCACCATGGTCCACCAAATCTTGCCGTTTCTCTCCTGGAACCAGGCGAATCCCATGTCTTGTGCTTGCGGGGAAAGGATCGTCCGGCGCGTGTCCGGCTGTTCCATCCATGCGGCCAGGGTCTCAAGCTCGGTCTCGTATGTTTCCGAGATGTTTTCGCCGATAAGGCTTCCGGTGTAGCCCACGCGCTGCAGGCGATCGATCGGTGATGAACCATCAGACCCAAAGTGCCAGGGGCGATTCTGCAAAGACATATCCCGTGAGTGCGTCGCGGCTGCAGCGTTCAATTGAGGATCAAGCTCAACCGGTGCAGCACCCTGTGCGCTGCGCAATGCATTGACTGAATCCAGCATACGGAACTGGAGCTTGGCCGTATCACCGTTGCGGATACGATAGAGTTGGGGCAGCGCACGTCCATCGTCGCCAAGCGTGGGCGCTTCGGGTGTTGTACAGGCCGCAAGTGTAATAAGAGCGACCAGAAGGACCGAGAAAATTCGCATTGTTCCTGCACATCATCTTTGTTGTTTATAACTCGATAGCGGCTTGAACGTTGCATTACAAACCCACATCGGCGTGATGCTGCGTGATGACATCTGTTTGATTTGCGACTGCGGCTTTCAGGCAATATTCTTCCGCCGATTGGCAGGATTACACCACCGGAGAGACATTCAATGTCCAAGAAATCGTATAATACACCAAGTCGGCGTGCTTTTTTGGCCGGCTCCGCTGCGTTGATTGGCGCGCCTGCGCTGGCACAGAACATTCCCGCTGGCCAGGCATCACGTGACCCGACATTGTCCGCTCGACGCAATGTATCCAGCTTCCGTTCGTTGGACTGGCAGCCTTATTTCGACAACCTGCGCAACGGGGCGATCCTGGTCGATATCGACAGTCGTGCGGTGCATTACTGGAACGCAGAGCAGACAGTCTACAAGCTCTACCCTTCCAGCGTGCCGCTGACTGATGATTTGACCCGTCGCGGTCGTACCCGTGTGATCCTCAAAGATCCAAAGCCGGATTGGCGCCCAACACCGTCCATGAAAAAGCGGAACCCCGAGTGGCCCGACTATATCGGTCCCGGTCCTGAGAACCCGCTTGGTACGCGGTCACTGCACCTGAGTTGGACCTATTACCGGATCCACGGCACCCACGATACACGCAAGATTGGTCGCAAATCTTCGAATGGATGTATTGGTTTGTACAACGAACACATCGAAGAGCTGTACGAAATGGCGAATGTCGGAACTCAAGTGTTGCTAATTTGACGACATTAAGGCGGATCGGCGGCTAAGTCCCTGAAACATGGTTTGCAATCGCCCGGTATTGCTGTTTACAGAGACTCACGAGGTAAGTCTTGGGTGCGTTCCAATGATAATTGTTGGTGCGCGTAACTGGAGGTTAATATGAAAAAACTCGTTCTCGCTGCTGCTCTGACTGCTGCTGCTTCGACCGCATTCGCCGGCGCACCTGCCGAGCCTGTTATCGAAGCTCCCGTGATCGTTGAAGAGACGCAAAGCTCCTCGGGCGGCATCGTTCTGCCCCTGCTGCTTCTGATTCTCGTTGCGGCGGCTGTTTCCGACTAATTGGCGGAATAATATCATTAAAAAGGCGGCTCTAAGTGAGCCGCCTTTTTTTTGTTAAAGGGCGAAAAGCTAGTCCAGCCAGCCGCGCAAGTTTTCTTGGATCACCGTGCTCAATGCATCGATGTGCGCGTCATCATCGTTCAGACACGGAATATACGTAAATCTCTCGCCGCCCGCTTCTTCAAAGCTTTCCTTGATCTCTTCATTGATCTCTTCAAGCGTTTCGATGCAATCAGCTGAGAATGCAGGTGCACATACGGCGATGTTCTTTTTTCCAGCTTCGGCGAGCCGCGCCACTTCTTCTACAGTATATGGTTTTAGCCACTCTTCCGGCCCGAACTTTGACTGAAAGGTCGTTGTAATCTCGGTGTCACCCCAGCCAAGCCGCTCTTTCAACAGGCGAGTCGTTTTCTGGCACTGACAATGATAGGGATCGCCCTCCATCAGGTAGCGCAGTGGCACACCGTGATAGCTGCAGACCAGAATATCCGGACGCGCACCCAGATCGCCATAAGCACGTTCGATGGATTGGGCCAGCGCTTCAATATATTTTGGGTGCTCAAAGTAGGGTTCGACTGTTCGCGTAGTTGGCTGCCACTTTTCCTCCATTAACGCGCGAAAGAACTGGTCGTTTGCGGTGGCTGACGTGGCACCGGCGTAGTGAGGGTATAGTGGGAAGAACAGGATCTTCTGACACCCCGCCTCGACCATCTCGCGCACTTTGGATTTGGTCGACGGATTACCGTAACGCATGCAGAAATCGACCATGACCTGATCGCCGTACTGCGCGTGCATGGCGTCTTTGATCTTGGCAGTCTGGTCCTTGGTGATGGTCATCAAGGGGCTTTCGCCTGCGTCTTCGTTCCAGATCGATTTGTATGCAGCACCTGATGAAAACGGACGCTTGGTCAGGATGATCAATTGCAACAGCGGCTGCCAGATCCACGGGCTGTAGTCGATGACACGCTTGTCCGACAGGAACTCGCCCAGATAGCGGCGCATCGACCAGTAGTCGTAATTGTCTGGCGTCCCAAGGTTGGCCAACAGGATGCCCACGCGCGCTGCCGGAATCGCCGGGTGATCGTCCGCCGCATGGGTTGGGCGGGTCGCAGTTTTGCTGGTATCAAGCATCTGGGTCATATCCTGGTCTGCAATGGGCCTCAGATAAACGGTTTTACTTACAGGTCAATCTGGCAGCGACGTTTCGTCCGTACGAAGTGCATCTGCCAAACGCGCCTGTGCTGATCCGGGACGTAGTGGTTTTTGTTGAGTGTCATCGGGGGCCCATCCGGTAAGAACAATCAACTCGAAGCTTGCTATAATTCCGTCGTCATCCCCGGGAAACGTCGTTGCATAGATGTCCGCAGCACGTTTCAGAATGCGGGGTCGGGGCGGAATGCGTGACCGCGCGCTTAGTGCGTTGTTCTCGCCCATGGCGCGCAAGTCACGCATCAGATGCCACATGGATTGATATTGGACGCGCAGCGGAACGGTATCTGCCACGGGCAAGGCCAATCCAGCCCTTTGCAAGAGTGCGCCAAGGTCGCGCACCTCTGCCATTGGCGCTACGCGTGGGGACAGACCCCCGGTTTCGGCAATCTCGGCCTCGGCAAGGCAAGCTCGCAATTCGTGTAACGTTTGCCCACCCAAAGCCACAGCCAGCAATAACCCATCGGGCCGCAACGCGCGGCGGCATTGAATCAGCTGGCCAACGGGATCATTTGCCCAATGTAAGCCAAGGCTGTGGATCAATAAATCGTGTTCACCCGGTGAGAAGGGCAGCGTCTCGGCTTCCTCCACAACCTGTGCAACGCCTATGCGCCCTTGCCACACGTCTGGAAATGCGGCCACAATTCCGGCTGATGAAAAGGATTTGTTAACCATCGTCACCCGATCCTCAATCTCATCCCGCGCTGCCTCTTGCAGAAACAGGGCAGAGGCATCGGCGCGGGCACGGTTGCGGGTCAAGGCCTGCAAATCGGTCAATGGAGTGGGCTGCGTCATGGCGGCATAGGTAGGACAGGCATGGGGCTTTTACAAACAGCACTCACTGCGATCTATCCCCCGCGTTGTCTGGGGTGCGGAGACATGGTGGACAGTGACTTTGGCCTATGTGGTGTCTGCTGGGGTAAGACCGCCTTTGTGGGCGGCACGGTATGTGACAGTTGCAGTACGCCTTTGCCCGGCTCCGCACAGGACGAGGTGGTGCATTGTGACGCCTGCCTGCGCGCTCCAAAGCCTTGGAAACATGGGCGTGCGGCGCTGATTTACACCGGCATGGGGCGCAAGCTGGTTCTACAACTTAAGCATGGGGATCGACAGGAAATCGCCAAGCCCGCAGCGGGATGGATGCAGCAAGCAGTGGCCGGCATGGCGGCTGACAATGCGCTTATTACGCCGGTGCCCCTTCATTGGATGCGGTTGGTGAAGCGCCGCTATAATCAGTCGGCTCTGATTGCGACACACCTGTCTGCGATGACCGGACATGAGGTTTGTGCCGATCTTCTCGAGCGCCCGCGTCGCACGCCATCCCTAGATGGCAAGACCAAGGCCGAGCGTGCCGATATCCTTGATGACGCGATCAGGGTCACGCCGCGCCGTCGTCACCGTATCGTCAACAGGCCTGTCATACTTGTCGATGACGTCATGACAACGGGTGCAACTCTGGCCGCCTGTGCCGAAGCCTGCCGTGCGGCAGGTGCAACAGAGGTGTGCGTGGCTGTACTGGCGCGGGTTGCGAAAGATGCCTAAATACGCCGCAACCTGATATTTGCGCCAAAAGGACCTGCGCCATGAAAGCTGTCGAAATCTATACGTCGCCCTTGTGTGGCTTTTGCCACGCGGCCAAACGTCTGCTGAACGAAAAAGGTGTGACCTTCTCCGAAGTGAACGTGCTTGCCCAACCGAAGCGTAAGGCTGAGATGATTCAACGCGCCAACGGTGGCCGGACCGTGCCGCAGATCTTTATCGGTGACACCCATGTGGGCGGCTGCGACGACCTCTATGCTCTCGAGCGTGCAGGCAAGCTTGATCCGTTGCTTGCCGCATAAATGAAAACGGCGCTGTTGCAGCTGAATGTATCTGACGATCCGGTGGCGAATCTGCCCCGGACCGTTCAGATGGTGCAGCAGGCCGTCGATATGGGTGCCGAGTTCATCCTGACCCCCGAGGTCACGAACTGCGTCAGCACGAGCCGCACGCATCAGCATGATGTGCTGCACCATCAGGATGATGACCCGACCCTTGCTGCGCTACGTGATCTGGCCAAGCAAAACGATGTACATATTCTGATCGGTTCGCTTGGGCTTAAGAGTGATACAGAAGACAAACGGTTGTTAAACCGTTCCTTCTTGATTTGTCCCCGCGGGGACATCGTCGCGCAGTACGACAAAATTCATATGTTTGACGTCGCGATCAACAATACAGAGACGTTCCAAGAGTCGGCAGGATACCAACCTGGCAACCGTGCTGTATTGGCCAAAGCCGACTGTGGCGCCGTTGGGATGGCCATTTGCTATGATATGCGCTTTCCCAGATTGGCTGACGCTCTGGTTACAGCGGGGGCACAAATTCTGACCTTTCCGGCTGCCTTTTCGCCCGTCACCGGTGCGGCCCATTGGCACAGTTTGCTGCGAGCGCGCGCGATCGAAGGCGGGGCTTGGGTCTTGGCCCCCGCCCAGACAGGCACGCATTCCAGTGCTTTGCACAAGACCCGGGACACCTACGGACACAGTCTGGTTGTCGATCCTTGGGGCGAGGTCGTACTTGACGCAGGCACGGCGCCCGGCATTTATGTCTTTGATCTAGACTTGGAAAAGGTGGCCGAGGCCCGCCGCCGTATCCCCTCGCGGGACAACGCGCGCGCTTTTGAAGGCCCCTGATGGCGCATGAGCACGGAAAAAAACGCACTTGCCATTTCGCTGTTCAGCGAAGTGTTGGCGGCGGACCAGATGGTTCGCAACCGCCTCAGCCGCGTGTTGCCCAAGGGGATGGAGATTTCCCATTTTTCGGTTCTGAACCACCTGGCCTGGCACGAAGGTGAGCGCAGCCCGGCGCAACTGGCCGAAACATTCAATGTCACCCGCGGGGCCATGACCAACACGCTGAGCCGTTTGGAATGGTCCGGTTACATCCATATCCGCCCCGACTGGGACGATGCCCGCCGCAAGATGATCGCCATCAGCCCTGCCGGTCGGCGCGCCCGTGATCAAGCGTTGAGCGCGATCGCCCCCATGGTGGGCGATGTGATCGACAAGCTGGGCGAGGACAGCGTGCGTGCAACGTTGCCGATCCTGCGCCAACTGCGCGAGCAGATGTCCAATAAACCTAAGCCGGATTGATGCTGGCCGTGACGTAGTTCACGCTCAGATCTGTGTCCGACAGTTTCCAACCCCATGTCAGTGGATTGAAGATGAACCCCTTGCGATCCACCGGGTCCAGGCCCGCATTCCGCATCAAATCAAAGAGTTCGTCCGGGGTGATGAACTTGTTCCATTCATGTGTGCCCTTCGGCAGCCAGCGCATCACATGTTCAGCCCCGATAATGGCCATGAGATAGGATTTGGGATTCCGGTTGATTGTCGAACAGATATGCAACCCACCTGGCTTCAGAAGTTGGCGACAGGCGGTCAGGTAGCTGAGGGGGTCGGCCACATGTTCTACGACCTCCATGTTCAAAACGACGTCGAACTGCTCACCAGCGGCTGCCATATCCTCGGCCGTGGTGTGGCGATAGTCGATGGTCAGGCCAGACTGTTCGGCATGAACCTGTGCCACGGGGATGTTGCGCTCTGCCGCATCCGCGCCCACGACCTCTGCCCCCAAACGTGCCATGGGTTCGGACAACAGCCCGCCACCACATCCAATATCTAGAATGCGCAGCCCTTCGAATGCCTTTGGTCCGGTCAGATCCCGATCAAACTCCGCAGCAATTTGTGTCGTGATGTAATCCAACCGGCACGGGTTCAGCATATGCAGCGGCTTGAATTTCCCGTTCGGGTCCCACCATTCCGCTGCCATCGCCTCGAATTTTGCGATTTCCGAGGGGTCAACGGTGGTTTGATGCGTTTGCATTTGCGTCTCCGTATGCTCATGTGGCTCTCAAGCCCTATGTAGGTCAGTAATGGACAAACACAGCGATCAAAAGCGCGCGGTACAATATCTGTACCCGCCTATGGACCCCTACGACCAACGGATGTTCGAAGTTGGGCAGGGGCACCGGATTTATGTCGAGCAATGCGGCAATCCAAATGGTGTGCCTGTCGTCGTTCTGCATGGCGGCCCCGGTGGCGGGTGCAGTCCGGCGATGCGGCGGTACTTCGACCCGGAACACTACCGGATTATCCTGTTTGATCAGCGTGGATGTGGACGGTCCCGTCCGCACGCTTCGGTGATGAACAATACGACGTGGCATCTGGTTGATGACATCGAAATGATTCGCAAGACGCTGGACATAGACGCCTGGATTGTCTTTGGCGGCAGTTGGGGTGCAACCCTGGCCCTGATCTATGCCGAAGCGCACCCGTCGCGCGTCCGCAACCTGGTTCTGCGAGGCGTGTTTCTGATGACGCAGGCTGAGCTGGACTGGTTTTATGGCGGCGGGGCAGGCAAGTTCTGGCCCGAGGTCTGGGCCAGGTTTGAAGGGCTGATCCCTGAAGACGAACGGGGCGATCTGATTGGGGCCTACCACCGGCGGCTGTTTTCCGGCGATGTCGCGCTTGAAACGCGCTTTGCCCGCGCATGGTCGGCTTGGGAGAACGCGCTGGCGTCGATCCATTCCTCCGGGTCGGGGGCTGAAGCCCCCGGGGACTATGCACGCGCCTTTGCACGGCTTGAGAATCATTACTTCACCAATGCCGGTTTCCTGGAGTTTGACGGTCAAATCCTCGCCCATGCGGGTCGGATCAAGCATATTCCCGGCACAATTGTGCAAGGCCGCTATGATATGATCTGCCCCCCGGATAGCGCTTATGCGCTGTCGCAGGCGTGGCCGATGGGTGAGCTGAAAATGGTCCGCAATGCCGGTCATGCCTTGTCTGAACCGGGAATTTCGGCTGAACTGGTGCGCACCATGGACAGGATTGCAGGAAAATGACTCGGATCGACCGCCGCGCGCTCTTTGCATCAGGTGCTGCCGCAGCCTTGCTGGCGGCAACCGGTGCGTCTGCGTTGCCGCGTCGGGGCGGGCGGTTGCGGGCGGCCTTGTCGCCTGACTTGTTCGATCAGGCTGTCACGGCGACCTTGTTCGACAACCTGACCGAGATTGCAGCCGATGGGACCCTGCGCGGTGAGTTGGCGACAGACTGGTCGTCTGATGCAGATGCCCGCGTTTGGCGGTTCGGCCTGCGTGAAGGTGTAACATTCCACGATGGCACTGCCTTTGATGCGTCCGCTGTGTCGGGTTTGATCTGGAATATTGAGGTGTTGGACCCGCTGACCCTTCAGATCACTTTGGACGCGCCCAACCCGAGCCTACCTTACCTGCTGGCGCAGCCGGGGTTCGAGGTGCGTGGCGCCACGGGAACTGGAATGTACGAAGTCCAGAAACTTGATGAGGGCCGCCATTTCATTGGCACTCGGGTGAGAAACCACTGGAAGCAGAATGCGGGTTGGTTCGACAGCGTGGAGTTCGTTCAATTCAGCGCTGACAAGGTGCGCGGCGAAGCGCTGCGGGATGGGCTGGTTGATGTGGCGGATGTGGTTGTTTTGGATGACTACGCAGACCCCCGTGATTTCCAGACATTGCCCAATGCACATGTCGCGACACACATCGCCAGTCGATCGGTTACAGTACCCGTGACGGTCGGAAAATCCTGGCCGCTGGACAACCTGCGTATGGCCGAGCGGTGGTGGATGACCTGAGGGGCTTGCAGACTCACCCCCTCATGCGTATATGCCTTTCATCAGCGGCGCGCTGGGGTCCAAACCCAACGCTCCACCGGGAAACATCAACGGGCCGCGCGCCCGTTTTTTTGTGCTTGGACACTATGACCAACGACCTGATCGCCAAAGCAGCCATCGACCGCAGATTGGCCGAGATCATCACTCCGGTGATCGAGGATCTGGGGTATGAATTGGTGCGCATTCGGCTGATGAGCGGCAAGGAAACGACGTTGCAGATCATGGCCGACAAGCCCGATGGCGGTATTGAGGTCGACGATTGCGGTGCGATCTCTACTGCGGTCAGCGCGACACTGGATGTCGAGGATCCTATATTGGATGCCTACACGCTCGAAGTGTCGTCACCCGGTATTGACCGCCCGCTGACGCGTCTCAAGGACTTCGACATGTTCGAAGGCTACGACGCGAAACTGGAAACAGACGAGCTGATCGACGGACGCCGCCGCTTCAAGGGTGTGCTGGCAGGTGTCGAGGATGACGAGGTGCTGATCAACGTCCCGGGTGGCGGCAACGGCGAAGAGATCACCATCGGCCTCAAGTTCGATTGGTTGAGCGATGCCAAGCTGGTCCTGACGGACGAGCTGATCAAGGAAATGCTGCGCCAGCGCAAAGCTGCGGGCGTGTTGAACGAAGACAATTTTGACGAGATTCAGACCGAAGGGTCAGAGGAGGAAAGCTGATGGCCATTACATCTGCAAACCAGCTTGAGCTGCTGCAAACCGCAGAAGCTGTTGCGCGCGAAAAGATGATCGACCCAGGTTTGGTGGTCGAGGCGATGGAAGAATCGCTCGCCCGCGCCGCCAAGTCCCGCTACGGCGCCGAGATGGACATTCGTGTGTCGATCGACCGCAAGACGGGTAAAGCGACCTTCACCCGCGTCCGCACCGTGGTCGAGGAAGAAGAGCTGGAAAACTACCAGGCTGAGTTCACCATTGAGCAAGCGAAGCAATATATGGAAAACCCCGCCGTCGGTGATACCTTTGTCGAGGAAGTCCCCCCGGTCGAGATGGGCCGCATCGCCGCGCAATCTGCCAAGCAGGTGATCCTGCAAAAGGTGCGTGAAGCCGAGCGTGACCGTCAGTTCGAAGAATTCAAGGATCGTGCGGGCACCATCATCAACGCGCTGGTCAAGCGCGAGGAATACGGCAACGTCATCGTGGACGTGGGTGCTGGCGAAGCCATCCTGCGTCGCAACGAAAAGATTGGCCGCGAATCATACCGCCCCAATGATCGTATCCGCTGCTACATCAAGGATGTGCGCCGCGAGCAGCGCGGCCCGCAGATTTTCCTGAGCCGCACAGCGCCCGAGTTCATGGCCGAGCTGTTCAAGATGGAAGTGCCAGAGATTTATGACGGCATCATCGAGATCAAGGCCGTAGCCCGCGACCCCGGTTCGCGCGCGAAGATCGCTGTCATTTCCTATGATAACTCTATCGACCCTGTCGGTGCCTGCGTTGGTATGCGCGGCTCTCGCGTGCAGGCCGTTGTGAACGAGCTGCAAGGCGAAAAGATCGACATCATTCCATGGAATGAGGATCAACCCACGTTCCTCGTGAACGCATTGCAACCCGCGGAGGTGAGCAAGGTGGTTCTGGATGAAGAAGCCGGTAAGATCGAAGTTGTTGTGCCCGAAGAGCAGCTTTCGCTGGCCATCGGTCGTCGCGGTCAAAACGTGCGTCTGGCGAGCCAACTGACCAACCTTGACATCGACATCATGACCGAGGCCGAGGAATCGGCGCGCCGTCAGGCCGAATTCGAACAGCGCACCAAGCTATTCATGGACAATCTGGATCTGGACGAGTTCTTTGCTCAGCTTTTGGTCTCCGAAGGGTTCACCAACCTCGAAGAGGTGGCTTACGTCGAACTGGATGAACTGCTGGTCATCGACGGTGTGGACGAAGGCACCGCTCAAGAACTGCAGGCCCGCGCCCGTGACGTTCTGGAAGCGCAAGCCAAGGCGGCGCTGGACAACGCACGCAGCATGGGTGCCGAGGACAGCCTTATTGAATTCGATGGGCTTACACCCCAAATGGTAGAGGCGCTCGCCAAAGACGACGTCAAAACCCTCGAAGATTTTGCAACATGCGCAGACTGGGAACTGGCCGGTGGCTGGACAACCGTCGATGGCGAACGTCACAAGGACGATGGTGTTCTGGAACCTTTCGATATGTCTTTGGAAGAGGCACAGCAATTGGTCATGACGGCGCGTATCCTTCTGGGCTGGGTCGACCCCGCTGAATTGGAAGCTGAAGCAGCGGAAGAAGACGGCGAAGAACTGACCGAGGAGGCCGAGGCCTGATCTCAGGCCTCGGGTGAGCCTGATGGGTCGCGGTGGCGTCTCAAAGGATCGGTCGGATGGACCGGAGCGCAAGTGCATTGCCACGGGCGAGGTGCAACCCAAGTACGGGTTGATCCGCTTTGTCGTGGGTCCGGATGCACAGATCGTGCCGGACATTGCGGGCAAGTTGCCCGGTCGTGGTATCTATGTCGCCGCGGATCGGTCGGCCTTGGACAAGGCTGTTAAGAAGAAATTGTTTGCGCGGGGCGCTAAGCAACCCGTGCAGGTGCAAGACGATCTGGTCGACGAGGTCGAGCGGCAGTTGGCGCGGCGTGTGGTCGATTTGATCGCATTGTCCCGCAAAGGCGGACGCGCCGTAGCAGGCTATGAAAAAGTCAAGAATATGCTCCAGATAGAAGAGGCGCATGTTCTGATCCAGGCGGTTGATGGTTCGGGCCGTGGCAAGTCCAAGTTGAGTACGCCGCATTTCGGAACGTATATTGGCTGGCTGACGGCAGATGAGTTGGGTTTGGCCTTTGGCCGTCAAACTGTGATACATGGGGCGCTCGCCTCTGGTGGACTCACGCAACGTGTTGTAGAGGAAGCCAACCGTTTACGCGGCGTGCGCGAATATGACGGCGGCAAGGGCCGCCGGGAAGGATAGACGAGCTTTATGAGCGATACTGACGGGAAGAAGACTTTGGGTCTGCGCAGCGGCGCGCGTCCGGGCAATGTGAAACAGAGTTTCAGCCACGGGCGGACCAAGAATGTCGTCGTCGAAACCAAACGCAAGCGCGTTGTGGTGCCCAAGCCGGGTGCCGCAAAGCCTGCTGGCGCTGGTGGTGGTTCTGCTGGTGATCCAAGCCGTCGCCCTGCTGGTATTTCTGATGCCGAGATGGAGCGCCGCCTGAAGGCCGTGCAAGCCGCCAAGGCACGCGAGGTCGAAGAGACCGCAAAACGCGAAGCCGAGGAAAAGGCCCGCGAGGCTGAACGCGAGCGTCGCCGCGCCGAAGCGGAAGCCAAGGAACAGGCCGAACGCGAGCGTGAGCAAGCCTTGAAGGCCAAGGAAGAAGAAGAGAAGCGCAAAGCGGCCGAAGCGGCAGCTGCTGCGCAGGCTGCTGCTGCGGCCCCGACCGAGGCGCCGAAGCCGGCGCAGCGGCAAGCTCAACCCGCATCCACGCCGCGCAAGACAGACCGTGATCGTGACCAGCGTCCCAACAACCGGGGACGCGGTGATGATGGTGGACGCCGCTCTGGCAAGCTGACTCTGAACCAAGCCCTGTCGGGCGATGGTGGTCGCCAGCGCTCCATGGCAGCTATGAAGCGCAAGCAGGAACGCGCCCGGCAGAAAGCAATGGGTGGTTCGGTTGAGCGTGAAAAGGTCATGCGCACTGTGAACCTGCCAGAAGCCATTGTCGTTTCGGAACTGGCAAACCGTATGGCCGAACGCGTAGGCGACGTGGTCAAGGCGTTGATGAACAACGGCATGATGGTCACGCAGAACCAGACCATTGACGCTGATACCGCAGAGCTGATCATCGAAGAGTTCGGCCACAAGGTACAACGTGTGTCTGATGCCGACGTCGAAGACGTGATCAAGGAAATAGAGGATAGCGACGAGGATCTGGAAGGTCGTCCGCCGGTCATCACTATCATGGGCCACGTTGACCACGGTAAAACCTCGCTTCTGGACGCAATCCGCGATGCCAAGGTTGTTGCTGGCGAAGCCGGTGGCATTACCCAGCATATCGGTGCCTATCAGGTGAAAACCGATGGCGGCGCGGTGCTGTCCTTCTTGGATACACCCGGTCACGCGGCCTTCACGTCGATGCGGTCGCGCGGTGCACAGGTCACCGATATCGTGGTTCTGGTGGTTGCGGCGGATGACGCCGTGATGCCGCAGACCATTGAGGCCATCAACCACGCCAAAGCCGCCGAAGTGCCGATGATCGTGGCAATCAACAAATGCGACAAGCCCGAGGCGAACCCGGACAAAGTGCGTACTGACTTGCTGCAGCACGAAGTCATCGTCGAGAAGATGTCGGGTGAGGTACAGGATGTTGAAGTGTCCGCCATCACCGGTCAGGGACTTGACGAGTTGCTGGAGGCCATCGCGCTTCAGGCCGAGATCCTCGAACTGAAAGCTAACCCTGATCGTGCCGCCCAAGGTGCGGTGATCGAGGCGCAGCTTGATGTTGGCCGCGGTCCAGTGGCCACCGTTCTGATTCAGACAGGTACGCTGCGTCAGGGTGATATTTTTGTTGTGGGTGAGCAGTACGGTAAGGTCCGTGCGCTGATCAACGACAAGGGCGAGCGCGTGAAAGAGGCGGGCCCGTCGGTGCCGGTCGAGGTTCTGGGCCTGAACGGCACGCCCGAGGCAGGCGACGTTCTAAACGTGACAGAGACTGAAGCGCAGGCGCGCGAAATCGCCGAATATCGTGAGAAAGCGGCCAAGGACAAACGCGCGGCGGCTGGTGCGGCGACGACCCTCGAACAGCTGATGGCGAATGCCAAGGCGGATGAGAATGTCAGCGAATTGCCAATCCTTGTCAAAGCGGACGTACAAGGGTCTGCCGAGGCCATTGTTCAGGCGATGGAAAAGATCGGCAACGACGAGGTGCGCGTGCGCGTATTGCACTCGGGTGTTGGCGCCATCACCGAAACCGACGTTGGTTTGGCCGAGGCGTCTGGTGCACCGATCATGGGCTTCAACGTGCGTGCAAACGCATCGGCCCGGAACACGGCAAACCAGAAGGGTGTCGAAATTCGCTACTACTCGGTCATCTATGATCTTGTGGATGATGTGAAAGCTGCTGCATCTGGTCTGCTGAGTGCCGAGATCCGTGAAAACTTCATCGGATATGCCGAGATCAAGGAAGTCTTCAAGGTGTCTGGTGTCGGGAAGGTCGCGGGTTGTCTGGTCACCGAAGGTGTGGCGCGTCGGTCCGCAGGTGTACGTTTGCTGCGCGACAACGTGGTTATCCACGAAGGTACGTTGAAGACGCTGAAGCGCTTCAAGGATGAAGTGGCCGAGGTTCAGTCGGGTCAGGAATGCGGTATGGCGTTCGAAAACTACGACGATATCCGCCCACAAGATGTGATCGAGATCTTCGAACGGGAAGAGATCACGCGGACGCTCGAGTAAGCACCCTGCAATTGGAAATGAAAAAGGGGACGGTGCAAAACACCGTCCCCTTTTTCATATTGTCGCGTTAGGCAGCTTGCGAAACGGGAGTTCCAGAATAGTGAGCCCCGTCAACTCTGACAGTCACTCGTCCATCCGGAAGGGTTCTGACATAGATCCCCTGAATAAGAATGGCGCTGCCCATAGCAATCGTGCGTAGCATGACTTTCCTCCCCAAAAAGAAAGTTATGCTTCAACTATAAGTACGAAGGTTAATAAGTCATCAACAATGTTACAAAACCGTCACTTTTTTTGACAGTTTAAGAATATTGTTACCCGATGTTACAGCCAATCTCGGAGAACGGGGATCAGGGGCAGGTCGGCTGCGGGCATAGGATAGTCCCGCAAGTCCTTCGGACGGACCCACTTTAATGCCTGCCCTTCCTGCGATTTCGGCGTGCCGTCCCATTTTCTGCAGGCAAAGAGTGGCATCAATAGATGAAAATCATCATAGCTGTGGCTTGCGAAAGTGAGGGGGGCCAAGCACGATTGCCAGGTATCAATCCCCAATTCTTCCTGCAATTCGCGGATCAGGGCTGCTTCGGGTGTTTCCCCGACCTCGACCTTGCCCCCCGGGAACTCCCACAACCCGGCCATGGATTTTCCTTCAGGGCGCTGCGCGATCAACACGCGACCGTCCACGTCGATCAACGCGACGGCAGAAACAAGAACTGTTTTCACGACCGATAATCCGCGTTGATGTCAATGTATCCGTGGGTCAAATCGCAGGTCCAAACGGTAGCTTTTCCTGACCCCATGCCGCAATCGACGCTAATGCGGATGTGATCACCCTTCATATGCGCTGCGGCATCTTCTTCGCGATAAGTCGCACTGACCCAACCATTCTCTGCAACCAGAATATCCCCGAACCAGATCGACAGCGTATCACGATCCGCAGGTGCACCGGATTTGCCAACGGCCATGACGACGCGGCCCCAGTTGGGATCTTCTCCGGCGATGGCTGTTTTAACGAGCGGAGAGTTGGCGATGGACAGGCCATGGGTTTTGGCCGCTGCCTTATCCGTGCATCCAGTCACTTCAATTTCCACGAACTTCGTCGCCCCTTCGCCATCGCGGACAACCTGGTGTGCCAAGTCCAACATGACCGCATGGAGCGCGTGCGCGAAGTCTGCATTTCCGGCAACATCCACACCACTGACCCCTGTTGCAGCAACAAGCAGGCTGTCCGAGGTTGAGGTGTCGCTGTCTACTGTGATGCAATTGAAGGTTTGATCAGAGGTTTCGCTTACCAAGCCTTGCAACTCATCCTGCCCAATCTTCGCATCTGTAAAGATGTACACCAGCATGGTGGCCATATCTGGCGCAATCATGCCGCTGCCCTTGGCGATGCCAGCGATCTTCACGGATTTCCCATCGATGGTTACCGTTTGGGTGGCGCCCTTAGGGTACGTGTCCGTCGTCATGATGGCCGCAGCGGCATCCCCAATCGCGGCCGATGACTGGCTATCCACCAAATCCGCCAGATGTGCCGTGATCCTGTCGTATGGCAATGGCTCGCCAATGACCCCTGTGGATGCTGTAAAGATACGGCTTTCCGGCAGGTCTGCAGCGTCCGCGGTTGCACCAACCAAGGTTGCCACGGCGTCCGTTCCATTTCTGCCCGTAAAGGCGTTGGCATTCCCGGCGTTCACAAGAATGGCCGCGCCCGTATCACTGGAGTGTCCCAGCTTTGCCTGACAATCCAGAACCGGTGCGGCGCGTGTCGATGATTTTGTGAACATACCTGCAATCGTCGTTCCCGGAGCGCATATGGCAAGCATAACATCCAAGCGTCCGGAGTAACGCACCCCCGCAGCTGCTGCTGCGAAGGTCAGTCCGTCAATGGGTGGCATGTCGGGGAAATGATCGGGTGCCAGAGGCGATCGCGGCAGTGCGCCAGCCATATGTTATTCCACCAGCGTCAAGTCGGACAGCACCGATGGATCGACTTCGGCAGCACCTGATTGATCGATCTGCGCACCGGCAGTCAGTTCCGCAACGTAGGTTTCGACGGTGGTACCGCGCACTTCCTCGGTCAATTCTTCGCGCACCTCATCCAACGCTGGGGCTTCCGGGGTGCGGGTTTCGTTCAGGATGATCACATGCCAGCCGAACTGAGTTTGCACGGGGTCCGATACTTCGCCCACTTCAAGCGCGATGACAGCCGTTTCAAAGCTGGGCACCATGGCGCCACTGCCGAACCAGCCAAGCTCACCACCGTTCGGGCCTGACGGACCAGTCGATTTCTCCCGAGCGGTCGCGGCAAAATCGGCACCGCCTTCAATCTCTGCTTTGATCGCCTTCGCCTCTTCCTCGGTTTCCACAAGGATGTGCGAGGCGTTGTATTCTTCCTGCGGCGTTACGCCTTCGTACTTGGCGTCATAGGCGGACTGGATCGCTTCGTCCGTCAGCTTCTCTTGAAACAGGCTTTCCAGTTCTTCGCCCGCCGTCAAGGAACGTGTCTCATTTTCGATCTGCAGTTCGGTGCGTTTCGGCAATTCGCCATCAAATGCTTGCGACAGCAGGGTCTGGTTGATCAGCTGTTCAAGGATGCCATTGAACAGCACGTCGTTGGGCAGTTGTTGGAATTGTTGCGGCAAAGATGCGCGTGCCACGATCATGTGACCGATGGTGATATCAGTGCCATTTACAGTCGCCACAACCGTGTCTGCATCCTGTGCAGCGGCAGGCAACGCCATAGCGGCGACCAGACCAAGCGCTGGCAGGGAAAGGAAACGTTTTTTCATGGAACAGTCCTTGGGCTTCGGCGCCCCACCTGAGGCGCGCATTGACACGGTTTCGCGTGACCCTTACATCGCCCTATGGACGCGGCCCGGGCCGGTTTTCGCCCACCGTATTTATGGGCTTGGCGCGCGTCCGGCAAGCAATTGCTGCACAACATGAATTGATCGGCTGGAGAACGCATGCTCGGTTTCGGAACTCTCACCAAGAAGGTGTTTGGCACACCCAATGATCGCAAGGTCAAGGGCGCGCGTCCGCTGGTCGAAAAGATCAATGCGCTTGAGCCGGAATTCGAAGCGCTCAGTGATGAAGGGCTGAAGGACAAGACCGAAGCCCTGGCCAAACGCGCGATGGATGGCGAGAACCTGGATGACCTCCTGCCTGAGGCATTTGCCAATTGCCGCGAAGCTGCCAAGCGCACGCTTGGACTGCGCGCCTACGACACCCAGCTTCTAGGTGCCATTTTTTTGCATCAGGGCAACATCGCCGAGCAAAAGACCGGTGAAGGCAAAACCCTGACCGCAACCTTCGCCACCTATCTGAATGCGCTGACTGGTAAGGGCGTTCACGTTGTGACCGTGAATGACTACCTCGTCCAGCGCGATGCGGAATGGATGGGCAAAGTGTTCGGTGCCTTGGGCCTGACCACCGGCGTCGCTATTGCAGGCATGGACGAAGACGCCAAGCGCGCGGCCTATGCCTGTGACGTGACCTATGCGACCAACAACGAGCTTGGGTTCGACTATCTGCGCGACAACATGAAGCCCACGATCGAGGATATGGTCCAGCGCGGCCACAACTACGCCATTGTGGACGAGGTCGACAGTATCCTGATCGACGAGGCGCGGACGCCTTTGATCATTTCCGGCCCCTTGGCCGACCGGTCCGAGATGTACGTGACTATCGACGGTATCATTCCGCTGATCGAGGAAGATCACTTTACTCTCGATGAGAAGCAGAAGAACGTCACCTTCACCGATGAAGGTAACGAATTTCTGGAAGAACAGTTGCGCGTGCGTGGTCTGATCGAGCCCGAGGCGTCGCTCTATGACCCTGAAAGCACGTCCATCGTGCACCACGTCAATCAGGGTTTGCGCGCCCACAAGCTGTTTCAGAAAGACAAGGACTACATCGTTCGCAATGGCGATGTTGTTCTGATTGATGAATTTACCGGGCGTATGATGGCTGGTCGCCGTCTGTCCGACGGTTTGCACCAAGCCATCGAAGCTAAGGAAGGCGTGCAGATTCAGCCCGAGAACCAGACATTGGCATCGGTGACGTTCCAGAACTATTTCCGCCTCTACAACAAACTGGCGGGCATGACTGGTACGGCTGCGACCGAGGCCGAGGAATTTGCCACGATTTATGGTCTTGGTGTGGTCGAGGTCCCAACCCACAAGCCAATTGCGCGCTTGGATGAAGACGACAAGGTCTTCCGCACGGGGCAGGAAAAATACAAAGCCATGATCGACGAAATCAAGGCAGCCCATGAAAAGGGGCAGCCGGTTCTGGTCGGCACCACTTCCATCGACAAATCCGAGATGTTCTCGGAAGCGCTCAAGGCGGAGGGCATTGCGCACAATGTTCTGAACGCACGCCAGCACGAGCAAGAAGCGCAGATCATCGCGGACGCCGGTAAATTTGGCGCTGTAACCATCGCCACGAACATGGCGGGCCGCGGCACCGACATTCAGCTCGGCGGCAATGTCGAGATGAAGGTACTGGAGGCCATCACAGCTGATCCCGAGGCCGACCCCGAAGAAGTGCGCAAGCGCATCGAGGCCGAGCATGAAGATGAAAAACAGAAGGTGCTTGCCGCCGGTGGCCTTTTTGTATTGGCATCCGAACGCCACGAGAGCCGACGCATCGACAACCAGCTGCGCGGTCGTTCAGGGCGTCAGGGTGACCCGGGCCGTACATCGTTCTACCTAAGCCTTGAAGATGACCTGATGCGGATCTTCGGCTCTGACCGTTTGGACAAGGTGCTCAAAACCCTTGGCATGGAAGAGGGCGAGGCGATTGTGCACCCTTGGGTGAACAAGTCGCTTGAGCGTGCGCAGGCCAAGGTCGAAGGCCGCAACTTTGACATCCGCAAGCAGCTGCTCAAGTTCGACGACGTTATGAATGATCAACGCCGGGTGATCTTTTCCCAACGCCGGGAAATCATGGAAGCCGAGGATCTGTCGGAAATCACATCGGATATGCGCGACGAGGTCATTGATGACCTGATTGATCAGTACATGCCCGCCAAAAGCTATGCTGATCAATGGGACACAGAGGGCCTTTATGCCGCTGTGATCGAAAACCTCAGCATCGACGTGCCAGTTATGGCTTGGTGCGAGGAAGAGGGTGTAGATGACGAGCAGATCCGCGAGCGGCTGATCGAAGCCAGCGACAAGTTGATGGCTGACAAGGCAGAAGCGTTCGGCGAAGAGAGCATGCGCAGCATCGAAAAGCAGCTCATTCTGCAAGCCATCGATGGAAAATGGCGGGAGCATCTGCTGACGCTTGAACATTTGCGGTCAGTTGTCGGATTCCGCGGCTATG
This sequence comes from Tateyamaria sp. LSS28, assembly GCF_059611725.1. Classification (NCBI taxonomy): domain Bacteria; kingdom Pseudomonadati; phylum Pseudomonadota; class Alphaproteobacteria; order Rhodobacterales; family Roseobacteraceae; genus Tateyamaria; species Tateyamaria sp. LSS28. The sequence goes on along the minus strand of NZ_JCAPFI010000001.1, from coordinate 768,351 downwards.
CGCAACGTGACCCGCTGAATGAGTACAAGAACGAGTCGTTTCAACTGTTCGAAACGATGCTCGAGAGCTTGCGCACCGAGGTGACAAACAAGCTGTCCCGTATTCGACCGCTGACAGATGAAGAACGCGAGCAGATGCTGACCCAGATGGCGGAGCAACAACAGCAGGTGCAAGATGTGGCAGAGAACAATGCGCCGCCTGCACCGACCGCCGAAGCGGTCGAAAACGGCTTTGATGAAAACGATCGAAATACATGGGGAAATCCGGGCCGCAACGAACCCTGCCCATGCGGTTCCGGCAAGAAGTTCAAGCATTGCCACGGCGCGCTGGTCTGACCCCGCCGCCGCATTCCTGCCTCAAAGAGTCCTAAGGTCGGTCACAACCAGGCCGTGTTGCTGTGCGAATCCCTTTCTTAACCAATCCGTGGGAAGGGAATGGGACGATGGGACGTACGAAAGAAATCGCGACCGGAGTCGCGACACTGGCAATCGCAGTCGGTATCGGTTTTGTCATGCAAAGCGGCGAGACCGCGCGCGAACGATATGGTGCGGTCGCCCGACCGATAGCCCAGTCTTCAATCATTCCGACCGGCAAACAGCTGAGTAGCACCGCCAGTGCGGACATTCTTCTTGAGGTTCAAGAGATCGAATTGACGTCGGCCAGCGATGCAGCTGCAACGCCAGTCCCGCGCATGGACAGCCATGTGCACCGTGTTTCGGCCCCGGCTACAGCAGAGTTGCTGGAAGGCGCTGATATCCTCCCTCAGGCTGAAGAGTGCAAAGTCATCGCAAATGCAGAGGTTGTGTCCGCTGCCATGGTCACCCTGAAACTGGACGCGCCATGTGCTGTCAATGAACGGCTGACGGTGCACCACAACGGCATGATGTTCACTGAAACAACCGATTCTGCTGGCAGACTGACTGTCACCGTCCCGGCATTGATCGAGCAGGCGGTTTTTATCCTCGCTTTGACCAACGGGGATGGTGCCGTCGCTCAAGCAACAGTGCCAGAGCTTGGACAGTACGAGCGCACGACCTTGCAATGGCGGGGGCGCGCTGGTTTTGAACTGCACGCACGCGAATTCGGTGCCGACTATGGGCAGGATGGGCATGTTTGGTCAGGTGTTGTTCAGAACACTGATGGCATGACTGACGGCAAGAACGGATACATCGTTCGCCTTGGCGACAGCCAGTCTGTGGAGCCGTTGATGGCCGAGGTTTATACCTTTCCGTCGGGAATGTCGGCACGGTCTGGAACGATTGACCTGACTGTTGAGGCCGAAGTGACCGCAGCGAACTGTGGACTAGAGGTTGAGGCGCAATCGCTGGAAATGATGACCGGCGGCAAGATGAAAACCCAGGATTTGACCCTGGCCGTACCCGGTTGTGACGCAGTTGGCAGTTTTCTGGTGTTGAACAATTTGGTTTCAGACATGAAAGTCGCCAGCAACTGACCGCAGCGACAAGGGCTTATCATGGCTTCGATACGTGCGGCGATTTTCGCCGCACTTTCTTTTTGTGGAACCGTGCTTTTTGCACAGGACGTCACGCTCACGTCGCCCGATGGGCAAGTGGAACTCAGCGGGACGCTTCTGGGATTTGACGGCGAGTTCTACCGTATTGAAACTGTCTACGGCGAACTGACCGTCGATGGCTCCGGTGTGCTGTGCGATGGGCCCGCCTGCCCAAATCTGCAGGACTTTGTGGCCGAGATCAGCTTATCCGGTTCTTCCACCATGGGCGCTGTTCTGATGCCTGCCTTGATCGAAGGGTTCGCGCTGCGCAACAATTACGAGGCGGAGCGGGAAGAGATCGACGCGCGCAACTTTGTCTACGAGTTAGCAGATACAGAAACCGGTAAACCCGTTGCACGTTTCTTTTTCCACGTGTCCACCACGGACGAGGGTTTCGCAGACCTATTGGCCAACGATGCGGACATTGTCATGGCTTTGCGTGAAATTCGGCCTGACGAGCGCCGGCTTGCCCGGGATGCCGGGATGGGTGACATGACGCAGGCCAACCGCAGCCGCGTCCTGGCGTTGGATGCCATGGTGCCAATCGTTGCACCATCAAACCCAGTTGATCGTATCTCTCCCCAGGATCTGGCCGCTGTCTTTGCCGGGACGATCACGAACTGGGCGGACCTCGGTGGGGCAAACGCCCCCATATCATTGCACTTACCGGGCGCTCGGACGGGGCTTGGCCAATCTGTCGAGGATGACGTTATGGGCCCCGCACGCTTCACCTTTGCCGATGTGATCACGCGTCATGACCGTGGCTTGGATGTTTTGAATGCTGTTCTGACTGACCCATTTGCCATTGGCATCGCCAGCTATGCCGACACTGGTAACGCACGCGCACTTACTTTGACGGGGTCGTGCGGGTTTTCCCTGTCGGCGGGTCGGGAGACCATCAAGACAGAAGATTATCCGCTTACGGCACCAATGTTTCTGTATTTGCCTGCGAGGCGGTTGCCCAAGATTGGGCGGGAGTTTCTGGCCTTTACGCGCGGTCCATCCGCGCAAGTGGTCATTCGCCGCGTCGGGTTCGTCGATCAGGCACCAGAAGAGGTGTCGATCAACGATCAAGGCTATCGCTTTGCCAACGCTGTAACGTCCGCTGGCCCGGAGATATCTCTTGAGGAGCTGCAGCGCATGACGCGTACGTTTTACGGCATGTCACGCCTGACAACTTCTTTCCGGTTCGAGGCGGGGTCGGTGCGTTTGGACGCGCAGTCGCGGTCAAATGTTCAACAACTTGCGCGGGCGATGGAGCAGGGCAAGTACGACGCTCGGCAGGTTTTGTTGGTTGGGTTTAGCGATGGAGACGGTCCCGCAACCGCAAATCGGGACATTGCTCTACGCCGCGCTGATGCGGTACGCCGCGCTGTTGTTGCGGCCGCCGAGACGGCAAATTTTGAGCGTATTCAATTGGGTGTTGATGCATTCGGAGAGGCGCTTCCGATGGCGTGCGACGACAGCGCATGGGGCCGAAAAGCCAACCGCCGGGTCGAGGTTTGGGTGCGCTAGAGGTACCCTTCCGACTTGAAGCTCAACTCGCGGCTTTTGCCGACAATCAGATGATCGTGCAGGGTGATGCCAAGGGCGGAACAGGCCATTTCCATCTTTGCTGTCATATCGATGTCTGACTGGCTGGGGGTGGGATCACCCGATGGGTGATTATGAACCAGGATCAGTGCGGATGCGTTCAGCTCCAGCGCCCGTTTGGCCACTTCGCGCGGATAGACGGGCACATGATCGACTGTGCCCTTGGCTTGCTCTTCATCGGCAATCAGTACGTTCTTGCGATCAAGGTAGAGGACGCGAAATTGTTCGGTCTCGCGGTGTGCCATGGTGGTGTGGCAGTAGTCGAGCAGGGCGTCCCAACTGGTGATTACCTGTGTGTTCAATACCTTGGAACGTGCCATCCTTTGTGCGGCTGCCTCGACAATCTTCAGCTCGCAGATCACCGCGTCACCTATGCCTTTGAAGCCGCGTAGCCGTTCAATAGGTGCCGTGACCACGCGATTAAAATCACCAAACTCTGCCATCAGGGCATGGGCGAGCGGTTTCACATCCTGCCGTGGGATGGCGCGGAACAGAACCAATTCAAGCATCTCGTAATCGGGTAGGGCGCCAGCGCCCCCATCCATGAACCTGGCGCGCAGACGTTTGCGGTGGTCCGCCATATAGGATGGTGTACGGCCTTTGGGCAGTGGGACGGCTACGGCCTCGTCCAGATCGAAAGGTAGCGGCTGTTCAGCGAAATGCGACATATGTGCAGAATGCCGCAAGTTAGGTTAGCGAAGGATTAATTAAGGCTCAGAGGTTGACGGGGAATCGCCGATGGCGGATTGAATCCGCCTTACACTTGCTCCCGTAACGCGGATCTTGATCCGCTTTACAGGTTTATCTTCAATGCGTTGGAGAGTGGATTTTGTAAGGCGGAGTTAACTCCGCCTTACGTGAGGTGTTAGCCCTTCATCGAATCCCAAAAGGATTTAACAGACGAAAAGAAACTGGACGATTCTGGGTTGTTCTCTTCCGAGAGTTCTTCGAATTCGCGCAGCAGCTCTTTTTGCCGGGCCGTCAGGTTGACCGGGGTTTCCACGGCCAGTTCGATGAACATGTCACCTGCACCGCCACCCCGCAGGGCAGGCATACCTTTGCTGCGCAGGCGCATCTGCCGACCTGACTGTGAACCAGCAGGGATTTGTACCCGGCCACGTCCACCGTCGATGGTTGGAACCTCAATGGATCCACCCAATGCCGCTGTCCCCATGCTTACGGGCACGCGGCAGAACAGGTTGGTGCCGTCGCGCTCAAAAAGCTTGTGATCAGCCACGTCGATAAAGATGTAGAGATCACCCGACGGACCACCGCGCATCCCCGCTTCACCTTCGCCCGCCAAACGGATGCGCGTGCCGGTTTCGACGCCAGCGGGGATGTTCACCGACAACGCACGATCTTTTTCGACACGGCCCGCACCCGAGCAGACCTTGCACGGATCCTTAATGATCTGGCCAAGGCCGGAACATGTCGGGCAGGTCCGTTCCACGGTGAAAAAGCCCTGCTGTGCACGCACCTTACCCATGCCGGAGCATGTCGGGCACGTGGTCGGTTCAGATCCACCCTCGGCCCCGGTACCCGAACAATTGTCGCATTGCACGGATGTGGGCACGTTGATGGTTTTTTGCAGCCCTGCAAACGCGTCTTCGAGGGAGACACGCAGATTATACCGCAGATCAGAACCGCGCGATGCACGTTGGCGCCCGCCGCCACCACGTTGGCCGCCCATGAAGTCGCCGAACAGGTCATCGAAGACGTCAGAGAAGGCAGAGCCGAAATCACCCTGTCCGCCGCCAAAACCACCACCGGGACGTCCGCCGCCACCGCCCATTCCACCCTCGAATGCCGCATGACCGAACCGATCATAGGCAGCTTTCTTGTCGGCATCCTTTAGAACGTCATAGGCTTCGTTCGCTTCCTTGAACTGTGCCTCGGCGTTTGGATTGTCCGAATTACGGTCAGGGTGCAGTTCCTTGGCTTTCTTGCGATAGCCCTTCTTGATCTCGTCGGCGGATGCACCTTTCGAGACTCCAAGCACGTCGTAATAGTCACGTTTTGCCATGGATTATGTCCTTTGCTGGAACGTCTGAGGCCGGCCCTTTGTGGCCGGCCTCGTGATTGGTTCCTCTGAGGCCCAAAATCAGGCGCGTTTGTCGTCGTCGAGATCTTCGAATTCGGCATCGACGATGTCGTCTTCATCCGCACGAGGCTCATCAGCCGCCTGCGGTTCGTCGTCTCCGTCGTCTTGTGCTGCCTTGTAGATCGCTTCGCCCAGTTTCATGGCCGATTCGGTCACGTTCTGGATACCCGATTTGATCTTGTCGGCATTTTCAGTTTCGATTTCGTCCTTGAGCGCGGCAATGGCCAGCTCGATCGCTTCGACCGTGGTCGGATCGACCTTGTCCGAATGCTCTTCCAGCGACTTTTCGGTCGAGTGGATGAGGCTTTCGGCCTGGTTTTTCGCCTCGATCAGTTCGCGACGTTCCTTATCCGCCTCGGCATTGTCCTCGGCATCCTTGACCATCTGTTCGATGTCTTCGTCCGACAAACCGCCCGAGGCCTGGATCGTGATCTGCTGCTCCTTGCCAGTGCCCTTGTCCTTGGCGCCCACTGACACGATGCCGTTGGCGTCGATGTCAAAGGTCACTTCGATTTGCGGCATGCCGCGCGGTGCAGGCGGGATGTTTTCCAGGTTGAAGTTGCCCAGGATCTTGTTGTCCGACGCCATTTCGCGTTCACCTTGGAAAACCCGAATGGTGACAGCGTTCTGGTTATCTTCTGCCGTTGAGAAGATTTGCGATTTCTTCGTTGGGATCGTGGTGTTGCGATCGATCAGGCGCGTGAACACGCCACCCAATGTTTCGATCCCCATCGACAACGGGGTCACGTCGAGCAGTACGACATCTTTGACGTCGCCTTGCAGAACACCGGCCTGAATGGCCGCGCCCATGGCAACCACTTCGTCAGGGTTCACACCCTTGTGGGGTTCCTTGCCAAAGAACTTGGTAACCTCTTCGATCACCTTGGGCATGCGGGTCATACCGCCGACCAGAACCACCTCGTCGATGTCAGACGCGGACAGGCCCGCGTCTTTCAACGCTGCGGCACACGGTTTCATCGACGCCTTGATCAGGTCACCCACCAGGCTTTCCAGCTTGGCGCGCGTCAGCTTCATCACCATGTGCAGCGGCTGACCGTTCGATCCCATAGAGATGAAGGGCTGGTTGATTTCGGTTTGGCTGGAGGAGGACAGTTCAATCTTGGCCTTCTCTGCCGCTTCCTTCAGGCGTTGCAGCGCCATCTTGTCAGCGGTCAGGTCGACCGAGTGCTCTTTTTTGAACTCGCCCGCCAGGTAGTTGACGATCCGCATGTCAAAGTCTTCACCACCGAGGAACGTGTCACCGTTGGTGGATTTAACCTCGAACAGTCCTTCGTCGATCTCGAGGATGGTTACGTCAAACGTACCACCACCAAGGTCATAGACCGCAATGGTTTGGCTGTCTTCTTTGTCGAGGCCATAGGCCAGCGCGGCCGCTGTTGGTTCGTTGATGATCCGCAGCACTTCGAGGCCGGCAATCTTGCCGGCGTCCTTCGTCGCCTGGCGCTGAGCGTCGTTGAAGTAGGCGGGAACGGTGATGACCGCTTGGGTCACGTCTTCGCCAAGGTAGCTCTCGGCTGTCTCTTTCATCTTGCCCAGGATGAAGGCAGAGATCTGGCTCGGCGAGTATTTTTCACCGCGTGCTTCGACCCATGCGTCGCCATTGCCGCCGTCAATCACGGCGAAGGGCAGGTTTTTCTTGTCCTTGGCCAGATCCGCATCGTCATTGCGGCGGCCAATCAGGCGTTTGACGCCAAAGATAGTGTTGTCCGGGTTGGTGACGGCCTGACGCTTGGCTGGTTGGCCCACGAGCCGTTCGTTTTCCGTAAAGGCAACGATGGACGGAGTTGTCCGTGCGCCTTCTGCATTTTCAATCACTCGGGGCTGGCTGCCATCCATGATGGCGATGCAGCTGTTTGTTGTCCCAAGGTCAATACCGATGACTTTAGCCATGTTTTCGATCCCTCATATCAGTTCAAGGCGATGACACGAGGCGACGACCCGTTTTGGCATCGACGCCCCGCATAGGTTTGCGCACGATTTCGTGCGCGCTGCGGCGTATATAAGGAGGGTGAATAGACGCTGCAACCGTTCTAACGGGCCTCAAAACGGCAAAATTGCACATAACTGAAGGGGACTGGGCCATGCACGTCATCGTGCGGGGATTTGATATTCACAAGGCGTATCTGGATCCGACTCAGCAAGTAGGCCTGGTTGACGATATTCGGCGTGTTGCCGAGGTGGCGCCGATGTTCTCGCCCGAGACCCCGTACGGCAAGCCGATGTCGGTGCGCATGACCTCTGCCGGGGCAGTTGGATGGTATGCGGATCATTCCGGTTATCGCTATGCTCCCAAGCACCCAAATGGTGTGGACTGGCCGCCAATCCCAGATGCCGTTCTGGAATTGTGGCATGACATGACCGGATTGGAACGCGCGCCTGATTGTTGCCTGATCAACTACTACGGAGAAGGTGCGCGCATGGGGATGCATCAGGACAAGGACGAGGCAAATTTCAAGTGGCCGGTTTTGTCCGTATCCTTGGGAGATGCCGGGCTGTTCCGAATCGGAAACACGACGCGCGGCGGAAAGACAGAGTCGCTTTGGCTTGAAAGCGGAGATGTCGTGCTGATGGGTGATGAAGCGCGACTGACCTATCACGGTGTGGACCGGATCAGGTTTAGGTCCTCATCATTGCTGCCCAAGGGTGGGCGTATCAACCTGACATGCCGTGTTGTGTTTTGACGGCTGTGGCCACCAGCGTGGTGGTCAGCGCCGCGCGTTCCAACTGATCGATGCATGGCGGCGGGTATAGAACTCGCCCATAAGACCGATCATGATCAGGACAACACCCACCCACCATGCGTATTCCCAACTTGAATAGCGCGGGTTGTAGTTGATGAAGGTGTAGCCGCGCGACTGGTCAATCACGTGAAACAGTGGGTTCCAGTCAAACATCGCAAGCATGAACCCAGGCAATGTGTTGGCGACAAACATCTTACCCGACGCGATCATGTTTGCACGCTGATAAACCTGGGTGAAAATGGAGACGAAGGTTGGAAACCATGGCTTGATGGCCAAAAGCACCAGCCCCAACGCGCACCCTGTGAACCACGCCAGCAGCAGCATCCCAAACGCCTGGAAAGGCTGGTCGATTTCGACAGGTGTGAAAGCCACATGGTAGACGAACAAGATCATAAACAGCGACAGAACCTGTACATACAGCGCGCCCAGTGCGGCCGAACAGATGGACACGATGGTGTTCATCGGCGCGTGTTGCATCATGGGGCTGGCGGGTCCTTCGGCACCGGTGACCGCGCCCAATGATTTTACATGTGTCATGTACAGGAAGATGCCCGTCATAATGTAGAGCAGGAAGTCGCCTCGGATTGCTGCGCCCCGCAGGCCCAAAACCGAGAACATGACATAGAACGCCATCACGAAAATCACCGCCTGCAGCATGTTCATTGCAATGGCTAGAAAGGCGTTGTTGTGGGTCTTGCGCACATTGCGCACGATCGAGTGATAGATCACCTCGAACATCGCCAAGGCACTTCCCATCCCTGACTGCGGTTTGCGCGTTGATTGAAACATGAGCGGTTTTTGCCTCGTATGCCGCGATGGTCGCAGGGAATTCTTGCCGTTCCGTTATCGTCGCATCATAAGGGCCGCGCAGGCAGTTTTCAACAAATGCCCAGCCAAGGAGGCTATTTGATGACGTACGAAGAATTGGTCCCCGTGATCCGCAAGCTCGCCTTGGAAGCGGGCGACAAGATCATGGAGATTTATGGCGCCGATGACTTCGATGTGAAAGTCAAATCAGATGACAGCCCAGTGACCGAAGCGGATGAAGCTGCGGATGCACTGATTTCGGCTGGCCTCCGCGCCGCGTTTCCTGACGTCATGCTGGTGACCGAAGAACAGTCGGCCACCCATGACACGACTGGAAAGACTTTCCTGATTGTTGACCCGCTCGACGGGACCAAGGAATTCGTTCACCGCCGTGGAGACTTCACGGTGAACATCGCCCTTGTCGAAGATGGCGTGCCAACCCGCGGTGTCGTCTACGCTCCGGCCAAGGGTCGCATGTTCTATACTCAAGCAGACGGAAAAACGGTGGAAGAAACCGGTGCACTCGACAAAGACACCGTGGGTGCAGTTACCCCACTGTCTGTTGCCAAGAGCGACAACAGCGCCTTGATGGTGGTTGCATCGAAGTCACACCGCGATCAAGCGACAGACGACTACATCAACAAATACGCGGTCAAAGACATGAAAAGCGCGGGGTCGTCTCTGAAATTCTGCCTCGTGGCAACTGGTGAGGCCGACATTTATCCGCGCGTCGGTCGCACGATGGAATGGGACACTGCGGCTGGTCACGCTGTGCTGGCCGGTGCCGGCGGTAAGGTTGTTCGTTTTGACGATCACAGCCCGCTGGTCTACGGCAAGGAAGGCTATGCCAATCCTTTCTTTATCGCTTACGCGCCCGCCGTTGATCTGAAATCAGCCTAATGTCTGTCCTAATCGTTATCCCGGCGCGCTATGCGTCGTCCCGTTATCCGGGCAAGCCGCTGGTGCCGCTGACCGGCGCGACCGGTCAGTCGCAAACGTTGATTGAACGCAGTTGGCGCGCTGCTTTGGCTGTGGATGGCGTCGACCGTGTTGTCGTGGCGACGGATGATGATCGGATAAAAGAGGCGTCAGAGGCTTTTGGAGCCGAGGTCGTGATGACCTCGGACACCTGTGGCAACGGCACCGAGCGCTGTGCCGAAGCGCACCAGGCGCTGGGCGCTGGGTACGAGATTGTGGTCAACTTGCAAGGGGACGCGCCCCTGACCCCGGCCTGGTTCATCGAGGGGTTGGTGGCTGGACTGCGCGCAGCGCCTGATGCCGAGATTGCCACACCGGTGCTGCGTTGCGACGGAGCGACCTTGCGCGGTTTTCTCGAAGACCGAAGGGCAGGCCGTGTTGGCGGCACGACCGCGGTTTTTGGCGTGGCTGGTCAGGCGATGTATTTCTCCAAAGAGGTGATCCCTTACACGAATGACACCTATGCGGATGATGCGGATACGCCCGTGTTCCATCACGTTGGCGTTTACGCCTACCGACCCGATGCCTTGGCTGCCTATCCGACGTGGCCCGTGGGCCCATTGGAGACACTGGAAGGGTTGGAACAGCTGCGTTTTCTTGAAAACGGACGTCAGGTTCTGTGTGTCGAAGTTGAGGCGCGAGGCCGTCAGTTCTGGGAGTTGAACAACCCCGCCGATGTTCCCCGGATCGAAGCAATGATGGCAGAAATGGGAGTGGCATGACGCAACCGACGGTCAGTGTTGTGGTGGTAAGCCGCGACCGGCCGACCGCTCTGACATGGTGCCTGACCGGGTTGTCTCAACTTCAGTATCCGGCATTCGAGGTCGTGGTTGTTGCGGACCCAGCCGGTTGTAGTGCGGTGCGGGCGGGACCATTTGCCGATCAAGTCAAGCTGGTGGAATTTGACCGGCCAAACATTTCCGAAGCGCGTAACCTTGGTATCAGCCATGCGGCAGGCGACATCGTGGCGTTCATCGATGACGATGCCGTGCCTGAGCCAAGCTGGCTTCACCAGCTCGTTGCACCAGCAGACCGACAGCACGTTGCGGCAGTTGGAGGCTTTGTTCGGGGGCGGAATGGTATCTCTTGGCAATGGCAGGCGCGTACCGTGGACACGATGGGTGCCGCACAGCCGTTGGACGTCAGCCCGAACCGGGCGACCCTTTTGACACCCAAGGGACGGCGCGCAACCAAGACCGAAGGCACGAACATGGCCGTGCGCCGTGATGTGTTGGTGACGCTGGAGGGGTTTGATCCCGGTTTTGCATTCTATCTGGATGAAACCGATCTGAACTTGCGTTTGGCCCGCGGCGGGTATGCAACGGCCATCGTGCCGATGGCAGAAGTGCATCATGGGTTCGCGGCAAGCCCGCGCAGGCGTCAGGATCGTGTTCCACGCGACCTTTTTGATATCGGGTCAAGTTGGGCGGTTTTTCAGCGCAAATACCTCTCTGAACCCCAGCGCCGAGACCATTGGCGTGCCATCCGAAGCAGCGAGCGCAGGCGGGTGTTGACCCATATGGTTGCCGGGCGGCTGTTGCCTCGCGATGTGCGCCATCTGCTTTCGCGTCTGGACAAGGGCTATAGTCAGGGGTTGATGCGTCAGCGCGGCGGCGCGCAAGTCTCACGCAGTCCGATCTCTGCGTTCAAGCCCTTTCCGTGGCAACGACGAACATCCGTTGTGTTGGCCGGGCGGAGCTGGCAGTGCGAACGTCTTCGCACCGAGGCAGCAAGGCGCGTAGAGCAGGGCGAAATTGTATCGCTTTTTTTGTTCTCACCGACTACGCTACGGCATCGCGTGCGCTTTGATCCTGCTGGATTCTGGGAACAAAGTGGTGGCCTGTTCGGCAAATCAAACCGCAACGCGCCGGTGTTTCGAATGTTCAGCTTTGGCGAACGTGTCGCAGCAGAAACAAGCCGCATCGGCAAACAGCGGCTGATTGATTAGCGAATTTTGGCGCGTCTGGGCAACACTTAGCCTGTGCTGACCGGGATTAGGGAATTGGACATTCGTTTGACGCAGTTTAGTAGTAATCACATTAATAATTCGTGTTTTGTAAGCAGAGGGTGACTATGCGCAAAAAGGTGACCAAGGCGATCTTTCCGGTTGCGGGTTTGGGAACGCGATTCCTGCCAGCAACGAAATCGGTGCCAAAGGAAATCATGACACTCGTTGACCGCCCGTTGATCCAGTACGCGATTGATGAAGCGCGCGCCGCCGGGATCAAAGAGTTCATTTTTGTCACCTCGCGCGGTAAAGGGGCGCTCGAAGACTACTTTGACCACGCGCCAACACTCGAACAGGAGCTGCGCAAAAAGGGCAAAGACCAGCTTCTTGAGACCCTCAAGGACACCAATATGGAAAGCGGGGCAATTGCCTATATCCGCCAGCACAAGGCGCTTGGCCTTGGGCACGCCGTATGGTGCGCACGCCGCTTGATCGCGAACGAACCCTTTGCTGTGATCCTGCCGGATGACGTGATTGCTGCGGACACGCCTTGTCTGCAACAGATGGTGGAAGCTTACAACGAAACCGGCGGCAACATCGTGGCCGCCATGGAAGTTCCGCCTGAGCGTGCGTCCTCTTATGGTGTGCTCGACATCAAGAACGATATGGGCCATCTGGTCGAAGCCAAAGGTATGGTCGAAAAACCCCCGGCAGGCGAAGCACCCTCGAACCTAGCCGTGATCGGACGCTACATTCTGACCACCAAGGTTCTTCGATCGCTCAACCAGATGAAGTCGGGCGCAGGCGGGGAAATCCAGCTGACGGATGCAATTGCCAGCGAAATTGGCGGTGAGGATGGCGTGTACGGCTTCCGTTTCCGCGGTCAGCGCTTCGATTGTGGATCCAAATCTGGTTTCCTGCAGGCGACCGTTGCCTTTGGTCTGGCGCGGGATGAATTGCGGGATGACCTGCTTGGCTATATTCGTGATGTTGTCCAAATGGACAAAGCTGCCGAGTAACTCAGGACTTTGACGTGAAACATGTTCTTGTGACGGGGGGCGCGGGATATATCGGTTCCCACGCCTGCAAAGCACTACGCGCTGCTGGATACGTACCCGTCACTTTTGACAATCTGGAAACGGGCTGGCGTGACGCCGTCAAGTTCGGCCCGTTTGTCCAGGGCGACCTGTTGGATCGCGCCGCGCTTGATGCGGCTTTTGCCAAATACGAACCCGTTGCGGTCATGCATTTTGCAGCCCTCAGCCAAGTCGGCGAAAGCATGCAAGATCCGGGCCGATATTGGCGCAACAATGTCTTGGGCTCCCTGACGTTGATCGAGGCGGCAGTGGCTGCCCAATGTCTTGATTTTGTGTTCTCTTCCACATGCGCCACCTATGGCGATCAAGACAACGTTGTCCTTGATGAAGACAGCGCACAACATCCCATCAACGCCTACGGTGCATCCAAGCGCGCGATCGAGGATATCCTGCGCGATTTCGAGGCCGCCCATGACCTGCGGCACGTAATATTCCGCTATTTCAACGTGGCGGGTGCTGATCCAGAGGCCGAGGTGGGTGAATTTCATCAGCCCGAAACGCATCTTGTTCCTTTGATGCTGGATGCCATCGCTGGAAAACGTGATGCGCTGACGGTGCATGGCACCGACTATGACACACCTGACGGCACCTGCATCCGCGATTATGTCCATGTCTGCGATCTGGTGGATGCCCATGTGTTGGGCCTGAACTGGTTGGAAAATGGCAAAGATAGCCGCGTGTTCAACCTTGGAACGGGAAGCGGGTTTTCCGTTCGGGAGGTGATTGACCATTCCCGGGCCGTAACAAACCAGGCAGTACCCTATGTGGACGGAGAACGCCGTCCGGGTGACTGTACCAAGCTGGTATCAGGCTCTACACGAGCGGAAGCCGAACTGGGGTGGACCCCAACCCGGTCTACGCTGGAAACGATGATCACCGATGCATGGAGATGGCATCAAACTGGCCACTACGACACATAATCCACGCTCAACGAAGTCATATGTGGCAAGTGCGTCTTCAGCTTATCGGATGCGATGGAAGCGTCGACGTCTCTTGTGGCGATCATGGCGCAGCCGACACCAATTGACATGCATTGCCGACAGGACCGCACTGATTGGACGGAATGATTTGGTCGCTGTGATGACCCTGCGCAATGAACTGCAGCGACTGCCTCATTTCTTTGAATACTATCGTGCGCTTGGGGTCAGCCATTTTCTTGTTATCGACAATCACAGTGACGATGGAACAGCGGGCTTCCTGGCGGATCAACCTGACACCTCGGTTTGGTGGACCCCGTCTAGTTATCGCGCCGCCCGTTTTGGCGTTGATTGGATGACGTGGTTACAGATGCGGTATTGCAGCGGCCTGTGGTCTCTTATGTTGGATGCGGATGAGTTGCTGGTGTATGCGCACCATGAAACCAGAAGTCTGGCCGAGTTGACGCAATGGCTGGAAGCGCAGGGCCGGTCAGCATTTGGCACGATGATGCTTGACTTGTATCCGCGCGAGCCTTTGGGACATCAAAAATACAACATCGGTGAAAACCCGTTGCACTGCGTGCAATGGTTCGATTCAGGACCGTATCGCGCGCAACGACAGTTGCCCGTTCAGAACCTTTGGGTACAGGGCGGCGTGCGCGAACGCGTATTCTTTCAGAATGCGCCGCAGCGTTCACCAACGCTGAACAAGATACCGTTGATCAAATGGCATCATTCATTCGCATACTTGAACTCGTGCCATTCGGCGTTGCCTCCGCGGTTGAACCGTGAATTTGATGGTCCCGGGTCTGACATGCCATCCGGCGTCTTGCTTCACACCAAGTTTCTGCCTGATATTGTGGAGAAAGCGCGCGAGGACAGGAGCAGACAGCAGCATTTCGCAGAGCCAAATGCAATGTTGGGCTATTACGATGCCATATTGGGTCACCCGTGTATGTGGACGCCGGAGTCGGTCAAATACGAGGGTTGGCAACAGTTGGAAGCGCTTGGTTTGATGTCGTCTGGGGGATGGAAGTAACGGAAATTGGCGCGTTCAAGTCCGCTTCGCAGCGGCAACTTTGGTGAAATCGATAAAAAATTCTGGTAACTGTTTGTAAGTTCGTTGCCCGTACACACAAAAATGGGCCAAATAGAGTCCGAGAGCAAACCGGAAACCTCTGATTTCGAACTGAAAACAGGGTTTGTCGAAGGAATGGAACAAACAGGTGGGCGTTTGGAACTCCTATAAAATGCGCTTGCGACGGAAGCGCCGCATTGTCCGCGCGATGCGGAAGTCCAGAGAGTTGCACAAAGTGCAGGACCGGACGCATCTTATCCGGCCTAACGATCTGTTGTTGTTCTGCACATTTCGCAATGAAAGCGTGCGTCTTCCGTACTTTCTGTCTTACTACCGTGATCTTGGGGTCAATCACTTTTTCTTTGTGGACAATGACAGCACAGATGCTGGCATTGATCATCTTGTCGGGCAGGATGATATCTCGATCTGGCATACGCAAGGCAGTTACAAGTCCGCCACCTTCGGTGTGGATTGGCTGAATTGGTTGCAACGAAAATACGCGCATGGTCACTGGACGCTTGTCGTCGATCCGGATGAGTTCTTTGTCTATCCATTCTGTGACACACGACCACTGAGAGCGTTGACGGATTGGTTGGATGCTTCATCAATCCGGTCCTTCTCGGCGATGCTCCTGGATATGTACCCGAAGGGTAGGCTGGATGAACAACCGTATTCCTCAGGCCAAAATCCGTTGGAAATTGCCAGCTGGTTCGATAGCGGCAACTACACGATTTCCAAGAATGAAAGTATGGGCAACCTTTGGATTCAAGGAGGTCCACGTGCCCGTGCCTTTTTCCCCGACGAGCCTGCACAAGCCCCGGCATTGAACAAGATTCCGCTGGTTAAATGGAATCGGAGATATGCTTATGCCAGCTCCACACATATGCTTTTGCCGCGCGGTCTGAACCAGGTCTATGATGAATGGGGCGGCGAAAAGGCGTCGGGCGTGCTGTTGCATGCCAAGTTCCTCGACACGTTTGCTACCAAAGCATCGGAAGAGCTTGATCGCAAGCAGCACTATGCGGCGTCGATCGAGTACAAGGCCTATGCCGCCACACAGCGCGACGATCCGGACCTGTGGTGCAAATGGTCTGAGAAGTACATCAACTGGCGTCAGCTAGAGATTCTGGGGCTAATGTCCAAGGGGAACTGGGCGTGACCGTCGGTATCGTCATGCTCGTGCACACCGCACTTGATCGCGCGGAACAGGCGGCGCGCTTCTGGGCGATGGGTGGATGTCCGGTTGTGATCCATGTCGATGTGAATGTGCCGAAAAAAAAATATGTCGCATTTGCCAAGGCCCTGTCCGACGTTCCGACCATCAAATTCTCAAAGCGCTTCCGATGTGAATGGGGAACATGGAGCATTGTCGCTGCCAGTCAGGCAGCGTCTGAGCTCATGTTGAATGAATTTGCGGACGTGCGGCATGTTTACCTCGCTTCGGGTTCATGCCTGCCTCTGCGCCCGGTTGAGGAATTGGTGGACTACCTCGCCGCTCGTCCGCGCACGGACTTCATCGAAAGTGCGACGACCGCGGATGTACCTTGGACCGTCGGCGGCCTCGATCATGAGAGGTTTACGTTGCGCTTCCCGTTTTCCTGGAAACGTCAGCGAATTCTGTTCGACAAATACGTTGAGCTTCAGCGCAGGCTTGGACTGAAGCGCAAGATACCGGCTGGCCTGGTTCCGCACATGGGCAGCCAATGGTGGTGCCTGACACGGCAAACGCTGTCAGCGATCCTTCAAGGTCCGGACCGCAAAGAATATGACGCCTACTTCAAACAGGTGTGGATACCTGACGAAAGCTACTACCAAACGCTTGCTCGTCAGTACGCCATTGAAATTGAGAGCAGGTCTCTGACGCTGTCAAAGTTCGACTTTCAGGGCAAGCCCCACATCTTTTACGATGATCACTTGCAACTCCTGCGGCGGTCTGACTGTTTTGTCGCCCGCAAGATCTGGCCCCATGCCAACCGACTGTACAACGCATTCCTGACGGACCCAGCCGGTGCCATGAAGCGCACGGAACCCAACCCCGGCAAAATCGACCGCATCTTCGCCAAAGCGGTCGAGCGAAGAACGCGCGGGCGGCCCGGTTTGTATATGCAAAGCCGTTTTCCGAACGAAGACTGGGAAAACGGTGTGACCGCTGCTCCGTACTCGGTTTTCCAAGGCTTTACCGAGATATTTGAGAACTTCGAACCCTGGCTTGCCAAAGCAACTGGCGCGCGCGTCCACGGGCATCTCTTTCACCCTGACCGGGCCGAATTTGCAGAAGGTCAGGCCACACTGAACGGTGCGCTCAGCAACAGTGCGAAAACACGTGACTACAATCCGAACTCGTTTCTGGCGAACCTGATATGGAACACGCGGGGCGAGCGGCAATGCTTCCAGTTTGGCCCCGGTGACAACCAGGATATCAATTGGCGTGTGGCCAAAGACCCGAACGCCCAGATCTCTGTCATCTCGGGTGCATGGTCTGTGCCCCTGTTCCGCTCGAACATGAACTTCATGGATATTCGAAAGGAAGCAGCGCGCCTGCAAAGGATCGAAAGTGATCACCTGAACGTGTTGCGATCACCATACGCCAAGGCGCGTATTCGCGTGTGGACAATGGCGGAATTCGTTGAGGCGCCGATGGAACCACTTCAGGGCATTCTGGATGAAATTGGTTTGACCCATACCCGCCGCCTGTCCGAAGTGCCGAAGCTTGCAAATCTCACGGGCTTTGGTCAATTCTTGCAAAACCTCAAGAACCAAGGGATGCACCCATACCTGATGGGTGATTTTCCTGTTGCGCTGGGCCCAAAGCCTGCCCCGGACCCTGCGCGCAAACCCTACTTGGTGCGCTGATCTGATATGGCCAAATTCGACTACTTTGTCGTGTTCGCGGAGATGCGCACAGGTTCGAACTTTTTGGAAACCAATCTGAATGCTTTTGACGGGTTGTCGTGTCATGGTGAGGCGTTCAATCCGTTCTTCATTGGGTATCCGAACACCGACAAGGTCCTTGGTGTCACTCAGGAAATACGGGACGCAGACCCTAAAATACTGCTGCGCGAGATTAAGAAGACAACAGACCTGAGTGGCTTTCGGTATTTCCACGATCATGATCCCCGCATCTTTGACAAGGTTGTAGATGATCCTAAATGCGCCAAGATCGTGCTGACCCGGAATCCTGTCGACAGCTATGTGTCATGGAAGATTGCGCAAGCAACGGGTCAGTGGAAGCTGACCGATGTGAAGGCGCGCAAGGATGGCAAGGCAACCTTTGTTGCCGATGAATTTGCCTCACATCTCAGCGCTTTGCAGGACTTCCAAGTGACGCTGCTGAATCGGTTGCAGTCTTCTGGGCAAACCGCATTTTATTTGGCTTACGAGGATCTACAGAGCCTTTCGGTCATGAACGGCCTGGCAAAATGGCTTGGTGTCGACGGCCAGCTGGACTCATTGGACAAAAGCCTGAAGGTGCAAAATCCCAGCGCTCTGTCAGACAAGGTAAGCAATTTCGGTCAAATGGCCGAGGCCTTATCGGGTGTGGACCAGTTCAATCTAACCCGGACACCCAACTTTGAACCGCGGCGCGGGGCAGCCGTGCCGACCTACTTTGCCAGTCAGTCGCAACCGCTTCTGTATGTGCCAATCCGGGGTTGGCCGAATGACCCAGCGCTACGTTGGCTGCAGGTGCTCGACAAGGCCAAGGGGGTCAAACCGGAATCGAAGCTGTCCCAGAATGGTTTGCGCGACTGGATGCGGGCCAATCCCGGACACCGCAGCTTCTCAGTACTGCGCCACCCCCTTGACCGCGCGCATGCCGTGTTCTGTCATCGTATTTTGAACGCAGGCCAAGGCGGATATGGCGGCATTCGCACCACTTTGGGCAAGCGGTATAAACTGACGTTGCCCGAGGATCCTGCGGATCCGTCCTACGACAAGGCGGCCCACCGGGATGCCTTTGCGGCTTTCCTTCGGTTTCTTAAGTCGAACTTGAACGGTCAAACTGCTGTACGTGTAGATCCGGATTGGGCCAGCCAATCGAAGACGATCGAAGGGTTCGCAGAGTTTGCGTTGCCGCATCGTCTGATGCGGGCTGAAACACTGGCACATGAACTGGCGGAACTTGGCGCTTCCGTCGGACTGGCAGAAGCTCCTGCACTCGATGGCCACATCAACGATATGCCTCACACGCTGACTGATATCTATGATACGGAAATCGAGGATTTGGCGCGTGCAGCTTACACGCGCGACTACCTGATGTTCGGTTTCAAGGATTGGGTGCCGGTTTAAGCGGCTTGCGCGGGTTTCGCTTCGTTCAGAATTGCAAACAGTGTGCTCGCGTCTGGGTTGGCGCGCAATTTGTTGCAGATTGCGGCGTCGCGAAGGGTTCGCGACACTAGGGCCAATGCCTTGAGGTGTTCCACACCGGCCTCTTCAGGCGCAAACAGGGCAAAGGCAATGTCGACCGGCTGGCGGTCGACCGCGTCGAAATCTATGGGTTTGTCGAGCAGAACAAAGGCACCCATCACGTCCGAAATGCCATCCAGACGTGCGTGTGGCAGTGCGACACCATGGCCCACGCCGGTTGGCCCCAGCGCTTCACGCGCAATAAGAGACTCAACAACGAGCGCTGCATTCAGGTCATAGGCTGACTGCACAAGATCACCGATCTCGTGAAAAAGCCGTTTCTTGGACGAGGCGGAGGTAACAACCTTGACCGCCTCGGGTTTCAGAAGAGTCCCAAAGTTCATTCTGCTCTCTCGTCGGTGCGCCGAAGCACCGATCCCTTACGGGTCGATCCAACCTATGTTCCCGTCTTCGCGACGGTAGACCACGTTCAGCCCGTCTTTTCCTTCGTTTCGGAACACCAACACTGGGGCGCCCGCCAATTCCATTTGCATGACCGCTTCACCAACCGACAGCGACGGAATCTTGGTTTCCATCTCGGCCACGATCATGGGTTGCAGCGTCTCGGGTTCCGAGTCGCCCGCTCCTTCGTCAGACGCGAGGATATAAGAGGCCGCGCCAGAGAGTTCAACAGGCTGCGCGCGTTCCTTGTGATGGTCCTTGAGACGGCGTTTGTACCGCCTCAACTGCTTCTCCATTTTTTCGGAACATCCGTCAAAAGCTGCATATATTTCAATGGCATGGGCCTTAGCCTGAGCGGTCAGACCGGTGGACAGGTGCACCGTCGCTTCACATACGAATTCATGTGCAGACTTGGAAAACACCACTTGGGCATTTGTCGGGCGTTCGGCATATTTCTGTACAACCGCGCCCAAATCGTCCCGCACATGGGTTTGCAGCGCTTCGCCGATATCGATCTGTTTGCCACTGATTTGATACTGCATTCTTGCTCCTTCTGATGTGTCCGCAATGCATGTTCCGTGCCGCCAAGATGCTGGCGGCGTTATGTTTTTAGAATTGCGGAAAAGGCACGTCGTGACCGTGATCTATGTCAAAACCCTTAGGCGGGGTGACAGTGTTGCAGATCTTGGTCAGCGTAAAAGCCATACTGTCATTGCACGCCAAAAGTGCACTCGGAGTCAATGAAAAGCGGACATGGCAAGCGCGCCGTTGCTTAGCCGATACGGAAGTTTTCGCCAAGATAGACACGGCGCACATTTTCATTCTGCACCACGTCTTGCGGTGTACCTGACATGAGCACCTGCCCGTCATGCAGGATATAGGCACGGTCCACGATTTCGAGGGTTTCACGCACATTGTGATCCGTAATCAGGACGCCAATGCCCCGCTTTTTCAAATCCGCAACAAGATGCCGGATATCTCCGACAGAGATCGGATCGACCCCGGCAAATGGTTCGTCGAGCAGCAGATATTTCGGATTTGCAGCCAGCGACCGCGCAATCTCGACCCGACGCCGTTCCCCACCTGACAGGGCCAACGCGGGGGCACGGCGCATGTGTTCAATGGAAAATTCGCTCAACAACTCTTCGAGCCGCTCACGCCGCTTGTGTCGATCGGGCTCAACGATATCGAGGATGGCAAGGATATTGTCCTGCACGCTCAGCCCCCGGAAGATGCTCATCTCTTGCGGCAGGTACCCAATACCCATTTGCGCGCGGCGGTACATGGGCAAGCTGGTTACGTCCGTTCCATCCAGGGTGACGGTGCCGCCTTCCGGTGTCACCAACCCGGCCACTGCATAGAAAGTCGTTGTTTTTCCCGAGCCATTGGGTCCCAGCAACGCCACAACCTCGCCCCGGTTTAGCTCCATCGAGAAATCGCGGATGACCAGTTTCTTGCGATAGGACTTGCGCAGGTGCGATATGCGCAGACCGGACGACCCGCCCGCCACTTTCAGATTGGGTTTGGCCATCAGTTATTGCCAGTCTGCAGAATTGTTTTCACGCTGCCTTGCATCCGTGCGGTGCCGTCATCCAGGTTCACAGTCATGCGATCGGATGAGATGGCGCTTTGCCCCTGGGCCAGCAAGACGTCGCCGGTCATGACGATCAATCCCGTATCGATACTGTAGTCGGCGCGCTGCGACTCGGCTGCGTCCGGGCCGGATACCAGGGTTACGCCGCCCGTCGCCTCCATCCGTTCGATACCCGCCTGATCCTCGCGATAGATCACCAGCACGCGGGGGGCCGACAGTCGCATCTCACCCTGACCGATCACAACATTGCCGGTAAAGATGGCGGCGCCGGTGGTCTGATCCACATTCAACTCGTCTGCACTTACCTCTACCGGGGCTGACGTATCCTGCCTTATGGCGCCGAATGCGACCTGCGTTCCCTGGGCGTAGAGCGGTGTAATCAGGCCGATCGTGATCAGGCAGGCTATAACACGCAAAATAGTCACGGATTTATCACTCTTCCAATTCTTCAGGGCGGTATACCAACTTTACGCCCTTTGTGAAAATCAAATGGGCGTTTTCGCCATTGTCTGTTTTTTCGAGCGTCATTTGGCCCGCTTCAAGGGTCCCCGACAGGCCAGTGCCAGCGACCGGGCCAGGTGACCTCACCGTCATATTCTCGAAATCGGTTAAAAGTTCGTCTGAATTCAGTTTGTAACCGGTCGATGTTGTGATCACGACGTTCCCCGCCAGCGACGATGCGCCATAGGCAAGGTCAAACTCGCCCGTGTCGGAAAACAGGACAACACGCGTTCCAGACGACAGGTCAATATGCGCCGCCAGATCGGTTGCCGCGTTGTTTTGGTCGTTGGCAGTCGCCATTGTACCAGCCGATACAGATATGCGGTCACCGCTCGAAGATGTGCCGGAATAGAACGGTGCAGTCACTTGCTGCCCGCGCAAACGCTCTTGGATTTCGGTGTCCGCGAAGGGGATAGAGGCAACAGGGTCAATGTTCCGCGACAACAGGAACAGCGTCGACAGCAAACCAAGTGCTGTCAGTGGCAACAGCACCTTGAGCCAAGCGACGAGTTTTGAATAGCCGTCCATGCCATGTCCTTAACCCAGCCCCACGCGCAAACAGTCGTGGATGTGCAGAATCCCCCGCGGCTTGCCTGGCGCATTCGCGTCCTCGGCAAACACGCATGTGATCTTGCGCGCATTCATCACCGCCACCGCCTCTTCAGCGAGGGCGGCAACGTCGATCGTTGTGGGGGAGGTGGTCATCACATCGGCTGCTGTCAAGGACAACAGACCGTCCATGTGCCGCCGCAGGTCACCGTCAGTGATGATCCCCGCCAGTGTGCCATCATTTGCGGTTACGCCCACGACCCCGAGGCTTTTCTGGCTGATTTCAATCAGAGCATCTGCCATCGGAGTGTCTTTGCCGACCAATGGCATCGCGGCACCAGTATGCATTAGGTCGCTCACGCGGCTCAGCTTGGCCCCCAGCTTGCCGCCTGGGTGGAACTCGCGGAAATGCTCTTCCGTAAACTCCCGGTGCTCCATCAATGCCACGGCAAGGGCATCACCCATTGCAAGGGTCAACGTGGTCGAGGTTGTTGGAACCACACCGGTGCCGCAGGCTTCGCCGAGATCGGGTAATTGCAGGACCGCGTCGCAGGCGCGACCCAAAGCGCTCTTGGGCGCTTTGGTAATTCCGATCAGCGGGATTTCGAAGCGGCGTGAAAAGGCGATCATGTTCGCCAGTTCCGGCGCTTCACCCGAATTGGAAATGGCAAGCACCACGTCTGATCGCGTGACCATGCCAAGATCGCCATGGCTTGCTTCAGCCGGGTGCACGAATTGCGCTGGCGTACCTGTGCTTGCAAGCGTCGCTGCGATCTTGCGCGCGATGTGACCAGACTTGCCGATCCCCGTGACAATGATTCGACCATTGGCATTCAAGAGCAGGTCAATCGCCGCGCGAAAGCTGCCATCGAGCCGGTCGGCCATGATGGTCAGTGCCTCGGCCTCGGTACGGATGACGCGCTTGGCCGTGTCGATGAAGGGGGTCTTGCTGGTCATGAGTGCGCAAAAATGTCCGTGTCAGGCCAGCCCGCAAGGTCCAGGCGTGCTCGCATAGGCAGGAAGTCGAAGCAGGCTTGCGCCATCTCCATCCGCCCTTCACGCACCAGCCGTTCATTCAGAACGTCGCGCAGCTTGTGTAGGTACAAAACATCAGATGCGGCGTATTCCAGTTGCGCATCGGTCAGCGTGTTTGCGCCCCAGTCACTGGACTGCTGCTGTTTCGATATGTCGATACCCAACATTTCCTGCAAAAGGTTCTTCAACCCATGCCGATCAGTATAGGTGCGGATCAGGCGGCTGGCGATCTTGGTGCAATAGACAGGGGCCGTGACGGCGCCAAAGGCATTGAGCATGGCGGCAATATCGAAGCGGCCAAAATGGAACAGTTTCAGCACCTTTGGGTCTTCCAATAGGCGGCACAGGTTCGGCGCCTCGGTCTGACCCAGCTTGATCTGCACGATATGCGCGTTGCCGTCACCACCCGACAATTGCACCACGCACAGCCGGTCGCGGTGCGGGTTCAGACCCATGGTTTCACAGTCGATGGCGACAACCGGCCCAAGATCCAGATCGTCAGGCAGGTCGGAAATATGCAGGTGGTTTGTCATGTGCCCGCTATAACGCGCGTTATCCCGATGGGGAAGCGTGGTTTAGGCGGCTTTGATTGCATCCAGGTCGGGCCTTGGGAAACGCATAAGCAAGTGTGATACCAGTGCGCGGCAGTCATGCCCACGCCAGTCCGATGAGTGCGCCGCGCGCGGCAGGTCGGGGTGCTTCAATGTCAGTCGCCGCCATGCATGTACGATCAAAACCCTAAGGGCCGCCGTTTGCAAAGCGCTCAACTCGTCTTCAAGCTCCTCCTTGATGTCGGTTAGAACGGCGTGAAGCGATTTGTACGCATCGCGCATTGCCTCAGTCTCGATTTGCGCACCCAACCATGTCGGCAAGGATTGCGGCGCCAGTTGCATGGCATCTGCGGGAATTGCGGCTGACGGTCCGCAAAGAAACACGCGTGGTGCGACTTGCGCGAATTGGGTCGGGTCAAGCTCGACCGGAGCACCGGTCAGGATCACGACAGCCTCGGCGTCCTGCGGTTGACCATAGATGCGCCCCCGGGCGGCATCACTGTCACTCTGCCCCTTCGGCGTCAGGCTGTGCAGGCTGGTCCGGCCCAGCTTCTCTGACCCGACCCACCCATCGCTTCGTAGTCTATGCAAGGCAACACGGGAGGCTTCCGGCTTGATCCCGATTTCGGCCATGATAGCCGACAAAGTGGGGCCTTCAAGCGGTCGATCCGGTGCCAGATCACCAAAAACAGTCACTAACAAGGACCAAACGCGCATGGGCCCCAGATCACTCAGGCTGCTTATGGCTTGGGAATAGGTGTCAGTAGGCATTCATCGTCAACAGTTCGTATTCGGCCACCGCCTCGTCATCCTGGTTGGTGAGGGTCACGTGCCAGCGCACCTCTCCATATTCCTCGTTGCGCGGCGTCTTGGCCTTGACCGTCAGCCGCACCTTGATGCTGTCGCCCGCCTCGACCGGTTTCATGAAGCGTAAGCTATCAAGACCGGTATTGGCCAGAACCGGCCCGGGATCAGGCTGCACAAACAACCCGGCAGCAAAGCTGAGCAGCAGATAACCATGCGCCACCCGGCCGGGGAAGAATGGATTCGCTTTGGCGGCTTCGTCGTCCATATGAGCATAGAACGTGTCGCCAGTGAAATGGGCGAAAGTCTCGATATCATCCAGCGTCACCTCGCGCGACGGGCTGTTGAAGGTGTGACCGAGTGCAAGTTCGCCAAAGGGCCGCGTGAAAGGATGTGGTTTTTCAGAGGTTTCGATTGCACCCGGCACCCAGCGCTGCCCGATTGCCGTCAGGATGTCAGGGCTGCCTTGGACCGCCGTCCGCTGCATGTAGTGTTTGACGGCGCGGATACCGCCCAGTTCTTCGCCGCCGCCAGCCCGTCCTGGACCGCCATGCACCATGTGCGGCAGCGGCGCGCCATGTCCTGTCGCCTCGGACATGCTGTCACGGTTGTTGAAATAGAGCCGCCCGTGGAACGCAGCCGAGGCCATCGTGATCTCGCGCGCAACATCTCTGTCGTGGGTGATGACGGACGCCACCAGCGATCCCTTGCCTCGGTTCAACAACTCGGCTGCATGGGCAACATCTCGATACGGCATGACGGTCGACACGGGGCCAAAGGCTTCCACATCATGCACGGCCTGTGCCGCGTCGGGGTGTGCGCAGTGAAACAGCATGGGCGGCAGGAATGCGCCGCGACTGTCTGCCATTGCGAAGGCCTCAGGATCGCCGAACACATGTTCGGCCTCCGCCCCGATCTCGATCGCCTTCTCCAGCACGTCGATCTTCTGCGCGCTTGAGACAAGCGCACCCATCTTCGTGGCCTTATCCCGGGGGTCGCCGATGGTAACCTTGCCCAGCCGTTCAGCAATCGCGTCGATCACTGCCTGCACTTGCGCGCCCGGCACCATGATCCGGCGAATAGCGGTGCATTTCTGCCCCGCCTTCGCCGTCATCTCGCGCTGCACTTCCTTTATGAACAGATCGAATTCAGGCGTCCCCGGACCCGCATCCGGGCCAAGGATCGACGCATTCAAACTGTCCTGCTCAGCCGTGAACCGGACCGCGTTGCCCAAAAGGTTGGCGTTACTGCGTAGTACGCGCGCCGTATCGGCGGACCCGGTGAAGGTCACCACATCCTGACAATCCAGATGATCCAGAAGATCGCCAATCCCCCCCGACACCAGCTGCAATGCACCTTCGGGCAGCAGGCCGCTGTCCATCATCAAATGCACACACGCCTCGGTCACATAGGACGTTGCCGTGGCAGGCTTCACAATGGCGGGCACGCCTGCCAGCAGCGTCGGCGCGACCTTTTCCAGCATCCCCCAAACGGGGAAGTTGAACGCATTGATATGCACCGCCACCCCTTGCAGCGGCGTGCAAATATGTTGCCCATGAAACTGGCCCGACCGGCCCAACTGCTCTGGCGCGCCATCCAGATACACTTGCGCATCCGGCATCTCGCGCCGCCCCTTAGAGGCAAAGACCAGCATCGTGCCAATGCCACCATCCACGTCGATCAGGTGATCGGCCTGCGTCGCACCTGTGTCAAAGCTCAGATCATACAGCACCTGACGATGTTCGCGCAGATGCAGGGCTAGTGCTTTGAGCATTCGTGCCCGGTCGTGAAAGGTCATTGCCCGCAGCGCCGTGCCACCCACGTCTCGCGCATAGGCGCGCATACCCTGCACGTCCAAACCGTCGTTCCCGGCTTCGGCAATCACGTCCCCCGTGATGGCGCTGGCAATTGACCGTGCGCCGGACCCGGGCGGCACCCATGCACCGGCGGCGAAAGAATGAACCTGGCGCATGATGCCCCCCTAGTGTTGATCGTAGTCGATGCTCAGCGTGTCGCTGATCGGATAGCATTGGCAGGTCAGGACAAACCCTGCCTCGACCTCATAATCCTCAAGCGCGTGATTGGTCAGCATCTCGTATTCGCCCTCGGTCACCTTGGCCTTGCAGGTCGAACAGACGCCCGCCCTGCAGGCAAAGGGTGCATCCAGAGAATTCGCCAAAGCAGTCTCTAACACTGACGAATCCTTGGGCATTTCCATCTGGTGGGTGGTTCCGTCCAGCGTAATTTTCACGCTGGTTTCAGCCGCACCCTCGGCCCGTGCGCTCACCGTTTGTTTTGCCAGCCGTCCCTGTTGCCCGGCGCCAAACAATTCAAACTTGATCTGGTCCTTGGACAGCCCGTGCGCCTCAAGCGCCTCGGAAATCGCCAACATCATCGGTTCAGGCCCGCAGATGAACGCTGCATCGACCGCCTCCACATTGATCCAGGATTTGAATAGCGCTGCGCATTTCTCCTGATCCACACGACCCGAAAACAGATCGATGTCCTGCCCGGTTTCCAGCACGTGGATCAGGGTGAAGCGACCCATGTAGCGGTTCTTGAGGTCCTCCAGCTGTTCGCGGAACATGATCGTATGCACGGCCCGGTTGGCGTAGATCAGGGTGAAGGTGCTGTCAGGTTCGCGGGCAAGTACGGTTTTCAGGATCGACAGAACGGGTGTAATCCCGGATCCACCGGCAAAGCCAAGATAAGATTTGCCTCTGTTGGGCTCTATTTCCGTGTGGAAGTTGCCCATGGGCGGCATTGCATGCAGCGTATCGCCTACCTGCAGCTCCGTGTTGGCGTAGGTGGAAAAGGCTCCACCATCCACGCGCTTGACGCCCACCTGCAGATGGCCCTCGTCCAGCCCTGCACAGATCGAATAATTGCGGCGCAGCTCGGTCCCGTCAAAGTCCTGTTTGAAGGTCAGGTACTGACCCGGAATGAAGCGGAAAACCTCCGGGTCCTTTGGTTCGAGCGTCAACACCACCGCATCGCGGATGGTGTGATGGATATCGGTCACGGTCAGGGGGTGAAACTGGTTCATATGCACTTGAAGTAATCAAAGGGTTCCAGGCAATCCGTGCAGCGCCATTGCGCTTTGCAAGGGGTCGACCCGAACTGGCTGATCTTTTCCACATGTGTGGATTGGCAGTGCGGGCATCTTTCGGGCCCACCTGCCGGTTGCGGCGGTGCAATACCATAGTTCTCCAGCTTGGCCTTGCCCGCATCGCTCATCCAGTTGGTGGTCCAAGGCGGTGCGATCTGCCTTTTTAGAGACAGGTTTTCGATCCCGTTGGCGCGCAGTGCAGCCTCAATCTCGATATTGATGATGCTGGTCGCTGGACAACCTGAATAGGTCGGTGTCACGGTCACTTCCAGCGTATCACTCTGCCATTGCACATCGCGTATGATCCCCAAATCGACCAGAGAGATGACAGGGATTTCCGGGTCCGGCACGTCGGCCAGCCATGTCCAGACGTCCTGTACCGAGGGGCGGGTTGTTACCATGTCGCATCCGGGTAGCTGCGGGGCAGCACTTGCATGGTGGCCAGCATATGCCCCAGATGTTCGGTGTGCCGCGCGCCCGTTTTGCCACCAAGATGGGCGAAGTCGCTTTCGGGTCTGGTCAACGTCGCCTCGGCCAGAACGGCCCCAACATGTGCATCAAAGGCGGGACGCAGTGCAGCCATATCGATCAGGTCATCCGTATCGGTACTGAACATTTCGCCGACATAGGGCCAGAGCCGATCAAGGGCCGATTGCATCCGCGCATGGCTTTCTTCGGTTCCGTCACCCAGAGCGATGATCATGTCGCCGGACCGTTCGCGATGGTATGTGACCTCTTTCACCGACTTCTGCGCGATTGCGCTTATCTCGGTATCGTCATGCTCGACCAACTTTGTCAGCGCCTCCAGATGCCAGCTATCAAACAGAAACTGCCGCATCATAGTCACGCCAAACTCCCGGTTCGGTTGTTCCACCAGCAGTAGGTTGCGGAAGTCCCATGCGTCGCGGTGATAGGCGAGCGTGTCGGCGGTGCGCCCCTCACCTTCACGCTCGGCGGCAAGACCCAACCACAGTTGCGTCTGTCCAATCAGGTCCAATGCCGTGTTGGCAAGGGCAATATCCTCTTCCAGTGCAGGCGCATGCCCGCACCATTCCGACACCCGCTGGCCCAAAACCAACGTGTTGTCGCCCATGCGGATAAGGCCCGTGACGCTCACATCGCCCCCACGTCGTCTGGAATGTCGAAGAAGGTCGGGTGCCGATACACCTTGTCGTCCGCCGGATCGTACAGTGATCCCTTGTCATCGGGGGATGAGGCCGTAATGTCGGCGGCTGGAACCACCCAGATGCTCACACCTTCCTTGCGGCGGGTATAGACATCCCTCGCATTCTGGATCGCGTGCGCAGCATCGGTTGCATGAAGCGACCCGACATGCCGATGCGACAGCCCGTGCTGCCCGCGGATGAAAACTTCCCAAAGGGGCCATTCCTGTTTCATCGCGTCACCCCGCTGCCATAGCGCAGCGGCGCCATGCTGATGAATCGACTGCGTCCCAGCCAAAGGCATCTTCAGTTGATCCATGTTCCCTCAGATGTGCCAATCGCTCCATAGCTTCTGTCAGCGTGGGGATATGTCCGTCCGGCACGTTCCACATGACAAAGTGAGGCGTTTTCATCGGCACAAACCAATTCGTGCCCTTCTCGTAAAACCGCGCGTGCAGCGTGTTGAACACATAGTGCCCAAGGCTCGGCACATCGTCCCACACCGACATGTTTGCAATCATCTCTGTATCGCCTGGAACGGCAATATCGGTCGCGTTCCCGCTGTCCGACTGCAGCCGCCAGACAAAGCCCGGGCTGCGTTCCGCCATCGCGTTCATGCGATCGAGGTTGTGCATGAACTCCGCCATGCGCGGATCTGCTGTTGGATAGCGAGCATACCCCACATTGAGTTGAGCCAGTTTCATTCCGCCGCCACCTTTGCTGCCCGTTTCTTGGCCGCGTGCGCCAGTCGCGCCTCGCGCACCCACGCGCCATCATCCCAGGCCTTCTGCCGCGCTTCGATCCGTTCAACCGAACAGGGGCCGTTGCCCTTCAGCACGTCAAAGAACTCGGACCAATCCGGTTCGGCAAAGTCATAGCCGCCCTTGTCTTCGTTCCAGGTCAGCGTCTCATCCGGAATCGTCAGACCCAGATACTCGGCCTGCGGCACCGTCTGATCGACGAATTTCTGGCGCAGCTCGTCATTGGAATTCATCTTGATCTTCCAGGCCATCGACTGTTCGGAATGCACGCTTTCCTTGTCCGACGGGCCGAACATCATCAGGGACGGATACCAGAACCGGTTCAGTGCATCCTGCGCCATCCGCTTTTGCGCCTCAGTCCCGTTCGCCATCTTCATCATAATGTCGAAGCCCTGGCGTTGATGGAACGATTCCTCCTTGCAGATACGCACCATCGACCGGGCATAGGGCCCATAGGACGTGCGCTGCAACGGCACCTGATTCATGATCGCCGCGCCATCGACCAGCCAACCCACAGCGCCCATATCCGCCCATGTTAGGGTCGGATATGAGAAGATCGACGAGTATTTCATCCGTCCATCCAACAGCATCTCGGTCAGCTCATCGCGGCTCACTCCCAGCGTCTCGGCCGCGCAGTACAGGTACAGGCCATGCCCCGCCTCGTCCTGCACCTTCGCGAGCAGGATTGCTTTGCGCTCCAGCGTGGGTGCACGGGTGATCCAGTTGCCTTCGGGCAGTTGGCCCACGATCTCGGAATGGGCGTGCTGGCCGATCTGGCGGATCAGCGTCTTGCGGTAGCCTGCAGGCATCCAGTCTTTCGGCTCGATCTTGTCTCCCGCATCTATCCGCGCCTGAAAGGCGGCCAGCTTCTCGGGATCGTCCTGCGTCGCTTCGGATTTGATCATCTGTGCATACATCGTCTCAAGCCCTTTCGAGTATCATGGCAACGCCCTGCCCCACGCCCACACACATCGTGCATAGCGCATAGCGGCCACCGGTCCGTTTCAGTTGATAGGCGGCGGTCATCACCAACCGTGCACCCGACATCCCCAAAGGATGCCCAATCGCAATGGCACCCCCCTGCGCGTTCACCCGAGGATCATCATCCGCCACACCAAGGCTGCGCAGCGTCGCCAAGCCCTGCGAGGCAAACGCCTCATTCAATTCAATCACATCCATCTGATCGACGGTCAGTCCCACGCGCTTCAGCACTTTCTCGGACGCAGGCACCGGCCCAATGCCCATCACGCGGGGTTCAACTCCGGCAGCACACATCCCGACAATGCGCGCCATGGGCACCAGTCCCTGCGCCTCAGCCGCCTTGGTCGAGGCGATCAGCATCGCCGCTGCACCGTCATTTACGCCCGACGCATTGCCTGCTGTCACGGTCAGCTCTGGACCATTGATGCCACGCAACCCCGCCAGCTTCTCGACGGACGTGCCGGGACGCGGGTGCTCATCCGTATCGACAACAAGCGGGTCGCCTTTGCGCTGCGGGATGGTCACCGGCGCAATCTCTTCAGCAAAGGCTCCCGTTTCATGCGCGGCTGCCCACCGCGTCTGCGACCGCGCGGCAAAGGCATCCTGAGCCTCACGCTCGACCTGCCAATCGGCAGCTACGTTGTCGGCAGTCTGCGGCATGGAATCGATTCCATACTCCGCCTTCATCTTCGGGTTCACGAACCGCCACCCGATGGTCGTGTCATAAACCTGATTGGCTCGGCTGAACGCAGCTTCCGCCTTCGGCATGACAAAGGGCGCGCGGCTCATGCTCTCAACGCCTCCAGCGATAACAACATCCATGTCGCCCGCCTTGATCCCGCGCGCTGCAAAGCCCACAGCGTCCATGCCCGACGCGCATAAGCGGTTCACCGTGATGCCCGGCACATCCACAGGCAGACCCGCCAACAACCCAGCCATCCGCGCGACGTTGCGATTATCCTCACCCGCCTGATTGGCACAGCCCATGACGACATCATCGACACTCGCCCAATCCATGTCCGGGTTGCGCGCCATCAGCGCCGCGATAGGAGCCGCTGCCAAATCATCGGCGCGAACGCCGGACAAAGCACCGCCGTAACGCCCAATGGGCGTGCGCTGCGCATCACAAATCCATGCGTCCATGAAACTCCTCCTATTTGGAAAATAGAGCGTGCGGCGATTCCGATCAATGATAAATGTTACACTTGTATGTGCAGTGATCGAAATTTCGTAACGCTTTCTCGCAGCCACTGGACCATTCCGCATGTGCGCTGTTCTATGCGGGCATCGACCTCAACCACATCGGATCACCCCATGGATCGCGCCGCCATCGTTCACGACAACTTCCACCGGCGGCTCAAGGCCAATAACCTGCCAAGCGGCAGCGGTGCGGGCGACATGGATGCCGAAACGCTTCTGACCCTCTATCGTGCGCAATGCCTGTCCCGGCAACTCGACCGCACCAGCCGTGCGATGCAAAAGGCAGGGCAGGGGTACTACACCATTGGCTCAAGCGGGCACGAAGGAATGGCGGGCGTTGCGCACGCGTTGCGTCCCACCGACATGGCGTTCCTGCACTACCGCGATGCCGCGTTCCAGATCGCGCGCGCCGGTCAGGTGCCTGACCAGGATCCCACATGGGACATCCTGCTCAGTTTTGCGGCCTCTGCCGAGGATCCGATGTCCGGTGGCCGTCATAAGGTGCTCGGGTCCAAGGCGCTGAACATCCCGCCGCAGACCTCGACCATTGCCAGCCACTTGCCCAAGGCGGTCGGAGCAGCCTACTCCATCGGCCTCGCCAAACGGCAACGTCCGGAGCATGCGCATCTACCTGACGATAGCCTTGCCATGTGCTCATTCGGGGATGCGTCGGCCAACCACTCCACGGCGCAAGGGGCGATCAACACGGCGTGTTGGACAAGTTTCCAAAACGCACCTCTGCCGTTGCTGTTCGTGTGCGAGGACAACGGCATCGGCATCTCGACGTCCACACCATCCGGTTGGATTGCTGCCAACTTCTCGGCCAAGCCGGGTCTCAAATATTTCTTTTGTGATGGTTTGAACGTCGCTGAAACAGCACGGATTGCCGCCGAGGCGGCTGCCTTTGTCCGCCGCCAAAAACGACCCGCGTTCCTGCATATACGCACCGTCCGACTATATGGGCACGCCGGTTCCGACGTCGAAGCCACCTATCGTGCCAAGGCCGACATCGAAGCTGATGAGGGTAACGACCCGCTCCTCCACTCCGCGCGCCTTCTCCGCGATAGCGGGACCGCCACGCCAGAGGAGGCACTGGCGCTTTACGAACAGATCGGGGCGGAGTGCGAGGACCTCGCCGCAAAGGCCACCAAGCGTGCGCGTTTGCAAACCGCCGCAGATGTCAGCGCAAGCCTGATCCCCCCAGAGCGCAAATGTGAAACTACAAACGGGCCTTCTGTCGAACAACGCGCACAGGTCTTCGGCACCGATCTGCGCAGCAGCGAAGACCCACAGGTGATGAGCAAACTCATCTCGTGGGCGCTCACCGACCTGATGCTCGAACATCCCGAAGTCGTCATGGCGGGTGAGGACATAGGTAAAAAGGGCGGCGTCTATGGTGCTACGCAAAAGCTGCAAGCCCGCTTCGGCCCGCACCGCGTCATCGACACCCTGCTTGACGAACAATCCATCCTCGGCCTTGCCATCGGCATGGCGCATAACGGATTTGTTCCGATCCCCGAAATCCAGTTCCTCGCCTACCTCCACAACGCCGAGGATCAGCTCAGAGGCGAAGCTGCCACACTCCCCTTCTTTTCGAACGGCCAATACACCAACCCCATGGTCCTGCGCATCGCCGGCCTTGGCTACCAACGCGGGTTCGGCGGGCATTTCCACAACGACAATTCCTTGGCGGTTCTGCGTGACATCCCGGGCCTCATCATCGCCTGCCCGTCGCGCGGTGACGACGCGGCCAAGATGCTGCGCGAAGCCGTCCGCCTTGCGCGCGAGGAACAGCGGGTCGTGGTCTTTGTTGAACCTATCGCCCTCTATCCCATGCGCGACCTGCACGCTGAGGGCGACAAGGGATGGATGTCGGTCTACCCCGCCCCCGACGAGCGGATCGCGCTGGGCGAAGTTGGGGTCAGCGGTACCGGCGCCGATCTTGCCATCGTGACCTATGGCAATGGGCGCTACCTGACTGAACAAGCGGCTGAACGATTGCGCTCAAGCGGCATAAACACCCGTGTCATCGACATGCGCTGGCTCGCGCCCCTTCCAGAAGCGGCGCTGATCGAACAGGCCAAGATGTGTGGCGCGACCCTGATCGTTGATGAATGCCGTCGCACGGGCAGCCAATCCGAAGCACTCATGGCGCTCTTTTCCGAGGCTGGCATCACCAATTTCGCCCGCGTCACGGCCGAAGATTGCTTTATCGCCACCGGCCCTGCCTACGCCGCGACGCTGCCTTCCGCCGACGGGATTGTGGACGCCGCCAAGGCCCTGTTCTCCAAGTCCTGAGATTCCGGTTTCACGAAATTCGCCCGTGCTCTTGATCGCGTGTTTCAATCCGGTCCAATGTCCCGGCAAAACAGGGAGAGAGGACAGGGACATGACGCATCAGGCGGCCTTTTACCGTGGCGAAAAACGCTTTTCTGTTGAGGCGGTGGAGACACCCGCACCTGGCCCCGGCCAGGTACAGATCGACGTCGCATATTGCGGAATCTGTGGAACGGATCTGCACATCTACCTTGGCCACATGGACCCACGGGTAGGTTTCGAACGGACCATCGGGCACGAGATGTCCGGCGTTGTCTCTGCCGTTGGTGAGGGCGTTGGCGGGTTCGCACCGGGCCAACGCATTGTCGTCCGCCCGCTCGACCACTGTGGCGATTGCCCTGCCTGCAATGCCGGTCACCAGCACATCTGCCACAATCTGAAATTCATCGGCATCGACAGCGATGGTGCGTTCCAGCAAAAATGGAACGTCCCCGCCCATACTGTGCACATTCTGCCCGACGATCTGAACCTCGCTCACGCAGCCCTGATCGAGCCTCTTGCTGTGGCCGTCCACGACGTGGACCGGGGCAAGGTGCAGCCGGGCGAAGACGTGCTTGTTATCGGCGGCGGCCCCATTGGTATGCTTGTTGCAATGGCCGCGCGCGATGCGGGTGCCAGTGTCACAGTGGCCGAAATCAACGACAACCGCCTCGCCTTCGCGCAAAAGATCGGGTTCACAACGATGGACCCCAAAACCACCGATGTCGCCAAGGCCATGCACGAGGCGACAGACGGCAAGGGCGCCGATGTTGCCTTCGAAGTCTCTGGCAGCCAACCGGGTGTCGACCTGATGACTGCCGCTGCCGCCACACGTGGACGTATCGTTATGGTCGCCATCCACGCCACCAAACCGCAGATCGACATGTTCCAGTTCTTCTGGCGCGAGCTCGACCTGATCGGTGCCCGAGTCTACCGACCCGAGGACTATGACAAGGCCATGGACCTGCTCGCCAAAGGCGTCGTCGATTGTGATGCCTTTATCACCGACATCCAGGGGCTGGACGACATCGAAGGCGCGTTCAAAACGCTCACCGAAAACCCCAATGCCATGAAATCCATGATCCGGGTCACGGAGGGGCTGCAATGAACGTTCGCAACTCCTTCGACCTGTCTGGCAAAACCGCCCTCGTAACAGGCGCAAAACGCGGTATAGGACGCGGCATGGCCGAGGCGCTGGCCGAAGCCGGGGCCGACATCATCGGTGTCAGCGCAACACTCGC
The DNA here is from genome assembly GCF_059611725.1 of Tateyamaria sp. LSS28. Classification (NCBI taxonomy): domain Bacteria; kingdom Pseudomonadati; phylum Pseudomonadota; class Alphaproteobacteria; order Rhodobacterales; family Roseobacteraceae; genus Tateyamaria; species Tateyamaria sp. LSS28. Next base: position 732,946 of record NZ_JCAPFI010000001.1, on the reverse strand, counting down.
CCCCGGTTCGGACGTCCAACAACGCATTGAAGCCATGGGTCGCACATTCACACCATACTCTTGCGACTTTTCGAACCGTGCAGCAGTCAAAGCTTTCGCCGCGCAGGTCCTCACAGATCACCCGCAGATCGACATCCTGATCAACAACGCCGGCACCATCCTGCGCACCCCCGCCGCCGAACATCCCGACGACATGTGGGACAAAGTGATCGAGGTGAACCTGAACGCGCAGTTCATCCTCACCCGCGAGGTCGGCAAGACCATGGTCGAACGCGGGTCGGGCAAGGTCATCTTCACCGCCTCCCTGCTCACCTTCCAGGGCGGGATCACGGTGCCCGGCTATGCAGCCTCGAAGGGCGGGATCGGCCAACTCACCATGGCCTTTGCCAATGAATGGGCAGGCAAGGGCGTGAACGTGAACGCCATCGCCCCCGGCTATATCGACACCGACAACACCGAAGCGCTGCGCAATGACCCGGTTCGCTCCAAGTCTATACTAGAACGTATCCCGGCGGGCCGTTGGGGCAAACCAGAAGACTTCAAAGGTCCCGCTGTCTTCCTCGCTTCGGACGCGTCAGCCTATATGCACGGCCATGTCATGTTGGTCGATGGCGGCTGGATGGGCCGCTAGTCTTCAATGGGATTAGGACCGGTATACGTCCAGCGATAGCTCGGCGGGGTCGGTCCCTTGTTCCGGCCTCCCTGCTGCTGTTGCTCCCATGCGTGCGAGAGAATGCCGACGGACCGGGAAAGGCAGAACAGCCCTCGTGCCAAAGGTGCGGGAAAGCCTAGCTCGGCAAAAATAACAGCCGTCGCACCGTCGATATTCATGGGCACCGGCTTGCCTTTTTCTGCGGCAAGAACCGCCTCAATACTGCGCGCCACCGTAACATAGTTGCCAGATACGACACTGTATGTTTTGGCCTCATCAACCAGCGCCAAAAGCCTTGGTGCGCGCGGATCGACCGGCTTGTGAAATCGGTGGCCGAAACCTGGAATAAACGGCCCATGCTCCGCACGCCACGCATCAAGAACCTCGGCCAAGGGGGCATCGCTGGCATCAATACGACAGTACAACTCAACCGCCTGCTCACCAGCGCCACCATGTACATCATCCAGCATGTTCACGGCCGAGGCCATTGCCCCGTTCAGGCTTAAACCACAAGTCACGGCCATCCGCGCCGCCGCAATTGACGGGGCTTGCGGCCCATGATCCACAGCGGCGACCAAGGCCGCTTCGAACAGTTTCGCCTGTGCCTCGGACGGCATGTCGCCCCGCGTCATCAACCAGATCATTTGCGGAAAGCTCACCGCGCCAATCAGGTCCTCAATCGGATGTCCGCGCAGCCGGATCTGACCGGGTGCCATGTCGATGATGTCGGTGGACCACCAATCCGAAACGTCACTCATATCGCCTCCTTGTCGGTCAGGTCCGCAATGTCTTGGTTGCTCAGACCCAGTGCGCGCCAAATTTCGTGCGCATGTTCCCCAAGCTGTGGCGGCGGGGTGGGCACCGTCAGCGGTGCACCATTCAGCTTGACCCCTGTATTCACCACCTCGATATCGCGCCCCACCCCCGGTACGTCCGGGTAGCGCGACATCAGCCCACGGTCTGCAATCTGTGGATGGGACAACACCTCTGGCACCGACATTACTGCGCCTGCGGGAACACCGATGGCGTTCAATGCTTGCGCAAGATCAACTGCAGTCCATTCCAAAAGCGCCGCCTCGATCTCTGTGCGCAGCACCATACGGTTCCGTTTTCGATCTTCTCGTGTGTTGTATTCGGCCCGGTCGCGCAGTTCATCCAAACCAAGGAAGTCTGTCAGCAACATCCACTGCTCATCCTTGTTGGCCGCGATGTTGATCAGCCCAAGGCCGGTTTCAAATGTGCCGGATGGGGCGGACGTCGGATTCTCGTTCCCGTTTGCGCGTGGCTCCACCCCAGCGATGACATGGTTGGACACAACCCACCCCATGGTGGCCAGCACGCTTTCCAGCATCGAACAATCAATAAACGTCCCGCGGGGACGGGCATTGAGGGCGGAAGCGACGGCAAAGGCTGCCGTCATCCCGCCCACCGTATCTGCCACCGGATAGCCCACGCGCAGGGGTGCGCTGGAGTCATCGCCGGTGATCGACATGATGCCGGATACACCTTGCACGATCTGGTCATAGGCGGGTCGATCCACCCAAGGACCGTCCTGTCCAAACCCGGAAATCGCGCAATAGATGAGATCAGGCTTGCGCTCCTTCAACACCTCGTACCCCAGCCCCAATCGGTCCATGACGCCGGGGCGAAAGTTCTCGACCACCACGTCGGCGGTCTCGACGAGCCTTAGGAACAGCGCCTTTCCTTCTACATGTTTGAAGTTCACCGTGACCGATTTCTTGCCGGCATTCTGGGCAAGGAAAGACACCCCCATCCCTTTCGCATTCAGCGCGGGATCGGCACCCAGTTGCCGGGCAAGGTCCCCACGACCGGGGGCCTCGACCTTGATCACTTCGGCGCCCATATGGGCCAGTTGGTGGCAACAGAACGGCCCCGCCAGGACGTTGGTCAGGTCAAGGACCCGGACCCCGTCCAGCGGTTTAGTCACCGTCCGCCACCCCCCGCGCCCGCAGACGCGCACGGCGTGCACGGTAGCTGGGCAAGATCACCAGAAGCGCTGCAATGACCAGCAGGCCCAGCGTCATGGGCCGTTCCCAGACAAAGCTGACGCCATCATACAACTGCATCGAGCGAGAGAAGTTGTCCTCAAGCATACCACCAAGGATGAAACCGATCAGCAGCGGGGCCAGCGGGTAGTCGGCAAAACGCAGGATCGTGGCGCAGATGCCGAAGCCGACGAGCAGCAGAAGCTCCGTCGCGTTGTTCTGCCCGATATACGCCCCCATCAGCGTGAAGAAGAGGATGAAGGGGATCAGGAAGTTGCGCGGCACTGCGAGGATTTTTGCAATGTAGGGGATCAGCGGCAGGTTCAGGATCAGCAGGACGAGGTTGCCGATATACATCGAGATGATGACAGCCCAGAAAATCTGCGGATCGTCCACCATCAGGCGTGGGCCGGGTGTGACGTTCAGCGCGATCAGTGCACCTAGCAAGATGGCGGTGGTGCCGGAACCGGGGATGCCGAGCGTCAGGAGCGGCACGAACGACCCAGTGCACGCGGCATTGTTCGCTGTCTCAGGGGCGGCGAGGCCCTTGATGGATCCCTTGCCGAACTCCTGCTTTTCCTTTTCGGGTGCGATGTTGCGTTCGACCGCGTAGCCGAGGAAGGACGCGATGGTCGCTCCGGCCCCCGGTAGCACGCCGATGAAGAAGCCCTGCAGGGACTGACGACCGATGACTGGGGCGATGGACCTGGCTTCGTCCCGTGTGATCCGAAGATCCTTGATGTCGCCGGACTGGCCGGACTTGGAACGGTTCGGGTCCATCACGAGGTAGAGCGCCTCGGGCAAGGCGAACATCGCCATGGCAAGAGTGATGAAGGCGAACCCGGATTGGAGGTCCATCAGCCCCATGGTGAAGCGTGGCATGTTGAACAGCGCGCCTTCGCCCACGGTTGCCATGATGAGGCCCAGCAGGGTCATCATGATCGCTTTGGCGACCTGACCCGTACCCGCGAAGGCGGCGATGGCCGACAGGCCGACGACCATCAACGCGAAGTATTCGGCGGAGTGGAACAGGAGCGCGACCGACGACAGCATCGGCGCAAAGATCATCAGCAGGATCGCCCCGATTGAGCCGCCGCAGAAGGATGCGATGGCGGCGATGGTCAGTGCCTTGCCCGCCTTGCCGTCGCGGGCCATTGGGTAGCCATCGAAGCTGGTCGCGACGGTGCCTGCAACCCCCGGCGCGTTGAGCAGGATGGAGGACGTCGAGCCGCCGAAAATGGCGCCGTAGTAGACACCCGCCAGCAGGATAAGCGCGGCCGACGGATCGCCCAAAGAGATGGCGACCGGGATCATGATGGCGATGATCGACATCGGGCCAAGGCCCGGCAACATGCCGATGAACGTGCCGATCAGACAGCCGCCGATGACCATAAGCAGGTTCTGGATGGAGAAGGCCGTTTGCAGGCCGATCAGGATACCTTCGAGCATGGTCTTAGATCCCCATGAATGCGGGTAGGGGGCGCAGGAAGATGCCAAGCACCACCTGCACCAGATACCAGACGATGCCGGTGGCAAGGCCCGCGGTCACGATCATTGCGATCCACCGACGTTCGCCAAGGATGACGGAACCCATGACCAGGAAGCCGACCGTAGCGATGACGAAACCGGCGGGGCGCAGCAGCAGGGCGTAAGCAACCATGAGACCGAGGAGCAGACCGGCCTGACCCAGCTTGAATTCGCGGAGTTGGCGGTAGACGATGACGGAGGGATTTTCCTCGCGCGGTTTGTCGCCTTTTTCCAAGCCAAGAACGATGACCAGGCCAACGAGGATACCCAGAATGCTGAGTACCTTCGGGAAGGTCGAGGGCCAGATGGGATTGCGCTGCATGAAGGGGGCAAGGCTGCCGTCCATCGTGAACCACGCGGCGTAGCCGTAGGCGGCGAAAATGCCCAAAAGGATCAGTCCGATCCAGCGATCCAGTGCCATGATATCCCCCCGATTGATCTGTCCCCGCGGGGACAACTCTGATTCCATTGAGAAAAAGGGTTAATTTTACTTAATTTTAACGGTTTAGCCCCCCATGGGGCAGGTGCGGAGCGTGTTCGCTCCGCACCAAAGGCGCTTCAGATCAGAGGAAGCCGAGCTTCTTCATCAGGTCGCCAATGACCTGTTCCTGATCTTCGAGGAACGCTTTGAACTCGTCCCCGTTGTTGTGGATGTTGACCCAGCCGTTGCGCGCGCGCACGGTTTCCCATTCGGGGGTGTCATACATCTTGGTCAGTGCGTCCTGATACATCGCCACCTTGTCTTCGGGCAGGCCGGGGGCACCGAAGAACCCACGCCAGTTCACGAACTCGGTGTCGATCCCTTGTTCCTTCATGGTCATGGCATCCGGGGCTGCGTCCACGCGCTCGGGTGCTGTCACGCCGATGATTTTGACCTCACCCGCGTTGGCCAGATCAACCGCTTCGGAGAAGCCGGTGGAGAGCGCCGCGATTTCGCCCGACAGCAGCGCCGCCATGGCTTTGCCACCCGCATCGTAGGGGATGTACTTCACGCCCAGCGCATCCTTGCCCGCGGCTTCCATCACCATGGCTGCAACCAGGTGGTCCATGCCACCGGGAACCGAGCCGCCGCCGATGGCAGTGCTGTTCGGATCTGCGTCATAGGCTGCCAGCAATTCTTCCATCGAATTGATGGGGCTGTCTTTGCCCACGACCATCGCAGCGTAGTCACCAATGGTGCCTGCAACGAGCGTCAGGTCACGGAAGTTGTGCGGGAACACGCCCGTCAGCGAGCGGATCACGATAGGGGTCGAGTTGACCATCAGCGTGCCGTGGTTGCTTTCCGCGTTTTCGATCAGATAGCCGATGGCTTTGCCGCCGCCGCCGCCCGACATGTTTTCAAAGGATGCGGTGCCCACAAGGCCTGCGCCGGTCAGCGCCTCGCCTGTGCCGCGGGCAGTGCCGTCCCAACCACCACCGGCGCCGCCGGGGATCAGGAAGTGGATGCTGTCAACGACCTGGTGGCCGTCTGCAATTGCTGCGCCGCCCAGGCCAAATGCCATAGCTGCGCCAAGCAGGGCCCTGCGGCCCATTTGGAACGTTTTCATGATGTCCTCCCATTTGACTTCACGCGTTTTCACGCGAATGCTGCCCTGAAAACATGCGAACCTGACATAAACCTGTCATGGCGGCGCAGTTCTGGGCGGATTGGATGAAATACCTGCTGATTGAGGACAATGCAGAACTGGCGGGTGCACTTTGTACCCGGATGCGCTTGGATGGGCACGTGATTGACCATGCCGCGACATTGTCCGAGGGATCAGACTTTTTGCGTGTCGGAGAGTACGATCTGATCCTGCTGGATATTATGCTGCCCGACGGCGACGGTCGCGTGTTTCTGGAGCGTCACCGCGCGCAAGAGGATGACACGCCTGTCATTGTCCTGACAGCGCGATCCGAAGTGTCGGACCGTGTGAGCATGTTGGACCTTGGGGCCGATGATTACCTGACCAAGCCCTTTGACCACGCTGAATTGCAGGCCCGCTGCCGCGCCGTTCTGCGCCGTCGCACGGGGTCGGCGCAGACTGTCATTCGCCGGGGCAATGCTGCGCTGGACCCGGTGGCATCCGTTTTGACCATTGGTGGGCAGAATGTGACCCTTCGCAATCGCGAGCTGCGTTTGCTGGAGCTGTTTATGAACGCGCCCGGCCAGATCTTTTCCAAGGACAAGCTGGTGGATCGGCTGTTTTCCTATGACGGGACGGTAACCGAGAACGCGATCGAGGTTTATGTGGGCCGGTTGCGCAAGCATCTGGAGCCATCGAGCCTGACCATTTCGACCCATCGGGGTTTGGGGTACCGGTTGGATGAGGCGTAGCGCGACATCCTTGCGGCGGCGGCTGACCTGGACCCTGATTGGGGGCGCCACGCTGTTGGCTGTTCTGTTTTTCCTTGTTGTGCGCACCTATGCCCAGCAGATCGCGCAGCAAAGTCAGGATCGGATTCTTGAGGCGTCCTTGACGTCTTTGATGGATGCGGCGGTGGTGCGCGATGGGGAGATCGAAGTGGATGTCCCCTATGCCGCCTTTGCCATGTTGGATACGGCGGCCGATGACCGTGTGTTTTATGCCGTACATCAGGGGGATGCGTTGCTGACCGGTTATGACGGGTTGGCGGAGGGTCCTTTTGATCCGACGGTGGGGCTGGATTTTCAGACGCAAGCGTTTGGTGGGGCAGAGGTGCGACGTGCAACGTTGACCCGTGCTTTGCCTGCGGGTCCTGCGCCCGTGTTGCTGACCGTGAGCGTGGCCCAGACGCGCGATAGTCTGGCCGGGACGCTTTGGGCGATTTCGGTGAATGCGGCGCTGTTTGGTGGGGCGTTTTTTGTCTTGGCGGCGGGCATGGCGTTGTGGACTTCGCGGTCGACGGTGCGCCCCCTGAGCCAGATGGCTGAAGCTGTGGCGCGGCGGGGTCCCCGTGATTTGCGCCCTGTGGTGCGCCCGGTGCCGACCGAGTTGTCGCCCTTGGTCACATCGTTGAATTCACTGATGACCCGGCTGAGCCATTCGCTGACCCAATCCGAGACATTCATTGCCGAGGCCGCGCATCGGGTGCGGACGCCTTTGGCCACTGTGCGCACCCATGCCGAAGCGACGCTGATGCGCGTGGACAAGGACGAGAACCGCGCCGCCTTGCGATCCATGATCCGCGCGATTGACGAGAGCAGCAGGGCAGCGGGACAGTTGCTGGACCATGCCATGGTTACCTTTCGCGGGGACCAGTTGGAGCGGCGGCAGATTGATCTGGTCGGCATCTGTCGGGAGCTGGTGGACCGGCTGACGCCCGTGGCCGAGATGAAGGACCTGGAATTGGTGCTGATTGCCGAGGGACTGGTCGAGGTGCAGGGTGATCCTATTCTGATCCAGAATGCGGTGCGCAACCTGATTGACAACGCGCTGAAGTATTCCCCGCCCGAAGGGGTGGTGCGGATCGAGGTGCAGCGCGATCCGGTCGCCGTTGTTGTGTGTGACGAAGGTGGCGGGTTTCCTGCCGAGCAGATGGCGGAGCTGTCGCAGCGTTTTCAGCGCGGTGCGAATGCAGGCGATACGGTGGGTTCTGGTTTGGGTCTGACCATCGCGCAGGATGTGGCCGAAGCCCATGGCGGGCGGCTGGGACTGGCGAACTTGGATGAGGGTGGGGCATGCGCAACTTTGTATCTGTGATCCTGTGCCTTTGGGCGGGTGCGCTGGCCGCGGCAGAGCTGGAAGACCGCCAGATGTTTCACGGCGAGGACGGTGTGACATTGCGCGTGTTGTCGAGCACGGACACGGATATTTTCGCGCCTATTGTCGAGGGGTTTATCGCCCGCAATCCGTCCGTTTCGGTGGACTATGCCGTTGCGGGGTCAGCGGACATTCTGACCTTGATTGCGGATTGCGGTGATTGCTTTGACGTGGTGATTTCGAGCGCCATGGATTTGCAATTGAAGCTGGCGAATGACGGGCTGGCGCGCCGCTTGCCAGGCTTGGCGCAACAGGGCGGGTCGCAGTGGCGGCAAAGCGTGTTTGGTTTCACGCTGGAACCTGCGACCGTGGTACTGAACCGCGCAGCGTTCAAAGGGCGCCCACTGCCCAGCACGCGGCAGGAGTTGATCGAAGCACTGCGCGCGGACCCAGAGCATTTTCGTGGGCGGCTTGGCACTTACGATGTGCGTCTGTCCGGCCTTGGGTATTTGTTCGCCACGCAGGATGCCCGCGCGTCCGAGACGTTTTGGCGGCTGATGGAGGTGTTCGGGAACTTGGATGCGCAGCTTTATTGTTGTTCGGGCGATATGATTGACGACTTGGCCTCGGGTGAATTGTTCGTGGCCTATAATGTGCTGGGAAGCTACGCGTCGACCCGACCCGAGACGCTGGACACGGTCACAATCATCACGCCCGAGGATTTTGCCACGACGATGATGCGTACAGCGCTGGTGCTGGACAGCACGGATGTGGGCGGCGCGGCTGAGGCAATGGTGTCTTACCTGACGTCCGGGGCTTGGGCGGCGCAGGATCGGCCCGGCTTTCCCTTGCCATCGATTGGGGATGCGGATGCACAGGTGCTGAACGTCGTCAGCCTTGATCCCGGTTTGCTTGTCTACCTGGACCGGTTGAAACGCGAGCTGTTTCTTGAGGCGTGGTCGTCGGCGCTGCTGCGCTGAGGCTTGTTGGTTACAAAATCAACAGTTACCGATGCGACGACTTTGGCAACGGACACTTACATGACTGCCCCTTTGACCCTGTACAGCTATTGGCGTTCGACAACGTCCTACCGTGTACGTGCGGCCCTGAACCTCAAGGGTGTGCCGTTTGAAACGGCGCCCGTAGACCTATTGGCCGGGGTGCAGAAGAGCGCAGAATATGCAGAGATCAACCCCGGCAGAGGCGTGCCGACGTTGGTGTTGGAGGATGGGTCGGTGCTGACGCAGTCGTTGGCCATTCTGGACTATATCGACGCGCGTTGGCCTGAACCTGCACTGCTGCCCACCGATCCGCTGGTGCGGGCACGGGTGCAGGCGGCGGCCCATACCATTGCCGTGGATGTGCACCCGGTGAACAACCTGCGCGTCGTGACCCATCTGCGAGATGCCTATGGCGCGGACACGGACGGCGCGATGGATTGGATGCGGCACTGGATGGTCGAAGGTTTCATGGCCTTCGAGACGCTGGTGCAGGACGACACACCCTTTGCCTTTGGACACGCGCCTGACCTTGCCGATCTGTGCCTTGTGGCGCAGGTTTACAACGCGCATCGCTGGGGGGTGGATGTGACCCCCTTTCCCAAAGTACAGCGGATCGAGGCGGCCTGTCTGAACGTGCCCGCCATTGCCGCCGCCCATCCCGACCAACAACCCGACGCTTCCTGAAAGGACCTGATACATGGCCAAAGCCTTCGCCTCTCAAGGCGACATGACCGAAAAAACGATCACCTTTGACGAGATCGGAGAGGGTCTATGGGCCTTTACCGCCGAGGGCGATCCGAATTCAGGTGTGATCATCGGCGATGACAGCGTGATGATTGTCGAGGCGCAGGCGACCCCGCGTCTGGCCGAGAAGGTGATTGAGAAGGTGCGCGGCGTGACCGACAAGCCGATCAGCCATGTGGTGCTGACCCATTATCACGCCGTGCGCGTGCTGGGGGCGTCGGCCTATGGCGCCGATCAGATCATCATGTCGGACATGGCGCGTGGCATGGTGGCCGAGCGGGGGCAGGAGGATTGGGACAGCGAGTTTCAGCGTTTTCCGAGGCTCTTTGAGGGGCACGAGAGCATTCCGGGGCTGACATGGCCCACGACGACGTTTTCGGAGTCTATGACGGTCTACCTCGGGTCGCGCCGGGTGGACATCAAGCATCTGGGCCGCGCCCATACGGCGGGGGATGCTGTGATCCATGTGCCGGATCAGAACGTGATGTTTACGGGTGACATCGTTGAGTATCACTCGGCCTGTTATTGCGGGGATGGATACTTTGGTGATTGGGGTGGGACGCTGGATGCGATCAAAGCATATGACGTTGATGCCATTGCGCCGGGGCGCGGCGATGCGCTTGTGGGGTCCGAGATGGTGAACAAGGCCATTGAGAGCACACGGGATTTTGTCGATAGCACCTACCGCCCGGCAGCACGGATCGCGGCGCGCGGCGGGTCGTTGAAAGAGGCTTGGGATGCGGTGCGCGCCGAATGCGATCCGAAGTTCAGCGACTATGCCATCTATGAACACTGCCTGCCATTCAACGTCGCCCGCGCCCATGACGAGGCCCGTGGCATTGCGCATCCGCGCATCTGGACGGACAAGCGGGATATCGAGATGTGGGAGGCGTTGCAGGGGTGAGTTGGGCTGTGATCCTTGGGTGGACTTCTGGCGCAACCGGTTTTTGCGCGTGGATTCTTTTCTTTTTTCATGCAGCGCCACTACTTACAATTGGTTCGAGGGCGACACTTGAAACGCCGCGGGATTACCCCCGGAATTCGAAGATTGCGGCAAGTACTTGGGGATACATCTTTGCCACCGTGTTTCGATCAAGGGTGGGGCGGCTTAGCGTGGTGTCGGCTGTCCTGGCGCTCGTCCTTGCAATGGCAAGTTACTTGGTAAGCCAGATCGGGGCCTGACGTGATCAAGCAACGCTATAAAACTCAATTCCAGCTCTACCCGTACGCCCCTGTTTCAGCGCAGACGATGCCGGCGCAACGGCACCCCGTTGTGATTGTCGGCGGAGGACCTATCGGCATGGCACTGGCCCTCGACCTTGGCCGCAAGGGCACGCCGGTGCTGGTGTTGGATGACCATGACGGTGTGGGTCAGGGCAGTCGGGCGATTTGTTTTGCCAAGCGGACGTTGGAGATCGCCAATCGGTTGGGCGCTGGGCAGCGCATGATCGACAAGGGGGTTGTCTGGAACGTGGGGAAGGTCTTTCACGGTGAGGACCGCGTGTTTCAGTTCAACCTGCAACCCGAGGACGGGCATCGCTGCCCGGCGTTTATCAATCTGCAGCAGCCCTATTTCGAGAAGTTTCTGGTCGATGAGATTCGGGTGGCGCAGAGCGAGGGCGCGCCGATTGAGATACGTGGGCGCAACGCTGTCACCGCGATGGATCAGCGGGACGATCACGTTCTGTTGGATGTGGACACGCCCGATGGTCCTTATCAGATCGAAGCCGAGTGGCTGATTGCCTGTGACGGCGCGCGGTCGCCGGTGCGGGACATGATGGGGTTGAGCTTTGACGGGCGGGTATTCGAGGACAATTTCCTGATTGCTGACGTCAAGATGACCGCCGATTTCCCGACCGAGCGGTGGTTCTGGTTCGAGCCGCCGTTCAAAGATGCGGGGCAGTCGGCGCTGCTCCATAAGCAACCTGACGACATCTGGCGCATCGACTTTCAGCTTGGGTGGGACATCGACCGTGAGAAGGAGCTGAAGGAAGAGAACATTCGCGCCCGCGTCGATGCGATGCTGGATGAAGGGGCGGAATATGAGTTGGAGTGGACCTCGATCTACACCTTCCAGTGCCGGCGGATGCAGGAGTTTCGGCATGACCGCGTGATCTTTGCCGGGGACAGCGCGCATCAGGTGTCGCCGTTTGGCGCGCGCGGGGCGAATAGCGGGGTGCAGGATACGGACAATCTGGCGTGGAAGCTGGATTTCGTGATCCGAGGCTTGGCGCCCGAGGCGCTGCTGGACAGCTATTCGGAGGAGCGGGTGCATGGGGCGGATGAGAATATTCTGAACTCCACCCGAGCGACCGATTTCCTGACCCCCAAAAGCGAGATCAGCAAGGTGTTCCGCAATGCGGTGCTGGAACTGGCGCGGGATCATCCCTTTGGCCGGCCCTTGGTGAATTCGGGGCGGTTGTCGGTGCCGTGTGTGTATGACGGGCTGTCACTGAATGGACCGGATATGCTGGACGGGCCGGAACGGACTCGCGTTGGGACGCCCGCGGTGGATGCGAAGCTGGGCGAGACCTATTTGCTGGATCGGTTGCCGGGTGAGTTCACGCTGCTTTGCGTTGATGTGCCTGCGCCGGACATTGACGAGGTGGACGGCGTGCCACTGACCCATCTGGGCTTGACCGCCCGAGGCAATCCGTTTCTGAAAGAGCGTTACCTGGGCGATGCGAGGGGTGCGGTGTACCTGTTCCGTCCGGATCAACATGTTGTGGCGCGGTGGCCAGAGGCGTCTGCGGAGGATGTGGCGGTGGCGATGCGCATCGCATTGGGAAAGGGCGCGTGATGGACTTGAACCTTGAGCCGAACATCGCGGACCCGGATGGGTTCTATGACGAGCTGCTGGCGGTGCATCAGGGGCTGAGCAAGGAGGAGAGCGACGCCCTGAACGCGCGGCTGATACTGATCCTTGCCAATCACGTTGGGGATCGGGAGGTGTTGAACGCCGCGTTGAAGGCGGCGCAGCGTTAGCTGGTTTCGACGCAGTGGCGGCGAAAGGCGCGTTTGAGCATGTCGAGCTCTTCGCGCAGAAGGGCAACTTCGCCCCGGATATCGTCGCCCAGGGCCTCACCCGCGATAAGGGTGAAATGGCCCAGCTTTTCGTCGTCGGTCGCATCGGCGATAACAAAGACCTGCACACCGTCGGCAATTGCCTCGGCCGGGACGGGCACCTGCAACAGCCATTGCCCGTCTTCGTCCTGCTCGGTGACTTGCACGTCGGGGACATCGTTGTTCAGGTGGGTCACCTTGATCTGGGGCACGCCGGTGCCGTTCTGCTGGATCAGTCCCTGCCAGATCCCATAGCGCATCTTGGTCGGTGTGAGGGTCAGAGTGCTCATCGCTTCCCTTTCATCACAAGGCGGCGCGGGGGCGGCGCGAGAAGGTGAGGTCACGCAGAGTGACCTGGTTCATTTCGGGGCCTTCAAAGATCAGGTCGATCCAGGCCCGTTCGACCCGCTTTTCGTTCAACTTGGAATAAGCAAGATCGAATTCGACCGTGACGTCCTCTTGATTGAGGGGCAGTTCGCGCACGATCTGTTCGGTGTTGGGACCATGGCGCACGTTGAGACGGGCAAAGATTTCGAGCGGTTTTTCCATCTCGACAATCGTGTTCATGCCCAGAAGATGGTTCTTGGTCAGCCCTTTGACCGCATCCTCGGGTAGATCGATCACGAGCGACAGGAACGAGCCGTCGAATTTGAAGACATCAAGACGCACGCCATAGGGGGCCAGATCCTCTTCGCGCAGGTTACGAAGCTGGCGGAGGGTCAGTTCACTGAAAGCGCAGTCGTGGAACAGCGTAACCTCGTTGCCGAGCATCGATTTCGTCTGGACCGACGACATGCCCGGGCTGGGCAGCGAACCACGCCAAAGTTCAGGGCGCCACGCCCAGTCCGCGTTGTGCGGACGGGGGAAGGCGGTGGAGCCGATGGCGGGTAGGGCCAACCGTTCATCGGCGCGGTGGATCAGACGGTCAAGATGACTGCGCAACAGTCGTGCGGCTGAGCGCAGTCCGCGCAACTCGGAAACATGCGCATCATTGGCGTTGCGGGCTGCGCGTGCCCAACGACGCACCGTATGACGGTGCGTGACCCTGTCCAGGAATGAGATGCGGTTGCCTGCCATATGCCCCTGCGCCGGTTCTCTTGCCGGTAGTTTATCTATGCCAAAGGTTTCACTCAAATAAACCCGCGAGAAACCCCTTGCCTACCGGTTTCGGCGTTTGCGTTGCAGAATTGTCCTGCAGTGCAATGGCGGCGACGATGGATTGTTCCTGCGTTTGCTCGACCGTTTGGATCAGCAGATCGGGTGCAACATTGCCCAAATCCGCTTCGTCGGCCTTTTGATACAGCGTAAGGCCAATCACCCGATCGCCAATCCGGGTCGCGCCACGCCAGTAGGTGTCGCGCATGTCAGCGCTGGGTGGCTTGCCCTTGACCTGAACAAGGGCGAGCGGCGCGTCATCAATGCGTTGAATCACAGATTCCGTGGTGCTGTCGAAGGCCGATGTGCTGATTTGTGTCGTACCGTTGGCCATGACGGTAGTGGCCGTGATGATGGCGAGCGGGGCGTCTGTCGTGAGCCTACCGCCCAACGCGTCACAGCGCGCCATGAGTGCAAAATTCTGGCGCAGGCTGCGCTTGTCCACGCAGAAGCCTGGTGGTGGCACCAAACGTACCTTGCCGTCCGCCAGTCTAGCGCTGCTGAGTGCAAGGTTTTCACCCGTCGCGCCGCCAAGGTTGAGCCCTGCGAAATCTTCGCAAGCCGCAAGACCGAAAAGCAGCGCGCCGAGCAGGAGACCCTTAGAGGTCCCAGTATTCATGCCGTTCCGCCTTGGCACCCGGATGCGTGACCGCGCCCTTGTATGTCTCGCCCACAAGCTGCGCGTATTTCCACAGCGCACCCGAGGCATAGATGGTTTCGCGCGCGCCGGACCAGGCGGCCTTGCGTTCCGCCAATTCTTCGTCCGAGAGGTCAACATTGATCGATCCTTCGATCGCGTTGATGGTGATCACGTCCCCGTCTTTCAGCAATGCGATGGGACCGCCATGGGCCGCTTCGGGGCCAACGTGGCCGATGCAGAAGCCGCGTGTTGCGCCCGAGAAGCGGCCATCGGTGATCAGCGCCACCTTCTTGCCCATGCCCTGACCAGACAAGGCTGCGGTGGTTGCCAGCATTTCGCGCATGCCGGGGCCGCCAGACGGTCCTTCATTGCGGATCACGAACACGTCGCCTTCTTCGTAGGTGCGGTTCTGGACCGACTCAAAGGCATCCTGCTCGCATTCGAACACGCGCGCAGGGCCTGTAAAGATTTGGTGCTGCGCTTCCATGCCTGCGACCTTAACGATGGCGCCTTCGGGGGCCACGTTGCCTTTCAGGCCCACAACGCCGCCCGTTTTGGTGATCGGGTTTTCGATGGGGTAGATCACACGCCCGTCGGCTTCGAGGCTGATCTTGTCCAGCTCTTCGCCGATGGAGTTGCCGGTGGCGGTCATGCAATCCTCGTGGATCAGGCCCGCTTTGCGCAGTTCCTTCATCACCACATAGATGCCGCCCGCTTCGTACATGTCCTTGGCGACGTATTGGCCGCCCGGTTTCAGGTCGACGAAGTAAGGGGTGTCGCGGAAAATTTCGCACACGTCATCGAGGTAGAAATCGATCCCTGCCTCGTGCGCCATGGCGGGCAGGTGCAGACCGGCGTTGGTGGAGCCGCCCGTGCAGGCAACCACGCGGGCCGCGTTTTCGAATGCCTGCCGTGTGCAGATGTCACGCGCGCGGATGTTCTTTTCGATCAGGTTCATGACCGCGGCACCGGAGGCTTCGGCGTATTGGTCGCGGCTCTCGTAAGGTGCAGGGGCCCCGGCAGAGTTGGGCAGCGCAAGGCCGATCGCTTCGGACACACAGGCCATGGTGTTCGCGGTGAACTGGCCGCCGCAGGCCCCGGCAGAGGGGCAAGCGACGCGCTCAAGCACGTCCAGTTCCGCCTCGGTCATGGTGCCGTTTTGCTGGTGGCCAACCGCTTCGAACATGTCCTGCACGGTCAAGTCGCGGTTGGCATATTCCGCGGGCACCTTGGCGCCGACGGGCGCACGGCCCGGCAAGATCGACCCACCATAGAGGAAGACGGACGGCACGTTCAGACGGATCATCGCCATCATCATACCCGGCAAGGATTTGTCACAACCTGCAAGTCCGACAAGGGCGTCGTAGCAGTGGCCACGCATGGTCAGCTCAACAGTGTCGGCGATAGCCTCGCGGCTGGCCAGCGAAGACCGCATGCCCTCGTGCCCCATGGCGATGCCGTCGGTGACGGTGATGGTGGTGAATTCGCGGGGCGTGCCATCGGCTGATTTTACACCCATCTTCACCGATTGTGCCTGACGGTTCAGGGCGATGTTGCAGGGGGCTGCTTCGTTCCAGCATGTGGCCACGCCGACGAGCGGTTGGTGAATCTCATGCTCGGTCATACCCATGGCATAGTAGTAGGACCGGTGCGGCGCGCGCGCGGGCCCTTCGGTCACGTGCCGGCTGGGTAGCTTGGACTTATCGAACTTGCCTTTAAGCATCTGGCGTCTCCCCTGAAAGCGTCCGCACTGCAATAGCCATTGCCCTGCCCTGCTGCAAGCGCCCGCGGTTGTAATAAAGCGTTGCTGGCACTAGTTGTTTCCAACGCGTGGCACCAGGCTGAATTGGCGGCCAATTGGACAGGGGCGCTGCCGATTGGGATAGACAATGGATTCCACTATCTTTGCTTTCATCTGGAGGCACTCAAAACGTGATCAGTTGATGCTACTTGCGTTGACCGTGGTGACGTTCCCGTTTCTCTACGCCACGCTGGAATTGCCCAAGCGCATCATCAACGATGCCATCGGTGCAACGGACAGTGTCATCAACGCCTTCGGTTACGAGCTGAGCCAGATCCAGTTTCTGCTGGCCCTGTGCTTTGGCTATCTGGCAGCCGTGTTGGCGCATGGATTGCTCAAGATGCGGCTGAATACGATGAAGGGTGTGACAGCCGAACGGCTGCTGCGCCGCTTCCGCTTCCAGCTGATCAGTCGCATGCTGCGTTTTCCGCGCAGCTACTTCCGATCCACCAGTCAGGGCGAGCTGGTGAGCATGGTCACGTCCGAGGCCGAGCCGATGGGCGGGTTGATGGGCGACATGGTGGCCCAGCCCGTGTTCCAGGCGGGCCAGATGCTGATCATCGTGGTGTTCCTGTTTCTGCAGTCGGTTTGGTTTGGGCTTGCCGGTATCGCCTTGATCCCGCTGCAGGCGTGGATCATTCCCATGTTGCAGCGTCGGATCAACCTGCTGAACAAGGACCGGATCAAGCAGGTCCGTGCCTTTTCGGCCGAGATTGGCGAGAGTGCCGCGGGTATTTCTGATCTGCGCACCAATGGTGGTCTGCGCTATCGGCAGGCGCAGTTCACTGAACGGTTGGGCCGGATATTTGAACTGCGGTTCAAGATCTACCAGCAGAAATTCTTCATGAAGTTTCTCAACAACTTCATCACGCAGCTGACGCCGTTCTTCTTCTATTCCGTTGGGGGGTATCTTGCCATCCGGGGTGACATCACGGTGGGTGCACTTGTGGCCGCGATTGCTGCCTACAAGGACCTGTCCAGCCCGTGGAAAGAGTTACTGACCTACTACAACCAGACGCAGGATATGTCACTGCGGTGGGAGATTGTCACCGATCGCTTTGCCCCGCGCGACATGATCGACGAGGCGCTGTTCGAAGGTGAGCCGGAGGTCATTCCGCATCTGCAGGGCGATATTGTTCTGGACAACGTGACCATCCGCAACACGGAGAACACGCCCGTTCTGGAGCGGATTGATCTGACCATTCCCAAGGGCGCACGTGTCGCGATCCAGGTCAAGAACCAGACCGAGCGAACGGCGCTGGCCGAGTTGCTGACGCGGGAGGTGTTGCCAACGCGGGGCGTGATCACCATTGCAGGGCACGATCTGTCGCTATTGCACCAAGAGGTCGTGTCTGCCCGGATCGGTTACGCCCAGTCGCGCCCGTATCTTTTTGACGGAACACTAGGCAGCAATCTGTTGATGCCGCTGATGACCCGTCCGAACTCCGTGCCTTGGGATCAGGGGCGAAAGGATCGATATACAAACGAAGCAATGCGGTCTGGCAACAGCGCGGACCGTGTGGATGTGGATTGGGTTGATCCCGGCCTTGCCGGTCTCGGGACAGAGGACGAGGTGCGCGCGTGGTGGTTCGAGCTGGTCGAGGCGATGGGTATCGACGAGTTCATGTTCCGCCGCATGCTGGTCAGCCACATCGATCCGCAACAGCACCCTGAACTTGCCAAGGCGATTGTTGATCTACGCCCCGCTGTAGAGGAATGCCTGCGCGAAAAGGGTGTGCTGGACGCGGTTTATCGCTTTGATCCGGACGAATTCAATCCGGCGGTGCCGCTTGGCGGGAACCTGTTGTTTGCGTCCCCCTCGCGTGAGATTTCGCAGCAGGGCCTTGCCCGGGATCACCGGTTCATCAACCTGGTCTTTGAACACGGGCTGGCGGAACAGGGTATCGCCATATCGCAGACCCTGATCGAGACGCTGCACCAGACCTTTGGTCGCGATGGCACAAGCCATCCGCTGTTTACTGCGCTCAACATCGAAGAAGAAATGTACGAGCAGCTTGTCGACATTTCCCAGCGCCGACGAGAGCGTGGCGATGTCGCGCTGACCGATGACGAGTTTTCGTTGCTGCTGACTGTTCCATTCGCTTTCACGGCTGAACAAATCGGTCCCGCCTTTCCCGAAAGCTTCAAGAACGAGATCGTACAGATCCGCAAGACGAGCGGGGCCGCATTGCGGGCGCAGACCGAGGAAATCTTTATTCCTATAGAGCCGGATACATACCTGCCGCGCCTGAATCTTTTGGAAAACGCATTGTATGGCCGAGTTTCGATGGTGGCAGGTACCAAGGGCGATCTGATCGAGGATCTGGTGGCCGAGCTGATCAATGACAACGGTTTGCGTCGTCAGGTTGCCGAAACCGTCTTTGATATACCTACAGGTTTGGGTGGGTCGAATTTGCCCACGATTTTCCATGAGCGTGCTGCCTTTTCCCGCGCCGGGATCAAGCGGCCAGATGTGCTTGTTCTGGATCGCGCCCTGGCAAGCCACGGCGCCGATCAACGGCGCGAGACCCGGGCCGCATTACGCAAGCTTTTGCCCGATGCCACGCTGATCTTCCTGGAAGAGAATTTCAATAATCCCGATGCTTACGACCTGTTTGTCGAAATCAAGGACGGGCGCGTTGACGGTGTTCAGGCCCATGACGAAGACGACGAAGAAACCGATGATCTGAGCCGCAAGCTGCGCGTCATCGCGCGAGCCGAGCTGTTTTCAGGTGTGGAAAGCCGGAACCAACGGCTCTTGGCCTTTGCGGCGCAATGGTACACGGCTGAACCGGGGCAGCGCATCTTCTCCATGGATGAAAAGCCGGACGCGGCGTATCTGTGCGTCAAGGGCAGCGCCGTGCTGAGTTATGACAGTGAAGACGGTGAAGACCGCCAAGTGTCGGTCATCGAACCCGGCCGCTTGATTGGCGATCTTGCCATCATCCTGAACGAGCCGCGCCAGCTGCATCTGACCGCTTTGACCGAGGTGACGTTCCTGCGTATTGGCGCCGCCGAGTTCCGCGCGGTTTTGGAAGAGGATTCAACGGTTCTGATGAGCCTCTTGCACACGGTTGCCGGGCATCTGACGGGCGCCGCCGAGTTGTTGCGCCAAGCCAATGTGCAGATTCCGCAAGATGAGGGGCCGCCGCCTCCTCCGTTGGACGTGTGATGGGTGTTCTGAGCTTCGACTACCGACCGCATGACCTTTTCGTTGCGCCGGCAAGGGATCGGGCACAGATCTGGCGTCTGGTTCTGGGCGTTGTGCTTGTCGCAGGTTTTT
Organism: Tateyamaria sp. LSS28; assembly: GCF_059611725.1. Taxonomy (NCBI): domain Bacteria; kingdom Pseudomonadati; phylum Pseudomonadota; class Alphaproteobacteria; order Rhodobacterales; family Roseobacteraceae; genus Tateyamaria; species Tateyamaria sp. LSS28. The sequence continues at coordinate 713,412 of NZ_JCAPFI010000001.1, read as the reverse complement.
TCCTTGTGCTCAGTCAGTTGGTGTTTGGTGCCATTCTCGGGCTGCTTGACCCGGAGACTGCACGCGCGATTTTGAGGGGCGCGCGAACGGGTCAGACAGCCGGTGGGATGCTGCTCTTGTTGTTCCAATTGGGATTGTTGGGAGTCGCGGCAGCCATGGTTGTGATCATGGTGCACAATCGGGGTCCTTCGACCCTGATTGGGCCGATTGGCCTGGCCGTGCGGCAGTTCGGGTCGGTTTTGTTTATGATGTTCCTGCTGACCGTCGCGCTGTGGGTGTTGCCGCCCTACGATGCGGGTGAGCCGCTTGCTCTGAACATGCCCGTTGGCCGCTGGCTGATCCTTTTGCCTTTCGCTCTTGTTGCCGTGCTGGTGCAGATTGGCGCAGAAGAGATCGTATTTCGCGGCTATCTTCAGCAGCAACTGGCGGCGCGGTTCCGGTCGCCCCTGATCTGGATGATTGCCCCTGCAGCCCTGTTTGGGGCTGGCCATTACTTGCCGGAAAGCGCAGGTAGCAACGCGTTCACCATTGCCCTTTGGGCGACCATGTTTGGTTTGCTTATGGCGGACCTGACTGCCCGGTCCGGTACGTTGGGGCCAGCGATGGCGGTGCACTTTTCCAACAACATTTCTGCCATGGTTCTAACCGCCACCCCGGACGAGATGTCAGGCCTTGCGCTGTATGTTCTGCCCTTTGGCATGGGGGACGAAGCGGCGATGGCTGCGTGGTTGCCGGTCGACTTCGGGTTCATGCTTGTCAGTTGGCTGGCGGCCCGCCTTGCCATCCGCGCCTGATTGCATTTGCTGGTCCACCGGATTATCTGAAATGCGGAACGGCAGCAGGAAGCCCTTATGAACTGGATCACCAATTACGTCCGGCCCCGGATCAACTCGATCTTTTCGCGGCGCGAAACCCCGGACAATCTGTGGACCAAGTGCGATGAGTGCGGCACCATGCTGTTTCACCGCGAGTTGTCGGATAATCTGAACGTCTGCACCAACTGCAATCACCACATGGCGATCACGCCGCGGGACCGGTTCACGGCTCTGTTCGATGGTGGCATCTTTACCGAGGTCGAGGTGCCGGCCCCGCTGGCCGATCCGTTGAATTTCCGTGATCAGAAGAAGTATCCCGACCGCATGAAGACCGCCCAGAAGTCTACGGGCGAAGAAGAAGCGATGCTTGTCGCTGCGGGTGAGATGGGCCGCACGCCCATCGTGGCCTGTGCGCAGGACTTTTCCTTCATGGGTGGGTCCATGGGCATGTATGTGGGCAATGCCATTATCGCCGCGGCTGAAGAAGCGGTGAAGCTGAAGCGCCCGCTGATCCTGTTTTCCGCCGCCGGTGGCGCACGTATGCAGGAAGGTATCCTCAGCCTGATGCAGATGCCGCGTACCACTGTTGCTGTGCAGATGCTGAAAGAGGCGGGCCTGCCTTACATCGTCGTTTTGACCCATCCGACGACCGGTGGTGTGACGGCCTCGTACGCCATGTTGGGTGACGTGCATATCGCCGAACCCAACGCTCTGATCTGCTTTGCGGGTCCCCGTGTGATCGAACAGACAATCCGGGAAAAGCTGCCCGAGGGGTTTCAACGGGCTGAGTACCTTCTGGATCACGGCATGCTTGACCGTGTGACCAAGCGGACCGAGATGCGGGAAGAGTTGATCACCATCGCGCGCATGCTGATGGGTCAGCCACCCGCTATCAAAGGCGATTTGCCGGCCCCTGAACCGGATGCTGACCCTGCACCGGAAGAACCGGTGGCCGAAGACGCACCCAAGGAATGAGCACGGGTTCCGACGCCATCCTTGCAAGGATGATGGCGCTGCATCCCAAGGTGATCGACCTGACGCTGGACCGCGTGTGGCGACTGCTTGAGGCGCTGGGCAATCCGCAGAACGACCTGCCACCCGTCATTCATATTGCCGGGACAAATGGCAAAGGATCGACGCAGGCCATGATCCGCGCTGGGCTTGAGGCTGCGGGTCACAAGGTTCATGCCTATACGTCGCCCCACCTCGCGCGATTTCATGAACGTATCCGGCTTGCCGGAGAGTTGATCTCTGAACCCGATCTGACGGTCTATCTGGATGAATGCTATGCCGCCAATGGCGGGGCCAACATCACTTATTTCGAGATCACAACCTGCGCCGCCATCCTTGCCTTTGCTCGGACTCCGGCGGATTACACACTGCTTGAGGTTGGCCTTGGTGGGCGTTTGGACGCGACCAATGTCATTGATACCCCGGCGCTGACGATCATCACGCCCGTGTCCATGGATCACGAGGCATTTCTGGGCGACACGCTGGCAAAGATTGCGGGAGAGAAGGCCGGGATCATCAAGCGCGGCGTGCCTTGTATCGTCGGTCCGCAGGACGAAGAAGGGCTGGATGTTATCGAGGCGCGGGCCGCTCGACTGGGTGCGCCTGTGCTGGCGTATGGGCAGCATTGGCATGCAGCGCCTGAACGGGATGGGATGATATTCCAGGACGAGGTTGGCCTGTTGGACCTGCCCCGTCCGGTTCTGCCGGGGGATCACCAGATCCAGAACGCCGGAATGGCCTTGGCCGCGTTGCGCCATCTTGGATGTGATGAGGCCGCGTGCCACGCTGCAGTGACGCAAGCGCATTGGCCTGCTCGGATGCAGCGTTTGCGCTCAGGACCACTGGCCGAACGAGCGGCGCAAGCGGGGGCAGAACTGTGGCTGGATGGCGGGCACAATCCTGCGGCCGGGGCGGCGCTCGCCAGTGTTTTGCGGAGCCTACCCAAACGACCCACCCACATGATCTGCGGCATGTTGAACACCAAAGATGCGGGCGGTTACATGGCGCCTCTTGCGGCTGAGGTAGACAGCCTGACTGCCCTTTCCATTCCGGGTGAGGCCAATACGCTGTCTGCGGCAGATACAGCCAAGGCGGCGCGCGAGGTGGGCATGGTGGCGCACGAGGCGGAAGATGTGGGTGCGGCTTTGGATGCGATCCTTGCCCGTGATCCGCATGCGCGCGTTCTGATCTGCGGATCGCTTTATCTCGCTGGTGCGGTCTTGCGCGAAAACGGGTGAAAACGCTCAACCCCTGAGCGACATGCAATCCGGTCAAATCACAGGATATTGACCAAACGGCATCGTATTTGCTACATCTAGTATAGTTTTTGGCCCCAACACGGATCAACCGTGACGGGTCTGCTTTTGGGGAAGCAGTATGTTCAGGCGTGATGATGCGACCGAAACGGTGTCGCGAGCGGCCATAGAGCCAGAGGAATACTCCTCGTCCAACATCAAGATGCTGGTGATTGCGGCGACCTTTTTGGTCGTGACAATTGGCTTAATCCTGATGCAACCGGGTGGGCCTACGATCGAACACCAGTCCTTTGCCGAGATCGCAATTGACGTTGAAGATGAGGCCGAGGTTACGCGTGCGGATACCTCCTTGCTGGAGCCGCAACCCCTACCTGCCTCCGAGGCTGTCAGCCGTCAGCTGCGTCAGCCAATCCGGCTGACCGACACCGATGCGCGCCATACGGACCTGCGCAGCCTGACGGGGATTGTACTGATCGGTTTTGGCCATACGCCTGCCCAAGATGACCGTTTGCAGGCGTTGCTGGTGCAGGCCCTGACCGAGGGGCAGTCCAACGCATACATTGATGCGCTTTTGAACACGGCAGCGGCACGCGGTGAGTTTAAATTGCCCCGCCAGTTGACCACGGCGGCGGGGCGTCTGGACACGGAAACCCTGTTGACGGCTCTGGTCAGTCAATCACAAGGCTAGGCAGCCCAATCCACGCTTTGCATCTCGCGCAGGCGCGACGCCGTGCGTTCAAACTCGAACGTGCCTTCCCCTTCCAGGTACAGCATTTCGGGGGTGTCGGCGGCAGAGCAAATCAGCCGTACACGCGCCTCGTACAGTGCGTCGATCAGGGTGACGAACCGCTTGGCTTCGTTGAAGTTGCTGCGTCCCAGACACGGGATATCATCGATCATCAGCACCCTGCAGGCTTCGGCAATGGAAAGGTAGTCGGCTGGTCCCAATGGTTTTGAACACAGATCGAAAAAGCTGCTGCGCCCGATCCCGTTTCGGAACAGAGAAATGTTCACGGTGCGCCCATTGACGGTCAAATCAAGCGGATCAGCCGCTCCGCCGGACAGATCCGCCCAGATGTCATCCATCTCGGCCCGTGCAGTGGCGCCCAAGGGCGTGAAGTAAACCGGGCTGCCAGACAGCCGGTCCTGCCGGTAATCGGTGGGCGAGGCGAGCTCCCAGACAACCATCTTGTCCTTGAGTAGGTCGATGAAGGGCACAAAGAGTTGCCGGTTCAGCCCGTCCTTGTACAGATCATCTGGCACGCGGTTTGACGTAGTGACCACCACAACCCCTGCCGCGAACAGAGCCTCGAACAGGCGTCCGACGATCATGGCGTCTGTGATGTCCGTGATCTGCATTTCGTCAAAAGCCAAAAGGCGAACCGATGCTGCGACGTCAGCAGCAACGGGGGCTATCGCATCGTCTACGCCACGTTTGCGTGCTGCGTGCATCGCCGCATGGATTTCCTGCATGAAGGCGTGGAAGTGGACGCGCCGGGCAGGCACATCAAGCCGGGATGCAAAAAAATCCATCAGCATGGATTTGCCACGCCCTACACCACCCCACAGGTACAGTCCCTTGGGTGGCTCGGGCGCCTTGCGAAACAGCCCCTTTTTGACCGGCGCTGCAAGGGCGGCGCGGATGCGCTCGAACTCGGGCAGAACAGCCAGTTGTGCGGCGTCGGCCTGTAACTCGCTCTTGTCTACAAGCGCCTGATATTCAGTCAGCAAATTAGTCATTTCCCCGTGGTAGCGTGCAGGTTCGCCCATGGGAAGCATGGTCAGTTCAGGAATGGTTAAGCGCGGCGCAGAATTCCTGATTTGACGCAGGCCATCACGTCCATACAGTCACCACACACGTTTGAGGGATTTCCGATGACTACTCGCACCCCCATCTTTACCCCCGTTCTGATCGTGGGTTGCGTCATCATTATGGTCAGTTTCGCGGTTCGCGCGTCCTTTGGCGTCTTCCAGATCCCGATTGCCGAAGAGTTCGGCTGGCTGCGGACCGAATTCTCGCTGGCCATCGCGATCCAGAACCTTGCCTGGGGCATCGGCCAGCCGATCTTTGGCGCAATTGCCGAGAAGATCGGAGACCGCAAGGCGATCCTGATGGGTGCCGTGATTTATGCCGTGGGCCTCGTGTTGAGTGCCGGGGCAACCACACCCATCGAACATCAACTCTATGCCTGGTTGGTTGGATTTGGTGTTGCTGGCACCGGCTTTGGCGTGATCCTTGCCGTTGTGGGCCGCTCCAGCAGCGATGAAAACCGGTCCATGTCCCTTGCTATCGTGGCGGCCATGGGGTCGGGCGGCCAGATCTTTGGTGCGCCGGTGGCTGAATGGATGCTAAGTTTCATGCCATGGCAATCGGTGTTCCTGTGGTTTGCGCTTGCTGTCATTTTGCTGGTGTTGACCTTGCCAGCGATGCGCGTACCGCCGATGGCAACGAAGGCGGAGCTGGAGGAATCGCTTGGTCAGGTTCTGATCAAGGCTTTTCGTGATCCGTCATATACCCTGATCTTCCTCGGTTTCTTCTCATGTGGTTATCAGGTCGCGTTCATGACCGCCCACCTGCCCGCCTTTGTGACCGAAGTGTGTGGTCCCATCGTCCCGGGTGGCATGCTGCACAACATTGGTATCACAACGACGTCAGCCTTGGGTGCGGTTGCGCTGTCATTGATCGGCTTGGCGAACATCGCAGGCACGTTGCTGGCAGGATGGGCGGGCAAGCATTTCCCCAAAAAGTATCTGCTGGCGGGTATATACGCGGGCCGGACCGTTGTGGCGTCCCTTTTCATCATCTTTCCGATGACACCGATGACTGTCATCGTCTTTTCCATTTCCATGGGTGCGTTATGGCTGGCGACGGTACCGCTTACATCGGGGTTGGTCGCACATATCTACGGCTTGCGATACATGGGAACGCTCTATGGCATCGTTTTCTTGAGCCACCAGCTGGGGTCGTTTTTGGGTGTCTGGTTGGGTGGTCGTTTGTACGATCTTTATGGGTCGTATGAGCAGGTGTGGTGGATTGGCGTGGCAATCGGTGCGTTCAGCGCGGTCGTGCATCTGCCGATCCGCGAACGGCCCTTGGGTCAGCCCGCCACCGCCTAACCGCGCGACGACCGGATTGCGTCCAGCACAGCCTCTGTGTGCGTGTGGGGGAGGCCATGCCCTGCGCCATGTATCATTGCCTGCTGCGCGGCCGAGTTCCAATCGGCCAGAGTGTCTTTGCAGGTCAGTGGGATCACATCATCCTGATCGCCCCAGACGGCCAGAACGGGAATGCCAGCGGCGGCGATGGCGCGGTGCTGGTCATCGCAAGGTTTTCTCAGCAGCCCGCGCAGGCTGGACAAGACAGCGGGAAAATACCCCCGGCGCCCGGTCTCTTCCTGTTGCAGATCGTGGATACCCTCAACCGACGTCGGCAAATGTGCTTCGGATGCGATTCCGCGGCGGACTTCCCAAGGGTAGGCGGCCAGGAACAGCCAATCGCCGATCACTGGAAGGTCGCGGGCAAGGGCAATCTTGCGCCCAGCCAATTCAAACATGCCCGCCGGGGCCAGCAGGATCAGTTGTTTGATCCGCTGGGGATGTCGCGCGGCGAAATGAGCCGCAATTGCCCCGCCCATTGAATAGCCAAGGACCGTCAGGTGATTGCCCACGTTCTCGTGTGCCAAGAGGTCGGTCAGCTGTTGGTTAAAGAAATCGGCATCCTGTTTTCCACGCGTCCGGTCCGAGTATCCGCGACCATACAGATCATAAACAAGCACCCGGAACCCCATTAATGCGAGCCCCTTGGCCATGCCGTACCAGACAAAAGACGGTGTGGTTAGGCCGTGGATACAAACTGCAACGGGACCACGCTCAGGTCCCAGCCATTCGAAATGCGTGGTGCCTTGCGATAGCAGCGCAAATTGACCCGGCGCCTTGGCGCGCACCGCGTCGGTCATTCCCGAGCGCGTGAGTTCCGTGGTGACCGGGATTGCCAGCAGGCCAAGCAGTACCAGCGTGACCCACATCATTTTGCTGTCCACCGATCCAGGATGTAGCGGCTGGTCATCAGGTCCAAATGCGCACCGCCCCCGTTCTTGAACAGGGTGATATCATCGGGCGCCCGTCGGAAAGCGTCGAGTTCATAGTAATCGGCCAATAGGTGGTCGCGGGTGATCGTGCCTGCCTCAAGTGGGATTTTCACCTCTCCTATATGGCCGATGGTGGTGTCGAAACTGTCAACAAAAACGCGGGACTTCTGGAGGGCCGCGTCGTCCACTTCGCGCATGTCTGGCCGGTAGGCACCGATCAGGTCGATATGCTGGCCGGGTTGCAGCCAGTCTCCTTGGATCAAAGGTTCGGTCGACATGGTGGCGCTGGTGATGATGTCGGCGCTGCGCACCGCTTGTTCCAAATCATCGGCCACGGTCAGCATCGGGCGCTCGGTTGCCATGGCCAAAGCATTGGCGCGGGTGCGGTTCCAGACCTGGAAATGTGCCTCCGGGAAAGCGGCGGAGTAGGCGTCATGCAGTGACCGCCCCACCGTTCCTGCCCCGACGATCAGGATGTTTTTGCTATCAGAGCGCGCCAACTTCCGCGCGGCCAGCAGGCTATCACCTGCCGTCTTCCACTTGGTCACCAGATGAAAGTCAATGATGGCCTGCAGTGTCCCGTCTCCGTCGGAATACAGGTTCACGCCGCCATTGATCATCGGCGCACCGCGACTGGGATTGCCCGGAAATACTGTAGCCGTCTTGACTGCCATGCCCATCCCGTCGATCCATGCTGCCCGGCTCAGCAGCGTATCTGGATCGCGGTAGAGAAATGTGTCCCCAATCTCGGCCTTGGGTAGATCGTGCCCAGCTGCCAGCGCGTCGGTCAGGCCGATCCAGTCCAGTAGGGCCTCGCCTTCTGCAAAGGGGATGAACGGAACGGATGTCACGCCGCCTCGCTTTCGGTCAGCAGCCCCTCTGCGACAAGACGGTTGGCCCAGCCTTCGGGGCCATCGAAATGATGGGTTCGCCAACCGCGCGTTTGAGCAGCGGTGATGTTGTCGGCGCGATCATCCGTGAAAATCAGGCTGTCGCCGTTCAACCCGCTGGTCTGCTCCAGCATCTCGTAGATGGTCGGGTCGGGCTTGATGACCTGCATATGGCCCGAGATGAAATCGCGGTCGAAGTCGTTCAGAAAGTCGTAGCGCGTGGCGGCAAAATCATAGCTTCCAATCCCGAAGTTAGTCAGGGAAAAGACCGGTATCGCCTTTGATTGCAGCGCCTTCATCAAGCGAACGGAGTGGTCGATGGCAGGCGAGGCCATCTCGATCCAGCGGTCATGCCACATGCGAATCTCGTCCTGCCAACCGGGATACTCTTCGGCTGCGGAATAGATCGTTTCCTTGAAAGGATGCCCCATGTCGACCTTGTCGTTCATGCCGTGCAGATCGACCTGATCAAACATCGCGCGGCGGCGCTCTTCGCCAATGACGCTGTCATAGAAGCGCTCGGGTTGCCATTCGATCAATACGTTGCCGATGTCGAATACTACAGCTTTGATCGTCATCGTTTGGCTGCCCTTAGTTCTCGTTCCAATGCGTCCAGAAAACGCGATCTGTCCGCCTTGGTAAAGCCTTTGCCGCCGCCCTGCCGAAACGGGTCTGCCGCGCGCAGGTCTGCCATCAGATCGCGGGTGGCCAATACGTTGCCGATATTGGCCTGGGTCAATGCCTCTCCGTTATGCTTCAGCACCCGCGCACCTGCTTCTACGCATTTGGCGGCAAGGGGTATGTCGCCGGTGATCACCACGTCACCTGCGCCCGCACGCTCGGCGATCCACATGTCGGCGACATCAGGGCCATCCGGGACGATAACAGTCTCTACCAAGGGGTTTTGCGATGGGCGCAGTCCGCCATTGGACACCACTTTCATGGGGATCTTATGCCGGGTGGCGACCCGCTCTGCCTCTGCCTTCACAGGACAGGCGTCAGCGTCGATGTAGAGCGTTGTCATGCCCAAAGGTGTTCTGCGTGGAAGGCCACATGATCTTCCATGAAGGTCGAGACAAAGAAATACGAGTGGTCGTATCCGGGCTGCATCCGGAACTGGATCTGCTGGCGACGGGCTGCAGCGGCTTCGGCCAGCGCGTCGGGTTTTAGAAGGTCAATGAACTGGTCATCGGTGCCTGTGTCGATCAGCATCGGGCCATCGAAGCCATGTGCGCGCATGCACCGCGTCGCATCATGGGGCGACCAAAGCTCTTCGTCGGTGCCCAGATATGCAGTCAGTTGCTTACGCCCCCAATCGCTGGCGGTTGGGTTGGTGATGGGCGAAAAGGCGGAGACCGATCGGAACTGTCCCCGCGGGGACATCGCCATAGTCAGTGCGCCATGCCCGCCCATGGAGTGTCCGGTGATCGACTGGCGGTCCATGTCGAGGGCAAAATGCTCACCCAGCAAAGCGGGCAGCTCTTCCATCACGTAGTCCCACATGCGGTAGTGCGGGGCCCATGGCTTTTCGGTCGCGTTCACATAGAACCCCGCACCCTTGCCCAGATCATATCCTTCGTCGTCTGCCACATCATCGCCGCGTGGCGAGGTGTCGGGAAAGCAGAGCGCGATCCCGTGTTCAGCCGCCCACGCCTGTGCCCCGGCCTTGGTCATGGCATTCTCATGCGTGCAGGTCAGGCCCGACAGATACCACAGCAAGGGCACCGGCCCGTCCTTGGTCTCTTCCGGCAGGAACAGTCCGAATGTCATGTCACACGCGCAGGAGGATGAGGGGTGGGTGTAAACCCCTTGGGTGCCGCCGAAGCAGGCGTTTTCGGATTTGGTTTCCATGGGCGTGATCCTTTCGTTGCTCTATCGCTATCTGGCGGTGGGCCGTGCGGCAAGTTTCGGGAGCCTCCGGCGGAAGTTTATTTGGCAAGATGAAGGAGGCTCAACTGATCCAGGCAATAACTGCAGTCAAAGTTGCGACACTGAGTGTCGTTGAGACAAGGATAGCTGCCGAGACGCGTTGTGGGGCAACGCCGTAGTGCTGCGCGAGCATGTAGATGTTGCCCGCCACAGGCATTGCTGCGCAAGCGATGATCATGGCCGCGCCGAAAGGTTCAACGCTGAACAGGAAGATTGCTGAAAACGCAACAAAGGCGGGGTGCAGCACCAGTTTGCAAAAGCTGAGCCAGCCCGCGATCTGGATGCGTTCGGTCGATTTTGACGCAAGCGAGGCCCCGATGGCAAAGAGTGCGCCGGGTGTGGCGGCACCACCCAGGATGCTCAGAAAATCATTCATATGGTCAGGGATCGGGATTTGCAGGCCGGACCACGTCAGGCCAAGCGCCATGGCAACGATCATCGGGTTTTTGATCAGCCCCATGCCAATGGTCTTGAAGATCGCCGGAGACACGCGCCCGTCGCGCCCAACGGTGATCAGGATGACGATCAGGCTGGAAAAGACGATCAGGTCGGTTGCTAGAACCAGCATCACAGGGCCGATGGCCTGTGGGCCAAAGAGAAGCGCCAGCATAGGCAGGCCAAGGAACCCTGCGTTTCCAATGACGGCGCATTGTGCTTCGACTGCGTTGGTTTGGACGTCGAGGCCGCGCAGGAAGCCGACCAACGTCGCAATGCCGTAGACGAAGGCCGTTCCCCAGAGGTAGGCGGCGACCAAACGCCCATCCCAGACCTGTGCCAGTTCCAGATTGGCCGCAAAGCGGAAGATCATCGCAGACAGCGCGAAGTAGAATACGAACTTGGTCAGGTACGCGGTTGCCTCTTCCGTAAAAAACCGCGTGCGTCCGGCCCAGTATCCAAGGCCGATCAGGGCAAAAAAGGGCAGGGTCTTCAACAGGATCGGCAGCATGGGTCAGGGATAGCGCGTGTTGCGTTGCCTATCCACTGCCGATAAGTACCCCTGCCGCAAAAACAAGAGCCCCACCCACGACCACTTGCAGAGTCGCGCGCCAAAAGGGTGTGTCCATATACTTGTTCTGGATCCATGCGATAGCCCACAATTCGACAAATACGACGAAGATCGCGGTGATGGTGGCTGTCCAGAAATCGGGAATCAGGTAAGGCAGCGCGTGACCCAGCCCGCCAACCGTCGTCATGATGCCGGACGCAAAGCCGCGTTTGATGGGTGAGCCGCGTCCCGAGAGTTCGCCATCATCGGATGCGGCTTCGGTAAATCCCATCGAGATGCCTGCGCCCACAGACGCGGCCAGACCCACAAGGAACGTGGTCCATGTGTCTTGGGTCGCAAAGGCCACAGCAAAGATGGGTGCGAGAGTCGAGACCGACCCATCCATCAGACCGGCAAGGCCCGGCTGGACATAGGTCAGTATGAACTGGCGCCGTTCCTTGTCGTCCTCTTCCGTCCGGGTGTCGGGATCAAGGTGGGTCGCCTCCAGTGTTTCGGCCTTGGCTTCGTGGCCAGCCTCGGCGGCGGCAAGGTCGCCAAGCAACTTCCGGGTGGCCGCGTCGGATGATCGCGCGGCGGCAGCAGTGTAGAAGCGTTCGGCATCGCGCTCCATTGCTTCAGCCTCTGAGCGGATACGCGCGAGGCTTAGGTTTTCAACCAACCAGACAGGTTTACGCGCGTAATAGCCGGACACATGTTCGCGCCTGATCAATGGGATCGTTTCGCCGAACCGGGTGCGGTGTAGATCGATGAGGCGGTGGCGGTGGCTGTCTTCCTCAAGCGCCATCTCCTCGAAGATCGCTGCGCTGGCGGGATAGTCTGTGCGCAGTCGTTCGGCATAACCGCGGTATATGCGTGCGTCGTCTTCTTCGGAGGAAATGGCGAGGGCCAGAACCTCTTGTTCCGACAAGTCTCTGAAGCGTTTGCGTTGGATGGTGAAGCGCATGGGTTGCCTGCTTCTTTAGAACTGTTCCAAACAATGAAGGCGTTCCTGATGGATGATGCAATGTCGTTTGTCGTTTTTTTATAGAAACTGAACGGAACAGTTTATATTGTGCGGTGTCTCTCATGCAGGAATCTCAATGAACGACGCGACCCTGATTGTCCGCAAAGGCCGGAAATTTGACCAGGTGCTGGATGGTGCACGCGACGTATTCATGGTGGACGGGTTCGAAGGTGCCAGCGTTGACGATATTGCCCGCGCTGCTGGTGTCAGCAAGGCGACGTTGTATAGCTATTTCCCGGACAAGCGGCTGTTGTTCATGGAAGTGGCCAACATGGAATGCGCGCGACAAAGCCAGTCAGCCGTGGATTTCATCGATATGAATGCCGCCCCGCGAGATGTGTTGTGTCAGGCAGGTAAACATTTTCTGCGATTCATCACTTCGAAGTTCGGGCAACAGATTTTTCGCATATGCGTGGCAGAGTCGGATCGTTTTCCAGAGATCGGGCGCGCCTTTTACAAATCTGGCCCTGAACGTATGCGGGCCGTGATGGGTGAGTACTTCCGCGCTGCGGTTGAACGCGGTGACCTTGATATCGACGATTTTACGTTGGCTGCTGATCAGTTTGGCGAGTTGTGCAAAGCTGATGTTTGGCCGCGTCTGATGTTCGGTGTGGTCGATACGGTGTCGGATGCAGACATTGACCGGGTTGTGGATAATGCGGTCCAGACCTTTCTGGCCCGCTACGGCACCTGATCTCCGGATCTGATTGCTCGACTCTGACAGGCGACTCAGCGTATTCAGGAATGGAACAAATGTAGAACATTTTATGTCTAACCGCCGTATCCTGTCCATCTGGTTCCCCCGGCTGGGGGCCGAGCGTCTGATCCGTCGCCAACCCATGCTGGGGGATCGGCCTGTGGCTGTGGTTGAAGAACATCACAATATGCAGATCATTACATCCTTGAACGAGATGGCGCAGGCGGATGGCTTGCAGATTGGGCAGCCAGTACGTGATGCCCATGCCATGTGTCCGGGGCTACTGACATTTCCCCGGAGCCCGCAGGGTGAGACACAGTTCCTGGAAGCGCTGCAGCGCTGGGCGAGCCGCTTCAGCCCGTGGGTAGCGCCCGAGGATGAAGATGCACTGGTGGTGGACCTGACCGGTTGCGCGCATCTGTTCGGAGGCGAAGAGCGGTTGATGCAGGTCGTGCAGGACGATTGCACTGATCTGGGGCTGAGCGCGTTGATAGGGCTGGCTGATACGCGGGGGGCGGCATGGGCCTTGGCCCGGTATGCGGGCAAGGCGACAGGGTCGGATCGATCAGGAGATTCCATTGATCAGGAGGCCCGTGCCACGCGGTCGCGTGCGGGCAAGCGGCGGCATTGGACCAAGGGAGGCTCTGCGCCTGCCGTTACGGCCCAAGCCCCGGACATCAGGCGGATTGCGCAACCGGGTCAAACGTATAGTGCGCTGTCCCCCTTACCAATTGCTGCACTGCGGTTGGAGCCTGATATGACAGCACAATTGGGCCGCCTTGGGCTGCGTCGCGTCGGGGATTTACTGGGTCAACCGCGCGCCGGGCTGGCGCGCCGCTTTGGCCGGGGGGTGGTTTTGCGGTTGGATCAGGCGATGGGCAGCGCGCCCGAGCCTGTGTCGCCGGCCAAGCCGCCTGATCATTTTGCAGTACGGATGACCTTGCCTGACCCCATTGGGCTGGTCGAAGATGTTATGGCAGCCATAGACCGTGTGCTGCCCCGCCTATGCAAGATGCTGGAGGACAAGGGGAAAGGTACGCGGCAGGTCATGCTGCAAGCCTATCGGAGTGACCATGCGGTCGAGACTGTTGAGGTGGGGCTGGCCCGTCCCAGCCATGACCCACATCGCATCCGACCGTTGCTGGAGATGAAGATCGAGGACATCGATGCCGGCTTTGGCATCGATATGATCCGCTTGCTGGCTGTGCAGGTCGAACCCGTCCATGATGCTATGACCGTCGGCCACCGCGAGGCGGGCGCGGCGGTGCAGGCGCGTTTGAACAATGCCAACGCCATGGACGATTTGATCGGGCGACTGGGTGCGCGTGTTGGGCTGGACGCGATCCGGCGCTTTGAACCTGCGGACAGTCATATCCCCGAGAAGTCCCATAAAATCATGGCGGCCGCGTGGTCGAAGCCACACAAGGGGCCCTGGCCACGGCCGACCAATCCGCGGCCTTTGTTGTTATGGCACCCCGAGCCTGTGCACGCCCCTGCGACGCCCGAATTACCCGAGACATTCCGGTGGCGCGGTATGGATTTGAAGCGGCATCGTGCCATCGGCCCCGAACGGATTGCGCCGGAATGGTGGCTGGACGACCCGAACTGGCGGTCAGGCACTCGGGATTACTGGGTGGCTGATACAGAGGACGGACAGCGGCTGTGGTTGTTCTATGCGCACGGCGCTGCCATGTCGCCGGGGTGGTTTTGTCAGGGATCTTTTGCTTGAGCGCATGGTGAGGTTAACACAGGCTTCCAGATCGCGAGCCATTGTGTCCAATGATGTCCATCCCGCAGTCATTGGCTCTTGTCATCCTGCAGGCAACGCTTCGTTATGGGTGTCAAAGTCACGGGCGTATCAGTATTGCTAAGCCTGCTTCGAGCAGTTCCAAGAGGCGCCTGAACACCTTTGGGCGATTTCCGGCCAACGGCCGCACAATACCGCGTCTGCGGCTTGTCGAACGGGTGGTCACAGTTCATACAGAAGTTGCATGCGGCACTACGCCGTCGGTCAATTTTCTGACATATGCGTTTCCGCCCATGTTCTTGTAAACAATTCACAAATTCCTATTCAGCCCTCGAATTTGTGTATCAGGGAAATAAAAATATGAACAGTATTCTCCCCAACCGAAAAGGTGGGACACTAAAGGCGAGCGTTCTCGCGATATCTGGCTTCATTTTGGCGCTGTCGGGTGCAGCCAGTGCCGCCGAACCAATCGACATATCGCAGGTTGTTCAGGACAATGGCGTTGAAGCAGCGGCATCGACTGTAATGGTCCAACGCTTGTCGGACGGACAAGTCTGGGTCAGCAATGCCGCGCGTTCCGAGGAACGGTTTTCGCCTGCGTCCTCATCAAAGATTCCGCACACGCTGATCGCACTGGAAACCGGTGTTGCCGCGCCGGATACCGTGTTCAAATGGGACGGCAAGTCGCGCTGGGTCGATGCGTGGAACCGCGATCAAACTTTGACTTCAGCTTTCCAGGTTTCGGCCGTCTGGGTTTATCAGGACATCGTGCAGCGCGTTGGCGCAGCGGGCATGGCGGAGTGGCTGGATCGGTTCGATTACGGCAACGCCAATATCGGGACCGAGGCAACGCTGACCACGTACTGGCTGCAGGACATCTTGCTGGTTTCGGCAGTGGAGCAGGTAAATTTCTTGCATCGCCTGGTCGAACGTGACCTGCCGCTCTCTGATACAACCTACGCTGCGGCCGATGCGATCATGCAGACAGATACGGGCGATGGTTGGACCATGTACAGCAAGACCGGCTGGCGCCATGGGGCCGATATCATGGACATCGGCTGGTACGCCGGTTGGGTGCGGTGCGGTTCAGACACCTATGTGTTTGCGCTGAATATGGACATGCCCGACGCGTCCTTTCGGAACTTGCGCATCACGACATCTACTGCCGTGCTGGAGGCAATTGGCGCTTTCGATTGCCAGTGAAGACATCTGCCAAGGGAGCACGGTGCCGCGCCGTGCTGACCCGGCGCACCACCTTTGCCGGGCCAAGTTGATCCGTATCGCAACAGGTTTGCAGGAGGATGCCAAGGTGATCGTGACGAAAACATCCCGGAAGCCGTGGGCCAAAGCCTGCTGGAAGGACGCGACACGCCTTCTACGCGTTGGCTGCTTCGCTGTCTTGGCTCTGTTGTGCTGTGAAAATGTGGTTTTGGCCGAAGAAACACGCCGCATCGCCTTCAGCTTTGATGATGCGCCGATGGGCGACGGCCCGCTTTTGAACGGTCTGGAAAGAACGGAAACCTTGATCGCGGCGCTTGAAACAGTAGACATCCATGGCGCTGCATTTTTTGTTCTGACCCAATCACTTGTTCACAACCCCGATGGCGCTGCGCGTCTGCGTGCATACACCGGCGCCGGGCATGTGCTGGCAAATCACACGCACACCCATCCTTGGCTGCGTGAGACTGCGCCAACAGCCTACCTCGCCGATATCGACCAAGCTGCCGAGATGCTGGACACATTCGGCAGTGTTCAACCCTACTTTCGCTACCCGTATCTTGATGAGGGGAACACGAGGGAAAAACGGCTGAACGTGGTCGATGGACTAACGGCGCGTGGTCTTTCGAACGGCTATGTCACCATCGACACCTATGATTGGTACATGCAGGCACTGGTGGCCGAGGCCATTGAGGCGGGTCACCAGATCGACATGGGCAAACTCGAACAGGTCTATGTCGAGGTTCTTGTCGAGACGATCGAGTTTTACGACGCGCTTGCCGTGCAAACGCTTGGGCGACATCCGGACCACGTACTTCTGTTGCACGAAAACGACTTGGCTGCCCTGTTTGTCGATGAATTGGCCGAGGCCCTCATGCGCGACGGATGGGAGATTGTCCCCGTGGCGGAAGCTTATACCGACCCCATAGCGGATGAGCGCCCGGATACACAGTTCAATGGTCAAGGTCGCGTTGCCGCCATTGCGCATGCCAATGGCGCGCATCCCGGGCAATTGGTGTCGCCCGCGGAAGAAGAGGAAGTTCTGAGAGCACGGTTTGTCACGAGTGGTCTGTTACCACGCCAATAGGGTTATTCGACATGAAAACAAACGCTTATCTGCTGTCTAGCCTAGTGTTTTGCATGGGCTTACTGGGTCACTCTGTGCTCGCCGAACAAGTAACCTTGCAGACAGGCACAGCCACGTTCGACGTCGATACGGATACACTGGCTGTGTCTGCAGCCCTGATCGGAGCGGAGCAGGAGGTGATTGCGCTGCCTGCTTTTGCTGGAGAGACGCAGGGTTTGGTCAGGGACGGGTCCGCTGCTAAATGGCAGATCGACATCGATGGCGGACAGTTCTCCATCGTTGCCCGCGCAATTGGTGAGCGTGTGACCTTCGAAATCGCTTCGGATCACCTGACGGACTTGGCATGGCCGCAAGTCCCTGCACGACCTTCGGATGAGTGGGCTTTGCCCATTCTCGGTGAGGGCCGCCTTGTTGAAGCGCGGGATCAAAACTGGCGTACGTTTCTCGTGGATGTTCTGGATGGCGGCGCTGCGGGAGAGCAGTTTTCGCAACCCTTCTGGACACGTCTGGACGCTGAGGGGTCGGTCACATGGCGCATGAACAGCCCTTGGGATGCACGGTTGTCCTTTCTGGACACTGAATTTGCTCTGACCGTGGGTATTGTTCAGCAGTTCACGTCGCTCAATTTGGATCAGCCATATCGCATGACTGCTCAACTCGGCCCCCGTGACCCGGTGGTCGGTGCGCGCTTGTACAGGGCGCATCTGGAAGAGGCGGGTGTGTTCCGCAGCTTGAACGAAAAAATCGCGGCGAGGCCCGATGTCGCCATGCTCGCTGGCGCACCTCACATTTATCTGTGGTCGGACGGATTGCTTGCGCCGCAGGATGTTACCGCATGGCGCCGTTTCATGCGTCAGTTCGCCCGGAAGCGCGAGACTGCCATGACACTTTCTGCCCAACTGTGGGAAGCTATGCCTGACGACATGCGGGCCGACTTTGAGGCGGCGATCCGTGAGGCACAGGGCGCTGACGGGTTTGTATCGCGATACAGCCGGACGCATGTGACGCGCGCGATCAACGCCGCATTGCTGCGCGCCAGGCCTTTCCCGACCGACACGGCGCTTGCTGGTGGACATGATCCTGTTGAGGAACGCGCGCATATGATGGAGTTGCGTTCGGACCTGTTCGAAGAGTTTGAGGGCACTCTTGCTTCACCAGAGACATGGGGCGGCGGTATTGGGTTGCGCATGCTGGAGGCTCTTGCCGAGGCGGGGATTTCCGCGGCTTGGCTTGGAGTGGAAAACTGGCGTCACGCCATTGGGCATCCCGAGGCCGTGGCTGAGGCAAAGGCGCGGGGCTATCTGATCGGCCCTTATGACAGCTACGCAAGCGCCCATTCCGAGGGCGCTCAGCAGACTTGGCTGACCGCTCAAATGGGGGACACCCTTTTTGAGCACGCGAGGGTCATCGGCCCAGATGGGTCTGCGCGGTCCGGGTTTCGCGGGATCGGGGCCTATGTGAACCCAAGCGCCGTCGCCGATTATGCAAAGTCCCGCATCACGGCGGTGTCCGAAAGTGTTGGTTTCAACAGCTACTTCCTTGATGTCGATGCCACCGGCCTGTTGTTCGAGGACTATATGGCCGGACGCCGGACCACCCGAGCTGCGGCCTTGGAGGCAGTGAAGCAACGACTTGATTTTGTGACACAAGATCTCAGCCTAGTTCTGGGATCAGAGGTTGGCGTGGCCGCCTTTGCGCCTCACATTGATTTCGCACACGGTGTCACAACCCCCGCGTTCGATTGGATGGACCCAAGAATGCGGCGCGATCCGGACCCGGCCTATAATGTCGGCGGCTACTGGCCTCCCGAGGCTCCAGTCCGCTTCTTTGATCCCACACCGCCTCCGCCCAATATGCGTAAGATCGTGTTTGACCCCGCCAACCGTATTCCGCTGTATCAGATCGCACTTGGGGACAGCGTGGTTACGACACATCACTGGCATTTCAGCACTCTCAAACCGCAAGGTGAGCGTACGCATAACGAGCTAATTGGATTACTCTATGCGGTGCCGCCTCTCTATCATCTCAATACAAGTGTGCTTGAGCATGATCTGCCCGGAATCGCTCGCTATGTCTCGGATTTCGCTCCGCTGCATCGCCGCCTCATGACCGAACAGATGACAGGTTTTGAATTCGCCTCGGAGGATCGGTTGGTGCAGAGGACAGAGTTTGCAGATGGCACAACAGCCTTGGCAAATTTTTCAGACCACGCGCGTGTGGTACCGGATGGGCATGAGATACCACCGTTTTCAATCAGAATAGAACTGGCTGGGCATGATCCCTTTGTGCTGTCCACCGCTCAACTCGGGGCTGACTGAGTTTCAGCATTGCGGCTCGGTAACATTCAAGCCGCCCAATACATCAATTGCGCGGAGTATTTCCTGTACGGCGTGGAAGCGTTTTGACCGTCCAAACTCTCAAATGCTGAGGCAGAAAAGCTCTGTCCCTTGCCAGTTTTGTCGCCCTGCATCTTGTCGCAAGGCCAGCGCGTTACTTTATCGCTCCAATGGATCGCCGCATTGTACTGGAGCTGTTGCCCGGCGCCGCGTTTCTGCTGGGGCATGTGATCGGCGGGCTGTTGTGGGCCGCCGCTTTGGCCGTTGTGGCAACTGCCCTGGCTGTCGCCGTGCGATGGCGATGGGATGGCAGTGTTCCGTGGTTGGCGGTGTCGACGCTGGTCCTTGCCTTGATCCTGACCGCCTTTGGTATCGTGTTGAACGACGAGACATTCGTGTTGATCCGCCCGACCGTAGGGGCCGTTGCTTTTGCTGGTATCCTTGCTGTTGGTGCACTTGCGCGTCCCAGCCTGCTGGAGCGCACGTTGGGCCATGCGCTGGAGATTGAGCCTGAGGGCTGGCATGTGTTGCATGCCGCGTGGATCGCGATCACGCTGCTATCGGCTGGAGCAAACGAGATGGCACGGCGGGCTTTGACCACAGATCAGTGGGCTATTTACAACGTGCTATCTGACCCGGCGTTGTTTGGCTTGATCTGGTTGGCGACGTGGTCGGTGGCGTACTGGTATTGGATCGAAGAGAGCGAGGCCTGAGCGCGACCCTATCGTTTGTCCAGAATCCGCACTGCCTTGCCTTGTGATCGCTCAACCTGACCCGGATTGGCCACATCCACGGCGACGCTGATCCCGATGGTTTGCTTGATCCGGCTGGCCAGTGTTTTCCCTGCATCCGCGCGATTTGTGCTGGCATCTGCCGCCTCGCAAAGCACGCGCATCTGGTCCATGCGGCCAGGTTTACTCAGTTCGATCTGGAAATGCGGGGCGAGGCCAGGCGAGGCCATCAGGCATTCTTCGATCTGGGTGGGGAAGACGTTGACGCCGCGCAGAATGATCATGTCGTCGCTGCGTCCCGTGACCTTTTCCATCCGCCGCATGCTGCGCGCCGTGCCTGGCAGCAGCCGTGTCAGGTCACGGGTGCGGTAGCGAACAATCGGAAACGCTTCCTTGGTCAGTGAGGTAAAGACAAGCTCGCCTATTTCGCCATCAGCCACGGGTTCGCCCGTTTCTGGATTGATGATTTCGGGCAAGAAGTGATCTTCCCAGATATGCAGCCCGTCCTTGGTTTCGACGCATTCCATCGACACGCCCGGGCCGATAACTTCGGATAGACCGTAGATGTCGACAGCGTGCATATCGAAAGCCTGCTCAATCTCGGTCCGCATGGCGTTCGTCCAGGGTTCTGCGCCAAATATGCCTACTTCGAGAGAGGAGGCACGTGGGTCGAGCCCCTGCGCGTTGAATTCATCGAGAACAGACAGGGCGTAGGACGGTGTGACCGTAATCCCCTTTGGTTTGAAATCTTCGATCAGGCGGACCTGTCGCGGGGTCATACCGCCCGAGATGGGGATGGTGGTGAGCCCGAGTGCATCGGCGCCGAGGTGGATGCCAAGCCCGCCAGTGAACAGCCCGTAACCATAGGCGTTGTGCAGAAGGTCACCGGGTTGCATGCCCGCTGCACGCAGGCTGCGGGCGACGACCTGACTCCAGTTGGCCAGGTCATTTTCCGTGTAGCCCACGACGGTTGGCTGACCTGTGGTGCCCGAGGACGCGTGAATGCGCTTAACCTGGTTTCGCGGCACTGCGAACATGTCAAACGGGTAGTTTGCGCGCAGGTCCTGTTTGGTCGTGAAGGGGA
This sequence comes from Tateyamaria sp. LSS28, assembly GCF_059611725.1. NCBI lineage: Bacteria > Pseudomonadati > Pseudomonadota > Alphaproteobacteria > Rhodobacterales > Roseobacteraceae > Tateyamaria > Tateyamaria sp. LSS28. The sequence continues at coordinate 692,514 of NZ_JCAPFI010000001.1, read as the reverse complement.
ATTTCGACAGATCGCTGAGCGCTGTCAGGTCGTCCGGGTGCACACCTGCTGCGTCGAAGGCAGCCTTGTAGTGCGGGACATTCGTGTAAGCGTGGCTCAGGGACCATTTCAGACGGTCGACTTGCAGCGCCGCAATCTCGTCCCGGCTGGCGATTTCGATGGGATCGAGTGTGCTGCGGTCGGGTGTGAGGTCTTTCATGTCGGGTCCTCGTCGAAATGAGTGCCTGTGATCGTGCGGGAGAGGCCGCGAAACAGGGCGATCTTGCGCCCGTCCGCACCAGTGACAGTGACATCATAGGTGCCGGAGCGGCCTTGGCGGGCGGTTTCCGTGGCGGTGGCTGTCAGGACCTCTTCCGCATTGCCGGGGGCAAGGTATGTGATTTGGTTTTGCTGAGCGACCGTGATCTGGTTGTAGGTGTTGCACGCAAAGGCAAAGGCACTGTCAGCCAGTGTGAAGATCATGCCACCATGGCAGATGCCATGTCCGTTCAGCATATGTTTGCGCACCTGCATGGTGAGCGTCGCCGCACCGGGCGCGATGTGCACGATCCGCATTCCCAGAGCCTGGCTTGCCTCATCCGTCGCCCACATGGTGTCGGCGCAGCGCTGGGCGCGTTCTTGTGGTGTCATCCGGCATCCTCCCCATGCGTTTCAGACTCGCGCGACTTTGCCCCGCTTCTGTAACGCTTTCAAGCGTGTTGCCATGGCTCTTGAAATTGTGAGCGGGTCGCGCAACTGTGGCGGCATGACGTTGCACACGCCTCCCCCCTCAAATCTACGCGAAATGCCGAGCCCGCAGGTGGCTTTTCACCGGACCGAGTTGTCAGTGATCCTGTCCCTTTACGGTCGCATGGTGGCGGCTGGGGAATGGCGGGATTATGGCATTTCGTGCTTGCGTGATGTGGCCGTGTTTTCGGTGTTTCGTCGGACAGCCGAGAACCCGATGTATCGGATCGAGAAGCGTCCGAAGCTACGGGGCAAGCAGGGGATGTACGCCGTCATTGGCATGGATGGTCAGGTGCTGCGCCGGGGGCAGGACCTGAAAACCGTTTTGCGCGTTTTGGAGCGTAAGCTGATCCGTGCGGTTGAGTAAGGTCCGCTGACGCGGGCGAGGTCGGTTTGCTGACCAGGGGGCGGTCTGCCCACTCGAACTCCCTTGATCGTATTTCTGGTCAGAAGAAAATCAGGGGCGTTTGTGGCTGGTGATATCGCCGTCGCCTTTTTGCGCGATGCGATTTGTTGCGTCGGCGATGGGTTCTTCGATTACTTTCATATGGAAGGCGTTCGCGTGGATCATGTGGGTTTGGCTGGTCACAAGCGCGACATGTCCTTTCCAGAAGATCAGGTCACCGGGTGCGTATGGCCCCGTGGCGTCTTTGAAGGCTGTTTCCTGCAGGTCGCTGTCACCGAGGCAGGGTATACCCGCGGTGGTCAATGCGATCTGAGCGAGGCCAGAACAATCGATGCCGGACCGCGTGTTGCCGCCCCAGAGGTAGGGTGTCCCGAGGAAGAGGCGTGCGGTCTGGATGGCGTCTGCTGTGTAGGGCGCAGGCGAGATTTGGGATTTTGGGACGTGGCCGAGGTTGGTTTCGATGAAATCTGGCGTGTCGGAGAGAGCTGTAAGCCTCGTTCCGAAAGTCAGGTTGGCCGTTTCCGAGGATTTAATGCTGGCGTCTGAATAGGTGTGTCCGGCAGGTGATGTGACGACATGTGTGGGGTTCGTGACAGGGCCAAGCGCAGCGGCGGGGACGAAGCCGACATAACCATCGAGATCGGCGCGCACATAGGCGTGGTCATCGCTGTTGCCGAGCACTGTGAGCGTTGCGCCACCGATCAGTTGCCGGTCGCGGAGGCCATTCGGGCGTGACAGCAGATCCACGTGAGGCACGATGACCTGACCCGGTCTGTTGCCGTCCACCAGACGTGGATCGGGGGTGGTTCGGCGGTCCGTCACAGGTTCAACATGTCTGGTAGGGCGGCGAACAGCGCACGCGTGCCCTGACCCACGCCACCTTTGGGGCGGGCGGGTGCAGCGGTGGGTTGCCAGCCGTAGATGTCGAAATGCATGTAGCGGCTTTGCTCCACGAACCGGCGAAGGAAGAGGGCCGCAGTGATCGAACCTGCGAACCCGCCCTTGGGCGCGTTGTCGAGGTCGGCGATGCCGGGTTCGATCATGGACTCGTAGGGTGCGTGGAACGGCATGCGCCAGACCGGGTCGGCGGAGGTGAGGGCCGCGGCTTCGAGTGCTGCGACGAGACTGGCGTCGTCGGCATAGTAGGGCGCAAGGTCCGGGCCAACTGCCACACGCGCTGCCCCGGTGAGCGTGGCCATCGAGATGATGAGGTCTGGATTGTCCTCATCTGCCAGTGCCAATGCGTCAGCGAGAACCAAGCGCCCTTCGGCATCGGTATTGTTGATCTCGACCGTGAGGCCCTTGCGGCTGGTCAGGATATCCTGCGGGCGGAAGGCGTTGGCGGAAACGCTGTTTTCCACCGCCGGGATCAGGACACGCAGTTGGACTGCCAGACCGGTTGCCATGATCATGTGCGCGAGGCCGAGCACGGCGGCGGACCCGCCCATATCCTTTTTCATTAGTCCCATGGACGCACCGGGTTTCAGGTTTAACCCACCGGTGTCAAAACAGACCCCCTTACCCACCAGGGTGAGTTTCGGGCCAGTGGTGCCCCACGTCATGTCGATCAGTCGTGGCGCGCGGTCTGCGGCCCGGCCAACCGTGTGGATCATCGGGAAATTCTGCGTCAACAGGTCGTCACCAACGGTGACGCTTACCTGCGCGCTGAATGTGGATGCGAGGTCACGGGCGGCTTGTTCCAGATCGGGTGGACCCATGTCCGAGGCCGGCGTGTTAATCAAGGTGCGGCTAAGCGCTTCGCCATTCGCGATCGCTTCTATTTGTGCAGCATTGATGCCGTCCGGTGCGACTAGATGGGCACGCATCGGTGGTTGGTCCTTGTACCGGTCGAACCGGTAGCTGGCCAACAGCCAGCCGAGCGCTTCGTTGGCGAGGGTGTCGGCATCAAGGTCGGAGACAAGGCTGTACGTGCCTACGGGTAACTTGGCGGCCCCGGCGGCCAGATGAAAACGGCCGCGGGCGCGTGTTTCTTCATTGCCGTAGCCAATGACCGCCCCTGCATCATCTGGCAGAAGAAGAGCTTGCCCCAGCGCGCCCTTGAAGTCATGTGTCGTAACCCAATCCTGAACAGCCTGTGGTTGTTTTTTCAGCCAATCAGGCGCCGCAGTCTCATCAAGAATGTGGATAGGGCGGATTGCGTCATCCGGCTTGGCAAAGCTGAGGTTCATGGCGGTGAAGGTCCTGCGTGTCGTGTCGCGCAGAGCCTAGACTGTTTGGTTGCTGCCGCAAGTGGTCGTACAGATCACAAAGTGATGTTCTGCAGATCCCAGATCGCACTCAACGATCCTTCGCCGGTGCGCATAAGGCGACTAAGCGTGGCTGCCAGTGCCACTTGATCCCGCGCCTTCGCACACCGGACAACGTCACCCGCAACGCCTGCCAGCACATCCATGCCAATCTGATCCGCGATTGCGATCATGGATTTGGCTGCGCGGCGCAGATCGTCCAGTTCGCCCTTGCGATACAGCCGATCACAATGTGCCATGCGCAGGGCCAACTCCTCCATCGCGCGGCACACGACATCTTCCGCATTGGCGGGGTCCATCTCCCCGTATAGCGCATTCAGGCGGTCATGATTGACTTGCACGGATTCGTGCAACTGAATTTGTGTTACTGTCGACAAAACGTCACCTCTACTCACCCAAAAGTCGGTATGCCCCCACGGCTTGGGTCCGTTATGGGTCAAACACTCTTCCCAAATCGTTATGATGGGTCAGTCTTTTCGCTCGAATTTGACAAGAATTCGGGCTAGTCACCCTGCCAGACAATCAATGACCAGATGAACCGGGGACGCACATGCACAGGATCAAGCCGCTTCCGACCTTCCTTTTGCAGCGCTATCAGGGATGGAAGGCGACGACCTATGCCGAGAATGGGGCTTGGTACAAACGTCTTGCAACCGAAGGGCAGCGCCCGCGCGCCATGGTTATTTCCTGCTGTGACAGCCGGGTGAATGTAACTTCGATCTTTGGTGCGGATCAGGGCGAGTTCTTTATCCATCGCAACATTGCGAATCTGGTGCCGCCCTTTGAGCCTGATGGAGAGCATCATGGCACGTCTGCGGCGGTCGAATATGCGGTCAATGTTCTGGAAGTTGCGCATCTGGTTGTGCTTGGCCATTCCCGTTGCGGCGGTGTGCAGGGCTGTATTGACATGTGCGAAGGGCGTGCGCCTGAGCTGGAAGAAAGGGGCAGCTTTGTGGGACGCTGGATGGACATCCTGCGTCCGAAGTTCCCCGAGGTGGCCGATATGAAAACCCCCGAGGACAAAGCCGAACGGCTTGAGCAGTTGGCCGTCGTAACCTCGATGGAGAATCTGATGTCCTTCCCCTTTGTCGAAGAGCGGGTGAACAATGGCTCTTTGAGCATCCACGGTCTCTGGACGGACATTGCCGAGGGCGGGCTGAAGCAGTTCATGGGCAAAACACTTGATTTCCAGCCGGTCTGAGCCGGCACACCCGAGGGGACAGATTTGGATCAGATCCTGAGCCTTGCGGCGACAAACTTGTTGTCGCCCATCATTCTGAGTTTTGCATTGGGTGTGGCCGCGTCGCTGGCGCGGTCCGACCTTAATATTCCAGAGGCCGTGGCCAAGGGCATGTCGATCTACCTGCTGTTTGCCATCGGCTTCAAGGGCGGCGTGAGCGTGGCTGATCACGGCATTGACGGAACGCTGGCGGCCTCCCTTTTGGCGGGGATCGTGTTATCGGCGGCTTTGCCCATGGTGGCCTTTGGGTTGCTGCAGGTGATGGGGAACCTCAGCCGCCTGGATGCAGCAGCGGTGGCAGCCCACTATGGCTCGATTTCCATCGTGACCTTTGTGGCCGCATCGTCTGTGCTGGAGGGCAGCGGGATTGCGGCCGAAGGGTACATGGTGGCCGTTGCCGCTGCCATGGAAGCGCCAGCGATCCTGTCGGCCTTATGGCTGATCTCTCGCGGCGGAGATAGCCGTCGCATGGACCCAGAGCTGACGCGTGAGATCCTGTTGAACGGGTCCATCGTGTTGCTGGTCGGCAGCTTTTTGATTGGTTGGATCACCGGCACGGACGGGCTGGCGAAGATCGAGGCGTTTATCGTATCGCCGTTTCAGGGTGTGCTGTGTCTGTTCCTGTTGGACATGGGACTGGTTGCGGGGCGCGGCCTGCGCGGTGGATCAAGTGTTTTGCGGCCAGGTGTACTGGCTTTTGGTGTGGTGATGCCGCTGGTTGGCGCCACGTTTGGTTGTCTTACAGGTCTGCTGCTGGGCGTCAGCACCGGGGGCGTGGCGCTGTTTATGGTGTTGTCTGCGTCAGCCAGCTACATTGCTGTGCCCGCCGCGATGCGCGTAGCGCTGCCCGAGGCGAACCCATCCATCTACTTGACCCTGTCGCTGGGGGTCACGTTTCCATTCAACCTGACGCTGGGCATCCCGATCTATGTTGCCGTCGCCAGCGCGCTGACCGGAGGATAGACCATGCAGACGCACAAGGCGAAACGCGTTGCCATCATCATTGAGCAAGTGATGCAGAGTCGTTTGACTGATGCCATGGCCGACGCTGGTGTAACGGGATGGACCATATTGCCCGTTCTGGGTGGGTCCGGTCAGTCTGGCACATGGAGCCGTGAAGGTCAGGTCAGCCGTGGAACGGGCATGGTGCAGGTAATCTGTGTGATACGGCCCGAGCGGTTGGACGCATTGTTGGATGCGGCTTTTACCGTGGTGGAGCGTCATATCGGCATTGTCACTGTGGGCGATTGCGAAGTGCTACGGGCCGAACGGTTTTAAAAAAAATGGCGGTGCCTCCCACTGGATGCACCGCCCAAACCACTCGTTACCGCACTCATCCGCACGCCACTCACCCATTCACTGGTTCCTTCACCGCGCAGAAGTCTTGTTTCGATGGCACAGCACGAGGCGCAGCGCCGTCGAAGCTGTGATGCATGTGCAAAAACCCGAAGCCCGCGCATCCATCGATCAGGCGAACTAAACATGGCGTCCTGCCACTGACCCATGCAGCATCATGTACTGCAGGCCGGCGCGCTTTTGCATCGCCCCGATTTCAGGATCATGGGCAACCGGAGTTGCGGTGTCCTGCGTCGTATGCGGCCCCGGGGCCCCCGTTGGTGATGTAAGTATCCCAGCGCGGAATTACCGATTCCTTTCCAGAAACCAGCATTATGCCGAAAACCGCCCAAGACCTGTAAACACTGAACAAAATCAGGTGATTGAGTGAGGTCTCTACTTGGCTAAACTTTGATGAAACCGCCTAGATCACTGCTATTCGGGCGGTTGCTAGCGTAGCACTTTGTCTTCGGGCCAGGTAAGCTTGGTATTTACCGATATGCTTTGTGTTTCCCCAGCAGCAACTACCAATTGCCATTCGAGAATGCCGCGCTGATCGTCCACCGCGCTGATGTCCGGCGCAGGCGAAGCAGACCAATCAATAACGAGGTCCTCCTGTTCTGAGAAGGGCACGACGTCACGCACTGCCAAGTCCCATGCTTGGCCTGTCAGGTTCTCAACTTCGATCCGCACCTCTTCGGTTTCTTCGTTCGAGCGGGTGATAATCCCGCGATCACCTTCGTTGCGGTTGAGGACGGTACGGGTCAGGCGCAGGCCCTCGATGCGGCCAAAGAATATGTCTGCCTCGGCATTCGGCGGCAGTGCGCTTACTTGGGTGTTGCCCACAAGCTGCCCGTCTACATAGAGCAATGCGCGCCCCGGCAGCAGGATTTCGGCGCTGGTGTTGGTGACCTTAGCCAGTCGGAAAGCAGCATCATCAAAGCGCGGGACAGCGCGTGCGCTCAGTGCTGCGTCCATCACTAACGTATCCAGGGCGATCTCAAGCTCTTCGCTTTGTGCACGGATCGTTGCGGGTGCGGGTAGGGTGTAGGTCACCCCGATGCGGTCGAAATTGGCGGAGGCCACCTCTTGGACGATGACCGGCGTTTCGATGATGGGCTCGGCAATACCCATGGCGCTGTCGGATTCAATGCGCAGCAGTTCACGTTTCTGCTGTACCGGATCTTCGATCCGGCGACGTTGTGTCCACAACTGGCTGGGTTCGGATTGGGCAAAGGGTTCGAGCGTGGACAGCGTCAGTTCGATGTCGGTCCAATCCTCGTTTGTGAACTGTGAGATAACGGCGCTGCGCCTGATGGAAAGCGATGTGTTGTCCACCAGATCAAAGGCATAGACGGGCGCCCATGACACGCCGCCGGTTATGTAGGAGAGGTCGAGCGTTGCTTCGACTGATTGCGGTACGGAGACATTCAAGGCGAGCGTTGCGGGCGCCGTGTTGGTGGGCGTCACTGCATCAAGCGCTGCCTGCGCTTTGGCAACGGCAAACTCAAGGTCGGGCCGCTCGCGTTGCAGTTTCCGTATCTCGACCTCGGCGCCTCGCATGGCCGCGCGTGCAGCGGTTCCGTCGCTTGCAATCAGTTGTCCGATGGCGCGCAGCGTATCCACATCTGTCGCTGTATCCTCGGAAACGGTCAGGCCGTTCAGGAAGTCTATCTGATCTTGCGCCGCCTGGGCCGAGGCCTGAGCCAGTGCAATCTCATCATCAAGTACGGCCAAGACTTCTGTGGCGGCTTCCAGTGCAGCTTTCGCTACCATCCATTCGGGGGTGCGCGGCGCACGATAGGGGCCGTCCGGTCGAGCGGTCCAGCTGCGCGAGGTAATGGTTGCTCCGTTCAGGCGGATGTTCATCGCATCCAGTGACAGGGATGGGTCCATGTCCCGCAGTTCCAGCCTGTGCTGACCGGCAGGCAATTGCAGGCTGGTGTTGCGTGAAACAAGGGCTCCTTGGGCATAGATGGTTGCCGCAACCGGTGGAGCCTGCACCACAAATGTATCGGCGATGGCGGGCAATGGCAGCAGGGCGAGGATCACGGCAAAACGCATGTGGACACCTTTTGTTTGATATCCTTACTCTGCACCGGGGCGGGCAAAAGAAAAGGGGCCGATTGGCCCCTTGTTCCCCGCAATATGCGTTTTGGCTTCAGCCCTTTTTCAGGATCCGTGTGCCCAGCACTTCGGCAATCTGCACGGCATTCAAGGCAGCACCCTTGCGCAGGTTGTCCGAAACGCACCAGAAGTTCAGGCCGTTGTCGATTGTGCTGTCCTGCCGGAGGCGGCTGATGAACGTGGCAAAGTCGCCCACGCATTCCACCGGCGTGACGTAACCACCGTCCTCGCGCTTGTCGATCACCATGATCCCGGGCGCTTCGCGCAAGATGTCGCGGGCTTCGTCTTCGTCGAGGAAATCCTCTGTCTCGATATTCACAGCTTCGGAGTGGCCAACGAACACGGGCACCCGCACGCAAGTGGCCGTGACCTTGATCGACGGATCAATGATCTTTTTTGTCTCGGCGACCATCTTCCACTCTTCCTTGGTCGAGCCGTCGTCCATGAAGCTGTCGATATGCGGGATCACGTTGAAGGCGATCTGCTTGGTGAACTTGGCGGGCTCTACATCGGTCGTGGGATTGTACACGGCCTTGGTCTGGTCCCACAGCTCATCCATGCCGGCAGCACCAGCACCGGACACGGATTGGTAAGTGCTGACCACCACGCGCTTGATCTTGGCGCGATCATGCAACGGCTTCAGCGCCACGACCATTTGCGCGGTCGAGCAGTTGGGGTTGGCGATGATGTTCTTCTTCGCGTAGCCCTCGATCGCGTCGGCGTTCACTTCGGGCACGATCAGCGGCACATCAGGGTCGTAGCGATAGAGCGACGAGTTATCGATGACCACGCAGCCAGCCTTGGCCGCGACGGGTGCGTATTTCTTGGTCGCATCCGAGCCGATGGCAAAGAGCGCGATGTCCCAGCCCGTGAAGTCGAACGTGTCCAGGTCTTTTGTCGTCAATGTCTGCTCGCCAAAGGACACCTCTGTCCCCAAGCTGCGGCGGCTTGCCAGCGCGGCGAGCTCGTCCACGGGAAACTGGCGCTCGGCCAGGATGTTCAGCATTTCGCGGCCCACGTTACCGGTGGCGCCCGCGACGACGACACGATACCCCATAATCAACTCCTTTTCGGGTAGGTGCGTGGCCCTTACACCCATTGCCGGATGGGGGAAAGGGCGTCAGTCGGTGGAGTCACGGCTTAGTGCATAGATCGCCACACCTATCGCGAGCGCGATGGCGAAAAAGCCGAAGATTGCGATGTAAGGTGCGGATGGATCGCCGCCTGCCGTGGCCGTGTGGATGCGCCCCGAGATGGTTTGCATGACTCCGACGCCCCCGATTCCAAAGAGGTTCATCAGGGTAACACCGCGCCCAGTGAGGTGCGGGGGGAAGAAGCTGCGGGCATGGGCGATGATGACCGGGAAGGATGCGCCGAGTGCGCCGATGGCGGCGAAGAGTATGATCGAAGTCCATGGGCCAGCGTCGATCCAGAAGATCACCAGGGCCAGAATTGCAACCGTCAGGGCATTGCCTGTGAAGACGATCCACTTGCGGGTCCCAAAAATTCGGTCGAGCGGGCCATAGGCGATGGTGCCGAGGATCATGGCAAGGCTCATTACCAGCGTGGCAATCCCGATCTGGGCCGTGGTCTGGTCGAACACGTCGCGCAGGTAGGGCCCGATCCACAGGCCACGCACGGCAGCGACAGGAGCGTAGTTGACGAACATGATCGGGATGATGAACCACAGGACCGGCATGCGCAGCAGGTCAAACAAGGATCCATTGCCTGCAGAGTCGGCTTTGGCCGGGTCGCGGACAGACAGCAGGACTCCGATTGCGACCATGGCTGTGACGGCTGCGAGCGCCCACATGCTGAGGCGCCAGCCCATCATGTCGACCGCAAAGGCCATGGGGTAGCTGGAGATTAGATTGCCGATGGTACCAATCCCGATCATCAGCGCCGCCAGCGTCGCAAACCGGGCCGGATCAAACTCGCGCGCGAAGATGTAAAAACTGGCCATAAGGACGGGTGAGCAGCCAATGCCGATCAGGGCCATGGCGGCGTGGATGTAGATTGGGCCTTGGGCCACAGCGAAAAGGGCCGCCCCGCCTGCGCCACCGACCAGAAACAGCCAGCCACCCGTGCGGCGGGGACCAAGCGTATCCAGCGCCTTGCCCACGGGCAGTTGCATAAGTGCGAAGGCAAGGAACCAATAGCCAGAAGCCGTGGCAAGCACGTCGGGCGTGATGCCCAGATCAGCCTCAAGCGGGCCTGTCAGAACTGCCAGGAAGGCGCGAAAGAACTGGCTCAGCACATAGGCCAGCGCCAGCAGGATCAATCCGGTTTGCATGGGGTCCTCACTTCTGCTGCTTGCGTGGCATGGGGCGCGGGGAGGTGCAAGGCGCATTGTGTGGGGACCCGCCCGTGATAGGGTCGGGGGGAAGAGGTACAAGATGTTTTATGACGATCTGCCGCAATTGACGGTCTTTGCGGATGTGGCTGATTTGAGCCACTACACGCCTTTGCCTGACGATTGGGTGGTCGGTGTTTCTGACATCGTGGGGTCCACGGATGCGGTGGCTGCGGGCAAGTACAAGACGGTGAACATGATTGGGGCGGCGGTGATCTCGGCCCAGATGAATGCGGCTGGCGGCCGGGCTTTTCCTTTTGTCTTTGGCGGGGATGGGGCGGCCTTTGCACACCCGCCGGAGTTCGCGGAAGAGGCGGGGCGGGCGCTGGCTGCAGTTCAAAACTGGGCACGCACCGAATTTGATATGGGTCTGCGTGTGGGGCAGTATTCCGTGGCCGACATTCGGGCTGCTGGGCCAGAGGTGGCCGTGGCCCGCTATGCTGTATCGGACGGAGTGGATTACGCCATGTTTGCCGGTGGCGGCGTCAGTTGGGCCGAGGCAGAGATGAAGGCAGGAGCCGACACCGTGCCGCCTGTCCCCGCGGGGACACAGCCCGATCTGACAGGCTTAAGTTGTCGGTGGAGCCACATGAAGGCGCGGAACGGGACAATCCTCTCGCTGCTTTTGTCGCCGGTTGAGGGAGTGGATCAAGCGCGGTTTGGCGCGGTGGTCGAGGTTGTGCTGGCCGAGGTAGCGCATCTGGATCGGGGCGGTCACCCGTCGCCGCCCGAGGGTCCGGGCACGGATTGGCCGCCGGTGGGGGCAACGCTTGAGGCGCATGCAAGCCATGGCGGAAAAGGTGTGAAGGCGGCGCGTCGTAAGGTATTGTTCGAGACGTTTATCGCCTGGGTGTTGATCAAGACCGGCATCAAGCTCGGTGGTTTTGATCCAACGCATTATCGCAAGACGGTCGGCGGCAACGCGGATTTCCGCAAGTTCGATGACGGGCTGAAAATGACGATTGATTGCGATGCGGGCACGGTCGCGCGATTGCGGGATGTGTTGGACAAGGCGCGGGCCGAGGGTGTCGTGCGCTACGGCATGCACACCCAAGACGAAGCCATGATGACATGTATCGTGCCCTCCATCATGGATGACACCCATGTGCACTTCATCGACGGCGCTGCGGGCGGCTACACACAGGCGTCGGTCGGGCTGAAGGCCGCGTCCTAGCGTTTCCAGCGTTGCGCCAACTCGCGCAGGCTTTTGGCGAGGATCAGGAGGTCGAGCCCTGCAGCGACGAACCGTGCGCCCCAGTCGAGTGCGTCCTGCGTGAAGTCGGGCGTTGTGGCGAGGATGCCGGGCGCTTTGCCAGCCGCTTCGATCCGGGTGATGGCATCCTTGATCGTGGCTTGCACATCTGGGTGGGTGAGTTGGCCCATATGGCCCATATCTGCAGAGAGGTCTGCTGGGCCGATAAAAACGCCATCGATGCCGTCGACTGCGAGGATGTCGTCCAGATTCGCGATGCCCGCGCGGTTTTCCACTTGGATCAGCAGGCAGATCTGGTCATCGGCGGTGGGGCCGTAATCGGTGATTGCGCCGAAGCGGCTGCACCGCGCGCCGGAATAGCCCACCCCGCGCCCGCCGGTCGGGGGGTAGCGGACGTCGTGCACCAGTTGCCGAGCCTGTTCTGCCGTTTCGACCATGGGCACCAGTACGGTTTGCGCGCCTGCGTCGAGCACCTGTTTGATAATCCATGTCTCGCCCACCGGAACGCGCACAGCGGCGTGGCTGTCCGATGCTTCCAGTGCCATCAACTGCATCCGCATTTTCGAGATGTCATAAGGTGTATGTTCGCCGTCGATCAGCAACCAGTCGAACCCGGCGGTGCCCGCGATCTCGGTGGCCAGCGGGTCGCCGAGGCTGAGCCAGCAGCCGATGACTGTGTCACCGCTTTTGATCGCGGCTTTGAACGGGTTGATGGGCGCGGGCATGGGTGGTCTCCTTGTCTTTGGGAGCACCCTAGACCCGCGCGCGCGCCGGTGGCTACTGCTGAAATGCGGCGCATACGCGCCACGCGATTTTATACATCTGCCGCTGGCAGATGGGTGTGCCGCCGGCGGAAGTTTATTTGGCAAGATGAAGAGGCTTGTCAGAGAACTTTGATCACGTCCTTTTCGACCGCCAGCATGTAACCGCGCCGTGCGATGTTCTTGACCAGAAGTTCACTGACGATCTGGTTGCCGAGGGTATCGCGCAGGCGCTTGATGCGGGTGGCGCCCGCAGCTTCCTCGCAATCGGCGGCGGAGCGGCCCGAGATGACCCCTTCGATTTCGGAGCCCGAGAGGACATCGTCGTCCATTCGCGCCTCGGCCAGAACAGACATCGTTTCCATCGCTGCGTCTGTCAGTTTGAAGCCGAGGTTGTTGAGGTAGACCGTGTTTTCCTCGCGACTGATCAATAGGGAGTTCACCTGAATACCTGCCCGTTCGATTTGGGCCATACGGCGGTTGAAGCCCACCAGCAGTATGACGAACACGAGGGCGGCGATCATCATGGCGGTGGCAAAGACCAGCAGCACGAAGATCACCAAACGGTAGCTTGCCAGAGTGTCGGCAAAGGCGGTGCCGGACTGGGCGAGGATTTCCAGCAGCTTGATTTCGGCCTGGCTGGTGAGGTCAGCGTTTTCAATAAACATACGCTCGACACGGGCATCAAAGGCGCCTGCATCGGGCAGAGTGAAAAAGAGAAGGGCAGCGGCCAGAACCAGCAGAAGGAGGATACCCGCGATGCCAAGGGTAACGAGCCTGCTGCCCGTGCGCCGCATGTCAGAAGCGGAGGTAGTATTGTCCTGCACTGGCTTTCCTTTGATCGAGACCTTCGGGGCCGAATACAGATTGGACCTGCAGCAATGTCCAGCCCTGCGCCGCCAGTCGTGATCTGAGTTGTTGCGTGGCGTTCCCAGCGCTGCATGCGCCAGAGACTTGCGCCACACCATAATGCAGGCGCAGGGGGTTGTCCTGTTTGGCTTTGTAGTCCGCAAAGCACTGGGCCTGAGCAGCCCCGGCCAGTGCCAGCGACAAGGCGATAGATATGGCGATCTTTTTCATGATCCCAACCTGCGCTGACTTGGGCAGATATTCAATAACATCAGAGGGCTGAGATACCTGATATTCGATAGCAAGGGGGCGTTATTGCCTGTCTGGCGGGGGTGGCCCCAAGTTTGAACCAGCGCAGATGCTGCTTGGTCTGCTCGGTCAAATCACGTTGGAAAGGACGCCCCATGACACTTCGCATTCACCGCCAGTTTATCGGAACTATTGCCGCCGTTGCCATTGCCATCACAGGTTTCAGTGCTGCCCCTGCCCGAGCAGGTGATGATGAGGTTGGTGCGGCGCTTGCTGCCTTGTTGGGTCTGGCCATCGTGGGCGCCGTCATTCACGAAAAGAAGAAAGACAAAAAGCGTCGTCATACTGTTCACACGCCGGTGCATCCGAAGCCATTGCCCAAGCGTGTGGACCGCAAGCTGTTGCCGCAAAAATGTCTGCGCAGCTTCAACACTGATCGCGGTCATCGCCGCATCTTTGGTCAGCGTTGTCTGAACAACCATTACAAGTTCGCGCGCAGCCTGCCTGCCGCATGTCACCGCGAAGTCTATACAGATCGTGGCTGGCGTCGGGGTTACGCGGCGCGATGCCTGAACCGTCATGGATATCAGTTGGCCCGTCGGTAAGAGCGGGCGGATGGACCATGCCCCCATGGTCCACCTTGCAAAGGGCGGTGTTCGGGCACCGCCCTTTTTTGTTGCATCGCATTGCGGCGGCACGAGATGTTTGCACTTTCTTCCAGAAAGTGCGTTTTGTGCCCCCGGCGGTGGTATTTTGGGTCAGAAGAAACGGACAGGCTGTGCCAGACTTTGAGATGGAAGCGCGGATTGGCGGGCGTGTGGCTGGCGTGGACGAGGTTGGCCGTGGGCCATTGGCAGGGCCTGTGACGGCGGCAGCCGTGATCTTGGACCCTGGTGCGATCCCCGAGGGGTTGGATGATTCAAAGAAACTGACCGCGCGCAAGCGGGAGGCTGTGTGGGGGGCGATCCTGGCAACTGCGGATGTTTCTGTTGCCCATGCCACCGTACATGAGATCGAGGAACTGAATATCCTACGTGCCTCACATCTGGCGATGGAGCGCGCTGTGGCTGGGTTGTGTGAGTGCCCTGATCACCTGTTGATTGATGGCACCATGTTGCCGCGTGGCCTGACATTACCTGCGACCCCGATCGTGCGCGGCGATGCCCGGTCGTTCAGCATCGCGGCGGCCTCAATTGTGGCCAAAATATGTCGCGATCGGATCATGGTGGATTTGGCGCAACAGCATCCCGGCTATGGTTGGGAAACGAACATGGGATATCCGTCAAAAAACCACAGGTTGGCATTGGAAAATCTTGGGGTGACCCCACACCATAGACGAACCTTCAAACCCGTCCACAATATATTGTATCAAGAAAAAATCGTAAGCTCCTGATTCAAAAAAGAATTTGACGGCGAATCGGGTATGACTCACATTGGCTGCAACCAATGAGCGCACAAAGCGCCGGGACAGAGGCAGACGATGACGAAACATGTAAAGGGCGCCGACGCGCTTCCCTTGAACCAAATTATTGCGGGTGACTGCATTGATGTGATGAATAGCTTGCCTGCTGGCAGCGTTGATCTGATCTTTGCTGATCCGCCCTATAATTTGCAGCTCAAGGGTGAGCTGCACCGCCCGGACAACTCGAAAGTTGATGCAGTTGACGATCATTGGGACCAGTTCAATTCGTTCCGTGCCTATGACGAGTTCACCACTGCCTGGCTAAAAGCCGCGCGCCGCCTGCTGAAGCCTAATGGCGCAATCTGGGTCATTGGCAGTTACCACAACATCTTCCGCGTGGGCGCATCGCTTCAGAACGAAGGGTTCTGGATCTTGAATGATGTGGTGTGGCGCAAGTCCAACCCGATGCCGAACTTCCGTGGCAAGCGTTTTACCAATGCGCACGAGACGATGATCTGGGCGGGCAAAGACGAGAACAGCAAATACACCTTCAACTACGAAGCACTGAAGGCCCTGAACGAAGGTATCCAGATGCGCAGCGATTGGGTTCTGCCCATCTGCACCGGCCATGAACGTCTGAAGGACGAGGCAGGGGATAAAGCGCATCCGACACAGAAGCCCGAGAGCCTGTTGCACCGTGTGCTGGTTGGGTCGACCAATCCGGGTGACGTTGTGCTTGATCCGTTCTTTGGTACGGGCACAACCGGGGCTGTTGCCAAGATGCTGGGCCGTGAATTCATCGGGATTGAGCGTGAAGCCGCCTATCGTAAGGTTGCCGAGAAACGCATCGCATCCGTGCGCAAGTTCGACAAGGAAGCCTTGTCCGTGTCCGCCTCCAAGCGTGCCGAACCGCGCGTGCCCTTTGGCCAGTTGGTTGAACGCGGCATGCTGCGTCCGGGCGAAGAGCTATATTCCATGAACAAGCGTCACAAGGCCAAGGTCCGTGCCGATGGCACGTTGATCGGCGACGATATCAAGGGATCGATCCATCAGGTCGGCGCCCATCTTGAGGGCGCGCCCAGCTGCAACGGTTGGACATACTGGTGCTTCAAGCGCGAAGGCAAGGTTGTGCCAATCGACGTGCTGCGCCAGCAGATCCGGTCGGAGATGCACGACTAATTCACGAGACACCGCCAGGTGCCTGCGGCCTCAGTGAAGGCCCAATAGGGCACTGCACCTATGCCCCGCCTTTTTGGCGGGGCTTTTTTGTTAATACGGTTTACATTAGACGGTGGAGGCAAAGAGGGCAGAGATCATGGTGGATGCAAGCAGTGCGTTGCCGGTGTCGCAACGCACGGATCGCGAAGACGAAATTCCCGCACATCGGCACGCGCAGGAAGCGCTGGCCCGCAACAAGCGGGAAGGCATGGACCTGGCGGTGAAGGCGCGTGTGGGCGCGTTGTCGGTGACGGCGGTCATGCTGGTCTTTCTGAACCCGAACTGGGACGTGATCTGGTATCTGTTCTTGCTGTTCTGTCTGATTCTCGTCGGTTTGGCGCAGCGCCGTGTCGGCCGCGTGGGACAGTCGCGGGCCGAGTTGGCACTGCTATTTGCGGACCTTCTGCTGATGACACTTGCACTGCTGGTGCCTAACCCGCTGCAGAGCGAACCGATGCCGACAGCGTTGATCTACAACTTCGAGGTTTTTCAGTATTTCTTTATCATACTGGCCGCCGGGGTCCTGACCTATTCTTGGCGAACGATCATAGCCATTGGCAACTGGACCATGGCCCTGTGGCTAATAGGGACATTGTGTGTCTGGTGGTTTGGTCGGACGTTTCCTGAGCTGACTGATGCAGCCAATGCGATGTTTCCGAACCATCCTGATCTGGCCCGGGCGTTCGACCCCAATAACGTCAATTGGGATTTGCGGTTCCAGCAGGTTGTCGTCTTTCTTGTGGTGGCTGTGATTCTGGCCGTGGCCGTGCGCCGGTATCAGATGCTTGTCCTCGACAGTGCCGAGATGGCGCGCGAACGGACCAACCTGGCGCGGTATTTTTCCCCCACTATGGTCGAAGAGTTGTCGACCAAGGACGAGCCGTTGGGCCAGATCCGTAGCCATGATGCGGCGGTGCTGTTTGTCGATATCGCGGGTTTTACCGCCTATGCCGACAAGCGACCGGCCCAAGAGGTGATCGAGACCCTGCGCGCCTTTCACGCCAGGATGGAGAGCGAGGTGTTTGCCCATGGTGGAACCCTCGACAAGTACCTGGGCGACGGGTTGATGGCGACATTTGGCACGCCATTGCCATTGCAGGACGACGCGGCCCGCGCCGTGGCCTGTGTGAAGGCGATGGCGGACCGGATGGATGCGCTGAATGTTGATCGCCGTGCAGATGGCTTGCCTGAAATCGATGCACGATTTGGCCTTCACTACGGGCCAGTTGTTCTAGGGGATATCGGTGCAAATCGGCTGGAGTTCGCGGTTCTTGGCGATACGGTAAACGTGGCAAACCGGCTTGAAGCGATGACGCGTGCGCTGAATGTGCGGGCCATCGTGAGCGACGCTGTTGTAACTGCTGCCGGAGCGTCAGAGGGTTTCCGCCGTGCGCCCGACCAGTCTGTGCGTGGTGTTACCGAACCTCTGCCTGTATGGGTGATGGACTAGCGCGGGAGCGGATTCGCGGCCTTGTTATAGGCTGTCCAGTCTGTGATTTCGGGGTAGTACATATCCCGCCACTTCTGAACGCGCGGATTCATAACCCGTTTCCAAACCTTGGGCATCATCGCGGCGATGGTCATGACGGGGTAGCCGTAGGGCAACTGGGGTGCATCGGCTTCGGTATAGTTTTGCAGCACTGGGAAGCGGCGGTCGGGCTTGTAGTGGTGATCGGAATGCCGTTGCAGGTTGATCAGCAACCAGTTCGATGCCTTGTGTGCGGCGTTCCACGAATGGCGCGGTTGCACGTGTTCGTATTTGCCATCGCCCAGATGTTTGCGCGTCAGGCCGTAGTGTTCGATGTAGTTGACCAGTTCCAGCTGCCAGATGGCGACGCCCGCTTGCAGGATGAACAGGCCCACGCCCGGCCAGCCGCCAAGCGCAAAGGCCAGAAGGAAGCACACCAGTTGTAGGTAGGCGTATTTCCAGAACGGGTTTGAGCTGTCCGTGGTTGGTAGGTCCTTACGGGCCAGCATCGCCTTCTCGGCGGTCCACGCAGACAGGAAGCACTGTTTCAGAACGCGCGGGTAGAATCGGTAGAAGCTTTCATTCATGCGGGCCGTGACCGGGTCGCGTGGGGTTGCGACATAGCGGTGATGCACCAGCAGGTGTTCGGACCTGAAATGGGAATAGAGCACCATAGCCAAGAGCGCATCGCCCAACCAGCGTTCGAGCTTGTTCTTCTGGTGCATCAACTCGTGGCTGTAGTTGATCCCGACCGTGCCGGTAATGACGCCCACGCCAAAGAAGATCGCCAGTTTTTCGAGCGTGTTGAGGTGATCTGCCGGGGCGACGTAAGCGATCAGGCCGAACAGCATCAGGAATTGCGCGGGCACCCAGGCCGTCGTGATCATCCGGTACCAGAACAGGTCATCATCGGTCGCTTCAAGATCGGCGTTGTCGGTGTTCAGGCCCACCGCCAGATCGAGGATCGAGAACATGTACCACGTCACCACAGGCAAAAGGATAACGGTCCAGCCACCGTAGATGGCGCTGATGATTGCCAGCGGGATCAACAGGAAGGACATTGCAAAGGGCAGGGCATTCTGCACTCTTGCGACAGTTTCCGGCGGGAGTGTCATGCTCGGTTGATCCTCTGGTTGCGCGCGCCGTAGCTTAATGACAAGTGCCCGTTTCTGCCAAGGGTGACGCGACGCCGCGTGTCGTCACTTCTGTGCCAGATCGAAGGCCTTACGCATCACGGTTGGAAGGTCGGAGGGCCGGAATTTGTCTTGCGGAAGGTAGTATCCGCGCTCGGGTTCCGTGTTGCTGACCTTGGCGACCATCACATCGAGAATCAGGTGGAAGTGAGTGAAGGTGTGCCGCACCTCTCCTTCCAGCTTGCTCCAGTCGGTCTCAAGCGGCGCGTTCAGGGGGCGTGGTTGCGAGGTGTCTACCCAATCTGACCCGGGCCAGCCCATCATGCCGCCCAGCAGCCCTTTGTTCGGGCGCGTTTCGACCAACCATGCGCCATCTGATCGCTGGGCAAGGTAGATGGTGCCGTGCCGGATCGGCTTGGCTTTCTTCGGGGTTTTCTTCGGCAGTTCTGGTACCGTTCCCGCCGCACGCGCCTTGCACGGATCGCGCCAGGGGCAAATGCCGCAAGCTGGCGACTTGGGGGTGCAAATGGTGGCCCCCAAATCCATGACCGCCTGTGCGTGGTCGCCCGGGCGGTTCTGTGGTGTCAGCTTGTCGGCGTGTTCGGTCAGGACCGGCTTGGATGCGGGCAGGGGGGTATGTTCGTCGAACATGCGTGCCATGACCCGCTCGACATTTCCATCGACCACGACGTGCCGCAAGCCAAAGGCAATCGATGCAATGGCAGCGGCCGTATAGGGGCCGATGCCGGGCAGTTTGAGCAGGGCGGCGTGGTCCGCAGGAAATGCGCCATCGTGATCGGCGACAATGGCGCGTGCGCATTTCAACAGGTTACGGGCGCGGGCGTAGTATCCAAGGCCGGCCCATTCTCCCATGACCTCCGAGTCTTCCGCTGTCGCGAGGTCGGTTACCGTAGGCCAACGTGAGAGGAACCGTTTGAAGTACTCTGTGACGGCGGCAACGGTCGTTTGTTGCAACATGATCTCGGACATCCAGACGGCATAAGGGTCCGGACGCACGCCCGCTTTCCTGTCTGCCGGGCCAACCCGCCACGGCATCTTGCGGGCGTGGACGTCGTACCAGTCCAGAAGTTCATTGCTGAGGTCACGCAAGAGTTATGGCTCTCCTATTGAGATTGCTGGTGATCACGCATTGATCCGCTATGATCACGAGTGAGTGACAGGGAACATAGCCATGGCCATGCGGCGTGCCAGTACAAAAGGGTTCAAACGGACAGCATCTTTGCTGACCGGGCGGATTCGGCAGGCCAGCGAAAGCCGGGGTTTTGCCCAAAGCCGCCTATTGACAGATTGGGCCGAAGTGGCTGGGGCGGACGTGGCTGCCATCGCTCGCCCGGTCGAGGTCAGCTATGGCCGTGGTGGTATGGGGGCGACGTTGACCCTGCTGACCACGGGGGCACAAGCCCCAATGCTGGAGATGCAGAAGGACCAGCTGCGCGAACGGGTAAATGCGGTCTATGGCTACAATGCCATTGCGCGCATTCGGATCACGCAAACAGCGGCCACCGGTTTTGCCGATGGGCAAGTCGCCTTTGAGCATCGTCCAAAGGATGCGGGACCGGCGCAACCGGCACCTGAAATGACGCAAGCCGCAGCCGATGTTGTCGCCCCTGTCGAAGATGAAACACTGCGCGCAGCCTTGGAACGGCTGGGCGCACATATCCTTACAAAAGAAAAACAAGGAACACGCTCATGAACCGTATCGTTGCTATCCTCGCCGTTGTTGTCGGCGTTGGAGGGTATTTCCTTTATAGTTCGATGCAATCCAGCGGGCCGAGCGCGCAGGAACAGGCACAGGCCGAGCGCTTGCTTGGTGCCGCCAATGCACAGGAAGCATCGGATGATATCGACACGTCATCGGTGGTCGAAATGCAGTTGGGCAACCCAGATGCGCCTGTCACAGTGATCGAGTACGCGAGCTACACCTGCCCGCACTGCGCCACTTTCCACACCGGTGCGTACAAGCAACTCAAGTCGGACTACATCGATGCGGGCAAGGTCAACTTCATCTACCGCGAGGTCTATTTCGATCGTTTTGGCCTCTGGGCCTCGGCCATTGCACGCTGCGCTGGCACGCCTGAAACCTTCTTTGGCGTCACAGATATGCTGTATTCCGGGCAGTCCGAATGGGCGCGTGCTGGTGGCGGGGATCCAGCACAGATCGCGGATGAGTTGCGCAAAATCGGTCGCTTGGCCGGTCTGTCGGGTGACACGATTGAGGCGTGCCTGACAGATGCTGACAACCTTCGTACGCTTGTCGCCTGGTATCAGCAGAACGCGGCAGAGGATGGCATCAATTCGACACCGAGCTTTGTCATCAACGGCACCAAGTACAACAACATGGCTTACAACGAGATGTCCCGCCTGATCGACGAGGCGGCAGGCAGCTGATCTGATATGCAGTGCCCGGCCTGATGGTTGGGCACCGCGCCTTTTGTATCCGTCGAATAGACGCGCTAACGCGCGACATGATGTTTTCCATACGCGCCTGGCGGCTGCGTTTGCGCCTCCGGCGGTGGTATTTTCAGTCAGAAGAAGTTGGTTTTGGCAGCGCGTTGAGTTTCGCGTCCAGTTGGTCCGGGTTTTCGAAGACGAGTCTGACGGGCAGGGTGATGACCCGTGATCGGAAAGCGGCCGGCAATCGCGCTGCATCCTTTTCCGTTGTGACCAGTTGTGCACCGATGCTGCGTGCTTCGCGTTCCAGACGGGTCAGGAATGCAGTGCTGAGTTTCTGGTGATCGCCGAGTGCTTCGGTGCGGACAACTTTTGCTCCAAGCCCGCGCAAGGTGTTGAAAAACTTGTCCGGTCGTCCGATCCCGGCGAAGGCGACCATCGGTGTGTTCGTCCAGTCCATCCCGGTTTGCAGCGGCTGCAGGTCGGCGCGGATGTGCGGCAACGCTTGTGGAAGGCGGCTGGTGTCAAACTGGCTTTGTGCCTCTTTCGGGCCGATCGACAATATCATGTCCGCCCGCGCCAGTCCGGTTTCCACAGGTTCGCGCAATGGTCCTGCCGGCAGGCACAGACCGTTGCCGAAGCCGGTTTCGGCATCCACAACTACGATGGATATGTCTTGGTGCAGGGTTGGGTTCTGGAAACCATCATCCAGGATGATTGCCGTCGCCCCGGCTGCAATGGCAACCTGTGCGCCAGCAGCGCGGTCGCGCGCAACCCATGTCCGGGCAAAGGCGCTGAGCAGTAGCGGTTCGTCCCCAACTTGTTCGGCCTTGTGTTGGGTCGGGTTTACCTCAACGGGGCCAGTTTCGGTGCCACCATAGCCACGGCTGACAATATGAGGGTCGTGAAAGGCGTTCCTTAGCCGTTCGGCGATTGCCATCACCGTGGGTGTCTTGCCGGTGCCGCCTGCGTTTATATTGCCAACGCAAATAACGGGAACCGGCATCCTTTCCGGCGTGCCGCGGGCAAGTCGGCGTGCCGTGGCGCGTGCATAGAGCGCACCAAGTGGTTTCAGCAGCCGCGCCGTCCAGTCAGGTTGCGGTTTGGACCAGAAAGCCGGGGCCCGCATTAGGGTTTTCCTTTGTGTCGTGCGTCAAGGCGGGTTTGCGTCAGCGAGATGATCCGGTCGAGACTGTCCGCGCCGCGTGTCACCACATCCCATCCGGCCATGGCCATATGTGCAGCGTGATCCGGTGTGATCATCTGACCCACAGCCCGGCCGAGTGATGTAGTGTCATTCACGATCCGCGCGGCACCAGCATTCATCAATCGCGTGAAAGCATCGACATGGGGGCCGACATGGGGGCCGTAAATGATAGCCGTTCCATGTGCTGCAACGGAGTAAGGGTCACATACGTCTGAACCAGTTCTCATGGACCCACCCAGGAATGTTACGGTGGCCACGCGAAGCCATAACCCGAGTTCCGCATCTTCGTCAGCGATCAGAATCTGTGTGTTCTCGTCCGGAAAGGCACTGTCGGCCCAGTTGGCAACGCGTAGTCCCTGATCGCTTGCATGTTTTTCCGCTTCTTGCGCTTGCGCCGGATCGGAGAAGTGCAGCACCAGCAGCAACCGGTGCGATGCCTTGAGCGCCGTTTTATGCGCTGCCAACACGCTTGGACATTCCGCCGGCGAGGTGCGTGCAGACAGCCATGTCGGTCGCCCCCCAAGCGCAGCCGCCAGATCTGCCAAATCACTTTCAACAGCGGGCATCATTTTACCAAACGGATGCAGCGGCTGTGCCAGTTCCATTGCAGAGACCGGGCGACCCATCTGCGCAAGACGGAGATGCGCGTCTTCGTCGCGCGCGGTGACGTGGTCAAACTGCGCAAGAAGGGCGCGCGGCACTTCCGGTAGCCACCGGTCACGTCTGCTTTCAAATCCATCCCGGGCAGCATCCACCAACATCATGTGGGTACCCTTCTCGGCCGCAGACAGGATTAAGTTGGGCAACAGATCACCCCAGGCCCAGATCAGAACATCGGGCGCCCAGTGGGCAATAAACGCGTCTGTAACAACGGGATGATCGGGCGGCATTGATTCCTGCCAGATGCAGTCAGAGCCGCGGTCGCCAAAATCATCATGTGCTGCCGTCAACAAAACGCTGCATCCAGGTCGCATTGCGGTCAGCCGATGGGCTAGATCATTGAGCGCACGGTTGTTGCCCGGTTCGGCCGCATGAATCCAAACCAGTTCACCGGATGGTCTGTCCCGAGTGGGTGCAAATGGGGGCGGCGCGCGCCGCCCTGACACCGTGCGATAGGCCGACAGCCCAAGCGATCCGCGCACGTGGTTATCAGCCGAGTTCTTCGGTTGCAGTTGCCGCGTTCTCTTCGTCGCGCAGGCGGTGGAGATGCGCAATGTAGTAACGCATGTGCGCGTTATCGACGGTGCGCTGCGCTTCGGATTTCCAGGCGTCGTAGGCTGCCTGGTAGTTCGGGAAAATCCCGACAATATGCAAGTCGTCAACGTCCTTGAACACGTTCTGGGACGGGTCCACCAGTTCGCCACCAAAGACGAGGTGCAGGCGCTGTGTCATTGCAATTTCCTTTAACTATGGGCTGGGCTTGCCGCGCGCAGTTTGCGCATATGGGTCGGAGGGTCAAGGTAATCAGGTCTAACGGACAGGCCCCAGCCGACCAACCAATGCGCCGTGAAGATGCGGTCCCGCCGCGACGACACCATTCAAAGCCGGATGGGCGTTGTTGAAGCGCAGCGGTGCGCCAGTGCGGTCCGTGATCCTGCCACCGGCCTCTGTTACGATCAGTGCACCAGCTGCGATGTCCCATTCCCAACTGGGCCGCAGGGTGAGCATTCCGTCGAACCGGCCTTGGCCGACAAGCGACAGACGATACGCGAGCGATGGACGATAATGCCGGTCAATTGACGGTGCGCCATCGCGCCAATGCTCGTCATCGAACGTGGGTCGCGCAGCCAAAACGGTGCTGCCGGGTGCCATGCCGACCTGCGTTGTTGTCAGCGAGGTACTATTCAACGTGGCCCCCAAACCAATGCCAGCGGCATAGAGTTTGTTGCGGCGCGGCAAATAGATGACGGCAGCGCTGATCTGTCCTTTGTGTGCGATGGCAATTGAAATGGCCCAGGTCCGTCCGCCCTCGACG
Organism: Tateyamaria sp. LSS28; assembly: GCF_059611725.1. Classification (NCBI taxonomy): domain Bacteria; kingdom Pseudomonadati; phylum Pseudomonadota; class Alphaproteobacteria; order Rhodobacterales; family Roseobacteraceae; genus Tateyamaria; species Tateyamaria sp. LSS28. The sequence continues at coordinate 668,173 of NZ_JCAPFI010000001.1, read as the reverse complement.
AAGCTGCGCGTTCCGTCGATTGGGTCGATGATGAAAACCGTGTCAGCCGAAAGACGAGTGTCGTTATCTTCGGTTTCTTCAGACAGCCAGCCATAGTCCGGGCGCGCGAGGCGTAGAGTTGAGGCAAGCGCATCGTTTACGGCCAAGTCGGCTTCGGTGACAGGGCCTGCATCGTTGGGTTTGTCCCAGCGGGCCGCGGATGGACCGACAAAGCTGGTCGCAACCCTACCCGCGACGCGGGCGGCATCAATCAGAAGAGGCAGATCAGCTGCCGGCAAGAGTCATGCTCGGGATCAACAGGGACGGGACCACACGGCTCAGATATGAGCGTGCATCATTGGCTGGCGTGATTTGACGCAGCATGTCGATCAGGTTGCCCGCAATGGTGCACTCATTGACGGGGTAGGTAATCTCTCCATTCTCGATCCACATACCTGCTGCGCCGCGAGAATAGTCGCCTGTGTTCGGATTTATGGTTGAGCCGATCATCGACGTAACAAGCAGCCCGGTGCCCATATCGCGGATCAGGTCGTCGCGGGTGGCTGTTCCGGCATCCAGTGTTACGTTCCAGTTCGATGGGCTAGGCGGGGCGGATGTACCGCGCGCTGCATTGCCCGTGGGCGCCATTTTCAACTTCCGTGCTGTTGAAAGATCGAGTGTCCAACCCGTCAGCACGCCGTTCTCCACGATTATTCGTCGTTGTGTGGGCAACCCTTCGGCATCGAAGGGGCGTGTACCTGCGGTACGCGGGCGATGGGGGTCCTCAATCAGGTTGAGGCCGTCTGGCAAAACAGATTGGCCCAACTTGTCCCGTAACCAGGATGAGCCACGTGCAATGCTTGAACCGTTTGCAGCCGCCAAAAGGTGACCAATTAATGACGATGAAATCCGTTCGTCGAACAGGACCGGGTATGTTCCCGTCGGAGGCTTCCGAGCGCCAATACGATCTATGGTTCGCGTGCCAGCTTCGGTGCCGATATCCTCTGCGCTGCGAAGGTCGGATTGAAAGATACGGCTGTCGCCGCTGTAATCCCGCTCCATCTCGGTGCCACTTCCGGTAATCGCGACACAACTCAGGGCGCGGTCGGTGCGACGGTAGCCGCCAGAAAATCCGTTGCTGGCCGCCAACCAGATGTTGCGTGCCCCGTATCCCGCCGAGGCTTGCTCAACTTGGCTGATATTCCTGACGGCCATTGCGGCTGCCTCGGCGGCAAGCGCATCGGATTGCAGATCTTCCGCCGCAGGTTCCGGCGAGGTGTCGTTCAGTTCGAGCGCTTCAATGTCCCAATCCGTTGCCAACTGGTTCGGGTCTGCGAGCCCGGCAAACGGGTCTTCGGGTGCTTCGCCAGCCATGGCAACGGCACGCATTGCCATCTCTTCGATCGTGCGATCGCTTGTATCAGAGGCAGAGACGTTGGCCTGTTTCTGACCAACAAATACGCGCAAGCCGATGTCGATGGCTTCGGACCGCTCGGCCTGTTCCAGTGCCCCGCCGCGTACATCGACAGACAGGGATGTGCCCTGAACGGCAATAGCGTCTGCCGTATCCGCGCCAGCGGCCTTGGCCGCGTCAAGCAAGCGTTGGCTGAGGGTCGAAAGGTCGGTTGGGGTCATTCGTCTGCTCCGCATTCTTGGGCCTGAGGTAGCGGTGCAGGGGGTGAGGTGCAAGGGCGGCGACAGGCGCCGCCCCGCATGTCTGCGTCAGCGGATGCGCTGACCGTTGGCCAGCACGTGACCTTCGCCGTTGACTTCGATTTTCGAGTTCAGCGTGTCCTCGCCTTCGCCAGGAACGGCAAACAGGCCCATCATCATGCGGGCACCCATCGCCTGATCCTCGGGCAGCAGGCCCATGCCCACCAGCTTGTCGAGCAACCCGTTGCCACCGACCAATGTCAGATCAACTGCACCTTCAGGGCGCGGCATGCCGTCGAATGTGGTCAGATCTGTGTTGTCGAAGACGAAGTCACCGGCACCGGTGAGACGGGCGCCAACCGCGTCAAGCTCAAGCTTGTTGACGGTCAGGGCGTTCAGTTCCCCAGGTACGGTATCGGCTTGCTCGAGCACTTCGGCCTGCGCCGGGTCCAGGAAGTCAAACAACACCTTTGCCTTACCACTCAGATCGACAACAAGCGTCGCTGGGTTCCGCGGCAGTTGCGAAGTTGGATCAAACAAGCTCCAGATCGCGTCCGACATCGAAAACTCGCTGAGTGTCACGGCCATGCCGAAATCCTGCTCATCATTCGATTTCTGCAGAGGCACCAAAAAGCGTGTACCGATCTCTGCAGCGGAGAAGGACAAGGGCAGAGGCAGCTCTGTCAGCAGCATGTTCATGTCCACACCGCTTTGCGCCACGTCGTACAGCAGGCCATCCGGTCCGATGGTGACGTCAAACTTTGCACCGGTCGATGTCGCGTTGGCGGTGCCGCTGCCGTCTTCCTCGCTGCTGAATGACATATCGTAGTTGCCACCGGTTGTGGTGAAAGACGCCTGCGCCTGAAAGCCATCGTTCAGCATTGCGTTCATGTCCTGAACATCTGTTTCGATGGGCAGGTCGCCTGTGCCGTCCAGCTTCAGATCGTTCATCACGCCCTTGATCTGGAAATTGTCGTCACTTTCCGGATCGTTGAACGCGAAGTCATAGTCGACGGATGCGATGGACATGTCCTGCGACATCTTTCGCACTTCGCCCACGGACGTTTGAACGACCTGTGCCAGATCGGTCATGGTCACGTCCACCTGCGCGATCTCGGGGCCAACCGAAACGCCGTCGATTGTGAGGCTTTGCAAGGCCATGCGTGCGGCTTCAGCCGCATAGGTGTATGTCAGGTCGCCCGGATCACCGGACGCAACCAGGCTCGGCGCGGTTTGGTCAAAATCGACAGCTACTGTCACGTCTTCACCGGTTTCCGGCGTAAAGGACATGTTCATTGTTGTGTTTGAGGGCAGTTCGATTGCCACAGTGCCATCGCCTTGCTCGACGAAGTTGATGGACTCAAGCACCACTTTGAAGGCACCCGCACCGGTGTCATCCGCAAATTCCACGTCCAGGGTCATGTCGGATACGGAAACGCTCCCGGCTTCGACTGCTTCGGATGCTGTAATAGTGTAGCCGGCGCTGGACATGTAAGACTGCCAGTCGGCCCATACCTCCTCGGCTGTCAGATCCGCTAAAGCGGCAGTGGCGGGCAGGCACAGCGCCAAGGCGGTACCGGAAAAAAGATGAGAAATACGAGACATATCAGAATCCTTAAACAGCTTTGGCCATATCGTCCGGGACAGTGCGCGGAGCGTCAAGGCCGCAGGCTGGACCTAAGCCGCTGTTGTCCGTACCACAAGACCAAGTCTATGAAGTGGAGGACAGAATGCAGGATATGAGCGGAAAGACGGCGTTGATCACCGGTGCCAGCCGCGGGATAGGCGCAGACACGGCCCGCGTCTTTGCCCAAGCCGGGGCAAATGTTGCCCTTGTGGCGCGCAGTTCCGATGCTGTCGCTGCCTTGGCTTCAGAAATTGGCACGCAAGCCATCGCTCTGCCCTGTGATGTGAGCAGCTATGCTGCCGTCGAAAGTGCTATGAACGACACGGTTCGCCAGTTCGGAGGTCTGGATGTGCTGGTCGGCAACGCTGGCGTGATTGAACCCATCTCTCATTTGTCCGATGCCGACCCGGATGCCTGGGGCCACGCGATCGACATCAACCTCAAAGGCGTCTTCTATGGCATGCGCGCGGCCCTACCCTTCATGTTGAAGGCAGGGGGCGGCACGATCTTGACCGTGAGTTCCGGCGCTGCGCATGGTCCGGTCGAAGCCTGGTCGCATTACTGCGCGTCCAAGGCCGGAGCCGCCATGCTGACCCGATGCGTGGACAAGGAAAACGCGGGGTCAGGTATCCGCGCCATGGGACTGTCGCCCGGCACCGTCGCCACCCAGATGCAACGCGAGATCAAGGCCAGCGGTATTAACCCTGTCAGTCAGCTTGATTGGTCCGATCACATTCCAGCAGACTGGCCCGCCAAGGCGCTCCTTTGGATGTGTTCCCCCGATGCAGACGATTGGATCGGGCAGGAGATTTCACTGCGAGATCCCGACATTCGTACACGGGTGGGCCTGATATGATAGAGGTTGATCGCTCTGCCCCGATCTGGACCATCACGATCAATCGCCCGGACAAAGCGGGGGCACTGACTGAGCAGATGCTGGTCGATCTGCGCGACACTGCACGGGATGCACGGCAAGCTGCCGCTGTTATCCTGACCGGGACGGGCAAGGTGTTCAGTGCGGGTGCTGATCTGGATGCGGCGCGCGCGGGCCTCGCAACCTCTCCCTTGTGGGAAGAACTGTCGGGGGCCATCGCTGACTTGCCCGGCCTGACCATTGCAGCCCTGAACGGAACGGTGGCGGGCGGTGCCACCGGAATGGTGTTGGCCTGCGATCTGCGCATTGCCGTGCCATCTGCCAAGTTCTTTTATCCGGTCATGAAGCTGGGGTACCTGCCACAACCCAGTGATCCGGTCCGCATGGCGGCGCTGATCGGTCCTGCACGGACGAAGATGATCTTCCTTGGTGGTCAAAAGTTACCTGCCGCAACAGCTTATGAATTTGGCTTGGTCGATGAACTGGTCGAGAACGGGGCTGTGTTGGATCGGGCTCAGCAGTTATGTATCGATATTGCGGCGGCAAAGAGTGAAACGGCGCGCGCAATAAAGGCGATGTGTAGATAGTTCAGACACAACGGTTGTCAACTTTACGTTACACGTTGTAGGCTTTCTATCAATGGCCCGCGACTCACGCATAGACTACGCACGGCGCGACCCCAAACCTGCTCAGGGTTCGCGGGAACTGACGACGTGTGAGCGTGTAGAATTGCTGGTTTCAGGCGTATTGCGTGACGTTAGCATTCGGCTTGAGGAAAAGCGCACAATCGATACGTCCCCGCGCAAACGCTAACGCTTGCGGCGGGCCCCCGGGACCTTTGATGCAAAGCCCGGTGGACGTTTTGCCACCCATGCAAAGAACTTGGCCAAGCGGGGATGCGCGCGCAGTGCCTCGGGCGTGTTGTAGTCGCGGGCCAGTTCCACCTCTGTCAGCGTTGCATGGATCTCGCGGTGGCAAATGTGATGCAGCAACACCGTCGGGCCGCCTTTGCCACCTTTTAGTTTCGGGATCAGGTGATGCAGGCTTTGCGGCGCCTCTGGTGGGATAGGACGGCCACAGAGCGGACAAATTGGGGCTTTGGTCGGGTCGGACAGTGGTATGCTCTCTTGCGCAGATGGGGTTGCCCGTGACAATTGGCGCGTTGTTTGAATGAGGCAAGAGGTGCGCTGTGGAGTTTGATCTCGAAAGCCAGCCCGAGATTGTGCAGACCATTGCGGGCTACACCATGCAAGGATGGGAGCTGGCGCTGTCCTGGCTGCTCAGCCCTGCCGCATGGTCACAGTTTGCCCTACTGATCGTTGCTTATCTGGCTGCCGTGGTGATTACGCGCCGCTTGCGGCCGACGCTGGCCCGTGTGCTTGACCCGGGCGATAGTGACGGCATCCTTGCCAAGGCGCGCCGTTTCGTGGCGCAATTCCTGCCGCTTCTGCTTCCGCTTCTGGCCTATGTACTGACCGGGATCGGCGAAAGCGTTGTCCGCTCGATCTTTGACAGTGGCGCTGTTATCGCCTTTGGCAAACGGGTGTTCTTGTTTCTGGCCGTGCGTGCGCTGGTGCGGGACATTATCAGCGATCCGTTCCTGAAACTTCTGGGGCGGTACGTTCTGATCCCGATTGCAGCGCTTTATGCTCTGGGGCTGCTCGAATTGGCTGCGACCCGCCTTGAAGAGACGGTTGTGCCGCTTGGCAACCTGTCATTCAACTTGCTCTGGCTCTTGCAATTTTTGGCCGTTGGTGGCGTGATATTCTGGCTTGGGCAGTGGTCCAACAGCCAGTCCAGCACCTTCATCCAGAAACAGGAAGAGATGCGTCCATCGCTCCGGCAACTGGTGGCGAAATCGGTCGAATTCCTAATCTTTGGTGTCGCCTTCCTCGTGCTCATGAACATCATGGGTATCAACCTGTCTGCCCTCGCTGTGCTTGGGGGCGCGATCGGTGTCGGCCTTGGCTTTGGACTGCAAAAGATCGCGTCGAACTTCATCTCGGGCGTCATCCTGCTTGTCGAAGGGCAGGCGACCGTTGGTGATTATGTTGAACTGGATGGAGGCGAGGCGGGCACCATCGTCAAGATGACCGCCCGCGCTGCAATCCTTGAAACTTATGATGGCCGCTGGATCGTTGTCCCGAATGAGGACTTCATTACCACCCGGGTCGTCAACTATTCCGACAGCGGATCGGCGAACCGGTACGAGGCACCGTTTTCGGTCAGCTACAATACGGATATCAACATGGTCCCTGACATCATCAATGCAGCGGTGTCCAAGCTGCCTTTTGTCCTGCACAAACCGGAAGGGCCAGATTGCGAGCTTGTGGGCTTTGGTGACAGCGGCATCGACTTTGCGGTTGAATACTGGGTCAACGGAATCGATGACGGGCGGAACAAATACAAGAGCCATGTGCTTTTTGCGATCTGGAACGCACTCAAGGACAACGACATCGAAATCCCATATCCGCATCGAGTGGTCGAGATGAAGGGTGAGCTTCGGACCACTTCGGAGTGACCCGCGTTGCCGTGATCGGTGGTGGACCAGCGGGGTTGGCCGCTGCGGAAGTGATGGCCGAGGCGGGACTCGCGGTCACAGTCTATGAGGCAAAGCCAAGCGTCGCACGCAAGTTCCTGATGGCCGGGAAGTCGGGCTTGAACCTGACCAAAGCCGAAGATCTGAGCACCATGTTGCCGCACTATACAGATGCAACGGATTGGCTGACCCCAGCGCTGCAAGCGTGGGACAGCGCCGCTGTTATCCACTGGGCCGAAGGTTTGGGACAAGAGATGTTCACAGGCTCAACCGGTCGCGTGTTTCCCAAGGCGATGAAGGCATCACCGCTTTTGCGGGCATGGTTGCAACGGCTGGACGGTCTGGGGGTGAACATCTTGCCCCGACATCGGTGGATCGGTTGGGAGGGTAAGCAACCGATGATGAAAGGGCCGGATGGAACGGTGTCACCCATAGACGCCGACGCTGTCGTGTTGGCTTGCGGCGGGGCCAGTTGGGCACGGCTTGGGTCCGATGGGGCTTGGGCGGATTGGATCGGTGTCGATCCGCGCCCCTTCGCGGCGGCGAATGCCGCAGTTGCGGTGGGGTGGTCCGGTCATATGGCCAAACATATGGGACAACCGATCAAGGGCGTCGCGTGGCGTGCGGGCCCGTATCGTTCGCGGGGGGAAGCGGTGATGTCACATCGCGGTCTCGAAGGCGGCGGTATCTATTCCGTCTCGCGCGGGGTGCGCGAAGGTGCCGATCTTTATATGGACCTGTTGCCCGATTTGAGTGTGGATGATGTGGTCGCCCGGCTGAACCGCCCCCGCGGCAAGGCGAGCTTTGCCAATCATTTGCGAAAGATGCTGCGTCTGTCGCCGTTGAAAATCGCATTGGCTCAGGAATGGGGGCGGCCTTGGCCGGTTGAGACCCTGAAGATTGCCCGGCGGCTGAAGAAGTTGCGGATTACACACAGCGGACTGCGCCCGATGGATGAAGCTATTTCAACTGCCGGAGGTGTGCCTGCCTATGCGCTGGACGACGCGTTCATGCTGCGGGCACGGCCGGGCGTGTTTTGCGCCGGGGAGATGCTGGATTGGGAAGCGCCGACAGGGGGTTATCTTCTGACCGCGTGCCTCGCCACGGGCCGCTGGGCCGGACAGGGTGCCGTGCGCTACATGAAGCGTTAGCGACCTGCTGCTGCACGAAACGCGGGCCTGGCACGCAGGCGTTTCGAGTACGCCTTAATGCTGTCGGGTAGCGCTGGAAATTCGGCGCCAAACGCCCAGCCAAAACAGTGTACGGCCAACAGATCAGGCAGCGAAATGTGATCGCCCATGATGAAGTCGCCGGATTGGTCCAGCATGCCAGAGAAAATGTCCACATTTCGGGCAAACTCCTTTTGCAGCGTCGATGAGATATCGGGAAGCCTCAGCTTCTCTGGCAGAACAAAGGTATGCTTGCTGTGCGTCCAGAGTAGTGCGTCCAACTCGTCAATCAGCCATAGGGTGATGGCGTCCTGCCGGGCGCGGGCTGCTGTACCGGCGGGGGCTGTCAGCCCACCATGTTTGTCGGCAAGGTATGTCATGATGGCGACGCTGTCGGTCAGCACGTCATCTCCATCTACCAGCGCCGGTATCTTGCCCAGCGGGTTATGCGCTGTCGCTTCGTCCGAGCGAGGGAATGCCTCAACCAGCTCATAGGGCTGCTCCAACTCCTCAAGCATCCAGAGCACGCGAAAGGCGCGGCTTTTGACGGTTCCAATAACGCGGTACATGAGGCCTCCAAGTTGGTTGGTCAGAGGATCGCAGGCCCGGGGCGACGCTGCAAGGTTACTGACAGAATTTGGCAGTTGGGTGGGATACATCATGGGCAACGAGCCAGAGGAGATCACCATGTCGCGATCAGGATCCTGCATGTGCGGAGCCGTGAAGTTCACCATAGCCAAACCCATCACGGAAACCGGCGCGTGCCATTGCAGCATGTGCCGCAAATGGTCCGGTGGCGTTTTCCTGGGTGTGCAGGTGCCGAAAGGTGGAATGCAGATTGAGGGGGAGGACAACCTGACCGTCTACACCTCGTCGGAATGGGCCGAACGGGCGTTCTGCAAACACTGCGGCTCATCGCTTTTTTACCGAGTAACAGCGCCCGGTCCCCTGAATGGTGAGATGCATGTTGGAATGGGAACCTTCACTGACGCTTCAGGCATTCCTTTGACGGGTGAACTGTTTATCGACCTGAAACCCGACGGCTATGCCTTTGCCGGTGAAGGGCGGCACCAGATGACGGAGACTGAAGTGATGGCTATGTTTGCGGCCCCGCCTGAAGAGCACCCGTGATCCAAAGGCCGCTTGCGCGACGACATTATTGAAGAGGCTCCGCCTCGCGATACGCGCTCAGATGGGTTCTTGATAGGAAAGAAGGACGCTCGCTTGATCTATCGACGCGCAAGCATGGCAAGCCGGATGAAGCAGCGTTCGACCAGCGCAAGAGCCGGCGCATTCTGACCGGCTGAGCGCAACTGTAAGTCTGTGTCAGTCAGTTCCGTCAGGGCCATTTCCAGCTTGGGTGCCCCCCAGTTTCGCGCTTGCGCCAGCATCTTGTCGCGGTTCGGTCCCCAGATCTGGGGACGACCGGAGGTATCGCAAGCTGCGCGGTGCAGCGACCGAAAATGGCGCATGGCACCAATGCACAAGCTGACCGCGTTTACCCCTTGCGCCTGCAACCGTTGCATCACCGGGCCGATGGCTGCTGCGTTTCCGTCACCTACAACCAGCAGAACGTCGTCGACATCCGCTTCGATTGAGGCTGGCGCGCAAGCGGCAATGTCGTCTGCGCTTAGCGGGTCTGGATCGTTCAGCTTGTACAGCCCGACCTTTTCCAGTGTTTGTCGAAAATCTCCCGGCTCCAGTTGGCGTGCGAGGTCCATCAGCAGGTGCATCGCCTCTTGCGGCGGGTTGGTGATGCCAGCGGCGGTTAGGTCGCGTTCAACCTCGTCTCGCGTCGGGGGATTGTCGTAGATGCCTGCGGCATTGGCCGATGGGTGTGCCTCGAACGCCTTTCGGAGTTTTGACGTGGGCTTGAGTGCGCCTGCGGTGACCACGATCTGTGCATCCCCGGCCATCCAATCCGACAGGGCCTCGGTGATGATGGGCCCGACGGTTTCGTTTGCATCTTCGACCAAGGCAACACGGGGGCCGGGAAAAAATCCGATGGCCTTGGTCGCGTCCAGCAACAGGGCGGGCTCCTTGCGCAAATCACCCGCTGCAATCCGGGTCAGGCGCATTTCTTCTTCACCCTGCGGACCGATCAGGGCAGCCACAACCTGTTGCCTTTTCAAGGCGATGCGCATGCCGTCGGCACCGTATATCAACAGGCCCGCTGCATCCGGGTCCGGCTTGGCAAAATACGCAGTCGCCTGGGCCGTGTTCAGTTTCACAGGTCAGAGGCCTGCAATTGCAGAATAATTTCGTCTGCAAGGATGGTCATAAGCCGTTCGACCGCATCACGTTTGGCCGTAAGGGTCGCAACAGTTGTGCCGGTTGCCGAATAACCCACGAAGTTATCCACAGTGTCAGATTGCAGAACGGCACCTGTCGCAGTGTCCGAAAGCGTATATGTGGCATCGCCAATCACGTGGAACCTGCGGATGTCTCCATCCGGGTCGATGGCGCGCGCTTCTTCCCGCACCGCCAGCTCTATGCCAAGCCGGTAGGCGGGGTCACCCGCGCGCCCCAGCCGCTCTTCCAACTGCCGCACCAGAAGGAAGCCTTCGCGGTCGATGGGCGTGTCGACCTGCACACGGTTTTGCAGCTTCGTGCCCGTGCCGCCCGGGCCATAGACGGGCTCGAACCCGCAGCCGGTCAGAATCAGGGTCAGGGCAAGAGCTGCAATGATGCGCATGTCGGTCAGACCACCACGTTGACGATACGGCCCGGCACGACAATCACCTTCTTGGGGGTGCCGCCGTCCAGTGCCTTTTGCACAGCTTCGGTTGCCAGCGCTTGTTTTTCAACCTCAGCCTTGTCCATGTCGGCAGGTACGGTGATCTCACCACGCCGTTTTCCGTTGACCTGAATGGGCAATGTTACGGTGTCAGACACCAGCATCGCCTCGTTCGCTGTCGGCCAGGGGGCGTTGATAACAAGCCCGTCGCCGCCCTGACGTGCCCATATATCCTCGGCCAAGTGCGGGGTCATGGGGGCCATGAGTTGGGCAAGCGTCATCACGGCCTCGCGCTGGGCGGCATGGCTGGCTTTTGACTTCTGCAGCGCCGCGGTAAAGCCATAGAGCTTGGCGATGGCCGCGTTGAAGCCAAAGGATTCGACGCCCAAAGTGACATCATGGATAGTCTTGTGCATGACGCGCAGCAGGTCATCGTCGCCCGTGCCCGCAGCTTCTTTGTCCATCTGTCCGATGCGGTCGCAAATGTTCCAAACGCGAGACAGATGCTTGAATGCTGCTTCGGCCCCGCTTGCGGTCCATTCCACATCGCGCTCGGGCGGCGAGTCGCTCAGCACGAACCAGCGTGCCGTGTCTGCCCCGTAGCTGGCAATAATGCCAAGCGGATCGACCACGTTCTTTTTCGACTTCGACATCTTGGCCGACGGGACAACCTGGACCATGGCGCCAGTGGCACCAAGGCGGGCGCCGGATTCGGTCCACTCGATATCCTCGGGCAGATGGTAGACGGGCCGGTCATTCTCGTCCCGGGTCACATAGATCTCGTGCGTTACCATCCCTTGCGTGAACAGCGCGTCAAACGGTTCCTCACAACCTTGCGGCAAGTGCCCGGTGATGCGCATGGCCCGCGCAAAGAAGCGGGAATAGAGCAGGTGCAAGATCGCGTGTTCGATGCCGCCAATGTACTGGTCCACATTCATCCAATAGGCTGCGTCTTCCAGATCGGTGGGAGCCGCTGCGTGCGGCGCTGTAAAGCGGGCGAAGTACCACGAGGAATCAACGAACGTGTCCATCGTGTCCGTTTCGCGCTGCGCAGGTTTGCCACACGATGGGCAGGGCACATTCCGCCACGTCGGATGGCGATCAAGCGGGTTGCCCGGAATGTCAAAGCTGACATCATCTGGCAATTCGACCGGCAGGTTTTCTTTCTTCTCAGGCACCACGCCGCAATCGTCACAATGGACAACCGGGATCGGGCAACCCCAATAGCGTTGGCGGGATAAACCCCAGTCGCGCAGACGGTATTGTGTCTGGCCTTTGCCAAGCCCATTGGCCTCGAAATAGTTGATCGTGGCGTCGATGGCTTCCTGGCTTGTGACCTCACCAATGCCCGCAAAGTGGTCGATGAAGGCGACTTTTTCTGTCTTGGCCGGAACAAGCGCTTCGTTCTCTACTTCGTTGGTGTCACCGGGCATGTAAAATGCGTTCTGAACGTTCAGATCGTATTTGCGCGCAAAATCCAGGTCGCGCTGATCATGCGCAGGACAACCAAAGACGGCACCGGTGCCGTAATCCATTAAAACAAAGTTGCCGATCCAAACCGGCAGTTCGACATCAGGATAGACCGGGTGCTTGACCCGAATACCCGTATCGATGCCTTTCTTTTCGGCCTTCTCCATTGCGGCTTCGGTCGTGTCCATCTTGCGGCATTCATCGATGAACGCGGCAAGGTCAGGATTGTCGGCCTCAAGCGCCTTGGCGACCGGGTGGTCAGGCGATACGGCAACGAAAGATGCGCCGCGCATTGTGTCGGGGCGGGTCGAATAGCACAGGATGGTGCCTTGCCCATCCTTACGGACGAAAGGAATGTCGATCCCACGGCTCTCACCGATCCAGTTTTCCTGCATCAGACGGACCTTGGCAGGCCAATTGTCGAGTTTGCCAAGCGCGTCCTTCAGCTCCCCTGCCATATCGCTGATCTTGAAGAACCACTGTGTCAGTTCACGCCGTTCCACCTCGGCGCCCGAGCGCCAGCCCTTGCCGTCGATTACCTGTTCGTTGGCAAGCACGGTCATATCGACCGGGTCCCAGTTCACCTGTGCATTCTTGCGATAGACAAGATCGGCTTCGAGCATATCGAGGAACAGCGCCTGCTGCTGGCCATAGTATTCAGGATCGCAGGTGGCGAATTCCCGTGACCAGTCAATGGACAGGCCAAGCGGCTTCATCTGTCCGCGCATGTCCGCGATATTGTCGTAGGTCCACGTCTTGGGGTGGCCTCCGATGGCCATGGCGGCGTTTTCGGCGGGCATCCCGAACGCATCCCACCCCATTGGGTGCAGCACGTTATGTCCGGTCGACATCTTGTAGCGGGCAATCACGTCACCCATTGTGTAGTTGCGCACGTGACCCATGTGGATGCGGCCCGAGGGGTAGGGGAACATCTCGAGCACGTAGTACTTTGGCTTGTCGGCACTGCGGGTTGCGGTGAACACGCCGGCTTTTTCCCAGGCGGCCTGCCAGCGGGCTTCGATCTCGGATGGGGTATAGGTGGCCATGGGTTCTGGTCCTGAATGTAAAAACGCCGGGCATGAAGCCCGGCGCATCTGATAATAGGGAATGGGTTGCGCTGAAAGGGCCTAAAGGCGGTTATCAGCCACCCGTAGCTGGCGGGCGCGGGTCAGGATCGCATCTTCGATTGCGCGCACGGTTGCTGTGCTGGCAGGACCATTGCGCGTTTGCAACGCCACGTTGAGCGAGCGGGCGTCCAGTGCTGGGTCGCTGATAAGAACTGTCGCGCGGTAGGCACGACCGCCACCGGGCGGGGTACCAAAGCCAGTTACGATGACGCCCGTGAATGGATCAACGGATTGAATTGGAAGGAAATCCAGCACCTGCAGGCTTGCCGACCATATGTACTTGTTGACGCGGACGATCGATTCTTGGTTGCGCCGCGCACGCAAGGCTTCGCCGAGGGTGGTTTCATTCCTCTGGCCTCTTTCGCGCCCAGATGTTTCAGGGTCGGAAGATGGGGTGCTTCCACGGAAGTTTAACCCCCCACATCCAGCCAGAAACATGGCCATGCACATTGTGACCATCCGGCCTGCCACTCGCGTTTTACGCATCGGAATTCCCAACCCATATTCGTTGACGCCCGTGATAGCCAAGTTGACCTGCGCTCGCAAGACGGGGTCACATACCAGGTAGGCTGGTCGGAAAAGTGACATGCGCAGGATGGCAGTACTGTGGCAAAGCTGCACCAACCATGTCGGAATTGCGGCCACGACCCGATGCGTCGCTTGAGATGCCGAGGCAAATGGTTGAGACAGCATTCATCCCCTCGCCGGATTCCCCGGTTAGGGCGTGTGACTGAAAACCGAGGGAAAACTCATGAAAAAAGTTCTCTTCGCTACAACTGCGCTGATTGCCACCACGGGCATGGCAGCTGCAGACATTAGCTTTGGTGGCTTTGGCCGTTTCGGCCTGATCTACAACGATGGTGCTGACGACGAAACCAGCATCGAGCAGCGTTTCCGCCTGAACATCACAGGTACTGCAACATCCGACAACGGTCTGGAATTTGGTGCGCGTGCGCGTATCGAGACCAACGACGGTGCAGACTCCGACGTTCGCGCGGCTGAATTCAACGTTGAATCCGGCGGCTTCCGTCTGGACATCGGTAACACTTCCGACGTGATCGATTCCGGCGACGTTCTGGACTACTACGGTTACGGCGTTGGTCTGACAGCGATCGTCGAAACATCGACCGGCTTTGGCCTGCCTGTTTCCGGCATCAGCGGCGACGACGACGTCCCTGCAACCATCAAACTGCGCTACACCGCAGGTGACTTCACAGTTGCAGCGTCGATCACCGATGATCGCGACGTGACTCTGACCGAGGTTTCGGGTACCGACGGTACGATCACAGGCACTACTACTTCGCGGGAAGAGTGGCAGATCGGCTTCGGCTACAACTTTGGCAACTACAATGTTGGTGTTGCCTTCGGTAACGAAGACGTAACACAGTCTGTAGTAGTCGACGGCGGCGCTGCCACCGTAGGCGGTGATGAGGGCGACTTCGACTTCTGGGCCTTGGGCTTTGGCGGCGAAATCGGTGCATTTGCATTTACTCTGCTGATCGCAGACACAGACAAAAACCCTGACACCGCATACGGTGTGTCGGCGAAGTATGACGTTGGCGCAGCGACTGAAATCCGCTTTGCTTACTCCGAAACCGGCGCAGCTGGCTCCGACACCGACGCCTACGGCATCGGCTTCCGCCACTCGCTGGGCGGCGGTGTATCGCTGCAAGGTGGTGTTGCGGAAGTTGCTGGCGACACCGTTGCTGACCTGGGTGTTCGCTTCGACTTCTAAGTCAGGCACAGCCTAATGATTTGGGGCGGGCCTTTGGCCTGCCCCTTTTCGTTTCTGGACCTTTGCAATTGCACGCGCACCGTGCTTTCTGCGGGATACCCCAGATACAACAGGTACTCGCATGTCCCTTTCCGAAATCAACTCTAGGATCGAAGCCGCTTGTATCAAGGCCGGGCGGGCAGCAGATACTGTCAAGCTAATCGCCGTCAGCAAGGTGCAGCCGCTTAACCGGGTTCAGGCCGTCTTGGACGAAGGGCACCGCCTGTTCGGCGAAAACCGCGTGCAGGAAGCGGCAAGCAAATGGCCCGATTTTCGCGACCAGTACGGCGCAATTGATGTGCATCTGATTGGCCCGCTGCAAAGCAATAAGGCCCGGCAGGCGATGGAGCTGTTTCAGGCTATCCACTCTGTCGATCGCCCCAAACTGGCGAAAACGATCGCGCGCCTTGCGCAAGAGATGGGCAAATGCCCGGACCTTTTTCTTCAGGTCAATACGGGTGAAGAATCTCAGAAAGCCGGTGTATTACCTGCGGACGCTGACGCTTTCATCGCCGAGTGCCGCGCGCTTGACTTGCCCGTTCGCGGTTTGATGTGCATCCCCCCCATGGATGAAGAGCCGTCGTTGCACTTTGCTCTGCTGGCCAAGATCGCGGCGCGTAACGGATTAACGGGCATGTCCATGGGGATGAGCGGCGACTTTGAAAGCGCGATCGCGCTCGGGGCCACCCATGTCCGGGTCGGCTCCGCCATCTTTGGGGAACGGGAGGTTATTTAATGCGATATCTTCTGTTTCTTACCATGTTCTGGCCTGCTCTCGCACTTGCACAAGGCGTGAAACCGGGTCCCATCACTCCTACCGCCTGGGATGATTACCGCCGTGCGGCCGAACTGTTCAACGCAGGTGCGCGGGTGCAGGTGGGTTGTGTCATGTATCGCGGCCAGTTTCGTGCGCGCCTAATGTTGTTGGCAGAACCGGACCAGTCGTCCGACGGTGCCCGGCCTTGTTTGCATCCCTGAACGAAACCGTGGCGCGACCGATCAATCAATGGCTGGGCGGGGATCGTGACGACTGAATTGCGGCATTGGAATGCGCCCGCAAATGGGCTGCTGAAAATGATGATCCGGCCTATCCGCGCGGGCGGTTTGGTGCGATCCACGCCAATGTGCTTGCGGGGCTGGATGAGTTGATCGCGGCGATCCCACCAAAATCTGAATTGCGTGCGCAACGTCGCTCAGCAGGCTTGCCTAACCGCTAGAGGACAATCAGCCGGGTTTCATAACCGATCCGAAGGGCGATCCATCGCAGATCGTCTGGCCGCAGTCCGATACACCCTTCGGTCGGATAGCCGGGCCTGCGCCAACGGTGGATAAATATGGCTGACCCGCGCCCCGGCACTGCATGGGGCCAGTTCCAGTCTGTCAGGATCACCAGGTCGTAAAGCGGATCGGCGCGGCGCAGGACTTCATGGCTCGGTGCATAGGGCGCGTGCACCATGTGGTTGTAGTCAGCGTCGTTGGTATCATCAGACCACAGGTCACCGGGGCGTATCGGCACTGCCC
This sequence comes from Tateyamaria sp. LSS28, assembly GCF_059611725.1. Classification (NCBI taxonomy): domain Bacteria; kingdom Pseudomonadati; phylum Pseudomonadota; class Alphaproteobacteria; order Rhodobacterales; family Roseobacteraceae; genus Tateyamaria; species Tateyamaria sp. LSS28. The sequence goes on along the minus strand of NZ_JCAPFI010000001.1, from coordinate 651,703 downwards.
AATCTGTCGGAGCGGCCATGCGATCCGGGCGATACAGCATTCCGACAATCCTGTGGCAGCCTCGCGGCGTGGCTCCATCTCCCTCACGCTTTGCATCGCTGATGCCGCCCTTGCCAATCGTGCAGGGAAACCATCGTCCGGCAAAGCGCATCCCGCGCGGCGTCACCACCAAATCCTGTGGTGTCACAACAAATGCCCGGACTTTGCCGCCTTGGTCGCAAGATAGTCCCGGTTGAACCGGTTTTCACCGACCTTTAGCGGCACACGCTCAGCCACAGTAATGCCGCTCGCTTCCATCATCTTCACTTTCGCCGGGTTATTGGTCAGCAATCGCACTGCCGTGAATCCCATGGACTTCAGAATATCTGACCCAAGCCGAAAATCCCGCTCGTCATCCTCGAACCCCAGGCGGTGATTTGCGTCTACAGTGTCAAAGCCCTGATCCTGTAGCGCATACGCGCGCATCTTGTTGGCCAGGCCAATCCCGCGGCCCTCCTGGTTCATATACAGCAAAACACCTGCCCCCTCGGCCCCCATCTGGGCCAAGGCGCCGCGCAGCTGCGGCCCGCAATCGCACTTTAAACTGCCCATCACATCGCCGGTAAAACAGGCCGAATGCAAACGGGCCAGAACAGGCTGGCTGCGGTCTGGCCGACCAATCTCGAACGCATAGTGCTCTTCGCCCCCATCGTCGGGTCGGAAGACATGCAAACGCCCGGCTTCGGATGCTTCGACCGGCAATCGGGCCTGCACCACCGGATGCAAAAGGCTTGAGCCGCCCAACAGGGGTGCTGCCAATGCCAGCGGCACGGCGGTCAGGCCATGTGTGGCCGCAAAACCTAACCCGTCTGTAATCTCAACGCACAGCGCGGCTGGCAATAACTGAGCTGATTTGCATAACTGTAACGCCGCACGATGCGGAGCCGCATCCCCGTCGCGGACTGAACGCAAGGGCCCTTTCATCGGTGTCGCCAAGTCGTCAGCCGGATCTGCCAAAGACTTCAGCCACCCCAAGGCCGCAGCTTCAGGCACAGCGATCCGGGCCACATCACCATCGTAAACGCGGGCCTTCAAAGTGTCTGCCCGCCAGCCTGTCAGGGCTAGCTCGGGTGCTGCGCCAAGGGCTCGCAGCCCAACCAACCGTGCCTCGGTCAACGTCTCGACTGCCACGGCCAACATATGGGTGTCACCCAGGACCACAATTGGCACACCCATCCGCAGATCGGCCCGTGCCCGCGCCAGCGTCTCGACGATATCCGGGCCCAGCCCCATGTAACAAATCCTCTCCTACACCCCGCCCGACATAAGCAAATCGCACGAGAATTGAAACATTTGCCGGTTCACCGACACATGGGCGTGAAACAAAAGGCCCATAACTTGCTGAAACAGCGAAGGCAGCGCATTTATCATTCAACTTCAAGGGAGACGAGGCCCATGGCGCAACTTAAAAAAATTCTGCTGGTCGACGACGATGAGGATCTGCGCGAGGCGCTCAGCGAACAGCTGATCATGACCGAAGATTTCGACGTGTTCGAAGCGGGTAACGGTCAGGACGCGTTGGTTAAAGCCAAGGAAGCGATCTACGACCTCGTGATCCTTGATGTCGGCCTGCCCGACACCGACGGTCGCGAACTGTGCCGGGTCATGCGCAAGCAGGGGGTCAAGTCGCCCATTCTGATGCTTACCGGCCACGATACTGATGCGGACACGATCCTTGGCCTTGATGCAGGTGCCAACGACTATGTCAGCAAGCCCTTCAAATTTCCCGTCCTTTTGGCCCGCATCCGCGCCCAGCTGCGCCAGCACGAACAGTCTGAAGACGCCGTGTTCACCCTTGGGCCGTACACGTTCAAGCCGTCCGTGAAGATGCTGATCACCGAGGATGACCGCAAAATCCGCCTGACGGAGAAAGAAACGAACATCCTTAAGTTCCTCTACCGTTCGACCGAGGGCGTGGTAGCACGCGATGTGCTGCTGCACGAGGTTTGGGGATACAACGCAGGCGTCACGACCCACACGCTCGAGACGCATATCTACCGTCTACGCCAGAAAATTGAACCAGATCCGTCCAATGCCCGCCTTCTTGTGACCGAATCTGGTGGGTATCGTCTGATTGCCTGAGATTGATTTGGGTCAAGGCAGACATGTTTGCCATGGCCCAGATTGAAGGCACGAAAGCCCGCACATGCCGGGGCCGCCGCGCGGCAAAGCATGTACCTCCCTGTTGGACTTGCCCGGGCCTGAGTGCCCGGGTTTTTTTATTGCGGTTCGGTTCTGTGGTCGGCGACGCGAAATCTCCGGCCGAATCGGTCACGGCACTGGTGATCGTGTCCTTCATCCTGGATGAAGCGCGACGCACAGCCGTTAACCCAGTAAACCCGGAGTTCGTCCCGTAAATTGAACACCTTGCCGGGTATGAGATTACGCCTTGCAAGAATTGGAACGTTCCAGTAATGATTAATGGAACGTTCCAAAAGCGATGAGCTTGGCGTGGGGAGGATACTATGAAGAAGGTCGTTCCAGCTGCCGAAGCCGCGCGTCAGATTCCGGATGGGGCCGTGCTGTCCGTATCTTCTTCTTCGACGTTGGGGTGTCCGGATGCGACGCTCAAGGCAATTGGCGAACGGTTCACAACCGAAGGGCACCCACGCAACATCACTTCACTGCATCCGATTGCGGCCGGGGATGTGTATGGCGTCAAAGGCATGGATCATCTTGCCAAAGACGGTTTGCTTGCCCGCGTATTGGCCGGGTCCTATCCGTCCGGTCCATCCAGTGTCGAAATGCCAGAGATCTGGAAGATGATCGTCGAGGATCGCGTTGCCGCCTACAATGTTCCGTCCGGCATCATGTTCGACATGCATCGTGAGGCGGCGGCGCATCGTCCCGGTGTCTTGACCAAAGTGGGGCTTGAAACCTTCGTGGACCCAAATCTTCAGGGTTGTGCGATGAACGACAAGGGCGCCGCAGCGCCCATCGTCAACCGCGTGGCGTTCAACGGTGAAACCTGGCTGCATTTCCCGAATGTCATACCGAATGTGGCCATCATTCGGGCCACCACGGCGGATGAGCGCGGCAATCTTACCTACGAACACGAAGGCGCTTATCTGGGCGGCCTGGAGCAGGCGATTTGCGTGCGTAACAACGGTGGCGTGGTCATTGCGCAGGTCAAACGCGTAACCGCCAATGGCAGCCTTCGGCCCCATGATGTGCGGGTTCCCGGCCATCTCGTGGACTACGTCGTTGTCGATGCGGATCAAAAGCAAACAACCGAAACCGCCTATGACCCCGCCATTTCCGGAGAGATCATGCGGCCCTGGGACAGCTTCTCGCTGGCGGACCATGGCATTGAAAAAGTGATCGCTCGCCGCGCCGCAATGGAACTGCGTCGTGGGATGACCGCCAATCTTGGCTTCGGCATCAGCGCGATGGTGCCCCGGGTTCTGCTTGAAGAAGGGCACCCAGATGCCGTGACCTGGGCCATTGAGCAAGGCGCTGTCGGCGGTGTGCCATTGACCGGATTTGCCTTTGGATGCGCGTCAAACGCGGATGCGTTCGTGCCCTCGCCGCAGCAATTCATCTACTTTCAGGGCGCCGGTTTTGACATGTCGTTCCTATCATTTCTTGAGGTCGACGTTGAAGGGAACGTCAACGTCTCGAAGCTTGGCAAGAAACCATATTTGACGGCGGGATGCGGTGGATTTGTGGACATCACCGCCCGGGCCAAGAACATCGTATTCTCGGGGTGGTTTGAGGCAGGGGCAAAGGTCAACCTGCTTGATGACAAGATCGACATCGCGGCACCCGGCAAGTTCACCAAGATGGTGGACGAGGTGGAGCATGTGACGTTCTCGGGAAAGCGCGCGCGCGAGCAGGGGCAGAACGTGCTTTATGTCACCGAACGCTGCGTAATCGCACTGACCGGCAACGGGCTGGTCGCAACCGAAATCATGCCGGGTGTGGACCCGGCAGAGCATATCGTCGGACCGTCGCAAGGCCGCGTGCAAGTGGCGGAAAATGCCAAGATCATGCCGAAGGCGCTGCTTGCCGACGCTCCAATGGGCCTCGCACTATGACCGAGGTTGTCTGCACATATCATCAGGACACGGCCGTTCTGACGCTGTCCAATGAAGCGAAGCTAAACGCCTTCACAACAGCCATGCTCAGGTCGCTAGAGGCGCATCTGATCGACATTGAACACCGCCCCGACATTCGGGCTGTCATTGTGACCGGTGCGGGCCCCAAGGCGTTTTGCTGTGGTGCAGACATTGCTGAGTGGGGTGGACTTGGCCCGGCCGAGTTTGCGCGCCATTGGGTCCGAGACGGTCATCGGATCTTTGATATGCTGGCACGGCTGTCCAAGCCGACGATCGGAGCCATCAATGGCCATGCGTTTGGTGGTGGACTGGAACTGGCCGCCTGCTGTGATGTGCGCGTGATTTCTACTCAGGCGACGCTTGGACTTCCCGAAGGCAAGGTCGGCATTGTGCCGGGTTGGTCCGGCACACAGCGCCTTGTGCGGCTTCTGTCGGAGCCGGTTGTAAAAGAAATGGCGATATTCGGGCGGCGCATCACTGCCGAACGCGCGCACATGCTCGGGTTTGCGTCGGATGTGACCGACGACGCGCTGACCACTGCAAAAGACATGGCCGCATCCCTGAGTGCCCTGTCGCCACGCGCAAATGAGTTGACCAAGGCAATGATTCACGGTGCCGTCGGCGAAGATCGGGGCGCCGCGATTGAGGTGCTCGGCAGTGCGGCAGCTGCCGCCAGCGCCGACCGTGATGAAGGCGTGCAGGCTTTCCTTGAAAAGCGCACAGCTAGTTTCGATGGATCTTGAGACGATGAATGACCTGACGATCAACACGGCGATTGACTACGCACTGCCTTCTGCCTTTGCCGGGCGTCATCTGATTGAGGGCAAATGGGTCGAAGGCACCGAGACATTCGACCGTGTATCGCCGTCGCACGGTACGGTTGTCAGTGTATTGGCCAAGGGCGACGCGGCGGTTACAGAGCAAGCCATCCTGGCCGCGCGGCGTGCCTATGATGCGGGGGTTTGGAGCCGCATCTCGGGCAAGGAACGTGCGACCGTTCTGCTTCGGGTCGCGGACTTGATCGAGGCCAAAGTTGAACGCATCGCGTTGCAAGAGACATTGGAAAGTGGCAAGCCAATCTCCCAGGCGCGTGGCGAAGTGGGCGGTGCGGCAGACCTATGGCGCTACGCCGCATCCCTTGCGCGGACCACGCATGGCGACAGTCACAACACGCTTGGCGATAACATGCTGGGCGTTGTCGTCAAAGAACCAGTTGGCGTGGTGTCCATCATCACGCCATGGAATTTCCCGTTCTGGATCCTGTCCCAGAAACTCCCTTTCGCTTTGGCCGCTGGCTGCACGGTGGTGGTCAAACCGTCCGAGATGACGCCGTCTTCGACCGTAATGATGGGTGAACTACTGGTGGAGGCGGGGTTGCCTGCGGGCGTCTGCAACATCGTTCTGGGCTACGGTGAGCCGGTCGGAAGCCTGATGTCGACCCACCCCGACGTGGACATGGTGACGTTTACCGGCTCAACTGCTGTGGGCAAGCTGATTACGCAAAGCGCGTCTGGAACACTGAAGAAAGTCGCGCTGGAACTGGGTGGCAAGAACCCGCAGGTGATCTTTCCCGACGCCGATCTGGAAAGCGCCGCTGACGCTGTGACCTTCGGCGTCTATTTCAATGTCGGACAATGCTGCAATTCGTCCAGTCGCATCATCGTGCACGAGGATATCGCGGATGCGTTTGTGGCCCGCGTGGTTGCGCTGTCCAAACAGGTGAAGTTTGGCGACCCGCTTGATCCGTCCACGCAAGTCGGTGCCATCGTTACGCCCGAACACAACGCCAAGATTGACGGATATGTGCAAGCCGCCATTGCCGCCGGTGCCAAGCTGGAACTGGGCGGGGGTGCTCTGTCCGTCGATGGGCTTGGCCGACAATTCTATCAGCCGACGATCATCAGCGGCGTGACACCTGACATGGCGATTGCGCGGGAAGAGGTCTTTGGCCCGGTTCTGTCGGTCTTGACGTTCCGCACACTGGGCGAGGCCATCGCGCTGACGAATGACAGCAACTATGGCCTCTCTGCTGGAGTCTGGAGCGAAAACGTCCATACCTGTCTGGAGTTTGCACGCCGCGCCGAAGCGGGTACGGTTTGGACCAACACCTGGATGGACGGATACCCAGAACTGGCCTTTGGCGGCATGAAGCAATCGGGGCAGGGACGCGAGATTGGCCGCTATGGCTTTGATGAATTTCTCGAGGTGAAATCAATGGTCATGCGCATCGGACGCAGCCGGGCACCTTGGGTCGAGACGTGCGCATAGCGCGCGTCACTGCAAACGCAAAATGGGAGGAAACCAATGCGTTCTTTTTTGAAGACCAAAACAGCAATCGCGCTGGCGCTGACGGTCAGCGCCGGTGCTGCTCATGCAGATGGACACGGCGGTGTCGAGGTGTTGCACTGGTGGACATCGGGCGGTGAGGCCGCAGCGCTGAACGTTCTGAAGGATGACCTGGAAGGTCAGGGTGTCGGCTGGACCGACATGCCGGTTGCAGGCGGCGGCGGCGAACAGGCGATGACTGTTCTGCGCGCACGCGTCACTGCTGGCAATGCACCGACAGCCGTTCAGGGCCTTGGCTTTGACATTCTCGACTGGGCAAACCAGGGCGCTCTGGCGAACCTCAATGATGTTGCCGCGGCAGAAGGGTGGGACGACGTGATCCCGGCCGCCCTGCAGCAATTCGCCAAAGTGGATGGCAAGTGGGTTTCTGCCCCGGTGAACGTGCATTCGACCAACTGGGTCTGGGCCAACAAGGCTGTGCTTGATGCCAATGGCATCGCGGTGCCAACCACATGGGAAGAGTTCACCGCCGCACTGGATACGCTCAAGGCAGCCGGTGTCACGCCGGTCGCGCACGGTGGGCAGGCCTGGCAAGAAGCCACTGTCTTTGACGCTGTGGCGATGTCGGTGCTTGGACCGGATGGCTACAAGGCCGCGTTCATCGACCTTGACGACAGCGTTCTGGGTGGTGACGGCATGAAAGAGGCGTTCGATCGCATGGCCGTGATCCGCGAAAACGTGGACGAGAATTTCTCGGGCCGTGACTGGAACCTCGCAACTGCCATGGTCATCAATGGCGAAGCCGGTTTCCAGATGATGGGCGACTGGGCCAAGGGCGAGTTTCTGAACGCGGGCAAGGTGCCGGGTCAGGACTTCCTGTGCTTCCGCTTCCCCGGCACGTCTGATCAGGTCACGTTCAACGCGGACCAGTTCATGATGTTCGACCAAGGCGGTGCCGTTTCCCCGGAACAGGCCAAGCTCGCCACGGCGATCCTGTCGCCCTCGTTCCAATCCGCCTTCAACGTGGTGAAAGGGTCGGTTCCCGCACGCACCGACGTGTCGAACGAGGCGTTTGACGATTGCGGCAAGAAAGGCATGGCCGATCTGGCTGCCGCCGCATCTTCGGGTAACCTCTTTGGTTCCATGGCCCACGGCCATGCCAACCCTGCGTCGGTGAAGAACGCGATCTACGACGTGGTCACGGCGCATTTCAACGGCGAGTACGACAGCGAAACCGCTATTGTGGAACTTGTCGACGCGGTGTCGATCGCCAAGTGATCCTCCCTTGGTGGGGCGGTGGCACAGTGCCGTCGCCCCGTCACTTTGGATGCAAAACAAACCAATGACTTCTGGGTGAGGAGGGCGCGTCATGGCACAGGCTGCCAACGCGGATTTCAAGACACGGCTACAGACATGGTTGCCCAAGCTGGTGCTTTCACCATCGCTGGCCATGGTCCTGATCTTTGTCTACGGGTTCATCGCGTTCTCGGTCTATCTGTCCTTTACCGACAGTCGGCTTCTGCCGTCCTTCGGTTGGGTCGGATGGGAGAATTACTCCAAGCTCTGGCGCCTCAGCCATTGGGAAACGTCGATCACCAACATGGGCATCTTTGCCCTGCTCTATATCGGGATCTGTACGGTCCTTGGGCTTAGCCTTGCGATCTTCCTCGATCAGAAAATCCGGGCCGAAGGGTTCATTCGAACCGTGTACCTCTATCCGATGGCGCTTAGCTTCATTGTGACAGGCACGGCGTGGAAATGGTTTCTCGATCCCGGCATCGGGCTTGAGAATGTCATGCAAAGCTGGGGTTGGACCAGCTTTGAGTTCGATTGGATCAAGAACCGGGATTTCGCCATCTACACCGTGGTTCTTGCGGCAGTCTGGCAGACAAGCGGGTTTGTCATGGCCATGTTCCTTGCGGGTCTGCGCGGGATCGACAACGAAATCCTCAAGGCGGCGCAGATGGATGGCGCCTCGAATTGGAACCTCTATCGCCGGATCATCATTCCACAGTTGCGGCCCGCGTTCCTGTCGGCCTTCGTGATCCTCAGCCACCTCGCCATCAAGACGTTTGACCTTGTCATCGCTCTAACCGGCGGTGGCCCCGGGCGGGCAACCGAATTGCCCGCGACCTTCATGTATTCCTACACGTTCTCGCGGAACCAGATGGGGATCGGTGCGGCCTCGGCCACGATCATGCTGATGACCATTGCGGCCATCATGATCCCATACCTCTACGCCGAATTGCGGGAGAAGAAATGATGGCGCACGCAACCCAAGATACCGCCATCCGCACAGGGCGCGCCGTGCGCATGCTGATCTACCTCGTGCTGGTCCTGTTTGCGCTGTTCTACATGCTGCCGCTCTACGTGATGCTGGTGAATTCGGTGAAGCCGCTGGAAGAAATCACAGGCGGCGGCATGATGAACCTGCCGCAGCTCTGGACGCTGGAACCGTGGGCCAAGGCGTGGTCCTCGGCGCAGATCGGGGTCGAGCCGACAGGCCTGTCCCCGTATTTCTGGAACTCAATCAAGATGGTCGTGCCTGCTGTCGCCATCTCGACCATCCTGGGCGCCCTCAATGGCTATGTTCTGACCAAATGGCGGTTTCGTGGGGACACGATCCTGTTCGGCCTCATGCTCTTTGCCTGCTTTATCCCGTTCCAGATCGTTCTGATCCCCATGGCGCGGATGCTGGGCCTGATGGGGTTGGCCGGAACAACATGGGGTCTTGTGCTGGTCCACGTGGTCTACGGGATCGGGTTCACGACGCTCTACTTCCGCAACTACTACGCCGTCTTCCCGACCGAACTGGTGCGCGCGGCACAGATCGACGGGGCGGGGTTTTTCCAGATTTTCTGGCGTATTCTTCTGCCCTCGTCAGGCCCCATCGCGGTGGTGTCGATCATCTGGCAGTTCACCAATATCTGGAACGACTTCCTCTTCGGCGCCTCCTTTGCGGGCGCTGACAGCCAGCCCATGACGGTTGCGCTTAACAATCTGGTGCAGGCCAGCCACGGGGTGAAGGAATACAACGTTCACTTCGCCGGTGCGATCCTGGCCGCGCTTCCCACTCTCCTCGTCTACATCGTCGCGGGCCGCTATTTCGTGCGCGGTCTGATGGCTGGCTCCGTCAAAGGATAAGACCCATGGGCTTTCTCGATATCGACAACACAACCAAGTCCTATGGCGCGGTCGAAGTTCTGCACAACGTGGACATCTCGATCGAAGAGGGCGAGTTTCTTGTCCTCGTCGGCCCGTCGGGCTGTGGGAAATCCACGCTTCTGAACATGATTGCCGGTCTGGAAGAGATCAGCAGCGGTGAAATCCGGATCAAGGATCGGGTGATGAACGGGGTCCACCCGTCCAAGCGCAACATCGCAATGGTGTTCCAGTCCTACGCGCTCTACCCGAACATGACGGTTGGACAGAACATCACCTTCGGGCTGGAAATGCACGGCACGCCCAAGCCCGAGCGCGAGAAGGCGATGAAGGAGGTGGCCAACCTCTTGCAGATCGAACAACTGCTTGATCGCAAACCCGGTGCACTGTCCGGTGGGCAGCGGCAACGGGTTGCCATGGGCCGCGCACTGGTGCGCGATCCGGATGTGTTTCTGTTTGACGAGCCGCTGTCCAACCTCGATGCGAAACTGCGCGTCGACATGCGGACAGAGATCAAGAAGCTCCACCAGAAGCTTGGCACAACCATCGTCTATGTGACCCATGACCAGATCGAGGCGATGACGCTTTCGACGCGCATTGCCGTGATGAACGGCGGCTATGTCCAGCAACTTGGTACGCCGCAGGATATCTACGACACGCCCGCGAACATCTTTGTGGCGACCTTCATGGGGTCACCGGCGATGAACGTCGTACCGGCACGGGTCGCGGTCGAAAACGGCAAGCCCATGGCGCGCGTTGCGTTGCACGACGGGACCGAAACCGCCCTGCCATTCAGCCAGGACAACATGGCGGACTGGGACGGGAAAGACATCCTTCTGGGCATCCGGCCCGAAACGATCACGGACGAAGACGCGGCAGACCGCAAATCCTCGAACATCGCGCATATGACCAATCGGATCGTTGTGACGGAACCCGCAGGCTCCGACACTTTCGTGACGATGACCATGGGTGGCAAGGACGTGATCGCGCGGATGCGCTCTGATGCCGAGGTACATCCGGGCGCGGATTTCACCTTTGCCGTGAACATGGAAAAAGCGGTCGCCTTTGATCCCGCGACCGAGGCGCGCATCGCACCTTAATGCAGCCCGACGTTATCATAATCGGCTCGGGCATGGGCGGCGCGACACTGGCTGCGGTGCTTGCTCCCACGGGCCGCCGCATCCTGATCCTTGAACGGGGGGACCACCTGCGCCCGTCGCCACGGGACCGTGACGCGCAGGCGATTTTCGGGGACGGTGTCTTTCGCCCGGACGAGGTTTGGCTGGATGGCAAAGACCAGCCCTTCAACCCCGGCAACTACTACAATGTCGGGGGCAATTCGAAATTCTACGGTGCCGTGCTGATCCGATACCGGGCCGAGGATTTTGGTGTTGTGCATCACGCAGGCGGCGCAACACCCGGTTGGCCGATCAGCTATGACGAGCTTGAACCCGACTACCAGGCGGCGGAACAGCTCTATGCTGTGCGGGGGGCCTTGGGCGATGACCCGACAGAGCCGCCCCATTCCGGGACCTACCCGCACACACCGGTGCCGGATGAGGACGACGTCGCCGATCTGCGCGCCCGGTTGAAACGGGTTGGATTGACGCCCAGCCATCTCCCGCTTGGCGTCGACATCGACCGCTGGCTGGCGGCGGGGCAGACCACATGGGATGCCTATCCCGACACTTGTGGCGGCAAGATGGACGCGGAAACCTGCGGTCTCTCTACCGCACTGGCACATGACAACGTCCAGATCCGCACCGGATGCCGTGCAACGGCCCTGATCGCGGACCCGGACGGTCAAGTGACAGGTGTCACCTGCGAGGTGGATGGAGGCACCGAAACGCTGACAGCACCGATCATCGTGCTGGCTGCTGGTGCGGTGCAGACGGCGGCACTGCTGCTTGCATCGGCCAATGACAACTGCCCGACGGGCCTTGCCAACCGCTCGGATCAGGTCGGGCGAAACTTCATGAACCACAATTGCAGCGCCGTGCTGGCCCTGCATCCGTTCCGGCGGAACCGGGCGGTGTACCAGAAAACGCTGATGGTGAATGACTACTACCTGGACAGTGACGGCGACGGTCCTCTTGGCAACATCCAGTTGCTTGGTAAAATCACCGGCCCCATCCTTGCGGCCAATGCACGCCTGCCGCGCTGGCTGGCCCACCAGATCGCCGCGCGCAGTTTCGATTTCTACGCCATGTCAGAGGACCTGCCGAACCCGGACAGCCGGGTGACGCTCAAGAACGGGAAGATCAAGCTTGATTGGCAACGGTCGAACTGGGCCGGGCACGAACTTTTGGTGAAAAAGCTCACGGCCAAACTGAAACAGGCAGGGTTTCCCATCGTGATGTCGCGGCCCTTCGACCGCCGCACCCCATCACACCAGTGTGGCACGGCACGCATGGGGGCCGACCCGGCGGCAAACGTCGTGGACACGTTCTGCCGCAGCCATGACCACAAGAACCTGTTTATCGTCGATGCCTCGGTTCTGCCGACATCCGCGGCGGTGAACCCCGCATTGACCATCGCGGCGCTCGCCCACCGGGCCGGGCGGCACATTGCCCAGACGGAGTTTGCGGCATGACGGCCAAGGGCTATGATTTCATTGTCATCGGGGGCGGATCGGCGGGGTCGGTGATTGCAGCGCGGCTGACAGAACACCCAGACGCGCGTGTTTTGCTGCTCGAAGCTGGTGGCAGCGACCGCCACCCGTTTTTCCACCTGCCCGCAGGCTTCGCCAAGATGACCAAGGGCATCGGATCATGGGGGTGGTCGACCACGCCGCAGCGCTCCATGCAGGACAAGGTCTTCAACTATACCCAGGCCAAGGTCATCGGCGGCGGTTCGGCGATCAATGCGCAAATCTACACGCGCGGTGCGGCTCAGGACTATGACGAGTGGCGGCAAATGGGATGCGAGGGGTGGAGCTATGAAGACGTTCTGCCCTACTTCAAAAAATCCGAGGACAACGACACTTACAATGGGGAGTATCACGGCCAGGGCGGCCCACTGGGCGTCTCCATGCCAGCCGCACCGCTGCCAATCTGTGACGCGTTCATCGAGGCCGCAGAACAACTGGGCATTCCCAAGACCACCGACGTAAACGGGGCCAAGCAGGACGGGGCAGGCTACTATCAGCTGACACAGCGCAATGCGCGCCGATCCTCGGCTGCGATGGCGTTTCTGACCCCAGCCAAGTCACGGCCCAATTTGACCGTTCAGATGCAGGCGCAGGTCCGACGTATCACCGTCGAAAACGGGCGCGCCACAGGGGTCGAGATGGCAGACGGCACCAAGGTCGCAGCAGATCGCGAAGTTATCCTGTCCTCCGGCGCCATCGGATCACCCCGCCTCTTGCAGCTCTCGGGTATCGGTCCGGCGGATCACCTGCACGGGCTTGGCATCAACGTTGTGCTGGACCAGCCGGGGGTCGGCGCGAACCTTCAGGATCACCTTGATCTCTATGCGATTTGCGAGGTGACCGGTCCACATACCTATGACCGCTTTGCCAAGCTGCACCTGAGCGCGCTGGCCGGGCTGCAATATCTGTTCACGCGCAAGGGGCCGGTTGCCTCCAGCCTCTTTGAAACCGGCGGTTTCTGGTATGCGGATGAAAACGCACGCTCGCCCGATATCCAGATGCATCTCGGGCTTGGTACGGGGATCGAGGCCGGGGTCGAAGCCATGCCAAACGGCGGTGTGACCCTCAACGCATGCCACTTACGCCCGCGCTCTCGCGGCAGCGTCAGGCTGCAAAGCGACAATCCCGCCGATATGCCCCTGATCGACCCGAACTATCTGTCAGACCCCTATGATCGGGAAATGTCGATCCGGGGCCTGAAGCTGGTACAGAACATTCTGGCGCAGGACGCTCTGAAACCTTTCATCATGGCCGAACGTTTGCCGGGGCGAGATGTGCAGACGGATGAGGACTACTTCAACTTTATCTGCGTGCATTCCAAAACATCACACCACTGCGCGGGCACCTGCCGCATGGGCAATGATGCCGATGCCGTGCTGGACCCACGCCTGCGGTTCAATGGGATCGAAGGGCTGCGTGTGGCCGATGCCTCGGTCATGCCTACGGTCAACTCCTCCAACACCAACGCTCCATCCATCATGATCGGTGAAAAGGCCGCTGACATGATCAAGCAAGATCAGGGACTCATGCAATGATCCGTCACATCGTAATCACCAAGTTCAAGCCGGACACGTCCGAAGACAAGATTGCCGGTATCTATGCGGGCCTGTCTGCACTGGCGGACAAATTGCCCGGCGCACAAAACTTCACCGGCGGCCGGTCAGAAAGCCCCGAACAGATCGAACGCGGCTACATGCATGGCTTCGTGATTGATTTCGATGGCTGGGATGCGCTGCAAACCTATGCCGACAATGACGAACACAAGGCACTTGGCGGGCAACTTGTTGAAAATGCCGTGGGCGGGATCGACGGCATCCTTGTGCTCGACCTCGATGTTTGAGACCAGAAAAGGCCGATAGCAAAGGAAAGCCTGCAGATGGGTCAAAGACCAACCATACTGGATGTTGCCAAACGGGCGGGCGTGTCGAAATCGACCGTCAGCCTAGTCTTGCAAGGCAACAAGACGGTCAAGGAATCGACCCGGCAGGCGGTGCGGCAGGCGATGGCCGACATCGGCTATGTCTACAATCGCTCGGCCGCAACGTTGCGCTCGTCCTCGTCCGGCCTGATCGGTCTTGTGATCAACGACCTGCGCAACCCGTTCTTTACCGAATTCGCGGCCCTGTTTCAGATGGAACTGGCCAAGAACGGGTTTGCGACCGTGCTTGCCAACTCGGACGAAGACCCGGACCTGCAGACGCGCATGATCTCTTCGCTGGTCGAACATGGCGTGTCCGGCTTCATTGTCTCACCTAGCTATGGCGCTGAACAGGACGCCCTCGCCGTCCTCGAAGCATCCAACACGCCCACGCTACAGGTGTTCCGGGCGCTCGATGCCAGTGATCGCAAGTTTCCTTTCGTCGCACCGGACTATGAACGGGGCGGACGCCTCGCGACCGAGCATTTGCTCGAGATGGGATGCAAGCGCATCGCGTTTCTGGGCGGGTTGGATGGCCGCCCTGTCACCGAAGAACGGATGAGCGGCTACCTCGCGGTCTTGTCCGAGGCCGGGATCGAACCGATTGTCCTGACCGGGCAGGCGACGCGATCCTTTGGCAAATCCATGGCCGCCGACCTGCAAGCCAATCACCCGGATGTCGATGGCGTGCTATGTTTCAACGACCTTGTCGCCCTCGGCGTGCTTGCAGCCTGTCCCGAGCTTGGCGTGCGCGTCGGCACCGACCTGCGGGTCGTGGGCTTTGACGATATCGAAGATTGCCGCGACAGCTATCCGTCCCTGACCTCGGTCAGCTGCAACATCCCTGACTTTGCAAAATCAACGGCTGCGCAAATCCTCGGGTGGATCAAGGACGGCAAACGCCCTGCGCTGACCGCCCGCAGCCCGGTCCAACTGATCAAGAGGGCCTCTAGCGGACCCTGATTGCAACGCGCCCGACAGTGGGTGGCCCCGAAACACGCTGCGCCAAAACGATGGAACGTTCCAAGCGCCAGCAACACAGAAGGAAAAGCACATGACGGAAGTAAAAGTCGCAGTTCTGGGCGCGTCGGGCTGGATGGGCAAGGTTCACACCATGGCCTACCAGACCTTTCCGCATTTCTTCGGAGACGGTGGTGGCACAGCTCGCGTCACAGCCCTGGTCGAGGCCAACCCCGATGCGGCCAAGGATTTGGCCTTTCGTGCCCCGGGGGCCAAGATCCTGACCAGTTGGCAAGAGGCGGTGAACGATCCCGACATCGACCTGATCGACATCTGCTTGCCGGACAACCTGCACTATGACGTGGCCAAGGCGGCCCTTCTGGCCGGCAAGCACGTCTATTGTGAAAAGCCTCTGGCCGACACCGCCAAAGAGGCGCGCGAGCTTGCGGACATAGCCCGCGAAAAGGGCCTGATCACGCGCGTCGGCCACTCCTTTCCCCGCAACCCGATCCATGACCGCGCCAAAGACATTATCGAGGCGGGTGAAATTGGCGAGGTCAAGCTGTTCAAAGGCTGCCAACACGTGGATATCTATGCCGACCCGCTCGCCCCTTACATGTGGCGCGCCAATGGCGACCTCGCCCCCACAGGCATCATCGGCGACACCGGCAGCCACGTGTTCAGCTTTATGGATTTTCTGATTGGGCGCGTATCATCGCTGATCGCCGACAGCTACATTACCGCCCCGAAACGGCCCAAGATCGAAGGGGTGGACTTTGGTGGCGCAGCCCCGGAGATCACGGATCAGACCGAGTGGGGCGATGTCACCAACCCTGATGGCACAAACCTGCTCTGTACCTTTGAGAACGGCGCAAAAGGCATCATTGACTTCAGTCGCGTCGCCACGGGCCGCAAATTCACGCAAACATATGAAATCTACGGCACAAAGGGCAGCCTCGCTTACACGTTCGACGAGGTCAATCGCCTGCGGTTCTATTCCAACGATGACCCCACCGGACGGCGGGGTTTCCGTGAGATCGACGTGGGCCCGGAACACCCGACCTATGGCGCGTTCCTGCCGCTCCCAAACTTCGCGCTGGGCTATAACGAGGGCAAGATCATCGAAGTGGCCGAGCTCATCCGATCCATTGTCTCGAACCAACCCATGTGGCCAACCTTCGAGACGGGCCACCACATCTGCCAGATCGTAGACGCCTGCATGGACTCCGCGCGTCTGAAACGATGGGTCGACATCGACTAACCCCAAAGGACCCGGATGAATGAGCCTTTCTGTTCCCCAGCACATTCTTGATGCGCTCACGGACGTGGTCATGCCGCGTTTGCCGGCAGAACCCGCGCCGGACCGGCACGTAACAGCCTCGGGCTACGAAATCCCCGTGTTTCCCTGTGGCGCCGTCGTGATCGGCAGCGGCGCGGCAGGCCTGCGTGCGGCGGTCGAGATGAAGCGCCGCAACGTGGATGTCACGGTCATCAGCCAAAGCGCATGGGGCGGAACGTCGGCCTGTTCCGGGTCGGACAAGCAAACGTTGCACACCGCCAACACCAAGGACCAGGGCGACAATTTCCAGGCCATGGCCGCCGCCATCCGCGCAGGCGGCGCGATGGACGAAGACACGGCATATATCGAAGCCGTCGGCTCGATCCGGGCCATGGCGTCACTGCAATATCTCGGTCTGCCGCTGCCGCAGGACGATCTTGGTGGCACGCTCCGGTATCAGACCGACCATGACGAGGTCGGGCGCGCCACCTCCTGCGGTCCGCGCACCTCACGGCTCATGGTCAAGGTGCTGGCCGAAGAGGCGATCCGCCTTGGCGTCCCACTGTTCAACCACACCACCGCCTTGAAGGTGCTGACCGACGGGCAGGGGGATCAGACGCAAGTCACGGGTGTGCTGACGATCCGGCCCAAGGCACGCACGGATACCAACCCGCTTGGTCTCGCGCTGTTCCAATGCGCGGCGCTTATCCTTGCAGCAGGTGGTCCGGGTGAGCTCTATCGCGACAGCGTGTTCCCCAACGGGTGTTTTGGCACGCTTGGGCTCGCACTTGAAACCGGGCTGGAACTGGTCAACATCACGGAAAGCCAGTTTGGCATCGGCACCCGCCGTGAAGGTTTTCCGTGGAACCTGTCCGGCACCTACGTGCAGGTGATCCCGCATATCTATTCCGTGGATGATACGGGGGCCGAGCACCACTTTCTCGCCGACTACTATCGCACCACGCAGGAAATGGCCTCGAACATTTTCCGCAAGGGCTATCAATGGCCCTTCCACGCCAGTCGGATGCTGGATTTCCAGTCCAGCCTCGTGGACCTCGCGATCTTCACCGAAGGCCAGAAAGGGCGGCGGGTCTTTATGGACTTCAACCGCAACCCGCTGCCCGTGCCGGGGGATCAGGGCTTTGATCTCGAACGGCTGGACGACGACGTGCGTACGTATCTTTCAAGTGCCGGTGCCGCGCACGACCTGCCCATCGACCGGCTGCGCCACATGAACCCGCTCGCGATTGAGCTCTACAAACGCTACAAGGTCGACATCACCTCTGACCCGTTGGAATTTGCGGTCAACAATCAGCACATGAACGGTGGTATCGCCGTCGATACATGGGGGCGGACCAACATCGCAGGTATTTATGCGGTGGGCGAAGCGTCAGGTACGCACGGGGCGACCCGGCCCGGCGGCTCGGCTTTGAATGCCGGTCAGGTGTTTGGCACCCGCGTGGCCGAACATGTGGCCGCCAGCGGCAAAGCCCATGCGCCCTCAGATACTAAGCCGCACATCGACCGCGCCATCACTGAAATAAAGGCCGTCCTCAAAACGGACAGTCCGCACACGATCAAGGACATTCGCAGCGACATACAGGCCCGGATGAGCGATCACGCAGGTATTCTCTGCACCGCCAAAGACGTGACATCGGCGCGTTCAGAGGCGCGGCAATTGAACGATGCCATCCGCCAGAACGGTATCGCCTATACGCGCGAAAACGAAATTGGCCGCGCCCTGCAATGGCAGCAAATGGCGCTCGCGTCCGAGGCGGTGCTGTCCGCGCTTGATCACTACATCTCGAACGGCGGGGGCAGCCGCGGTGCACGGGCCATCTGCGATCCGGCAGGCGCCGCCTTGCCCATGGCGCGAACGGGGCCGCTGTCGCATGTAAGGTTTCGCCCCGAGCGTGACGCGGATATGCGCGAACAAATCCTCGTGCGGCTCGACGGCACAGACATCGTGATCTCGACCCGGCCCAACCGCGCTTTTAACGCCAATGCGAAATCCTTTTTCGAACGAGATTGGCCTGCCTGGCTCACTGGCGGCATCTACGATCTGCCTGCCGAGAATGATCAAACGCCCTAAAGTCGGTACGATCACACGCAGCCAGTGCCGCGCCTGACCCGCGAAGCCGCCTGCCTTCGTGGGTCAGTCTGTCTCCGCGCCGGTTAAAATGGACATAATCCACCGTCCGCACACCCAACCTGCTGACACGTCGTGACAATAACGGAACCATTGAAATCCCGTGAACAGACCGAAGGGCTTGTCCCCACGGGGACAAAACGCATTTTCCGGGTGGAGACTGCGGTTTCCGGCGTCTAGTCTGGCCTCCAAACCCGGATTTCTGGAGCCGCCCATGTCCTTCACCCTCGCCACCTGGAACATCAATTCGGTCCGCCTGCGCGAACCCATCGTGCTCAAGCTGCTCAAGGAAGAAGGCCCAGATGTGCTGTGCCTGCAAGAGTGCAAAAGCCCGGTCGACAAGATCCCCCGTGAAGGGTTCGAAGCGCTCGGCTATACCCACATGGTTGCGCGGGGCGACAAGGGCTACAACGGCGTCGCGATCCTGTCGAAAATCCCCATGGTCGAATCCAGCGCGCAGGATTTCGCAGGCCTTGGCCACGCCCGCCACATTGCGGGACAGCTCGAAAATGGCGTGACCGTCCACAACTTCTATGTCCCCGCGGGGGGCGACGTGCCTGACCGCGAGAAGAACGAGAAATTCGGTCAGAAACTCGACTATCTCACCGATATGCGCGACTGGTTCCACGGCGACAAACCGCAGAAATCCATCCTCGTCGGCGATCTCAACATCGCCCCGCGCGAGGATGATGTGTGGTCCCACAAGCAACTCCTGAAGGTCGTCAGCCACACACCCATCGAGGTCGAGCACCTTGCCGAAACGCAGGATGCCGGTGGCTGGGTTGACGTCACACGTGCCGACATCCCCGAGGGGCAGCTTTATTCCTGGTGGTCCTATCGCGCCAAGGATTGGGATGCCGCCGACAAGGGCCGCCGCCTTGATCATGTCTGGGCCACGCCCGACATCTCGAACGCCGCGCATTCCAGCCGCATCATGCGTGACGCCCGCGGCTGGGAAAAACCCAGCGACCACGCCCCGGTCTTTGCGAGCTTCGACCTTTGATCAGGCCCGCACGCCTTGATGAACTGGATGCATTGACCACCTTGATGCACCGGTCAAAGGCCCATTGGGGCTATGACGAGGACTTCATGAAGGCCGCCCGCGCCGTTCTGGTTTTGACTCCGCGAGATATTGAGAGCGACGAACTGCGTGTGTTCGACAACAACGGTCCGCAGGGTCTGTGCAAGTTGGTGGTCCGTGAGAATCGCGCGGACCTCGACAAGCTGTTTGTTGATCCTGAAGCGATGGGACAGGGTGTCGGGCGTGCTCTTGTATCTTGGGCCATTGACCAGGCACGTGCGCAGGGGGCCACACAGATGCAGATCGAAGCGGACCCGGATGCTGTGCCGTTCTATGAACGCATGGGCGCGCGTGTGATCGGGGGCGTTCCGTCCGAGGCCATCGTCGGTCGCACCCTGCCACTCATGCAGATTGACCTTAGTGGCTTGGCACCGGACGCCTGCGGGTCCATATAAAGCGCGACCCGCCGCGCCAAGAAGGAATGACAAAATGATGGATTTGGGATTGTCCGCAGGCCCCGATGACGCCGACCTGATCAAGGATGGCTCCGAAGCGAGCTTCATGCAGGACGTGGTCGAGGCCAGTCAGACCGTGCCGGTGATCGTGGACTTCTGGGCGCCATGGTGTGGCCCGTGCAAGACGCTTGGGCCGCTGCTCGAGGATGCGGTCAAGGCCGCCAAGGGCGCCGTCAAGATGGTCAAGATCAACGTAGACGAGGCACAGATGATCGCGGGCCAGCTGCGCATCCAGTCGATCCCGACTGTTTATGCCTTTTGGCAGGGCCAGCCAGTGGATGGATTCCAAGGCGCTGTTCCGGGTTCGGAAATCACGGAGTTCGTGGATCGGGTGATCAAGGCGGCCGGCGGTGAAGCGCCCGGGGACAGCCTGAACGATGCCGTTGAAGCCGCCGAAGAAATGCTGACCGAAGGTGCTGCCGTGGACGCGGCCCAGACCTTTGCCGCGATCCTGGAAGAGGACCCCAACCATGCAGGCGCTTACGGTGGATTGGTCCGAGCGCATATCGCGATGGAAGATTTGGATCAGGCCGAGGCGATCCTGAACGGGGCACCTGCCGAAATCTCTGACAGTGCCGAAGTGGAAGCGGCCCATGCCCAATTGCAATTGGCCCGTCAGGCCGAGGATGCGGGGCCGGTCGCCGAGCTGCGCGCCGCAGTTGAGGCGGATGAGGGCAACTCGGAGGCCCGGTTCGAACTGGCGCAAGCGCTGCACGCCAGCGGAGATGCAGAGGCAGCGGTCAATGAGCTGCTCGAAATATTCCGCAGGGATCGCGAGTGGAACGACGGCGCTGCCAAGGAACAGCTCTTCACCATCTTCGATGCTCTCAAGCCAAACGACCCGATTGTTCTGAATGGACGTCGTCGTTTGAGCTCAATGATATTTGCCTGATGCGATTCACGGGCTAGCTGACATTGCATGATAAAAGTGGCTGACCTTCCCGGCGTAATCCCGGTCTTTCCATTGCCGGGGGCGCTGCTGTTGCCGCGCTCTCGTTTGCCTCTGCACATCTTCGAACCGCGCTATCTGCAAATGCTTGATGACGCTCTGAAAACGCCGCACCGTTTGATCGGTATGGTGCAGCCCAACGAGGTGGAAGGGCGCAAAGGCAATGGGCTGCAAACGATTGGCTGCGCGGGCCGGGTCACGCAATTTTCCGAGACCGAGGACAACCGCTACCTGATCACCCTGAGTGGCATCTCGCGCTTTCGAGTGCAGAATGAGGTGGATGGGTTCACGCCGTATCGTCGATGCGAAGTGTCATGGTCCGGTTTTGATCGTGATCAGGGCCGCTGCGAGGAAGATCCCAGTTTTGACCGGCCCACGTTTTTGGACCTTCTGGGTCGCTATTTTGCGGCGCAATCCTTGTCGGCAGATTGGGAAACGTTGAAGGACGCAGATGACGAATTGCTGATCAATTCCTTGTCGATGATGCTGGACTTCGACCCCGAGGACAAACAGGCCTTGCTCGAGGCGCCGTCCCTCAGTACCCGTCGCGAAACCTTGATCACTTTGATCGAGTTTGCGTTGCGTGGCGGTGAAGGCGAAATGATGCAATGAGTACGGATGTTGATCGCCGGATGCTGGAGGCACTGATCTGCCCGCTCACCCATGTGACATTGCGCTATGATGCCGAAAAACAGGAACTGATCTCGGACGCGGCGCAGCTGGCCTATCCGATCCGCAACGGCATTCCTGTCATGTTGGAAGACGAAGCGCGCAAGTTGGATTGACGCGCGGGGCGGACGACACGTCCGCCTTACGATTGCCAGGTAAGGCGCAGCTTGCTGCGACCCTGCTGCGATGCCCCCGAAATGCTGTTTTCAAACTGTAAGGCGCACGTGCCGTGCGCCCGGCGGAGGGCACCTCCGCCTTACGATCAGAGGGGTTGGCCCTGCATCAGGCGGGGCAGGTCTCCGGTCAGCCCGGCGGCTTCCCGAATGAAACTACGGCGCAGACCGGGCAGTGCATTCACGACGCCCATCCCGATATCGCGCAGTCCACGCACCATCGTGTTGTCGTTTGAGAACAAACGGTTGAATCCATCCGTGGCAAGGGCAAGCGTCGTGTTGTCAAAGCGCCGCCACTCTTCGTATCGGCGTAGTACTGCAATGCTGCCGGGGTCTTCACCTCGGCGCACCGCGTCGGTGATCACTTGCGCCAGTGCAGCAATGTCGCGCATGCCCGCGTTCAGCCCTTGCCCTGCGATTGGGTGTACGCCGTGTGCTGCGTCAGCAATCAGCGCCAGCCTGTCGTCCGCCAGCCTATGTGCCAAGGACAGCGACAGCGGATAGGTATAGCGTTGGCCCGACAGGCTGATCTCACCCAGAAAGTCGCCGAAGCGGGGGCGCAGCATGGTCAGGTAATCGACATCCGGCAGGGCGTTGAACGCTGCCGCCGTTTCGTCCGTTTCGCTCCAGACGATCGAGCTTACATTGCCTGGTAGCGGCAGGATAGCGAGCGGCCCCGGGGGCATGAAGAACTGGTGTGCGATCCCGTGATGCGGTTTTTCATGGGCGATTGCGCAGACCAGCGCCGTTTGGCCATACCCCCAGCCGGTGCGTTTGATCCCCGCCCGTTCGGCAGTGCCGCTGCCACGCCCGTCGGCGCCGATCAAAACGCGGCCTGTCAGCACCTTGCCCGATGCCAGCGTGACCGTAGCCGCGCCGGGGTCGATATGCTGTGCCGTCACTGTTTCGCCCGACAGGTGCGTGATGCCGTCCGTGGCCGCCATAGCCTCCAGAAGTGCGCGCCGGATGTGCCGGTCCTGTACCATGTAGCCCATCGGGCCTTCCTCGATCTCGGCATGATCGAAATGCATGAAGAAGGGCGATGGTCCTTCGCCCGCGCGGCCGTCCGTGACCTTGATTTCAAGGATCGGTTGGCTGTTGTCCGCGATAGCGTCCCAGACGCCGACTCCATCCAGCAGCCGTTGCGAGGTCAGCGCCACGGCGTAGCTGCGCCCGTCAAAGGCTGCGTTTTTGCGGACCTTTTCCGTCAGTGCGTCGATCACGGTCACGCGTTGCCCGGTTTGTGCAAGGGCGAGGGCGAGAATGGGGCCGGACAGCCCGCCGCCGACGATCAGGATATCGCTGTCATGCGTCATGTCGCGCAATATGGACGGGTGCTTGGGATTGTCCATGCGTTGTCACGTCGCTACCGTCCGACAAAACCGGATGGAGGGCAGGACATGCAGGCGTGGTTGGACAAGAGTGCAGCGGATCTGGGCCGCGCCATCGGTGCGGGCGAGGTGGACCCGGTCAACCTGACCCAAGCCTTTCTTGAACGGATCAAGGCACATGCGTTGTCAGACCGCATTTTCGCCCGACTGACCGAAGACCGTGCGATGGCCGAGGCGCAGGCCGCGTCTGTCCGCGCCAAGGCTGGTGCGCGTTTGTCCTTGCTGGACGGTGTGCCGATTAGTTGGAAAGACTTGTTTGATACGGCGGGTGACGGAACCGAGGCTGGATCGAAGCTGTTGGCGGGCCGTGTGCCGGACCGAGATGCCGTTGTTTTGCAGAATGCGACGGCGATGGGGTTGGTGTGTCTGGGCAAGACGCATCTGAGCGAGTTGGCCTTTTCCGGTCTTGGTTACAATCCGTCCACCGCGACGCCCCCATGTGTGAACGATGCCGATGCTGTGCCGGGTGGCTCGTCCTCGGGCGCTGCGGCGTCGGTTGCATTTGGTCTGGCGCCTGCGGCCATTGGATCTGACACGGGCGGGTCGGTGCGTATTCCTGCGGCTTGGAATGATCTGGTGGGGCTGAAGACGACACATGGGCGGTTGTCCTTGGAAGGCTGTGTGCCTCTTTCGCTGAAGTTTGACACGGTGGGACCATTGACCCGGACGGTTGAGGATGCAGCGCTGTTGATGGCGGCGCTGGAGGGGCGTGGTTCGGTGGATTTGCGGGGTGCGTCGTTGCAGGGGCGTCGGTTTGCGCTGCTGAAAACCGTTGTTTTGGATGACATTCGGGATGCGCCCAAGGCTGCGTTTGACGGTGCTGTCGAGAAGTTGCGTGCGGCTGGGGCAGAGGTTGAGCCGCTGGAAGTGCCGGAGTTGGAAGAGGCCATGGCGCAGGCTGGGCCTTTGATGCCCGGCGAGGTGTACGGGTTATGGCGCGATGTGATCGAGGCACAGCCGGAGGCGATGTATTCCGAGATTCTGGAGCGGTTCCGTTTGGGCAAGGAATTCAGCGCGCCGGATTACAACGCGGCTTGGGCCAAACTGGATGCAGTTCGGCAGGCTTGGGACGTGGCCGTTGCGTCTTATGACGCCGTGTTGGCCCCAACGGCGCCGATCCTGCCGCCGAATCTGGAACGGCTGAACAGCGACAGTGACTACTACAAGACCGAGAACCTGCTGGCCCTGCGCAACACGCGGGTGGGCAACTTGATGGGCATTTGTGCCCTGACCTTGCCGACGGGTGTGCCGAGCTGTGGCCTGATGATGATGGGTGTGCAGGACGGCGAAGAGGCGTTGTTGCGGTTGGGGGTTGCGGCAGAGGCGGCTTTGGGCTGATCCAAAGGCCGCCTTGCGGCGACACCATATTTTGTTGGGGGTTTCACCCCCGGCCTTTGGCCTCCCCCATGGTATTTTCGGTCAGAAGAAGGGGCTGATTGGCGGATTTGCCACAAGGTGACGATTTGGCGTGGTTTTTCTGGACGAGGGAGTCACCCTTGGGGTACATTCAGGCAAACGGGGCGAAAATGATCCCGAACCTGAGGCAGTTTGATGAAGTTTCCCGAGCGGTTTTCGAACCTTCCGGCTTATGCGTTCCCGCGTTTGCGCGCCCTTTTGGATCATCACGATCCGGGCGGCGATGTCGTGCATATGACCATTGGGGAGCCGAAACATGCCTTTCCTGCTTGGGTCACGGATGTGATTGCCGAGCATGCGGCAGGGTTCAACAACTACCCCCCGAACGAAGGTTTGCCCGAGCTGCGGCAGTCGTTTTGTGATTGGCTGGGCCGCCGCTATGGCGTGTCGATGGATGCCGATGCGAATGTGATGCCGCTGAATGGGACGCGCGAGGGTCTTTACAATGCGGGGATGGCGCTTTGCCCCGAGGTGAAGAACGGACAACAGCCGGTCGTGCTGATGCCGAACCCGTTTTATCAGGTCTATATGCTCGCCGCGATTTCGGCGGGGGCGGAACCGGTGTTGGTGCCTGCCACGGCAGAGACGGGGCATTTGCCGGACTACACGGCGGTTGATCCGGAGATTCTGAACCGCACCGTTGCGTGTTACATGTGTTCGCCGGCGAACCCGCAGGGCGCTGTGGCGGGCAAGGATTACTGGCGGGACTTGATCGCGCTGGCCGAGAAGTACGATTTTCAGGTCTTTGCCGACGAGTGCTATTCCGAGATCTACCGTGATGTGCCGCCCGTGGGTGTTTTGGAGTGCATTGGTGATGCGGACCCCGAGCGTGTCGTGGCCTTTCATTCGCTGTCCAAGCGGTCGAACCTGCCTGGGTTGCGGTCCGGGTTCATCGTTGGTGGTCCTG
Source organism: Tateyamaria sp. LSS28 (assembly GCF_059611725.1). NCBI lineage: Bacteria > Pseudomonadati > Pseudomonadota > Alphaproteobacteria > Rhodobacterales > Roseobacteraceae > Tateyamaria > Tateyamaria sp. LSS28. The sequence goes on along the minus strand of NZ_JCAPFI010000001.1, from coordinate 626,161 downwards.
CGACTATTCGCGAGGCCAAGCAGTTGCGCACCTATGCAGGCACACCGTTGCCTTCGCCGCTTCAACACGCGGCGGCGGCAGTTTGGGCGGATGAGGAGCATGTCATCCAGAACCGTGCGCAGTATCACGAGAAGTACGACATGGCCGATCGCATCCTAGGCAATGTGCCGGGATATATGTCGCCCGAAGCCGGTTTCTTCCTGTGGCTGCCTGTTGGCGATGGCGAGGCGGCGGCGTTGAAGTTGTGGAAAGAGACCGGCGTGCGGGTGCTGCCGGGCGCGTATCTGGCGCGTGAGATCGACGGGTTCAATCCCGGACATGAGTTTATCAGGGCTGCGCTTGTGGCCCCAAGGGCAGAGACGGAGCGGGGCCTGACGGCTATTCGTGACGTACTTTACGCCACATAAGAAAAGACGAGGCGAAGCATGGCATATCAGACACGGCGGGATCCGCTTTTTGACCACGGAATGCAGGCGGCGTTGGAAAAACGCGGACGCGAGTTGGTGGGCATTGGTCTGCTGATCGCGGGCCTGATGGCTGCGGCCATGATGCTGAGCTATACGCCGGACGATCCGAACTGGATGGCCTCGACCGACGCGCCGGTGCAGAACTGGCTGGGTCGTACGGGCGCCTCGATTGCCGCGCCACTGTTCATGATTGGCGGCTGGGGCGTGTTTGGCATTGCCATCGTGCTGATGGCATGGGGTGTGCGTTTTGGCTTGCATCTGGGGACCGAACGGGCGCTGGGTCGTTTGATCTTTGCCCCCATCGCGATTGCATTCGGGTCGATCTATGCCGCGACCCTGCAACCGGGTGACGTGTGGCAAGCGACCCACGGCTTCGGTCTGGGCGGTCTGTTCGGCGATACTGTCATGGCCTTTATCCTGACGGTTTTGCCTGTCGGGTCGAGTTTTACCGTCAAGTTGATGTCGTTGCTGATGGGCATTGGCATCGTGGTTTTTGGCGCCTTTGTTCTGGGCTTTACCCGGGTCGAGATTGCGCGTCTGGCCCGCTTCCTACTTGTCGGGTTGGTCGTGGTCTATGCCATGTTGATGACCGTTTTGGGTCGTGGTGCCAGCGGCGCGGTGCAGGCTGCACGTACCATGCAGGAACGTCAGGCAGAACGCCGTGCGGCGCGTGAGGCCGAGGCGGCAGAGGCCGAAGCCTATGCTGCTGCGGTTCCGCCGATGCCTGCCTATGATGAGCCGCTTGTCGAAGAGCCGACCAGACCCAGCCTGTTGTCGCGGATGCCTGCGCTGATCAAACGCCCCGATCAGATGCCGGATGAGATGCCTGAGCAGGAACTGATCGAGACCTACAGCGACGTGGATGTGGGCGAAGGTCCCGGAAACGAGCGGATCAAGACCAAGATTGCTGATGTGATCAAGGCGCGTGTGCGGTCGAACCCGGCCGTGCAGGCGGAAAGCGTCGCGCCATTGACCAAGGGCCGTGGGCGCGGACCGGATCCGCTGGTGCTGAACACCGCGTCACAACCGATCTTGCCGCCGGAACCGCCGTTGACCGCTGCCGCATCGCTTGGTCGTGCGGAACCACCTTTGACGGCTGCGCCCGGTGCATATGCGCCTGAGCCGGTACAAGACTATGCGCCTGAATCGGTGCAGGAGTACGTGCCGGAGCCGGAACAACTGGATGCACCCATTCCAGAACCTGTTGAAGCTGCCCCGGTCATTCCTGTGGCCGAGCCGCGCACAGTGGTTCATCAGCCGACCCGCAAGCCGGTGCAGCCCAGCACACGCGCGCAGTTGGAGGCACAGCCCAAGCTGAGCTTTGAGGACACCCATCCCGGTTTCGAATTGCCCCCTTTGAATCTGCTGGAAAGTCCCAGCGTCGTGCAGCGTCATCATCTGAGTGACGAGGCGTTGGAAGAAAACGCGCGGATGCTTGAGAACGTGCTGGATGATTACGGCGTGAAGGGCGAGATCGTTTCGGTCCGTCCCGGTCCCGTTGTCACCATGTACGAGTTGGAGCCTGCGCCCGGTTTGAAAGCCAGCCGTGTGATTGGTCTGGCCGATGACATCGCCCGGTCCATGGCCGCCCTGTCGGCCCGTGTGTCGACCGTGCCCGGCCGGTCCGTGATTGGTATCGAACTGCCGAACGAGAACCGCGAAAAGGTTGTGCTGCGCGAGATTCTTGCCAGCCGTGACTTTGGCGATGGCAACCAGAAGCTGCCGCTTGCCTTGGGTAAGGACATCGGTGGTGATCCGGTTGTGGCGAACCTGGCCAAGATGCCTCACCTTTTGATTGCTGGTACGACCGGGTCGGGTAAGTCGGTGGCGATCAACACGATGATCCTGTCGCTGCTGTATAAGCTGACGCCCGAGGAATGCCGGTTGATCATGATCGACCCGAAGATGCTGGAACTCAGCGTCTATGACGGTATTCCGCACCTTCTGTCCCCTGTTGTGACCGATCCGAAAAAGGCGGTTGTGGCCCTGAAATGGGTCGTGGGCGAGATGGAGGAACGCTATCGCAAGATGTCCAAGATGGGCGTGCGCAACATCGACGGCTACAATGGCCGGGTGAAAGAGGCGCTGGCCAAGGACGAGATGTTCAGCCGTACGGTGCAGACCGGGTTTGATGACGAGACGGGTGAACCCGTGTTCGAGACCGAGGAATTCGCGCCCGAGGCGATGCCCTATATCGTTGTCATCGTGGACGAGATGGCCGATCTGATGATGGTCGCGGGCAAGGAAATCGAGGCCTGCATCCAGCGTCTGGCACAGATGGCACGGGCCTCTGGTATTCACCTGATCATGGCGACACAGCGCCCGTCGGTCGATGTGATCACCGGGACGATCAAGGCGAACTTCCCGACGCGGATTTCGTTCCAGGTCACCTCGAAAATCGACTCGCGCACCATTCTGGGCGAGATGGGGGCCGAGCAGCTCTTGGGCATGGGTGACATGCTGTACATGGCTGGTGGTGCCAAGATCACGCGCTGTCACGGTCCGTTTGTGAGCGACGAAGAGGTCGAAGAGATCGTAAACCACCTCAAAGCCTTTGGCGCGCCGGACTATGTGTCGGGTGTTGTGGAAGGACCGCCCGAGGACAAGGAAAGCAACATTGACGCTGTTCTGGGTCTGGGTGGCAACACGGATGGCGAAGACGCGCTGTATGATCAGGCGGTGGCGATTGTGATCAAGGATCGCAAGTGCTCGACCTCGTACATCCAGCGGAAGCTGGCCATCGGCTATAACAAGGCGGCACGTCTGGTTGAGCAGATGGAGGACGAGGGTGTTGTCAGCTCAGCCAACCATGTGGGCAAGCGCGAAATTCTGGTGCCGGAACAGGGGTAAGCGGGGACCTGCCGTACCGTACGGCCTGTTGATATCGTATAACAGGCCGTCCCGGCCTATATCATCGCCAAGACAAAGATGTGAAAGGTGGGCGGTATGACCCTATGGACCCGGATTGCAGCGATTTCTGTCGCGGTGGTAACAGCGCAGGCCGCGTGGGCGGACAAGCTGCCGTTGAACGCGATTTCCAGCTATTTGAACGATTTGCGGACAGCGCAGGGGACGTTCACGCAGGTCAATGATGATGGGACTGTCGACACCGGCAATATCTATATCAAGCGGCCGGGCAAGATGCGATTTGAGTACAACGCGCCCAATGAAACGCTGATGATTGCGAGTGCGAACGCGGTTTACATCGTCGATTCCAAATCAAATCAACCGCCCGAAACCTATCCGCTGCGCCGCACGCCGTTGTCATTGATCCTCGCGCGGAATGTGAATCTGGGTCAGGCCAATATGGTGGTCGGCCATGACTTTGACGGCACGGCGACCGTTGTCACGGCGCAGGATCCCGAGCATCCGGAATACGGGAACATCGAAATGAAGTTCACGGGTAACCCGGTGCAATTGCGCCAATGGGTCGTGAATGACAGTGGTGGTGGTCAGACGACCGTTGTCCTGGGAGAGCTGCAAACAGGCGGCTCTCTCTCGAACCGCCTGTTTGATGCGCCGCGCCGGACGTCAAACTAGACCGGGGCCTTAGCAGGACCGCAGCTGCACCGCGTACTGATCGGACCGGGCATCAACCTCGCCCGCGACGCGCATCAGCCATGCCTTGTTGCGGTAGGTTCCGCGCGTATAGCCCGTGCGCCCTTCGTGATAGGCAAGGTACTGGTTGCGCGTGTCGCTGAGGGGAATGCCCAGCCGTGCGTTTGTTTCCGCCATATACCAACCCATGAAGTCTGTCGCGTCGCGGATGCGATCGCGGCGGGCCACACGCTTGCCGGTGGATGTGCGGTATTCATCCCACGTCCCATCAAGGGCCTGACTGTAGCCGAAGGCGCTGGAAATGCGGCCCGTGGGGATCACCCCGGCTGCATAGCGGTACGGGGGCCGCGCGTCCGATATGAATTTGCTTTCCTGGTAGATCGTTGCCATCTGCACGTGCACCGGCACGCCGTATTTGCGTTCAACCGCCTTGAAGGCGCGAAGGTATTCAGGGCGCTCACGGACAATGGAACAGGCGTTGTCCAGCTGGTTGGGGGCCGTACCCGACCCGCCACCACAGCTGGCAGCCAAAAGAACCAAAGCCATTGCGCGAAAGAGTCTGCTCATCTGCCTCACTCGCTTTTATGTTTTTTTGTTAGTTTACAGGAAAATGAGCCGCGTGGAAAACACGTTTTGTCAAAGCACAAGCGCAAGGATCACAGGAAGTGCCGCGACTGCCATCAGCGTGGAGGCAACGACGAGGCCCGCGACCTTTTCGGACTGCGCGCCGTACTTTTCCGCAAGCAGATAGGATGTCACGGCAACGGGCGTGGCGACCTGAAGAACCAGCACGCCAAAGGCAACTGGATCAAGGGCAAAGAACCGTCCAACCCCCCATGCAATGCCCGTGCACAGGGTCAGCTTGATGGCGGACAGCCCCGCGGCTTGCAGCATCCCCTTGGTCGACAGCCGGGCCACGGCGACGCCCAGTGTGATCAACATCATCGGGATCGCCATTTGCCCGATCAGATCAAGCGTGTTGGTGAGGAAGGTGGGTGTCTGCCAGCCCTGCCACAGAAACAGCGCGCCCAGAACAGTGCTCCACACCAGTGGTTCGCGCAGCACCTTGCCGAATGCACCGGCTCCCGCCACGAGCCATATACCATAGGTGTATGACCAGAGCGCCATGATGGCGAAGACGATGATCGCGTAGCTGAGTCCGACATCGCCGAACGCAAAAAGGGCGAGGGGCAGGCCCAGATTTCCGGTGTTTCCAAAGATCAGGGGGGCGGCATATGTGCGCGTGTTCAGACGCGCGATGCGCACCAGTGCCAACATGACCACAGTGACCGCGGCGTAGGCGACGACCGATGCAACTGACAGGGTTCCCAAGGCGACCGGATCAATCTTTGTTTGCATCAGGGAGACGAAGATGAGGCAAGGCAATGAGAGGGTCATGGCCAACTGCGTGACGAACTGAATACGGTATTCCAGGCCGACCTTAACCCATGTGAAACCGATGCCTGCGAGCAGGAAAACGGGGGCGACGATTTGGAGGACTGTTAAGGTTAGGTTCACAAACTGTTTCCAGCGAAATTGTGCTCAATTATTGGACAAGTGTCCCTTGCACCGTGTAGTCACGTGCCGTAGGGGGCGCAATGTTATGCTTAGAACACGCGCAAAATATCATCTGGGCCAGGTGGTCCGTCACAAGAAGCACCCCTTTCGCGGGGTGATCTTTGATGTGGACCCCGAGTTTTCGAATACCGAAGAGTGGTACGAGGCGATTCCAGAGGACAGCCGTCCAAAAAAGGCCCAGCCGTTCTATCACCTGCTGGCTGAGAATGATCAAAGCTACTATGTGGCTTATGTGTCCGAGCAGAACCTTGTTGCTGACTATTCCGGGGAGCCAGTGGATCACCCAGACATTCCGGACCTGTTTGGTCCGTTTGAAGACGGATCCTATCCGTTGCACTTCCAGCTGAATTGACCTGCGGGGTGGAGGACACCTCCGCCTTACACTGTCAGCCTAGTAGCCAAGTGCGCACCCGTCCTTGCGCGGATCACTGGCCCCTTCGAGCACGCCATCGTCCCGGATCAGGATGGCCTGCGCGCCGCCGATGGCGGTATCCGGGATACTGACATTGTGACCCAAATCGCCGAGTTCTGATCTGACCTGATCGGAATAGCCCCGCTCGACCTTCATATCGCCCGCGTCCGAGAAGGCGCGCGGTGCGTCGATTGCCGTTTGCGGGTCGAGGCCGAAATCCGTGAGGTTCGAGACAAAGCGCGCGTGCCCGTTGGGCTGGTATGCCCCGCCCATCACGCCGAAGGGCATGATCGGTTTTCCGTTCTTGGCCAGCATCCCTGGGATGATGGTGTGCATCGGACGTTTTCCGCCCTTCAGTTCGTTCGGGTGCCCTTCTTCCAGTGTGAACCCAGCGCCTCGGTTCTGGAACAGAATACCGAACTTGTCGCTGGCAATGCCTGATCCGAACCCATGGAAGATCGAGTAGATCAGTGAGACGGCCATACCGTCGCGATCCACGACGGTGATATAGATCGTGTCCTTGTGCACCTGTTCGCTGAGCGTTGTGGCATTCGGCATTGCCTTGCCGGGGTCGATCAGCGCAGCGAGCTGTGTCGCTGTTTCCGGCGACATCATATGATCCATGCGGTTGGCATAATCCGCATCTGCGATGAAGCGGTTGCGCGCGTCGTAGGCCAGTTTGGCGGCTTCCGCTTCGATATGCGCACGCTGGGTGCCCCATGGGTCCATATCCGCGACGTCAAAATGTTTGAGGATATTGAGCATCAGATTCGCTGTTGCGCCTTGCCCGTTTGCCGGATGTTCGATCAGGTCCCGACCCTGATAGCTGCTGCTGATCGGCGTGGTGTCTGTGCATTTGGTCGACGCGAAATCTTCTGCGGTGTGCTTGCCGCCCAAGGCGTTGAGGGTGGCCAGCATGTCTTCGGCCACCTCTCCACCATAGAAGGCGTCGCGCCCGTTTTTGGCGATGCGGCGCAGCACGTCGGCCTGCTTGGGGGCCGCAAACATCTGGCCGGTTGTCGGGACAGCGCCGTTTACAAGGTAAGTGTCGCGGGCAGACCCTTGGAGGACGGCTTGGTCTTTGGCCCAGTCAAAGGCGACTCGGAGGGCGACAGGGACGCCGGTTTCGGCGTAGTGGATTGCAGGCGCCAGAATGCGGTCGAGGCCCAATCGACCGACGCGGTCGGACAGGGTGCAGAACGCATCTATGGCGCCTGGAATGGTGACTGCATGCGCGCTGTAGGGTGGGACGGTTGTTTCGCCGGTGGCCCGCAACTCGGCGGCTTCGAGCGTCATGGGTGCGCGACCTGACCCGTTGAGGGAATGCATATTGCCGTCAGTATCAGACCAAAGGACGAAACAGTCACCGCCGATCCCGGTCATCTGCGGCTCACAGATGCCCAGCAAGATGGCCCCGGCAATGGCCGCGTCCATGGCGTTTCCGCCAGCTTTCAGGATTTCTACGGCTGTTTGGGCTGCAAGCGGGTGCGACGTGGCGCACATGCCGGACGATGCAAGAACAGGTGAACGGCCGGGCAGGTGAAAGTCGCGCATGGAAATCCCCATAGTCAGATTGCACCGGGCAACCTAACTGTCGCAGATGCCTTGTCCACAGAAGAATGGGGGAGAGAAGATCCTCGGTGCCGCGCACTGGGTGGGGGCAATTACACGCGACACCGAGGGAAGCTATTTGCAGCTACGGGTACTGGTATGCCGGTGGATTCGGGCAGGATTATGGTCGGCGGGAGGCTGTTTTGCGGAATCATCGCGCAGGGCGCGCGACCGACGGCCTATGCCAGGGCAACAGCAAGTCGAAGCTGCAGCTGGTTTTCTGTATCCTGTCGCTGATAGGTGACGTCCTTGGCCAGATCCTTGATCAGGAACCATCCGAACCCGCCTTCCGGCATGTCACAGAAGTCAACATCAATATCTGCGGCACCACCTACGGGGGTCTGGCCATCTGGCATTGCCCGCCCCGAATCCACGACTGTCAAATGTAGCCCGTCCGATGCATGGGCGCATGTGATATCAATCGGCCCACTCCCTTCGTCTTCGGGATAGGCGTGTTCGACAATATTGTTGAGCGCCTCTGCCATAACCAGCTCAACCGTTCCTGCCTCTTCTACATCAAGCGACAGGGGTTTCAGACCATCAAGCAGTTGGCCGAGCGCCGTTCTTACGGCCATCTGACCACTCACCACCGAAATATGAAATGCAGGCAAGAATGTTGTGCGGGTCATCGAACGGACTTCCATCTGGGTCGACAAAGTTAGGTCTTCAGCTCGGCAATCGCCCCGTCAAGTGTGGGGAAAACCGGGAAAACACTGTCCATCCGTGTCAGGCGAAACACTTTTTCCACGGTCGGCGTCAGGCCAGCGAGGGCCAATTTGCGTGATTGACCCATCTGTTTCATCGCGGCGACGATTGCGCCCAGGCCACTCGAATCGATGAACTGCACCTCGCTCAGGTCCAGAACGACGGTGTCGTCGCCGCTATCGGTGGCACTGCGCATCGCTTCCTTGAACTCGATGGCCACTGCCGCGTCGATTCGGCTACCATGTACAGACACCACTTGTAGGCTGTCTTCTGATCTGCTGCGAAGATCCATGCGCGCCCTCTTGCAATTCTCTGGTTACATTGTCTGTCTAGGTCGCAAACCTTACTATTCAGTTGCTACCTTCTGACAGGAGTCCCAAAGCATGAAACCAGTTGTGATCGCCGGAGCATCGCGTACCCCCATGGGCGGGTTTCAGGGCGCATTGTCAGACATGTCGGCTTCGGCCCTCGGAGGTATCGCGGTCAAGGCCGCGATGGACGGTGCTGGTGTGTCGACCGTGGACGAGGTGTTGATGGGCTGCGTGTTGCCTGCCGGTCAAGGGCAAGCCCCGGCGCGTCAGGCCGGGTTCGCTGCGGGTTTGGCCGAAGATGTTCCGGCAACGACGCTTAACAAGATGTGTGGTTCGGGAATGAAAGCGGCGATGATGGCCTTTGACCAGATCGCGCTGGGCCATGCTGACACCATGGTGGCTGGCGGGATGGAGAGCATGACAAACGCGCCGTACATGCTGCCCAAGATGCGAGGCGGCGCGCGTTTGGGGCATGGGCAGGTGGTTGATCACATGTTTCTGGATGGCCTTGAGGACGCCTATGACAAGGGCCGGTTGATGGGCACCTTTGCCGAAGACTGTGCTGAAACCTACCAGTTCACCCGTGAGATGCAGGATCAATACGCCCTCGCTTCCCTGAGCCGCGCGCAAACGGCCATTCAAACCGGAGCTTTCGCGGGCGAAGTGACACCGGTTGAAATCTCAACCCGCAAGGGCTCGGTGACGGTGGACGCGGACGAACAACCGGGCAGTGCAAGGCCTGACAAAATCCCGCACCTGAAACCGGCCTTTCGGGATGGCGGTACCGTGACAGCGGCCAACTCGTCCTCCATCTCGGACGGGGCCGCTGCGCTTGTTCTGGCGTCCGAAGAGATCGCTGAGGCGCAAAACATGAGCGTGCGGGCTCGTGTCCTCGGTCATGCAAGCCACGCCCAGGCGCCCGGTTTGTTCACCACGGCGCCTGTGCCTGCTGCGCAAAAGCTGCTGGATCGCATCGGTTGGAAAAAGGACGACGTAGACCTGTGGGAGGTGAACGAGGCCTTTGCGGTGGTGCCGCTTGCGTTCATGCGTGAAATGGGGCTCGACCACGAGGTTGTGAATGTAAACGGCGGCGCGTGCGCTCTGGGTCATCCGATCGGTGCATCTGGCGCACGCATCGTTGTGACGCTGCTGAACGCGCTTGAAAAACGGAACCTCAAACGTGGCGTTGCAGCGATCTGTATCGGTGGTGGCGAAGGAACGGCCATCGCCATAGAGCGCGTCTGAGTTTCTTTTGACTGAAAATACCACGGGGTTTGGGGCAGCGCCCCAGTCCTGCCCGACCAAGGGGAGGTGCCAGTGCCAGATTACAACCTGCTTGCCAAAACGATCCAAAGCTTGACCGAAGGCGAGGACGATCCGATCGCTTTGATGGCGACGGTTGCTTGCGAAGTGCATCACAGTGACGACCGTTTCGATTGGACCGGGTTCTATCGCGTGACGGGACCCGAGATGTTGAAGATCGGCCCCTATCAAGGCGGGCATGGCTGCCTGCAAATTCCATTCTCACGCGGCGTATGCGGCGCGGCGGCGCGGACGGGCGAGGTGCAATTGGTAGCGGATGTGGATGCCTTCCCGGGCCACATAGCCTGTGCCAGTTCCACCCGCTCCGAGCTTGTGCTGCCGGTCAAGGCGGCCACTGGAGACCTGATCGCCGTTTTCGACATCGACAGTGATCAATCGGATGCCTTCACACAGAGCGATGCCGATGCCTTGGCCGTGATTCTTGGGAATGTTTTTGCCCGCACGTGAAAATCTATCTTGATTTTTCATTTTGACTTCCCTTACGTGAAATTCTGAAAGGGAATTTCACGGCTCATGCTGCAATCAGACCCAACCATTGCCCATAGCCTTGGCGCGGACCTGCGTGCCTTGCGCAAGGCACGTGGGCTGACATTGCAGGATTTGGCGGACGCATTGGGTCGATCCGTGGGGTGGGTCAGCCAGGTGGAGCGTGATCTGTCCGAGCCGTCGATCACCGATTTGCGCCACATCGCGGCCGAGTTGGACATTGCCGTATCGACCCTGTTTCGCCGGGGCGCGGCCCCTGCCAACGAAGAGGGTTATGTCGTCCGCAGCGGTGCACGGCGGCCCATCGGATCACGTACGGCAGGATTGGTCGAAGAGTTGCTGTCACCCGACCTGACAGATGATTTCGAGATGGTGCATTCGACCTTTGAGCCGCATAGCGAGATTGCCCAAGCCGTCACCCGCCCGACGCAAGAGGTGGGATATCTGATCTCTGGCCGTCTGGACCTTGAAATTGCCGGCCAGACCTATGCCATCGCACCGGGCGACAGCTTCCGCATCCGGGGCGAACCCTTTCGCTGGAAAAACCCCTATGACGCGCCTGCGGTCGCGATCTGGGTCATTGCGCCGCCGGTGTACTGATGTCGTTCGAAGCCTGGGCCATATTCGCGATGTTTTGGGTGGTGTTTGTCACCACGCCCGGCCCAAACGCTGTCAATTGCATCAACAACGGCATGACCCTGGGTTTTCGTCGGTCGGTCCCCGGCATTCTTGCGATCCTGACGCAGGCGCTGCTGTTTCTCATCTTGTCGGCGGCGGGCATTACGGCCCTCATTGCCGCTTCTCCAACTGCGTTTTTTGTCGCGAAGCTGATCGGAGCAGGCTTCCTGATTTATCTCGGCGTTCGTGGTTGGCTTGCGGCCCGGACGCCACCCAAACTAGCCGTCCAATCGGGTAAATCCGTTTATGCCCGGGCTTTCGCAATTGCGACGATCAACCCCAAGAGCGTGGCGGGCTATCTTGCTGCCTTTTCGCAGTTTGTGCAGCCAGACGTGCCTGTCTGGGATCAGATGTGGCAGATCATTCCAACGGCTTTGACGATCACCGCGCTCAGCTATTCGGGCTTCACCGCATTGGGTGCAGGTATCGGACGGGCTGCCATCGGTGCGGTGTTCAATGTTTGGGTGCGGCGCGCCATGGCCGCCTGCTTTGTCGCCTACGGCTTGCTTTTGGGCACATCGGCAACACCGGGGAGGTCTTAAGATGACAACGGGAAGCTGTCTGTGTGGCGGTGTTGCCTACGCGCTTTCGGATAAGTTGCGCAATTCGGTTGCCTGCCACTGCCTGCAATGCCGGAAGACCAGCGGCCACTATGTCTCTGCAACACAAGTGGCCGGCGACCAGCTTGAGATCACGCGCGATGCCACATTGGTCTGGTACCAGTCTTCGCCCAAGGCCCAACGTGGCTTTTGCAGCCACTGCGGTTCGTCCCTGTTCTGGCGACATGAGGACGATGGCGGTGCCGTGTCTGTCATGTCGGGGACGTTGGACGGGCCGACCGGGATCACCACGGAAAAACACATCTTTGTCGCCGACAAGGGCGACTATTACGACATTGCGGATGGACGTCCGCAACACGACCAATAGGGAGCTATTCAAATGGCAGATTTTCCAACAACGGCCCGCGTGGTCATCATCGGGGGCGGCGTCGTCGGCACCTCGACCTTGTACCATCTGGCCAAGGCAGGTTGGACCGATTGCGTTCTGCTTGAGAAAAATGAGCTGACGGCAGGCTCGACCTGGCATGCGGCAGGCAACTGCCCGAACTTCTCGTCCTCCTGGGCCGTGATGAACATGCAGCGCTACGGGCTGGAGATGTATCGGACCCTGGCTGATGACGTCGACTACCCGATGAATTACCACGTCACCGGCGCGATCCGCCTCGCCCACTCGAAAGAGCGGATGCAGGAGTTTGAGCGGGTCGCAGGTATGGGCCGCTATCAGGGCCTTGAGATGCAGATGTGCACGCCGGATGAACTCAAAGAGTTCAACCCGTTCATGGAGACGCACGATCTCGCCGGTGGTCTTTGGGATCCGCTGGACGGTGACATTGATCCGGCACAGTTGACACAGGCCTTGGCTAAGGGTGCGCGTGATGCCGGTGGACGCATCGAGCGCTTCTGCCCCGTCATTGGCCTCGACCGCGATGGCGACGAGTGGATCGTGAAAACCGAGAAGGGCGAAATTCGCGCTGAATACGTCGCCAACTGTGCCGGCTACTACGCGCAGCGCGCCGGTGAGATGTTCAAGCCATTTGGCGGACGCACCGTGCCCATGGTGGTCATGTCGCACCAGTACTTCCTGACGGAAGAGATCCCCGAACTGGCCGAGTGGACCAAGGAAAAAGGTCACAAGATGCCGATGATCCGCGACGTGGACATCAGCTATTACCTGCGTCAGGACAAGAACGGTCTGAACCTTGGGCCTTACGAGCGGAACTGTAAGGCGCATTGGGTGACGCCTGACGATCCGATGCCAGAGGACTTCAGCTTCCAGCTTTATCCCGACGATCTGGAACGTCTTGAATTCTACATCGAGGACGCGATGGAACGTGTGCCTGCACTGGGCACTGCTGGCGTTGGCCGCAACATCAACGGCCCGATTCCATACGCCCCTGACGGGCTGCCAATGATTGGCCCAATGCCCGGCGTTAAAAACGCGTTTGAGGCGCATTCCTTTACATTCGGCATCGCCCAAGGTGGTGGTGCAGGCAAGACGCTGGCCGAGTGGATCATGCATGGCGAGACCGAGTGGGACATGTGGGCGGTTGACCCGCGCCGCTACACCGACCACGCCGATCACGACTATTGCCTGTCGAAAGCGCTGGAAACATACGGTCACGAATACGCGATGCACTTCCCGCATCACGAATGGCCTGCCGGACGGAACAAGAAACTGTCACCGAACCATGACCGTCTCGTGGCTGATGGGGGCCAGATGGGCGCCTATAACGGCTGGGAACGGGCCAACTGGTTTGCAAAAGAAGGTGATGACACGTCCGAAGAAGCTACGCAGTCATGGAACCGCAACGGCCCTTGGGAAGCTCGCATCAAGGACGAAGTCGAAGCCATCCGCGATGGCGTCGGCGTCATCGATATGTGCGGCTTCTCGCGTTACGCCCTTAAGGGTGCGGGTGCGGCAGAGTTCTTGCGGACACAGATCACCGGCGCACTGCCCAAAGCGGGCCGGATGAACCTGTCCTACTTTGCCGACAGCCGTGGCCGTATCCTGACCGAAGTATCGGTGATCCGGCATGGTGAGGATGACTTCACTATCATGACCGCTGCTGTTGCGCAGTGGCACGATTTTGAACTGCTTGCCAGCCGTGCGCCCGAAGGTGTTGAGCTGACGGACCTGTCCAAAGAGGTCACCACCATGTTGGTCACCGGGCCCAAATCGCGGGACCTGTTTGCCGATATCTCGGACGCGGACCTGTCCTTGGGCTGGTTGACGCACCAATCCGCCACGGTGGCTGGCGTGCCTGTTGCCATGGCCCGCGTGTCCTTTGTAGGTGAGCTGGGCTGGGAAGTGCACGCACCAACCGATCAGGCGGCCAAGGTCTATGAAGCGATCCGCGATGCCGGGGCCACGCCGTTTGGCATGTATGCGCTGAACTCCATGCGGCTCGAGAAAAGCTATCGGACTTGGAAGGGCGACTTGTCGACCGACTACACCATGTTCGAAGGTGGCTTGGAGCGCTTTGTGCGTCTCGACAAGCCGCAGGATTTCCCTGGCAAGGCCGCGCTTCAAGCCGAGAAACAGCAAGGGTCAAAGAAGCGCTTTGTCACCATGTTGGTCGAGGCCGGTGATCAGGACACGCCCTACATGTCCACCGTCTGGAACGGCGACGAGGTTGTCGGCGAAACCACATCCGGCGCGTGGGGCTATCGGATCAATGCATCTATCGCCTTGGGCGTGGTGCGCAACGATCTTGCCGTTCCTGGCACCGAGCTAGAGGTCGAAATGTATGGCAAACGCTACAAGGCAGTCGTGCAGACGGACCAGCCGTTGTGGGACCCTGAAAACGAACGGCTGCGGGCGTGATCGTTTTTGGATTTTTTTCGGAGCTGACGGATGGCTGAGATCACATTGTTGGATGGTGGGATGGGGCAGGAACTTGTGCATCGCGCAGGGGACAAGCCCACGCCGCTTTGGTCGACGCAGATCATGCTGGATCATCCGGGCTTGGTCACGCAGGTGCATGCGGATTTTTTTGCCGCGGGCGCCACGATAGCGACCACCAACAGCTACGCCATTCATCACGACCGTCTGACAGATACTCCGGTGGAGGGCGCGTTTACAGCCCTGCACCAAAGTGCCTTGTTCGAGGCGCGGGCTGCACGGCGTGCCCACGGCTCGGGCCGTATCGCCGGGGCCATTGGTCCATTGCGTGCGAGTTACCGGCCCGACCTGCATCCGGATTCGGATGTTGCCGTACCACTTTTTGCAGAAGTGGCGAACCTGCTGGCCCCGTCCAGTGACCTGCTGATCTGCGAAACTGTAGCGTCGCTTGCCCATGCGCAAGATGTGCTCGCAGGGACCGTGCCAACAGGCAAACCCGTTTGGCTGGCCCTCACCGTTGAGGATCGAGGCGGCGGCAAGCTGCGCTCGGGCGAAGACGTTGCAGATGTAGTACCCATCGCACGCGGCCGCGCCAGTGCAGTGCTGATCAATTGTTCCGCGCCCGAGGCCATTCCCGCAGCACTGGCCGGGCTCAAGGGTCTGGATGTGCCTATCGGTGCCTATGCCAACGGGTTCGAACAGATCACCTCCGATTTTCTTGAAGACAAACCCACGGTCGACAGCCTGTCGGCCCGGCGCGACTTCACTCCCGCTCTCTATGCTGACCACGTGATGTCGTGGATCGATGCAGGCGCCACCATCGTGGGCGGCTGTTGCGAGGTTGGCCCCGCCCATATCGCTGAAATCGCCCGACGCCTGAAAGCCGCCGGGCATGTAATCGTCTGAGGATGTACTATGCCTGATCTTCCCTCCAACGCCCGCGTTGTCATCATTGGTGGTGGCGTCATTGGCTGTTCGGTTGCCTATCACCTGACCAAGCTTGGGTGGAAAGACGTGGTGCTGCTTGAACGCAAGCAGCTGACATCCGGCACGACATGGCATGCCGCTGGCCTGATTGCGCAGCTGCGCGCGACGGCCAACATGACTAAGCTGGCCCGCTATTCGCAGGAACTCTATGGAGAGTTGGAAGCTGAAACCGGTGTTGCCACAGGCTTCAAACGCGTGGGGTCGATCACGGCGGCCTTGACCGATGAGCGGCTTGAAGAACTGCGCCGTCAGGCAGGGATGGCGCGATCCTTTGGTGTGGATGTTGAGGAAATCTCGCCGACTGAAGTGAAAGCGCGCTATGAGCATATGAACATCGACGGTGTGACCGGCGGCGTGTACTTGCCACTCGACGGTCAGGGCGACCCGGCCAATATCGCGCTGGCATTGGCCAAGGGCGCGCGTCAGAACGGGGCCAAAGTGCAGGAGCGCGTGGCCGTCACCAACGTCGTGCGCGAGGGCCGCAAGGTCACAGGCGTGGACTGGAAAGGTGAGGATGGCAGTGATGGCCGCATCGCCTGCGATATGATCGTGAACTGTGCGGGCATGTGGGGCCATGAGGTTGGCCGCATGGCGGGCGTGAACGTGCCGCTGCAGGCCTGCGAACACTTTTACATTGTCACCGAGTCCATCAAGGATTTGAAGCAGCTGCCCGTGCTGCGTATTCCGGACGAATGCGCGTATTATAAGGAAGATGCGGGTAAGATTCTGCTGGGAGCCTTTGAGCCCAATGCCAAGCCATGGGCTGTTGGCGGCATTCCGAAGGATTTTGAATTCGACCAGTTGCCCGAGGATTTTGACCATTTCGAGCCCATCCTTGAGGCTGCGGTCAACCGTCTGCCGATGCTGGCCGAGGCAGGCATTCACACATTCTTTAACGGGCCTGAGTCCTTTACGCCTGACGACGCCTATCACCTTGGCCTTGCGCCCGAGATGGACAATGTCTGGGTCGCTTGCGGCTTCAACTCCATCGGCATCCAATCGGCTGGCGGTGCTGGCATGGCACTTGCGCAGTGGATGGAAGATGGCGACAAGCCCTTTGATCTGGGTGACGTGGACATCAGCCGGATGCAGCCGTTCCAGGGCAACAAAACCTATCTGGCCGAGCGGTCCACGGAAACACTGGGCCTGCTTTACGCCGATCACTTCCCCTTCCGTCAGAAGGCGACTGCTCGTGGTGTTCGCCGCTCCCCTTTCCACGGGCACTTGATGGAGCGTGGCGCGGTGATGGGCGAATTCGCTGGTTGGGAGCGTGCCAACTGGATCGCGCGAGCCGGTCAAACGCCGGAATACGAGTACAGCTGGAGCCGCCAGAACTTCTTTGACAACGTGCGCGAAGAGCACATGGCGATCCGTCAGAACGTGGGCATGTATGACATGTCGTCGTTCGGTAAGATCCGTGTCGAAGGGCGCGATGCTGAGGCGTTCATGAACTACGTGGGCGGCGGCAACTATTCGGTGCCAAATGGCAAGATTGTCTATACCCAGTTCCTCAATAATCGCGGCGGGATCGAGGCGGATGTGACCGTCACACGACTGACCGAGACCGCCTATCTGGTGGTGACACCGGCAGCGACGCGTTTGGCGGATCAGACTTGGATGGAACGCCATGTGGGTGACTTCAACGTGGTGGTCACTGATGTGACCCCGGGCGAAGGTGTTCTGGCCGTGATGGGCCCGCGTTCGCGCGAGTTGCTGAACGCGGTATCGCCTGCGGACCTGTCAAACGAGACGAACCCCTTTGGCACCGCACAGCAGATTGAGATCGGCATGGGCCTCGCCCGTATCCATCGCGTGACTTACGTGGGTGAGCTGGGCTGGGAGGTCTACGTTTCCTCCGACATGGCGGGTCATGTGTTTGAAACGCTGTATGATGCCGGTCAAGACATGGGGCTAAAACTGTGCGGCATGCACATGATGGATACCTGCCGGATCGAAAAGGGCTTCCGCCACTTTGGCCATGATATAACTTGCGAAGACCATGTGATGGAGGCGGGCCTTGGCTTTGCCGTGAAGAAGGACAAACCGTCCTTCATCGGGCGTGACGCGGTGCTGCGTAAGCAGGACGAGGGGCTGTCCAACCGCATGCTGCAGTTCAAACTGACAGACCCGGAACCGCTGCTCTATCACAACGAGCCGATTGTGCGGGATGGCGAGATCGTGGGCTACCTGACTTCGGGTGCTTATGGCCACCATCTGGGCGGGGCCATGGGCCTTGGATACGTGCCGTGCAAGGGCGAAGCTGCGGCGGATGTTCTGGCCTCGGCCTACGAGATCGACGTGGCCGGTACACGCGTGCGGGCAGAAGCATCGTTGAAGCCGATGTATGACCCGAAATCCGAGCGCGTGAAGGCGTGACGCCACGTTGATCTGGTGCTAGGGGTGGGCCGGAAAGGACCACCCCCATGACACAATCGAACGGTGACACGCCCCAAGGGCTTGGCTTTGCCATTTCCGCCTATTTCCTGTGGGGGTTTCTGCCGCTTTACATGAAGATGCTGAGCCATGTTGGCCCGGGCGAGGTGGTCGCGCATCGGATTATCTGGTCCGTTCCGATTGCTGCCGTTCTTCTGATCGCGTTGCGGCGTACGGGGGACCTGATGGCTGCGCTGCGTAACCCGCGTATGCTGGCCATGGGGTGCGTAACGGCCGCGCTGATTACGGTGAACTGGGGTATCTATGTGTGGGCCATCACCAGCGGACACGCGCTGGACGCGGCCCTCGGTTACTACATCAACCCGCTGTTTTCCGTGGCACTTGGCGCAGTGCTGCTGCGCGAGCGTCTGACGGTTGCGCAACTGGTGGCTATTGGTCTCGCGGCCTGCGCAGTGGCTGTCCTGACCATATCGGCGGGGGTTGTGCCTTGGGCCGCGCTGGGATTGACCGTCTCTTGGGGCTTCTATGCACTTGCAAAGAAACAGCTGCCGATCGGGCCAAACCAGGGCTTCCTGCTTGAGGTGCTCATCCTGCTCATTCCGGCGCTTGCCTATATAACATGGTTGGGGGCGACAGGGCAGGGGCAATTCCTGATTGGCGATACGGGCACCAACTGGCTTTTGCTGGGTTGCGGTGCGGTTACGGCCATCCCCCTGATCTTGTACGCAAATGGTGCCAAGGGGCTGCGACTGACCACCATTGCGGTCCTGCAATACATCGCGCCGACCATGATTTTCCTCTGCGCGGTGCTGGTGTTCAAGGAGCCCTTTGGGCAGGCGCGTATGATCGCGTTTCCGATGATTTGGGCGGCTCTGGTGATCTACTCGGCCTCCATGATCCGCCAGATGCGGGCGACGGCCTAGGACCCCTCGAACCAGTCGCGGGCAAGAGTGGTCCAGCCGCGTGGCATCCCGTGGGCGCCGTCATGCTCGCAGAATTTTATCGCACCGTCTGAGCAGCTTGCGTTCCAATCACGACAGCGAAAACGGTCGCCGACGTCGATTGTGTCTGGGTGCGTGCGGCATTGGTTGCTGGCGCGTGCCAGTGCGAGACTGTCCCACAGGCTGCCCTGATGCCAATCCCGAATGGCACGTCCTTCGAAGGGGACCTGGTTGTCGGCAAATCCATGGATTTGCAGGAACCGAACGGGCGTGGTCGGGCAGTTCGTTGTATCGTTGGGTTCCCGCAAGGCGCCAGAGATCGACGTGAAGCCAGCGAACTGTTCCGCGGCTTTGCAAGCCATGAGCCAAGCCATTGATCCACCTGCGGAAAACCCGGCGACATAGATACGGTCGGCGTCGATGGACGCCTTGGTCTTGGCATCTTCAATCACGTCGAGGGTAAAGGCGATATCGTCGCGCACGCTGCCATCCCGCCCCGGCCAGAAGCGCGTTTGCCGCCCCGGTATTTGCTGGCCGTTGGGGGCGATGACGACATAGCCCGCATCCGCGAAGTCGGATTTGATCCCGCCGCGAAAGATCATCTGGCCCGTTGCATTGTGGCCGTGGAAAAAGACCAGTACAGGGGCGCCTTCCGTGCCTTCGCTGCCGTCGATCATGTGATAACTGCCGCCGTCTATTTTACAGGGCGCATCGGGTCCACACTGGGCAAAGGCAAAGGTCGGGAGGGCGAGCAAAAGGGCAGCTAAATACTTCATAACGCACAACGATCATGGCGCGCTGATTCAGGCAAACAGGATATGCGAGCCTCGCCGAAACGTGATGGGGGTTGTCTTTGAGCTGCGCATTTGAGAGGCGGGGACATGGATGATGTCTATGCCCCGCCCAACGATCCTTTGGACATTCTGCATGATGATGCGGAGATGCTGGTGGTCGACAAACCCTCTGGCCTGCTCAGTGTTCCCGGCAAGGGAGAGCATTTGTCAGATTGCTTGATCGCACGGGTGCAGGCGGTGTGGCCGCAGGCGTTGCTGGTGCACCGTTTGGACCGGGATACAAGCGGGATCATGGTATTTGGTCTTACACCACATGCCCAGCGGTTCCTGTCCAAGCAATTCGAACTGCGTTCCGCGAAAAAGACCTATGTGGCAAGGGTGTGGGGGCGGATGACACCCAAGACGGGGCGGGTTGATCTGCCCCTGATCGTGGATTGGCCGAACCGACCGAGGCAACATGTCGACCACGAGAACGGCAAGCCTGCTGTCACCGATTGGCGGGTGCTGCGCGACACAGAGACTGAGAGCCGGGTGCGGTTGTTTCCGCAGACAGGGCGGAGCCATCAGTTGCGTGTGCATATGCTTGCTTTGGGGCATCCTATCTTGGGCGACCCATTCTATGCGGAAGGGCCCGCGCGTGAGTTTGATCGGCTCATGCTTCACTCGGAAGAACTGCGGATCAAGCACCCGGACAGTGGAAAGATGATGCGGTTTCGAGCTTCAGCGCCATTCTGAGGTGTAGCGATCTGCCTTGAGCAATGCGCAGCGTCCGGCGCACAGTGTTGACGCCGGACGCTGCGCATTGGCATCTGTTCTGCCGTATTGGTGGCCCGTTTTGCCCGAGCAGGCAAATATTCGTATCCGTTTTGAGGGCTGTACGTGTGTGTCTACTTGAATCCCAATGTCAAACTTGGAGGATATTTTGCATAAAACGCGCCTATCCACGCGCAACGGAGCGTCTTAGACGGGCTGCCGTTTGCTTGCTGACAGATGAGCGGTCTCGCGGTTGCGTCGGCAAAATCTGTTGTTCTCAACCACAATAGGTCAGGGGGTTTCTGCTGTCTTTGTGCCTCTGATGTGTTTTCATTCGAAGTGTCAACGCAGTCATTTTATTTTTATAGGGCGGTTCGTCGGCGTCATTTCCATTTGAAACATTTAATAAAAAAATTACAGCATAGAGAGGTTAAAGTCATTTTGAGAATTGTGTGTTCCCACTTTCAGTTCTTGCACAAGCATTACAAATGCCTGTTATTCAGCGGTTGCGGTCAGAGTTGAGCAATTGAGTTTGTCAAATCGGTGCCGTCGGGTCATTGAATGGTTTCTGCCTTGTGGCGATGGTTCAGCGTGTGAATTGAGCGCATGGATATCGCACGATTATAACCACCACTGCTCTATATGTAGTTAATAAGGTGACTCTGGCTGCTGTATCTGGTGCTTTCGTTGGGCTGGCGTCCGCGGACAACACTCAATAGTTGTGGCATCTGTGTGACAATTTCTGGAAGAATTTCGAGGGGGAAATCTCTGACAAAAAAACCGTTGATGACTTATTGGTTGCAGTGCCACTTTAGTGTCAGGGTCGATAAGATCTATTACCAAGAATAAATATCGCGCGCGTAACGAGCAGAAAATCTGCCAACAGACGCGAACAACGAGGGACGGTAATGTTTAGATTGAGTGGTGCCTTTCAGGGTGCGCTGGCAGCCGCCAGTGTATCTTTTTTTGCGGCTGACCTGGCGCATGCCACACCCTTTACGACAAATGTTCCCGGGACGAGCATTGCGCTTCCTAGTGCATATCCCGAAGCGGGTGGCGTCGTCATTGTCATGGAAGGTGTCAACGGCCAGATCTATTACCAGTTCAGTGATCCGAACGGCGCTTTTCGCGGCTTCAACTCGAACGGCCAGCCAACGCGATTCCGAGGCAATCCGTTCACTGTGAATGATCCCATTCCACTGGACTGCGGAATTCGGAACTGTACGGACTATTTCGGTGGTGCCATCGCCAGGGTTCACGTCCGTTTCTCTGCCTATGACGGGGATACGCAACCGGGTGGGTTTGACCAGAACGATATCAGCCTGATCCTAAACGGGGTAAATGTGGGCAGCTGGTCGGGACTGACGACCGAACGTACCAACAACTCAGGTACGGTGAGTCAGGGCTTTCAAACCGGGTTCGGCAATAACAGCTTCAATACCGGCTGGTTTACTTCGTCCAACCCGACGCTGCTGAACAGTCTGTTGACGACGGGTCAGACAACGACCCAAGTGTTGGATGATGATCCCAACGACAACTTTTGGGATTTCCGTCGCGGCGAGAGCCTGAGCGACGAGGCGTTGCGTACGATCGCGCCGGGTTACGAGTTTGAAAAGACAACCACCGCGACAGACTACACAGCCGTTGGTGATGTCATCACATATACTTACACGGTGACAAATATCGGGTCGGTCAACATCAACAACCTGACGGTGTTCGATGACAAGGTCGATGAGCAGGGCGGAACCGTGTCCTGTGATCGTACGACCATCAACGAGACGACGGGCGGTGGCACACCTGAGGTCGCCACCTGTACCGCCACTTACACAGTCACGCAGGACGACATCGATAGCGGGAGCCTGACCAATATCGCGCGTGCGAATGGTGATCCGGAGTTCGGCCAATTGGGTGAAGTGCAGGATACTGTGACCTTGCCCGGTCCCACAGCTGACGCTGATATGACCATCGCGAAAGTGGCGCGGCAAACGACTTTTAGCGCCGTGGGTGAGGTGATCACCTATGATTATACTTTGGAAAACACCGGCAACACGACTCTGACCAACCTGAGTGTCGCGGACAACCTTATCCCGTCATTGTCCTGTGCGCAGGCGACATTGTTGCCGACCGATACACTGACATGTACCGGCACCTATACCGTTACACAGGCAGATCTGGATGATTTTGCCCAAAACGGTACGCCACTGACCAACACCGCGACGGCCAATGCGCAGGACCGCGGGCAGTCCACGCTGACCCGCACCGTTGATGAGACCGTGGATGGGCCGGCGGCAGCCCCGGCGTTGGTGGTGTCCAAGACAGCGCTGCAACAGAATTTCGACAGTGATGAAGATGTTCTGCAATTCCGCATCGAAGTGACAAATACGGGCAATGTCACCTGGCCTGGTCCGCCAGCTATCACCGATGCCTTGGTGACGGATGCCGGCGGGGCGGTCAGTTGTCCCGCAGGTGCTGTTCCGCCAAATGGTGCGGTGATCTGTACTGCGGACTATGCGGTGACTCAGGCGAACCTGAATGCGGGTGAAGTGCTGAATGAAGCGACAGCATCAATCACGGTTGGGGGTGTCACAGCGAACGGTTCGGCCTCAGTAACGGTCCCTGCTGTCCGAACGACCGGTTTGACGCTGGTCAAACAGCTTAACGCGGCCAGCGCGACAAGTTTCGATGCGCCCGGTGTGACCCTGGTCTATGACTACGTGCTGACCAATACCGGCAATGTCACCCTGACCACACCGCGGATAACGGATGACAAGGTATCCGCCACCTGCACCGCGACCGAGATCCTGCCCGGCACCAGTGTGACCTGTACCTCGGATGACTACCTCACGCTTCAGGAAGATGTGGATGCAGGCTCGGTCACCAACATCGCAACCGCTGCCGCCGACGACCCGGATGCAGCGGAAGTGTCGTCCGATCCGGCGCAAGTGACGGTCGATGCCGACCAGATGCCCGAACTGACATTGGACAAGCTGGCGCCGGTGATCCCAGCCGTCGACTTCTTTGAGGGACAAACGGTCACCTACACTTACGAAATTGAAAATTCTGGGAACACCACCATCACGGCGCCGCTGACAGTGAACGATGATCGGTTCACTGATCCAATTGATTGCGGCACCGGCGATCTTCTGATTGGTGACACGCGCACGTGTCAGGCTGTCTACACGATAACCGCGGCGGATGAATCCCTTGGGTTCGTGTCCAACACTGCCACGGCAACGGATGGCACAACAACGTCAAACTCGGATACCGAGACTGTCCCGCAGGCAGGTACAGATGCGATTGAGCTGACCAAGACCGCGGATGTGACCAGCGTGTCCAGTACCTCAGACGTCATCACCTACACCTTTACAGTGACAAATGTTGGCGACCGGTCCATTGGGGTAAACAGGACCATCTCGATCAACGACCCACGCTTGGACACCGTGACATGTGTGCAAACAGGGCGGATTTTCCCGGTGGGGCAAGGCGCGCCGAATTCGGTCACATGCACCGGCAGCACCACACCGACCCAGGCCGAGATAGACGCAGGCGAGGTGATCAATACTGCCACGGCACAATTCAACCGCGTCAATGGCGGCAACCCGTTTGATGTTGTGTCTCCGTCGGCAGAGGCGACCGTGCCCGTCGACATCACGCCGTCCTTCACGCTGGACAAGGTGGGACCGTCGCAGTTCACCAGCGCTGGCGAAGTCCTTACCTACACATTCCGGGTGACCAACAACACCGAACAGACGATTGCGTCGGCCACCGTCACGGACCCTCTGATCCCGGGTCTGGTTTGCGATCTGACCGATATCGGGCCTCTTCTCGCCGGGGAATGTACCGGCGAGTACACGGTGACCCAAGCTGATCTGGATCGGGAAACGATTACCAACACCGCGACCGCGAGCGGCATGTCGAGCACCGGCGACACCATTGATCCGTCCTCCGACACCGAGGTTACGCCCGTTGATCCTGCCGCAGCCACGCGCGCGGTCAACGTGTCGAAAACTGCCAACGTGACAGAGTTCGACTCGGTGGGGGACGAAATCCGCTACAGCTTTGCCGTAGCAAACACCGGTACGCAGACCTTGACCGACATTGTGGTCACTGACCCGCTGGTCAACCTGACCTGCACCATTCCGACACTCGCCCCCAGCACCACTGACACAACCACCTGTCAGGCCGTCTACACCGTGACCCAGACCGATTTGGACAATGGACAAGTCGACAATATCGCGAGTGTGGCAGCGCCTGGCACATCGGGCGACAGCAGCTCGCTGACCGTGCCCGCCGTTAACCGCGACGCGGACTTCACCGTTGAGAAACAGGCTGATGATGCGGTGAGCGTCGTCGCAGGCCAGGTGATTACCTATTCCTATGTTGTCAGGAACACCGGAAACGTCACGCTGACCAATGTGGCGTTGACGGACAGTCATACCAGTTCTTCTGGTACTCAGACACTGACCATTTCGGGGGGCGGCAATACGGGCAGCATTGCGCCTGGGGCTGATGTAACCCTGACAGCGACCTACACCGTGACCCAGGATGACATCGATGCAGGTGCGGACCTGACCAACATCGTCAGCGGAACTGCGGTTCCACCTACCGGCCTTACACCACCTACGGACAGCGACACCGAAACTGTGACGGTCGCAACCCCCAATCCAGTGCTGCGTGTCGTCAAGACCGAGGTGGATGGATCGGGCACCTTTGGCGCTGTCACAGGCGCCGAAGCTTACACGTTCGAAGTCTTCAACGACGGGAATGTGACGCTCAGCAACCTGAGCTTGAGCGACGATCTGACAGGGTTTTCCTGTACGTTGGCAGATCTTTTGCCCGGTGCATCGACCACCACCTGTGCCGATACGACCTCGCTGGCTGACAGCTACACCATCACGCAAACGGATGTGGATGCGCGATTCCTGACCAATGAAGTTGAGGTTACGGGCACCGCACCAGGTGGTGCATCGGTCAGTGATACCGACACCGTCACATTGGCTGGTCCGACACAGGCACCTGCCATTGATATGACCAAGACTGCAACAGCCGGGGATAACTTTACGGCGGTGGGCGACATGGTCAGCTATGACTACGTTGTCTCAAACACCGGGAACATCACGCTTACGGCGGATATCACCGTTGCAGACGACCGCACGGCTGTAAGTTGCCCGGCGCTGCCACTCGGTGGCCTCGCACCCGGTGCTACACTGACATGTACCGCAGCCTATGAGATCACGCAGGATGATCTGGATGTGGGCAGCGTGCTCAACCGCGCGACGGCGACCATTACCCAGACCGTGGTGCCAGACACGCCCGGTGGCGCCACCGAAATCACCACGTCGTCGCCCGAACGGACCGAGACAGTGACTGCGGCCCAGTCCCCGGCGCTGACCCTCTCGAAGGCGCTTGCCGTAAGCTCGGCCAGCAGCTTCACCAATCCAGGTGACACCCTGACCTACGCTTACACTGTTACCAACACCGGCAACGTCACGATCACTGACACTATTAACGTGACAGACAACCAGATTGCGGCCGGTGTGCCGCAGCTTTGTTCCGAAGACGATCTGGCCCCTGGTGCCAGCCTGACGTGTGAGTTGGTCTGGACTGCGGATCAGCCAGCGATTGACGCTGGAAGCATCACTAACGTTGCTTCGCCGCAGTCGACATTCGGTGGTGTTCTGGTCCCGGCAACGTCTGACACGCTGACAGTCCCCGCAGTACAGACCCCGGCACTCACTATGTTGAAGGAGTTCGTTTCGATCCTGAACGCAAACCCGCCCCCGGTTGCAGGGGACTTTGCGGCGGGTAATGACGTAATCTATCGCTACACGGTCACCAATTCCGGCAACACGACCGTCACGACCGAACCCGTGGTGACGGACAACCTGATCCTGCCGGCGTCCATCTCTATCGATGCGCCATTTCCGGCGGCAGGCCTCGCGCCTGGTGACAGCGTCACTTACACAGGGGTGTACGAGCTTACCCTGGCCGATATTCAGCTTGGTAGTGTCACGAACAATGCGACTGCGACGTCGGGCGGCGTGACCTCGAGCCCTGCAACGGAAACCATTCCATCGGGGGCCAACCCGGCGCTCAGCGTCACAAAGACCGCCGTCCAGACGAGCTTCACCGCCGTGGGTGACGTGATCGACTATGAATACGTGGTCGAGAACACATCGCAGGGCACACCGGCGCCCGCATTCGCCAATGCGATTACGGTGGATGACGACAAGACGACCGTGACCTGCCCTGCTGTTCCCGGCGGGCAGTTGTTGGTCGGTCAATCTATCACCTGTGAAGCCGAGTATACGGTAACACAAGAGGATCTGGATGCGGTTGCTTCCGGCCAGCCCGGTGGGTTTGTGACCAACGTGGCCACGGCCAACACAGTGTTTGCCGGCCAACCGGTTCAATCCCCTGCTGCAACAGTCACAGTGCCCGCTGTGAACGATCCTGCATTGTCTGTGGTCAAGTCCGCATCAGGTGGCCCTGACCCTGCCGGAGAAGGGGATACGATCACCTTCGCGATCCTGACCACCAACAGTGGGGATACGACCGTTTCCGGTTTGGACGTGTCAGACCCTTTGCTTGCAAGTCTGAACTGCTTTGATGGTGCCTCGAACACTGATCCTGCGGTGACTTTGCCGGTCACGCTGGCTCCGGGCGCGCAGCTTTTGTGTGAGGGTGACTATACCATCACGCAGGACGATGTGGATGGTCAGAGCCTTATAAACATTGCGACTGCGCAGGGCGTGACGCCTGCGGGTGATCCCGTGGTCGCCACCGGGTCGGTCACTGCGCCGCTCGAAGATGATGCGCCTGCGGTCGAGGTCACCAAGGCCCTGAGCGCAAGTGAGCCCGACAGCAGCTTTAGCGTGGTCGGGCAAGAGATTGAGTTCACCGTGACGGTTCGCAACACCGGAAACGTGACCCTGACATCGACGACGATCACGGATGATCTGGTGCCGGGTGAAACATGTTCCGTGCCCAGCCTTGGCCCGGGCGGTGAGGACCAGAGCTGCACATTCCTGTATACTGTTACTCAGGCCGACGTTGACCAAGGTGACTTCACCAATGTAGCGCGCGCCTCTTCGGTTCCGATCAGTGACCCGGCCAATCCGATCATTGATGACGGATCACTCCTCGTGGATGGTCCGGATGCCGAGCCGTCCTTTAGCTTGGTCAAGGATGCCGATATCGCCAGCTTCGCGGCTCCCGGCGTAACCATCACCTACAGCTACACAGTCTCCAATACGGGCAATGTGACTCTGACCGCGGCACCAACCGTAAGCGATGATCGCATTGCCAGTGTGAGTTGCCCTGCCTTCCCAACGGGTGGTCTGGCACCGCTCGACAGCATTGTTTGTACTGCGACCTATGAAACAACACAGGATGACGTGGATGCGGGCGAGGTCACAAACATCGCCTCGGTTGCAAGCAGCGAAGTCCCGTTTGATCCACTGGATCCCAACCGGGCCGAAGCGACCGAAACGGTTCCTGCGACGCGGGGGCCAGCCTTTACCATCGACAAGACTGTCGATGATGCGACCGATGTGCAGGCGGATCAAGAGCTGACCTACAGCTATCTTGTGACCAACACCGGCAACGTGACCCTGACCGATGTGACGCTGACCGACAGTCACACCAGCGCGGCTGGCACGTCTCCCCTGACACTCAGCGGCGGCGGTGTGATTGGATCGCTGGACCCGGGTGACAGAGTAACTCTGACCGCGACCTACACGGTCACGCAGGCGGATGTGGATGCAGGTGCGGATCTGACCAATGTTGTCAGCGGGACTGCGACCCCGCCCGGTGGTCTGACGCCGCCCACTGCCGATGACACGCAGAGTGTCAGTGTCGAAGGCCCAAGCCCTGAGGTCACGGCCCTGAAAACCGTGAGCGCCAGCACCGGAACCGATGTGGGTGATAGCGTCATTTTTGACATCGACGTCTCTAATACTGGCAACGTAACGCTGGATACGGTCACGTTGACCGACACGCTGCGCGATGGAAACGGGCAGACAATCCTGCCCGCGCCGGTGCCGACGTTGATCGCCGGAGACGGTGTGACGCTGGACGTGGATGAGACGTGGACCTTCCAGGTCACCCATGTCCTAACCCAGTCGGACATCGATAGCGGAGGGCTGAGCAACTCGGTCCTGGTCCAGGCGCAAGACCCAAGCGACACGCCTGTGAGCGACCTGTCGGACAATGGTGTTCCTGGCGACGGAAGTGACAACCCAACCACCTTTGCCGTGCCACCCGCACCCGGAGTGACGGGGGTCAAGACCATCACATCAACCGGAACGGGTTTGGGCGACACTGTCAGCTTCCTCATCGAGATCGAAAACACGGGCAACGTTACCCTGACAAGTGTTGACGTCACCTCTGACACCTTGGAGCGGCAGGACGGGACATCCCTGACCCTCGCAACAGGGCCAACATTCAGCTCGAACGATGATGGATCGCCTGCAGGGACGTTGCAGGTGGGTGAGACTGCCACCTACACGGCCACTTACGTGCTGGTTCAGGAAGACCTCGATGCCGGTGGTATTCGGAACTCCGCGATCGTGAGTGGCACTCCGCCCACCGGGCCGCCAACAACGGATATCACCGACAACGGTGTTCCGGGCGACGGTGACGATACGCCGACCAGCCTGGACATCGCCGCTGCCCCGTCCTTTAGCTTCGTCAAAGATTACACGGGTGCAGACGCAAGCTTCGATGCTGTAGACGATGTGCTCGACTACACATTTACATTGGTCAACACCGGCAATGTGACCCTGACCGACCCGATCGTGATCACCGATCCGTTGCTTATCACCCCCGCCATTTGCGATCCCGTCTCTGCCGCGGCGCCCTGGGCGCCTGACGATACGCGGACCTGCACCGCAAGCTACAC
Organism: Tateyamaria sp. LSS28; assembly: GCF_059611725.1. NCBI lineage: Bacteria > Pseudomonadati > Pseudomonadota > Alphaproteobacteria > Rhodobacterales > Roseobacteraceae > Tateyamaria > Tateyamaria sp. LSS28. The sequence continues at coordinate 596,859 of NZ_JCAPFI010000001.1, read as the reverse complement.
CGTTACCCAGGAAGATTTGGACCGTGGGGAAGTCGAGAATACCGCGAGCGCGGCTGTAGGATCCGCGCCGGGTCAGACCGACAGTGTAACTGTACCAGCCAGCCAATCGCCTGCGATGGGGCTGTTGAAGGAAGCGGAAAGCGTTGATCCGGCCACAGAGTTCTTCGTCGGCGCCGTGGTTGATTACACCTACACGGTCACCAATACGGGCAATGTCACGCTTACAACCCCTATCACGATCACCGACAATCTGATCCCAACAGGTGACATCGTCTGCCCGACTTTCCCGACGGATGGCATCGCGCCCGGCGGTACATATGTCTGCACCGGTAGCTACACCGTAACCGTTGGCGATGTTGATCTCACGTCGGTGACGAACCTTGCATCTGCAACGGATGGCACCACCACATCCCCGCAAGTCACAGAAACTATTCCCAATGCCGCCACGCCGGCATTGGATGTGACCAAGGAACTGGTTCAGGTCACAGACGCGACCGGTGCAACCGTGCGGACGGGCGGGTTCGAAACGGTTGGTGATCGCCTGTTCTATCGTTTCACTGTCACCAACTCGGGCGGTTTGGCCTTTGTAAATGACGTTGTGGTGAACGACGCGCTTCTCGCGGCGCCGCTGGTCTGTTTTTCCAGCTCGGGCGCCGATCCCGATTTCCGCCCCGGTGAAGCGGTGACCTGTGAAACCAACCTTTTGCAATCATATGAGGTCACCCAAGAGGATCTGGACGCGGGCGAAGTCTTTAACGAAGCTATCGCAGAAACCAGTGCGTCGGGCTTGACTGCGCCGGTGATCTCGGACGTCTCAAGCGTGACCACGCCTGCGGCAAGCGATCCAATGATTGAGTTGGTGAAGTCCACCGCTGCAACGTCCTTTGCCAGTGTGGGCGAGACGATCACCTTTGACTTTGTGCTGAGCAACACGGGCAACCAGACGCTGACAGATGTGAGCGTCACGGACCCGCTGATCCCTGCGCTTGTTTGCGAAGCTGACACGTTGGCACCAGGCGGCGATCTGACCTGTTCTGGCGACTACGTGGTGACGCAGGAGGATGTCGACAATGGCACCCTCAGCAACACGGCCACGGCAGAGGCGATTGATCCAACCGGCACGGCAGTCACGCCAGATACCAGCGGAGTCACCGTTCCCGGACCGCTGACCGAACCACTTGGCCTTGCATTGTCCAAAACCGCTACCCCGACGCCGTTTGGTGCTGTGGGCAGCACGGTGTCCTACGGGTTCGGGGTTGAAAACACATCACGCTTCACTTTGGCTGATGTGACTGTCACGGACCCGCTGATCTCAGGCTTTAGCTGTGTGATTGCGACTCTTGATCCCGGTGCCGTCGACACGACAAGCTGTGCTGCGCTGTACACCGTGACCCAAGACGATGTGGATCGTGGGAGCATTGAAAACACGGCCCAAGTCACTGCGCGCGATCTGCTCAACACACGCACCGTGACGGTCGAGGATACGCTGACCACAGCTGGACCTGCACGTGCCCCGGCGCTGGAGGTCACCAAGACCGCCGACGTGTCCAGCGTGACACCCGGGTCGACGATAACCTACACCCTACGGGTCGAGAACACTGGCAATGTGACTGTCGCGGTCAGCGGCATCACCGACACGATGACGCGGATCAACACCGGCGCGCCGACGTTCCTGACCACTCCGTTTGCCTTTGTGACGGGAGATGCCAACAACGATGGTCTGCTGGATGTGGACGAGGCGTGGGAGTATTCCGCGACCTATGTGCTCTCTCAATCGGACATCAATGCGGGTGGGGTGAGCAACACCGCGACTGTCACTGCCGACGGACCGGCGGGCACAGGATCGGTCAGTGATACGTCAGATAACGGCAACGACGGTGACGGCAATACCACCGATGATCCCACAATCGTCGACATCACGTCGAACCCGCGGCTGGACGTCACCAAAACAGTTGTGACGACTGGCAGTGAAGCGGGTGAAACAGTCGTCTTCGAAATACGGGCAGCCAATACCGGGAACGTGGATATCTCAGGCCTTGCGGTTGCCGACACGTTGAGCCGTGCCAATGGTGAAGTGATCGGCACGCAGCCCGCGACCCCGGTTGGAGTCATTGCCGATCCGCTGGCACCTGGCAGTTTGGCTGTCTGGCGTGTTTCGTACACCCTGACGACGGAAGATGTGGACGCGGGTGGATTGTCGAATGTGGTTGTTGTGTCGGGCACCGGCCCTGGGCCGGGCAATGTCCCTGTCAGTGATACCGGCGACAACGGCGACGATACCGACGGCAACACCACTGATGATCCTACAGTTCTGGCAATTCAGCCGATGCCAGAACTGGTGGTGACCAAAACCTCGGGCAACCAGACGGTTGAACCCACAGCGCCGGGTGAGACCGTCACCTTCGACATCCTGATCGAAAACCTGGGCAACGTCACCCTGCGCGATCTGGTGTTCACCGATACGCTGACGCGGCTGGACGGGACGATTCTGACACCCGATGCGCCGCCGGTTGCGGGATTTGCTGAACTGGGTGCAGGTGAAACCACAACTGTCGGCGTGGCTTATACTTTGACGCAAGAGGATTTCGACGCGGGCGGCATCCAGAACATCTTTGCGGCGACCGGTGATGATCCGCTGGGTTTGCCGGTGACGGACAGTTCGGACGATGGGGACGACACCGATGGGAACGTGCTGGATGATCCGACGTTGGTTCCGATCACGGCGCTTCCGACTGTTGTTCTGACTAAGACGGCGAATGTGCCGACGCGCGTTTCGGGATCGGTCTTTGAAGTTCTCTTTACCATCACGGTCGAAAACACCGGTAACGTGACGCAAGCCGATCTGGTTTTAACCGACGACATGACGGCTTTCGTCGCGCCATCGACGCTGGTCACCGTGGGGGCGCCGGTTGCCTCGGGCTTTACCACCGGCGGCACCAATGGCGCGTTTGATGGACAGACTGACACTAATACGCTGAGCGCTGGGACGTCACTGGCCCCCGGTGAAACAGCTACTGTCACGATTGCGGTGCAATATGACACAGCAGCCGGATCACCGTCAGGGACCAACACGGCGTCACTGACATCCGACCGGCTCACAGCTGCTGTGACCGCATCCGCAGCCGTCGCCAGCAGTGAGCCGACATCGGACATCGTGGCAACAAAGCGTGCGACCAACAGCGGTGTTTTGCAGCGCGGCTCGGTTGTGACGTTCGAGCTGACGTTCGAAAACCGGAACACTACTGCAGAAAGCGGGCTAACATTCGTGGACCAATTGCCGCCGGGTCTTCTGTTCCTTCCGGGATCTGCGACGTTCAACGGTGCATCGACGCCTGAACCGGTGATGAATGGTCGTTCTGTCACGTGGCCGGACCAGACGCTTGCTCCGGCAGAGGTGGCGACGATCCGCCTGAGCGCACGACTGACGGGTGGGGCGGGCGAATACATCAACAGCGCATTCGCCCTTGGGCCGACAGGCGCGCGCGTATCGAACACCGCAACTGCGGCGATACGGGTCACACCCGAGGCGGTCTTTGATTGCGGTGACATCATCGGCAAGGTCTTTGATGACGTGAATGGCGACGGGTATCAGGATCCGCCCGAGACGCTGAAGCGTCTGGCCAATTCCTATGCGGCGCAGCGGGCGCTTGAGAAACTAACATCTGCTGAAATCAAGGCGGATGGCGGTGAGCCAGGGCTGCCCGGCGTGAAACTGGTGTCGCCGCGCGGCGATATTATCACGACCGACAAGTACGGGCGCTTCAATGTTCCCTGTGCCCTGCTGCCGGATGGCTCGATTGGGTCGAATTTCCAACTCAAACTGGACGACCGGACCTTGCCCACCGGCTACCGTGTGACGACGGAAAACCCGCGCGTGATCCGCGTGACAGCAGGTAAGCTTGCAGAGCTGAACTTTGGTGCGCGGCTGGGCAATCTGGTCGAGATTGATCTGACCGCTGCGGCTTTCTCGGGTGACGGACCGAATGCGGCCTTGATCAACGGTCTTCAGGGGTTGGTCGAACAGATCCGGCGCGAACCCTCAGCCATCCAGCTTCGATACTACCGCAGTGATGAAAGTGTTGAGACGGCGCGTACCCGTCTCAAAGCAACAGAAGATGCCTTGCGACAGGCGTGGCGGGGCAGGGGGACCTATCGGCTTGATGTCGACCGGTCCGTCCGGCGGTTGCAGTGAGGGGTGTGGACATGAAACGGTTTATCGCAACATCCGCCCTTCTTCTTAGCAGCTCAGCGCTTCCCGCACTTGCGCAGGATGGTGGGTTTGTCATCACCCTGAACGGGGACAAGGTGGCGGGTGACGACCCTGCGCTCGAACGCCAGGTCAAAAAGGTGGACGAGGTGCTGGAACAGGCAGACGTCCGGGTTCAGTACGACGGGCTGGATGTGACGCCGCGCCTTGATCTGGAAATTGAGGGGTCGGATGGTCAGCGGCGTGCGGGCGACAGCGTTACTCTGCAGTCCGCACTGAACTACCCCGGGTTTGTGACGCGTGGTGAGGTTTTGATCGTGGATCAGAATGCGCGCGGCGGCCCCAAAACCCTTGGACGCTACGATATTGCACCAAACGGGCAGGTGACCGTCACTGTTCCGGAGGGCGACAATATTGTCGCCGTACACCGCGTGTATGATTCCAATGGCAGATACGATGAAACCGCGCCGTTATCCTTGAGCCGTGGCGACGATCGCGCGCTCGAAGATGGGGTGGAGGACGGCAATGACGCCACGGCGCGCCGTCGAATTCCGGTATATGGTGGAGCCGTTACTGTGTCGGGGAGCAGCGTGGCACCTGGTGCGCAGGTCACCACGCTAGGGGAAGTCGTGCGCCCCGACCCGTCCGGGGCGTTTGTTATTCAGCGTATTCTCCCACCGGGTGACTACGCAATCGGAGTGCAGGTGCAAGGCACCGGGGCTGTGCCAGTCGATGTGGTGCGCGAGGTCGAAGTTCCGCGATCCGAGTCCTTCTACACGGCACAGATTGATCTGACGCTTGGCTACAATGATGGTGACCTTGACGGGAGCACCTCTTACGAGCGGGGACGCATCGCAGGTTACTTCAATGGTCGTTATGCCAATGGGGTGGAACTGACGGCCCAAGTCGATACTGGCGAGGGAGATCTGGACGAGATTTTCTCGACCTTGGGGGAACGGGATCCGCGTTCTACCTTCCTGCGGCTTGATCCGGACGATCTGTATCCGACCTATGGAGACGACAGCACGTTGGTTGATGACACGCCAACCTCTGGCAAATTCTATCTGCGGGTCGAGAAAGACAACAACTACGCTGTCTGGGGTGATTGGCGGGCTGACATCGCCAACACGACATATCTGCGCAATGACCGCACGCTTTACGGTGCGCGAGGGCATCTGGAATCCGCTAACACGACGTCGCTGGGCGAGCCCGTCTGGCAGTTGGACGCCTATGCCGCGCAGCAGGACACGCTTCCGCAACGCGATGTGTTCCGTGGTACGGGAGGGTCGGTTTACTTCCTGAGCCGTCAGGATCTGACCATCGGATCGGAAACACTGTTGGTGCAGGTGCGCGACGCAACCACTGGGCGCGTGATCTCAACGCAGTCCCTGGTGGCGGGGCGCGACTACTCGATCAACTACATTCAGGGCATCATCACCCTGAGCGCGCCGCTGCAATCCGGCACGGGGTCCAACGGTCTGGTTGTGACGGATGTCGGCGGCGCGGCCGATGTCAATCTGGTCGCACAGTATGAATTCACCCCGGATGCTGGTGACATTGATGCGTTTTCCTACGGTCTGCGCGGGGAGGTCTGGGCGGCGGATCGTTTCCGTCTGGGTGCAACCGTGCAGAGCGAAGAAACCGGGCTTGGCACACAGGATTCCTACGGTCTCGATCTGCGGTACCAGTTGAACGAAGACACCTATCTGAGCGCGGAATACGCCTGGTCGGATGGACCCGGCTTTGGGTTCGATACATCAACCGACGGCGGACTTGTGTTTGATGAAACGCCAGCCAGCGGTGGTCGAGGCGACGCCTACAAGATCGAGGGCCGCGCGGCCCTTGGTGATCTGGGGTTGGCTGCCGAGGGTTCGATCAGTGCCTATTTCGAAGAAAGGTCCGAGGGCTTCACGACCCTTGACTATTCAACCACTGCGGATGAGACCTTGTGGGGTCTTGCGTTGGATGCCGAGGTGTCCGAGCGGCTGAGCATCGCTCTTTACTTTGACAGCTTCAAACAAGATGGGGGCAAAATGGACCGCGAGGGCGGGATCGAAGCCGAGTACCTTCTAACCGATCGTGTGACCCTTGGATTTGGGCTTGAGAATCTGGACCGGCAGGGCGTTTCCGGTTCGGGCGACGGGCAGCGGACCGACGCTGTCGTCCGTTTAACGTACAAGCCCAACGATAATCTGACGTGGTACGTCTACGGGCAGGAGACGCTGAGCCTTTCGGGCACGCTTGAGAAAAACGACCGGATAGGTGTCGGGGGCAGCTACCGTTGGGCCGAGACATGGGAAATCGAGGGTGAACTGTCCGAAGGGGATGGCGGCACAGGCGGCCGCATTCTGCTGCGCAACGACCGCGGAGAAGCGGGGAACACCTATTTCGGTTACGAGCTTGATCCAAGCCGGGAGATTTCGGGTCTTAGCCGCTCCGATACTGGTCGCTCACGGGGGCGCTTCATCACTGGCGGTGAACGTCGGGTCAGCGGTACCGTCACCATGTTTGGAGAGAATGCTTTTGACCGCTTTGGTCGCTACGAAAGCCTGACGTCGGCTTATGGTGTCACCTATGAACCGACCGAACGCCTTTCTTTTGTGACGGCATTCGAGACTGGTCGGGTGCGTGACAGCGTAAACGGCGATTTTGACCGCTATGCGCTGTCCCTGGGTGCGCAGTACCAGAGCGAACAGTTTGAAGGTAAGGCGCGGCTTGAGTTCCGGAACGAGGATGGCACCCGCAGCAATTCAAACCGAAACAGCGATACATGGCTGTTCACCGGATCCGGCAGCTACAAGTTGGATGAAAGCCAGCGATTGGTCTTTTATGCCAAGGTGTCTGATACCGATGGCAACAGCGGCATTGCGCCTGACAGCGACTTTACCGATCTGTCGTTTGGGTATGCCTACCGTCCGATTTACAACGAACGTCTGAATGTACTGCTGCGCTACCGGTATCTGGATGACAGTTTCGGGCAGCAGGTCGATGGAAGTGACACCCCTGGTCCGGTCCAGCAATCACATGTTTTCAGCGTGGATGCGGAATATGACATCAACAAGTTCTGGAGCATCGGCGGTAAGGTTGGCGCGCGCTTTACCGACAGTGCGGACAGTGTCGATGACGAATACACGTCGAACGATGCGGTTCTCGCCATTCTCAATACGCGCTGGCACGTGGTCAACAAATGGGACGCCCTGTTTGAATTGCGCGCGCTTGACCTGCGCGATGCTGGAGTGTCCGAAGTGGGTGGGCTCGCGGCGATCTACCGTCATTTGGGCAAGAACGTGAAGCTTGGCGTTGGCTATAACTTCACCAACTTCAGCGATGACCTCACCGACCTGACCTTTGATGACAGGGGTGCTTTCATTAACATCGTTGCAAAGTTCTGAGCTGGGTAATTCGATCTGGATGGCACAGTTTGTGCCGCCTAGTGCAGGAGCTCTTCACGGGTGATGGGCGTTGGGTCAGGGAGGCGACACTGAACCGCTGGACTGGGTAGTGGTTTGTAGAGAGAGCGAACCGCGTTTTGCTTCGGACTTGCAACACCGGCTCCACTAAGGATCAGGAGGGTGGTCTGACTTGGAATGCCCCGGCACCGAATGGCGCCAGGGCTTTTGTCTGTTAGGTTAAAGGACAAAATCGCCGGTGCTTAGATTGAACACGTCTTCCACCAAAAAGGCTGTATCTGCCCGTCCATCGCCGTCCGCGTCAATCAGGACGTGCGACCCTCTTGTCGCGTCGATTGCAATCTGAAACTCGGCACTTCCCGATCCAGTGAAACCCTCGACCAATGTGAACATTCCAGCGTCGTTCAGATCGCCGATATCCACTTTGTCCTGTCCGCGTTCGAAGTCGAGGATTACGTCAGTTCTTGAAATCGCCACGGCGCTGTCCCGCAACGTGTTGAAGTCAAAAACATCGCTACCTTCGCCACCACGCATCACGTCGCGCCCGGTGCCACCATCAATAAGGTCGTTGCCTGAGCCGCCATCGAGCGTATCGTTGCCGCTCTCGCCTTGAAGGATATCAGCACCAGCGCCCCCAAGTATCAGATCTTGCCCGCTGCCGCCGGCCACATTGTCGTTGCCTTCGTCGCCTCTCAGCGTGTCGTTTCCCGTATCTCCAAAGAGGGTGTCGTTATCCTGACCTCCGCTTAGGCTGTCGTTTCCTTTGCGCCCAAACAACGTGTCCTGTCCCGACTGGCCGGACATTGTATCGTTACCCAGACCACCGACCATCTCGTCGTTGCCCGCGCCGCCAAACATCAGATCATCGTCGTTCAGACCGAACAGACGGTCGTCACCTTCGCCGCCGTCCAGCGTATCATTCCCGTCGCCGCCAGACAGGAGGTCCTCCCGTCCACCTCCCGATATGCTGTCGTCGCCCGCGTTGCCAAAAAGCCGATCAAAGCTGTCGCCGCCCAGCAAGGTGTCATTCCCCTCGCCGCCTCGCACGTCGGCTGCGTCCCCATTGCGCCCGTCAAACAGATCGTCACCGCCTTCCAGAAGGACTTTGCCTTCGATGGTTGCATTGTTAACCACCTTCTGCGCTGTGTCGTTCCCCATTACGGCAATCGATCTGACATCACCCCCACCACTCAGGAAACCGTTGTTCTGAACGACACCGCCAACTGATTCGACATGGAAGTTGATGCCAACACCTCGGCCAGTGATGCTTTGCCAATTCACGATCTCGACATCCTCGGATTCAACCACAATGGCGGTTCCCCCGAAAACCGTACCTCGGTTTAGGATGTAGTTGTCTTCGCCGTCATCAACGATACCAACTCCATTGATGTCTCCTACAATTTCCCCTGAGTTTAAGATCGCGCTGCCGAATCCTGTGTTCCTGATTGCCGTTTCGCCACTGATTTCAGAGAAAGTGGCGTTTACGATCGTATTTCCACTGCCAAACAGCTGAAGACCGGTTTCCAATCCGCTGATCGTGCCACGTTGGTTGTGGATAATGCTTTCCGATATCTCGCCATAAATGCCTTCGAACTCTCCTTCGATTGTGCCGAAGTTCGTGAGACTTGCTCCGGAAATGAAGTCGATTTCTATGGCCGCAGAAAGAACGCTGTTTGTATTTGTGATAGTTGCGTCCTGATCGACGACAAAGGGTCCGGCATCAAACTCAAGAAGAATTCCTTTGTTGGTCGATTCTAAAAATTCAGTGCTCATGTATTGCTCCTAATCTGAGCCCGGTCGCGTGATGAACCGGAGATGGTCAAAAAAACCTCAGCCGCAGGGCTGATTGGGCGAACTTAAAGCGGCAGGAAGATCAGAACCCACGTCGCCCGCATGCCTCAGAAACCCGCGCAATACGGGTCGAGTGTTTGGCCTTTGAACTGCTGCCGTGCAGTCGAGTGATACTTTTGTGCAAATCCGTCAGTACGACTCGGTCGACGGTAGTGCGGATGCCCACTGGATTTTTGTCCGTGAATACACCCGCCGGTCTGTAGGGTGAGATTTTGAAATGATATTTCGTTTCTGTGGTCTTCTAGCCGCCGCTAGTGGCAGATCAGTAGCAATCATAACTCAGGGTTGAAACGTTGCTTTTTTGCTTTCTTAACAATGGATAAGCGATATGTTGCTGATATTTAGGCAGCGTCCCGCGGATGACGCGGGGGCATGTTGGAGGTGGGTCTTGGGGTGCGCTGATGACTGTCGTGCCGGGCCAAGCGCGGCTGCGACCATGGGCTTGATGCAAACCGCTGCATGACCTGCGAGGTGATTGAAGCCCACTACAAGATCAGTTGGGTGCCTCTGTGTCTGATCGTGCATTGAACTGTACACGTTCAGCGTCCATGGCAGCGCGCCATTCGGTTCTCAGGACGTCCATGCGGCGGGGGATTTTGTCAATCAGCACCTCCGCCGCGACGATGCGTTCACTGCGAAAATACCGAAACGCTTGTCGGAGTTCACACCATGCCGCCACGATCCGGCCGGCATCGCGGTAGCCGATCAGGAGGGGCCAGATCACGCGGTTGGTCATGGCCCCGGCACCATCCGCATATGTCAGGGCGATCTTATGTCGCTGGCGGATGGCAAAGCGGACGTCAGAGGCGCTGAGCACCTCTGGGGGTGGTGTCGCGCGGCTTACTCCGGTGGTCGGTTCGACAAAAAAGCTTTGGGTGTTGTCTGGTGCGACTGCGGCGATCTTGGAGATCAGGTTTTCGGCTGCGCGGGCGAGTTCTGGCTCGCCCCGCGTTTGCACCCATTGGGCACCGAGCACGGCCGCTTCAATCTCGTCCGCAGTAAGCATGAGCGGAGGCATATGAAACCCCTGCTCAAGAACATAGCCGACGCCTGCCTCGCCTCTGATCGGAACGCGCTGTGCCATCAAGGCAGCGATGTCACGGTAGACGGTGCGCTTGGTCACCTCCAGCTCGGCGCCAATGGCTGAGGCCGAGATCGGGCCGCCCGTCCGGCGCAGAATTTCGATGATTTCAAACAATCGGTCGCCGCGTCGCACTTGTGCCTCCATCGGTTGATGGCAGCGTGCCCCACCCATGCTGACACCATGCTGTCAGCATGGTGTCGTTAGACCAATGGCGCAATCACGAAGACTGGGAGAACACAGATGGAGATCAAGGGAAGTTGCGTGTGTGGATCAGTTCGCTTTGCCATTGCGGGGCGGCCCAAGATGATGGGCACTTGCCACTGTTCGCGTTGTCGCAAACTGGGCGCGTCGACAATTGTTTTTGTGGAGCGGGAGCAGTTCACGCTGACCGCGGGCGAGGCGTATATCGAGACAGTTCAGCCTGCGCCGCCCTTCATCTATCATCGTTCATTTTGTCGGAGGTGCGGCACATCTTTGGGTGAGCCACTGTCGCCGGATCCATCCTTTCCCATCAATGCGCACTGTCTGGATGACGATCCGGGGGTGCGGATTACATTTCACGAACACGAAGAGGATCGGCCCGCGTGGGAAGAGACGTAAGGCGGGGCGAACCCCGCCTTACGGAATTACTCGGCGGCCCAGCCGGAGACGGCTTTGACTTCGAGGAAATCTTCGATCCCCCAGATGCCGCCTTCGCGCCCGTTGCCCGACTGTTTCATGCCGCCAAAGGGTGAGCCTGCTGCGCGAGAGGTGCCGTTCATTTCGACCATGCCAGACCGCAGTGCTTGGGCCATGCGATTGAGCCGCGCATCATCCTGCGTCTGAACATAGTTGGTGAGGCCGTAGGGCGTGTCGTTAGCGATCTCGACCGCCTCCTCTTCGCTGTCGAAGGGGATGATGGACAGGACCGGGCCAAAGATTTCCTCGCGCGCGATGGTCATGTTGTTGTTCACGTCGGCAAAGATGGTGGGACGCACGTAATACCCTTTGTTGAACCCTTCGGGGCGGCCTGTGCCACCGGCCACCAACTTGGCCCCTTCATCGACACCCTTCTGGATGAGGTCCTGGATCTTGGTCCATTGCACCTCGTTCACGACGGGGCCGATATGGCGGCCTTCTTCCGAGGCGGGGCCGACAGTGACCTTGTTTGCGACGGCTGCGGCTTCTTCGACCGCGTCATCGTATTTACTACGTTGCACCAGCATGCGGCTGGGGGCGTTACAGGACTGGCCGGTGTTGTTCATCATGTGCAGCACGCCGCGTTTCACGGCCTTTTCGTCGGCGTCGTCAAAGATGACATTGGCCCCTTTGCCGCCCAGTTCGAGGTGCACGCGTTTGAGTGTGTCGGCAGCGTTCTTCGAGATCAGGCGACCTGCGCGGGAGGAGCCGGTAAAACTGACCATGTCGACGTCAGGATGGCCCGACAGCACCGTGCCTACGCCGGGACCATCGCCGTTCACGAGGTTAAAGACGCCCGGAGGGAAGCCTGCCTCGTCCATCATCTCTGCAAAGATCATGGCGTTGAGAGGGGACTCCTCGGACGGTTTGAGGACCATGGTGCAGCCTGCGATGGCGGCCGCACCCACCTTGAGCGTGACCTGATTCATCGGCCAGTTCCACGGGGTGATCAGGGCCGCGACTCCGACCGCTTCGTAGATGATCCGGTCGTTCGGCGCGCGGTCGTTGAGCGGGCGGTTGAATTCGAACGCCTTGGCCGAGCGAATGAAATTTTTCAGGTGCCAAGTACCTGCGCCAACCTGCTGGTTGCGCGACATATCGAGCGGGGCACCCATTTCGGATGACATGGCTTGGGCGAGGTCCTCGCCCCGTGTTTCATAAACCTCGATCAGCTTTTCGACCAGCGCGATGCGGTCGGAGACGGACGTGGTCATCCAGCCGGGAAAGGCGGTCTTGGCCGCGGCAATAGCAGCTTCGGCATCTTCTCTACCGCCCAGCGAGATAACGGCCGTCGGCTCTTCGGTTGAGGGATCAATGACATGGTGGTCAGTGCCGTTTTGCGGGGCGACCCACTGGCCGTTGATATAGAAATCGCGTTTTTTAAGCATTCGGTCTCTCCCTGAGTTTGAATGGAATGTGGCACCGGCGTGTGTCGTCGGCAAGACGGGGGGATGAAAAGGCGTGCGCAATGCCTTAGGTTGCGTCTGTCACTACTATCCCGACGGAGGACACCATGGGTTTGCGCATTAACGACACCATCCCCGATTTGACGGTTGAAACAGACCACGGCACGATTTCGCTGCACGACTGGATTGGCGACAGCTGGGCCATCCTGTTTTCGCACCCCAAGGATTTCACACCCGTGTGCACGACCGAGTTCGGCGCCGTGGCTCAGTTGGCCGACGAGTGGGAGAAGCGCGGTACCAAGGTGATTGGCGTGTCTGTGGACGGTGTCGAGGATCACAAGAAATGGAAGGGCGATATCGAGAAGGTTGCCGGCGCCAAGGCCGGTTTCCCAATCATCGCCGATGATGGCTTGGAGGTGTCGAAGGCCTTCGACATGCTGCCTGCCGAAGCCTATCTGCCTGATGGCCGCACACCTGCGGACAGTGCGACCGTGCGGTCGGTTTTTATCATTGGCCCAGATAAGCAGCTAAAGCTGTCGATGACCTATCCGATGACTGTTGGCCGCAACTTTGCCGAGGTGGTGCGGGCGCTCGATGGCTTGCAGATGTCGGCCAAAGGTGTTGCGACACCGGCAAACTGGGTGCCGGGCGAGGATGTGATCATACCGCCGACCGTGTCAAACGATGACGCGAAGGCCAAGTTCGGCGAGTTCGAGACTGTCTTGCCGTATCTGCGCAAGACCAAAGCGCCAGAGTAACATGTCTTGGTCCGGTCCTGTTTAGGGGCCGGGCCATCCGAAATGATCGATCATAGCCGCGATTTGGTTGTCATTGCCACCTGCGCTGTTAACGGTGAGCAATCCACCCGTAGGGTCTTTCACCCATTCGAGGACACGCCGACGTTCGCCTGTCATGGCTGCCCGTCCGCCGGTCAACCTGTGCATCCAGTAGAACCAGACATCGTCCGCAGTTGGGCAGAGTTGTTGCGCCAGTTCCCAATTGGTTGCGATGGGAGAAAGCGCCCCCGGTGCATATAGAATACCCCCTACGCCGGTCGGGAAGATGAGCCCACTCGGTTCCCGACCACCCGGGGCGTTCTGGTTCCATTTGTCGTAGGTATCCGGGAGCCCTTCCGGAGTGAGCGCCATGCGGTGTCCACGGCCGCAGACAACCTTGAGGCCCAGATCCATATGAACATCCAGTATCGATGCCAGCCAGTCTGGCCCGTAATGCACGTCGTCATCCGCGGTGACGATGGTTGCTTCTGGCATCTCGGTCAGGAGTGGCATCAGTTTCTTGTAAGAACGCATGTCGGGGCAGGTTGCAATTTCAAGCCCGTCCTTTTCGAGGGCGCGCACTTCAGCCGGTAGCGCAGCAATATCCTTTTCGGCGATCCAAAGGACGGTGCGGTCGGCCTTGACTGTTTGCTGTAGAAGGCACCGGAGGGTCAGCGCCAGTTCCGGGTAGCGCGGAGGGTAGCTTGTGAGCGATACAACCAGAGGCGTTGTGAGCTGGTGCGGCTCACCAATCACGGAACGTGTCGCGATTTCCGCACGACATCTGCGGATGCGCTTGCGATACTTGCGCGCGCGGTTCCACTCACGAATAAAGTTCATTGGGTTTCCCAAGCGTCCTTGAGCCAGTTTACGTCGCCGATGCGGCGGTACCATGTGCTGCCCTTGCCGGACAGAGCGTCGTGCATCTTGGGTTCGCCCGCGAACACGACGATGCGGGCACCCTCGGGCAGGCTCGGGTCGGAAAGGTAACTGCGCAGTCCGCGCGGGACGCAGTGGTTCTTAAAGCTGACGCACCATTCTTCGGGCCAATACGCGAGATGCCCATGTTTGGTCAGCTGTGCGGATTGGAACTGTTGAGAGATTTCGAATTGCGTGGTCGCGGCCGCGGGATCAGCGAGATAGGCATCAAGGACGTAGCTGTGCGCGCCGATTTCGTACCGAAAAACGGATGAATTGCCGACGGAGGCAAGGAAGCGGTCCCGCGTTGGATTGATCCGGCGCAATGGCTTGGGTCGGAATAGCGAATCGTCCCGAATGATACGGAATGGTGCGTCATCTTCGAAGAACGGATCGAGCGATCCGACCACGATTTGGTCGAGATCGAGAAAGAGCGCAGTTCCTGAAAGATCAAAAAGATTTGCAGAGAACAAGCCGAGTTTACGCCAACGCGTATCCTCGTGGCCGCCCGGCAGTCGCATCTCGGGCAAGGGTAACACTTCGACATCTGGTGACAGGCCAGTTGTATCGTCCGTGAAGCATATGAACCGATGCGGGCGGCTGAGGTGTTTAGCCACGCCGCGTGCCAGCCGGTTGACATATTCGGGGCCGTAAAGCGTGCCCCATTTCATGGTCAGGATCAGAACGTGATCGGTAGGCATTGCGCTTGCGATGCTCATCAGTTGCCGAAAATCTTGGTGTAGAGCGAAGAATTTCCACCAAACGCGGCCGAGATACGCCCGGTGACAAGGCCAAGCCGACGAGTCAGTTTGAGGATACCGCGCCCGCCTGTGAATGGGAGCGTCAACACCAGCACGGTTGCGCTGATCAGCTTGAGCGACAAGCTGAAGGGCAAGCGCAGCCAATAAAAGCGTTTGTTCACTTGATCCAGACGAATGCGATTGATGGTGCGGCTGTGCGCCTCGCGCAATTGGGTTCTGAAATTCAACCGGTCCGCAGACATAGTTGCGTAGACGACAGCTTTGGGCGCCCAATCGAGGTGTAGCCCCATGTCGCGCGCTGTATGGAAGAACCGGCTGTCGGATCCGCCCGTGAAGCGGAGCGTCTCGTCGAACCAGATGCCGTGTTCAGTGAATAGCTTGGTTTCGCCTAGCCAGTTGTTGGTGACTGGGCTTGCGCGCCCTTGCTCGGCGGCAGGGATCGCCCCCTTGGCGCGCTGCACGTAGTGATCAGTCAGTTCCTTGTGAAAGACCCGCTCAAGCCGAGTCAAATCCTCTTGCGATGCGGGGATCAGGATGGGGCCGCCAATCAATGCTGCACCTGTCTTGCGATAGCGCGCCACAATTTCCACAAGCCATTCCGGGTCGACGAATTCGTCATCGTCTACAAAGCTCAGCAGGTCAGCGCCCCATGCAATGGCTTCCTTGGCGGCCCGGTTACGACCGAAGGGAATGCCGAGTTCGGTTTCGAGGACATAAGTAACCGTCAGGCCGTTGTTTAGTGGGCTGGCTTGATCCACCACATGCCGGGTGGCATCTGTTTTGTCGTTTTCTACGACAAGGCATTGCACTTCGCAGTTTTCTGGCAGCGTCATTGCACCATAAGAGTCGAGCAAGGTCGCCAGCATCTGGGGCCGTTTACGGGTAAGCGCAGCGACAGTGATTTTGAGCGGAGACGTCATTGCGTTGGCCACGGTTTATGATCGTGTTGTGTAGCACCCGGCACATGCGCGCCGGGTGCTTGGGCCTTACTCGGCCGCAGGCTCTTCTTTCTTGATCTCTTCGCCGGTTTCCTGGTCAACGACTTTCATCGACAGGCGAACCTTGCCGCGATCGTCAAAGCCCAGCAGCTTGACCTTGACCTCTTGACCTTCCTTCAGGACGTCCGAAGGATGGTTGAGGCGGCGGTTTTCGATCTGGGACACGTGCACCAGGCCGTCGCGCTTGCCAAAGAAGTTCACGAAGGCGCCGAAGTCTACGATCTTCACAACTGTGCCGGTGTAGACCATGCCTTCTTCGGGTTCGGCCACGATCGAGTGGATCATGTCGTAGGCTTTCTTGATCGAGTCGCCGTTGGGTGATGCGATCTTGATGATGCCGTCATCGTTGATGTCGACCTTGGCGCCCGACACTTCGACGATTTCGCGGATCACTTTACCGCCCGAGCCGATGACCTCACGGATTTTATCCGTGGGTACTTGCATGGTTTCAATACGCGGTGCGTGGACCGAGAATTCCTGTGCGCCGGTGATGGCTTTGCCCATTTCGCCCAGGATGTGCATCCGGCCATCTTTGGCCTGTGCGAGGGCTTTCTCCATGATCTCGGGCGTGATGCCTGCGATCTTGATGTCCATCTGTAGCGAGGTGATGCCGTTTTCGGTGCCCGCCACTTTGAAGTCCATGTCACCAAGGTGGTCTTCGTCACCCAGGATGTCGGACAGGATGGCGTAGCTGCCGTCCTCTTCGAGGATCAGGCCCATAGCCACACCGGCCACCGCGTTTTTCAGCGGCACACCTGCGTCCATCATCGACAGCGAGCCGCCGCAGACGGAAGCCATGGAGGACGAGCCGTTGGATTCGGTGATTTCCGACACCAGACGCACGGTGTAGGGGAAGTCGGTCGAGGCAGGCAGGACCGCTTGCAGCGCGCGCCATGCCAGTTTGCCGTGACCGATTTCACGCCGTCCGGGAGGGCCTACACGACCCGCTTCACCGACCGAGTAGGGCGGGAAGTTGTAGTGCAACAGGAAGTTGGATTTGAAATTGCCGTGCAGGGCGTCGATGAACTGTTCGTCATCGCCGGTGCCCAGCGTAGTTACGACCAGACCTTGCGTCTCACCACGGGTGAAGAGGGCCGAGCCATGGGTCCGGGGCAAGAGGCCGGTCTGGCATACGATGTCGCGAATTTCGTCCGTTTTACGACCGTCGATGCGGGTGCCGGTTTTGACCACGTCACCGCGCAGGATGGAGGCTTCGAGCCCTTTCATCGCGGAGCCGAGGTTGGCGTCTTCTTGCTGCTCTTCCGTCAGCGCGTCGATGATGGCGGCGCGGGCTTCGGACACGGCAGTGGTGCGTTCCTGCTTGTCGCTGATCGCGAAGGCGGCGCGCATTTGCTCTTCGCCTGCGGCTTTGACAGCTGCGGACAGGTCCGAGTAGTCGGGGGCCTGGAAGTCGAAGGGTTCCTTGGCGGATTCTTCGGCCAGTGCGATGATCAGGTCGATCACGGGCTGGATTTGCTCGTGTGCGAAGTTTACCGCGCCCAGCATCTCAGCTTCGCTGAGTTCGTAGGCTTCGGATTCCACCATCATCACGGCGTCTTTGGTGCCGGCCACAACCAGGTCAAGGCGCTGGTCGGGGTTCAGGCGCAGGTCCTGCATGTCGTCGACGGTGGGGTTCAGGATGTATTCGCCATCCTCGTAACCCACGCGCGCACCGGCGATGGGACCCATGAACGGCGCGCCAGAGATGGTCAAGGCGGCGCTTGCCGCGATCATTGCAACGATGTCGGGGTCGTTGACCAGATCGTGCGACAGCACGGTGCACATCACCAGCACTTCGTGTTTAAAGCCGGAAACGAACAGTGGCCGGATCGGACGGTCGATCAGGCGGGCGGTCAGTGTTTCTTTCTCGGTGGGCCGCGCCTCACGCTTGAAGAAACCGCCAGGGATCTTGCCCGCGGCGTAGTATTTTTCCTGGTAGTGGACGGTCAGGGGAAAGAAGTCCTGACCCGGTTTGGGGGACTTGGCAAACGTCACGTTTGCCATGACGCTGGTTTCGCCCAGCGTGGCAATGACGGAGCCGTCTGCCTGACGGGCAACCTTGCCGGTTTCCAGTGTGAGCGTCTCTTCGCCCCACTGCATCGATTTTTTCGTCTCGTTAAACATCAAGTGTTTCCTAAGTTGGCCGGGTGGCCATTTGCGTAGGGGGCGTATTCCCCCTGACCCCGGTATCTTCTTTTGTCGGGCGCTGAGGTCCGGGCGCCAGGCTTTCAGATTTTGCGCGCATACAGCACTTTTGCGGGAAATGAAAGCGTGTGCTCTGCGGCGCATCCGCGCTTAGTGCCACGGTTTGCGTGGTGGTTTGGCAAAGGCAATCGGTGCGTCGGGAAAGAGGTCTTCGGTGTGGCCACCGGGTGTCCCTGTGCCCCATTTCTGCATCCAGCGTGTGGGCGGTGCCAAAGTGCCGCCCGAGGTCCATTCGAAGTAACCAAGTGCGCCGGGGGCCGGGATCGGCTCGCAGGGTTCTGGCTCCTTTAGGGTGAGTCCAGCCGCCCCACCGAACCATTTGCTGTCCGATTCCGTGATGATGCCTGTCACCTCGACCGAGCCGATGATCGCCCCCCTTGGCAAGTCGAGCGGGTGGGGGCATTGCACTCCGTGTTTTCCCAGGCGCCAGTAAAGGTATCGGAACTCTTCTTCCTTCAGGCCGGCGGCAGCGTGGAGTGCGATGCGTCCCGGCACCATGCAGCCCGCCCGGATTGAACCGAGTGTCCGGTTTTCAATAGGTTTATGGCCTGCGATAATGGCCCAGGCAGAGGGTTGGCGGACGGAAAGGGCGATGCGGGGCAGGTTGTGCATGCCATGCTACTTAGTGCACGGATCGCGCCAGCCAAAGAGACCCGAGGCCAGATGCCAGAATGACGACCAGCCCGACAAGTGTCAGCATGTCCGGCCAATCATTGAACAGGATCAGACCCACCGCCGTCGCCGAGATGAGCTGGGTGTAGATCAACGGGGCGACGATGCTGGCGGGTGTGGTGCGACTGACCCAGACAAGTAGAAAGTTCCCGATCGCTGATCCGGCGGCACTGCCAGTGATCAAGAGGATGGCGTTTGGTGTGAGCGCCGGTACGGTTGCTGCAAGCCCGAGCGGCGTTAGCAAAACTGCCCCGATGCTGAGTTGCGAAAACAGAAGAAGGCGCGGGCGAACCGTCCCGGAAAGCCAGCGGGTGGCAACCAGAAAGCACCCGTACAAGAGACCGGCGAGCAGCGCGAAGCCGATGCCGGGGGTCAGGCCAAAGCCCGGTTTGACCACCAGCATGACGCCGCCAAATCCCAAGGCTAGAAGAAGGGCGCGAGCGGTGTTGATGCGCTCACCCAGCAATAGCGCTGACAGGACAAAAGCGACGACGGGACCAATGAAAAACGCGCCGAACACGTCCGGCAATGGCGTCGTGCTGAGCGCTGTCAGTATCGAACAGATGCCGGCCGCTATAAGAGCGGCGCGCAGAATGACCCGGCGGTCAAGCAGAACAGGCAGGCTGTCGCGGGACAGGCCACAAAATGGGGCAAGCGCGATGGCGGCACATGCAAAACGTGTCCACGCCACGAAGAATGGATCGAAGCCTGATGCCGTCAATGCCTTTCCTGCCGCATCACCGAGGACGATGCAGGTTGTGGCGACGAAGATCTGAGCGGCGGTGATCAGCAAGAGGACCCCAAAACGCAAATCGCACCCCGTGGGGTGCGATTGTTCGTGTCGCTGGTGCGCGCGGGTTAGCGGCGCAGACCAAGGCGTTTGATGAGGTCGGTATACCGTGCCTCTTCCTTGCCTTTGAGGTAGTCGAGCAGCTTGCGACGCTGGGCAACCATTTTCAGAAGGCCGCGGCGGCCGTGGTTGTCTTTCTTGTGCGTTTTGAAGTGCTCGGTCAGCGTGGCGATGCGCGAGCTGAGGATGGCGACCTGAACTTCGGGCGAACCGGTGTCGCCTTCCTTGGTGCCATATTCTTTCATCACGCGTGCTTTTTCTTCAGCAGTGATCGACATCGGTGTCTCCTTTTTAGGTTAGAGTGAGACGCCGCCGGCCGGGATGTCGTCCAGCACGGGGCCAAATACCAGGGCATTTGCCGAGGATGAGCGCGTATAGGAGAGATTCGCAGCGTTGGCAACTTGGATCGCGCGGTTGGTGAACAGCGTGGCCAATGCGCCTGCGCTGCTACAGGTCAGAACGAAGCCATTCCCGCGCTTTGCGCAAGGCTGAGTGGCATCAAGGCGATATCGTCGATCGAAATCTCGGCCCCGTTCAGCACGTGCGCCACCGGCACTCCATTCATCATTACTTGTGTGATGCTTGGGTCGTCGGTGTCCAGTTGCAAAGAGATGTGGGGCTCTTCCTCAGCGTCGTCGTGGATCAGCAGAATGTTGTCCTCTTCCGCATCGAAATCCATGATCGTCGCAGCGTGACCTTCGGCGATCCAGTCACCTGCAACAATTGTGTCAGCGCCTTCGCCTGCTGTGACCATGTCCTCTTGCCCTGCGATGATGAGGTCGTCGCCGCCGCCGCCGTTCAGATAGTCATTGTTGCCCGAGCCATCCAAATCGGCTGACGCTGCAGAACCAAGTGCGCCTTCGATGCCGTTCAGCACGTCGTCGCCCCAACCGCCAAACAGCGTGTCTTCGCCCTCTCCGCCATCCAGTGTGTCGTTGTCGAGGCCGCCATGCACTGCATCATTGCCCTCGCCGCCAGAAAGACTGTCAGCGCCCATGGAGCCGTGCATCGAGTCGTCACCTGCGCCGCCGTTGATCGTGTCGTCGTCGTTGTGGCCGTAAATTTCGTCTTCGCCACCGCTGCCATGAATCACATCCGCACCATCATCGCCGTGGAGCGTGTCATCTCCCATCCCGCCGTCGAGGGTGTCGTCCCCTTCCTCGCCACGCAAGGTATCATCGCCGTCTGTGCCGGTCAGATCGTCATCGCCATCGGTTCCAAGCGTGAGCGTGTCATCACCTATGCTTTCGTCGGTGATCGCCGTGTCATCGTCGCTGGTTCGGGTAGTTTCCCCGCCAGTGACTGATGTGTCATCCGCCGTTTCCTCGCCTTCCTCCACCGGCATCATGTCGATCACGCCGACAGCGCCGACCGCCACAAGTCCCATCAATCCAGCAAGCCACAACATACACGTATTCCAAGTAATGGGCGCATTTGCCCAAAGGTCATTTACCGCAATCCGCGGTTTGGAACAAAGCCTATCCCGTAAAATGGTTAACGTAAGGTAACGCCAGATCCGTTTTCCCAAGGCTGCGGTTGTTGCGCGTATGGGAGGTATAACGGGTGTTTGGGGTGTCCGGCCTTGGACAGGCCCAGGTGATAGAGCGGACGATCGACATTGCGTAACAGCGTTGCCACATGTGTTCCGCGATCCAGGTGCGCGCCATGTGTTCCCCAGGCTGCCACCACGTCGTGTGTCCATGTCGCCCGTTCCAGAATGCTTTCGTCGTTTTCAGGCCCGACCGGATCGGTGGCAGCCCGCATCGCGCGTGGATCGGTGTCGCGCCATGCAAAGATGTTGGTGACAGCAAAGCTGCCATAGCCGAGGGTCCGCGCCCGTCGTTCGCAGCGTTCGACGGTTGGGTCGTTTTGCACCTCGGTCGCCGTGGATGGGTTCAGCATGACGAAGTTCACGCGGCGTCCCGTGTCATCCCAGATGCGTGTCAGGCTGTAGCGATACCGCTCGCAATCGGAGTAGACGGCGGTCGAGGGCGCATCGCCCTTGGTGTGGGTTCGAACGATCATGGGGCGGTTCTGCCAGTCGCAGACCGCCCCATCAATCGGTTTGTTCAGGTGTTCTTATTCAGCGGGCACGGCCACGGGTTCGCGGCGTAGGTCCAGAACAACGCCCTTGGCCTCCATGATGCTCGCGGCAACCAGAGCGTAGACGATATGGCCCCACAGAGCGACCCAGGTGATGCCGGTGAAGCCGAGGAACGGTTTGTTGCCGGTCACCAGGTGCGCCATGACGTAGAGCGCAAACACCCAAAGCGCGATGCCGTAGACCACGGCCGTGATCGACCAATGCAGGCGGGGCATGACGGCCAGCTGGATGGGACGGGCAATGACGAAATAACCAACGGCATAGAAGATCAGGCCAGTTAAGGCGTGCAACAGGTGTGCCGCGCCCGAGGGGTTTGCGCCAAAGATCGCCTTGAGCGATGCGCCCGCCAGTCCGACGGGGGCCAGTTTTGCATAGCCGAAGAGCGGGCTCAGCGCCTGGCCGAATGCGTCGAATGCGATGGTGGCGAATGCGCCAGCGGTCAGAACGGTGCCAACGGTGCGGAGGGTAATTTGGGTCATATCATCTCTCATCGGTTTTGGGCGTTTCAAACTTGATGAGGTAAATGTGGACTGAATAGTTCCTAATTCATAGAGCACTCACGCAGGGCTTACCTGGGGTCCATAAATTGTAACAATTCTGCGGGACAACTAGTGGAATTCCTGACCAGAAAGTGCCGGTAGCGGACCGAGTGTTACAGGTTGAAGACCCGTGCGGGGTGCAATTCGCCTGCCTTGTAGCGCCCGACAGCAACCGGTTTGCCTTCAAAGGACGCCCAGCACTCTTCTCCGTATTCGACGTCCGCCGCCAGGACCATGCCGGGGTTGCCGTTGCGCAGCCGCGCGGCCCCTTCGGCTGTGGCCCGCAGTTCGGGCAGATCAGCCAGCCCTTCGGAAATGGGGCGCAGGTGCTCGTCCAATGCGGGTGTCTGCGCCATCTCTTCGATTTGGTCG
The DNA here is from genome assembly GCF_059611725.1 of Tateyamaria sp. LSS28. NCBI lineage: Bacteria > Pseudomonadati > Pseudomonadota > Alphaproteobacteria > Rhodobacterales > Roseobacteraceae > Tateyamaria > Tateyamaria sp. LSS28. The sequence continues at coordinate 574,028 of NZ_JCAPFI010000001.1, read as the reverse complement.
AAGGTCAGGCCATCGGCGGCTTCGAACGGGCCGGACCAGATACGTCGCAATTCACGCACGTGACCGTAACATCCCAGCGCTTCCCCCAAGTCGCGCGCGATTGAGCGAACATAGCCACCTTTGCCGCACACCATCTCCAGCTCGACGTGATCGGGATCGGGTCGGTCGGTCAGTACAAGTTCCTCGACCCATAGGGGGCGGGCCTCAATCTCGACATCCTCACCATCACGGGCGAGTTTGTAGGCGCGCTGGCCGTCGATCTTCACGGCGGAGAACTTGGGCGGAACCTGCATGATGTCCCCGACAAATGGACCAAGCGCATCTTTGACCTCGTCATCTGATGGGCGGGTGTCGGATTGCGCGATCACCTCTCCTTCGGCATCGTCAGTATTGGTGGCCTGTCCCAGCCTGACGGTAAAGCGGTACGCCTTGAGTGCGTCGGTAATGTAGGGGACCGTCTTGGTCGCTTCGCCCAAGGCGACGGCCAGAACGCCGGTGGCTTCGGGATCGAGGGTGCCCGCGTGCCCGGCCTTTTTGGCTTGCAGCGCCCATCGCACTTTGTTCACGACCGCAGTCGAGGTCAGGCCCGCAGGCTTGTCCACCACCAACCAACCGGAAATGTCGCGCCCTTTGCGTGAACGGCCCATGTCACCCTCGTTTTTGCGTGAGGGCTGCCGCCTATCGCAGGGCCGTGGCCCTTGTCAATTGCCGGTCTCGACCGTGCCAATGATGGGGCCGACGGCAAAGCCGAAATCGTCCCGGTTCAGGTCGGGTGCGTAGAGGCGCGAGATGTTGCCATCAAAGAAGAGCGCGTTGGGCAGTTTCAGGTGATCCCGGTACAGGCTGCCGAATTCGTAAAAAGTGACAGAATTGTTCGAGATGGCAAAGATCGCCTTGGACCCGTCCGCCGTGGTGCCCACCCCGTTGCGGATAAAGCGCGAAGTGCTGTCAGGCAGAAAGCGCGGATGCAAGTTGCCATCGATCACCAGCATTGGTCCTGATTGCGTGGCAAAGGTGCAGTCGGGCGACTGATCCACATAGTCCAGTGTTTCGAACACGTCAGCCCGCCCGGGTCGCAGGCACAGGATGCCGTTGGGTAGCAATCCGAAATTGCCGGGGCCGGGGTTGGCGATCACACGCATGACCTCTTTCCCATTCTCGACATAGTGCCCCACCGGCGCGCGATCCTCGTGATACATGCCCGCGTTCATGCCGAAGCTGAGTGTTTCGCCATCTGATTGCAGGGCGCGGTCCACTGCGTTGAAGTGGCCGTATGGCGCGCCTCCGTCATTATACAGGAACAACCGCAGCTCTTCTTTGGCCGCATAGACCGTGCAGATGGTGTAGCTGTTGTCCTGATACCGGATGTCTTCGCAGGTCACGGCCCATGCGGGCAGCGCCCATGACAGCAGCACAAGTGCGGCTGCCCTTAGCATCATGCTTCGGTATCCCGCCGCACCGCATCCTGGTTCAGCATGCGCCGCGTGTCGTCCATCCGGTCAAACGTCTCGTCCAGTTGGAACCGCAGGTCAGGTGCAAATTTCAGGGCCAGTTTCTTGGACACTGCGCGCCGCAGCTCGCCCTTGTTGCGCGCCAGCAGCTTGAGCACGTCCTCTTGCCCCTGACCGCCCAGGGGCAGGACATAGGCTGTCGCGATCTTGAGATCGGGAGAGGTCCGCACTTCGCCCACCGTGATGGACATGCGGTTGAGGTCGGGGTCATGCACGTCACCCCGCGCCAGCACCTCGGACAGGGTGCGGCGGATCAGTTCGCCCACGCGCAGTTGCCGTTGCGAAGGGCCGGGACCGTCATGAAACTTATTCTTTGCCATTTTCTCCATCTAAGACAGGCGCTGACCTTTGCCAAGCGCGGCGGGGCAAGCTAGTGAAGCGGGAAACCGCCAAAAGGGGTGAGGGACATGTCAGATTTGCCGGGTATCGTGATTGCGGGGGCATCGGGCCGGATGGGCCAAATGCTGATCAGCGCGGTGCTGAAGGATGACCGGATGCGTCTTGTCGGCGCGTTGGAGCGGCCCGGCCACGATTGGATCGGGCGCGATGTGGGCGAGGCGATGGGCGGTCAGCCTTTGGGCGCCATGGTGTACGACGATCCACTGGAACCGATGGCCAAGGCGCAGGCCGTGATCGACTTTACCGCACCCGAGGCGACGATTGCCCTGTCCAAGATCGCGGCACAGGCCCGTGCGGCGCATATCATTGGCACAACGGGCATGAGCGATGATCAGATCGCCCAGTTGGAACCGGCGGCCCGGCATTCGCCGATTGTCCGGGCGGGCAACATGAGTCTTGGGGTGAACCTGTTGGTGCAGCTGACGAAACAAGTGGCGGCGGCGCTGGACGAGGATTTCGATATCGAGGTGATCGAGGGGCACCACCATCACAAAGTCGATGCACCTTCGGGCACGGCGCTGATGCTGGGAGAGGCCGCCGCCAAGGGGCGTGGTGTGGATCTGGAGCAGGTGCGCGACGCCGCCCGTGACGGGATCACCGGTGCACGCAAGCGGGGCGATATTGGCTTTTCAGTCATTCGAGGCGGCGACATTGTGGGCGAGCACGAGGTTCTATTTGCCGGTTCTGGCGAGCGCATTGTGCTCAAGCACATGGCCACGGATCGGGCTCTGTTTGCCAAGGGCGCGCTGCGTGCGGCCCTGTGGGCCCAAGACAAGGCGCCGGGGCAGTACGATATGCTCGATGTACTTGGAATGCGCGGATAAACGCCACTGGGCAGCCGTATTTTCACCGCCTGAGTGAACCAATTCACCTGATCATGCGTAAACGCTGGCAAAGGACGCCATCGCGTGAAGGTGCTTGTGATATGCGTATGATGATGTTTGCGGCGGTTGCCGCGCTTGCTACCGGGCCTGCTCTGGCTGACCTTGTGAAGGTTGATGATCAGCAGAGATTCGTGCAACTGGTGAATGGCAAGACGCTGACGCGTCCGTTTGTGAAGTTGAACGTGAAACCGGACGGTAAAATCGAAGGGCGCGGTGCGCGCTGGGATGTCGAGGGCACGTGGTCGTGGAAAGACGGATACTTCTGTCGAGACCTGTTCTGGGGTGGCGATGCCTTGGGCTACAATTGTCAGGAAGTGCAGGCGACGGCTGACGGACGTATCAAGTTCACGTCCGACCGGGGTGCCGGTGACAGCGCGATGTTCCGGCTGCGCTGAGCGCGATCAGAAGTCGACCGCAATCCCTTTTTTCTCCCAATCCCCATAGCGGACGGGCTCCGGCCCGTCTCGGCCTCCCAACTCGGTTGGCAGATCCATGTTCTTGGCAGCCTTGTGCCGCTTCTCTGCCTCGGCCAGCGCGCGCTGGGCGGCGGGGGGCAAATCGGCATCTGTTTGCGGCGGCACTTCCACTGGCGTTTCCGGCGTAGGTGCGGGCGGGTCCGGTTGCGGCGCTTCGGTCGGCGCGGGGGCCGGTATGGGGTCTGGCGTCGATGGGATACCCGGCGGTGCGTCGGGGCGATTTGGGTCGTCTGACATCGTGGGTTCCTCTTGGATCATGCCCTTGATATACGCCCGACCTTCGGCCCCGCAAGCGGGTGCGACAGCATGGATCGGGAACAGATATGAGCGATAAACCCGCAAAAGATGGTGGCCTGCCCGCGCGCCGCAGCGCGATTTACCTGCTGGATCAGATCATTGGCGAGGGCAAGCTGTTGCCGGAGCTCATCGGGGCGGGCGCATTGGATCGCCTCGACCCAGCGGACCGTGCCCGGGCGCAAAGGCTTGCCACCGAAACCTTACGTGGGATGGAACGCGCCGACCGCCTCCTGCAAAAACATCTTCAGAAATACCCACCGCTGACCGTTCGCAATGCACTGCGCGTCGGGACAATTGAGCTGTGCGCGGGCGAGGCCGCGCATGGGGTCGTCAACTCGATGGTGAATGTCGTTTCGCGCCACAAGCGCTACGGGCATCTCAAGGGTCTCGTGAATGCAGTCCTGCGCAAGGTGGCGGACAAGGGGCCAGAGCAATGGTCCGCCCTGCGCACCCCGCGCCTGCCCAAATGGCTGCGCGGCCCGCTGGTCGAGGCTTGGGGTGGTGAGGCTGTGTTGGTCATGGAAAGCGTGCAGTTCGAAGGCGCGCCGCTAGACTTGAGTGTGAAGGGCAACGCAGCGGATGTGGCCAAGGCCGTTGGTGGCAAGGTGCTGCCCACCGGATCAGTGCGGCTGATGGATGCGGGCCAGGTCTCGGCCCTGCCGGGGTTCACGGAAGGTCAATGGTGGGTGCAGGATGCTGCCGCCGCTATCCCGGCCCGCGTTCTGGATGCGCAGAAGGGCGAGGCGGTGCTGGACCTGTGCGCGGCACCCGGTGGCAAGACGTTGCAGCTGGCCGCGACGGGTGCTGATGCTACTGCGGTCGATATTTCCGAAGGGCGGATGGAGCGGGTGAAGCAAAACCTTGTGCGCACCAAGCTGACGGCCAAGACGCAGGTGGCGGATGCGTTTGAGGTGACGGGGCAATACGATGCCATTTTGCTCGACGCGCCTTGTTCGGCCACAGGTACGATCCGTCGCCACCCTGATCTGCCCTTTGCCAAGGATGGGTCAGAATTTGGCGCGTTGATCGATCTGCAGGCGCGTATGCTGGATCACGCTGTCACCCTGCTCAAGCCGGGGGGACGTATGGTCTTCTGCACCTGCTCGCTGCTTCCCGATGAAGGCGAGGTTCAGGTGGAAGAGGCTCTGGGCCGACATCCATCTCTGACCATCGATCGGGACGCCTTGGACCGTCCGGGCATCGACCCGGCATGGATCACGGAAGAAGGCGGATTGCGCCTGCGCCCTGACCATTGGGCGGATCAGGGCGGCATGGATGGCTTCTATGTCGCATGCTTGCGCAAGACCGACTGACATCGCGTGACTTGCGCGTAGACACCCGCTAAAGTGCTGCTCAAAACGCCGTAGACGCGTAGAGGCAGAGAGCATGTCCACCCTGAGCGGGCTGACCGCACGAAAAACACGGTTCCTGAACCGTTGGCACGCACGCCGTGCAACCCAGGCCAAGGCGGTGACGGCTTTCGTGTCGTCCCCGGAGCCGCGCACCATCGGCAGCTTTGCCAAGGGGCGGCAGCTTGTGGCGGGGAACTACCTGTTCGCGGGCGCATTGATCGAAGCGAAAGGCATGATGATCTGGGAGATCAACGCCCCGGACCGCGCCTATCTTGACGAAATTCATGGCTTTGCCTGGTTGGATGACCTCGCTGCTGTGGGGGATGCATCGACCCGCGAATTGGGTCAGAGGTGGTTGTGGGGGTGGATCGAACGGTTTGGCCGTGGGCGTGGACCGGGCTGGACCCCTGACCTGACGGGCCGCCGCCTGATCCGCTGGATCAACCACGCCCTGTTTTTGCTGCGCGGTCACGAAGTGCCGGCCACCGATGCGTTTTATCTTAGCCTCGCGCAGCAGACCCGCTTTCTGGCGAAGCGTTGGCAAGCTGCGGCGCCCGGCCTGCCGCGCTTCGAAGCGCTGACCGGGCTGATCTATGCAGGTCTGGCACTGGAGGGGATGGAGGATCTGACCCCGCCCGCTGTCGCGGCCCTGGCAAAGGAATGCAACGACCAGATTGACGAACAAGGCGGTTTGCCGACCCGCAATCCCGAAGAACTGCTTGAGGTTTTTACCCTGCTGACATGGGCCGTAGCCGCGTTGGAGGAAGCCGCGAAACCCGTGCCAGACACGTGCACCGCCGCCATCGAACGGATCGCCCCGACTTTGCGCACCTTGCGCCATTCCGATGGTGGCTTGGCCCGCTTCCACGGTGGCGGGCGTGGACAAGAAGGGTGGCTGGATCACGCGCTGGCGGCATCCGGCGTCAAGACGCGGCAGCCGGATGGATTGTCCATGGGATATGCGCGGCTGAGCTCGGGGCGGACAAGTGTGATCATTGATGCGTCGGCCCCTCCCAAGCCCGAGGCTGGGCACAATGCACATGCCTCCACTCTTGCCTTCGAAGTGACGTCCGGCCGACGTCCGATGATCGTGAATTGCGGATCCGGTGCGAGTTTCGGTGCCGATTGGCGCCGAGCAGGCCGCGCCACACCGTCGCATTCGGCGTTGTCGTTGGACGGGTATTCCAGCGCGCGTCTGGGCGATGCGGAACGGGCCACGGCTCGTGAGACGCTGATCGATGCGCCGATCCATGTTCCTATCGAAATCAATCACGCCCCTGATGGATTGCGCTTTCAGGGTGGACATGATGGCTATGTCCGGACCCATGGTCTGACTCACGCACGTCAGCTTGAATTGACATTTGATGGGCGGGGCATCGCCGGCGAAGACATGTTGCTGGCCATGGAAGACGGCGAAAAACGGTTATTTGACAAGGTGATGGACACCAAGAAACTGGCGGGCGTCCCGTTCGATATCCGCTTTCACCTGCATCCGGAGGTGCATGCCGAACTGGATATGGGTGGGTCTGCGGTGTCCATGGCGCTGAAGAGCGGAGAGCTATGGGTGTTCCGCCACGACGGCACCCGTGACCTGTCGCTGGAGCCGAGCGTGTACCTTGAGAAGGGGCGGCTCAAGCCTCGTGCCACGCAGCAGATCGTGCTGTCGGGGCGTGCGATGACATTTGCCACCCGTGTGCGCTGGTCCTTGTCCAAAGCGCAGGAAACTGCCATGGGCATCCGCGACCTAAGCCGGGATGAACCCGGCGAGGTATATGACTAAAGGAATGCTGCCAACATGACCGACCTGACCCTCGTCCGCCGTGCTTTGATCTCCGTGTCCGACAAGACCGGACTGGTCGACTTTGCTACCGCACTGGCCGGTCATGGGGTTGAGCTGTTAAGCACAGGCGGGACTGCCCGCACGCTGCGCGAGGCCGGGCTTGCGGTCAAGGATGTGAGCGAGGTCACTGGCTTTCCCGAGATGATGGACGGTCGCGTCAAAACGCTGCACCCGGTTGTGCATGGCGGTCTGCTGGCCTTGCGCGACAATGATGATCATGTCGCCTCGATGACCGAACACGGGATCGGTGCCATCGATCTGGTTGTCGTGAACCTGTACCCGTTTGAAGAAACCGTCGCCAAGGGCGCGGAATACGCCGAGGTGATCGAGAATATCGACATTGGTGGCCCGGCTATGATCCGCTCGGCGGCCAAGAACCATGGCTTTGTGAACATCGTTGTGGATGTCGAGGACTACGATGTCGTGCTGACCGAATTGGCAGCGCATGACGGTCAGACAACCTATACCCTGCGCCAGCGGTTGGCACAGACCGCCTATGCCCGGACGGCGGCCTATGACACGGCGGTCAGTACGTGGATGGCGGCTCAAGTGAATGAGACACCGCGCCGTCGCACTTTTGGCGGGCAGTTGGCCCAGACCCTGCGCTATGGCGAGAACCCGCATCAAGCGGCAGCGTTCTATGCTGATGGCTCCGCCCGCCCCGGGGTTGCAACGGCCACCCAACATCAGGGCAAAGAACTGTCCTATAACAACATCAATGACACGGATGCTGCGTTTGAGCTGGTCAGCGAGTTTGCGGGCCAAGGCCCCGCCTGCGCGATCATCAAGCATGCCAACCCTTGTGGGGTTGCGACTGGTGAGACGTTGAAAGAGGCCTATAGCCGCGCCTTTGATTGCGACCGCACGTCAGCCTTTGGTGGGATTATCGCGCTGAACCATGAACTGGACGCGGAAACCGCCAAGGAGATCACCGGTATCTTCACCGAAGTGGTAATCGCGCCAGGTGCAAGCACCGAAGCGCGCGAGGTGTTCGCCGCCAAGAAAAACCTGCGCTTGCTGACGACAAACGGGCTGGCTGATGCCTCTTCCGCGGCGCTTGCCGTCAAGCAAGTGTCGGGTGGCTTTCTGGTGCAGGATAAGGATGTGGGCCGTATCAGCCGCGGCGACCTAAAAGTTGTGACCAAGCGCCAGCCCTCCGATCAGGAGCTGAGTGATCTGCTCTTTGCCTGGATCGTGGCCAAGCACGTGAAATCCAACGCGATCATTTACGTCAAGGATGGTGCAACCGTGGGTGTCGGAGCAGGCCAGATGAGCCGGGTAGACAGCACGCGGATCGCAGCACGCAAGGCGCAGGACATGGCCGAGGTGATGGGCCTGTCTGCACCGCTGACCCAAGGATCGGTTGTCGCGTCGGATGCATTCTTTCCCTTCGCCGATGGTTTGATCACAGCGGCAGAGGCCGGCGCTACCGCCCTGATCCAGCCCGGTGGATCAATGCGTGACGATGAGGTGATTGCCGCCGCGGACGAGGCCGGGCTGGCGATGGTCTTTACGGGCATGCGGCATTTCCGGCATTGAGGGCTGAATGAAACTGCTCTGGATCTCTGCGGCGATCGCCTTTCTGCTCGACCAAGCGTCGAAATACTGGGTAATCCACGTGTTGGGCGTGTCGCAATTCAAGCCCATTGATGTGCTGCCGCCGCTGCTGAACTTCCGATATGGCGAAAACCGGGGGATCAACTTTGGCCTCTTCGGAGATGGCACCAGTGTTTGGGCTCTGATCGCCGTCGCGATCGTGATTTGCGTGGGCGTTTTGTGGTGGGTTTGGAAACATCCGCAAGGGCGACTGGCCTACGCGAGTGCAGGTTTGCTGATCGGCGGGGCACTCGCCAATGTGCTGGACAGGTTGCTTTATGGCTTTGTTCTGGATTTCCTGAACATGTCGTGCTGCGGTATCAACAATCCATTTGTGTTCAATGTCGCCGACATCTTTATTTTTGCGGGTGCCATCGGCCTTGTCTTCTTCGGCAGCGAAGGCGCAGCACGGAAAAAGGGCGCGTGACAAGGTGGGCGAAGCTGCGATAAAGCTCGCTGACAAAGGGAGACTTTCGATGCGACTGATCGCATGTGCCATGATAGCCGTGACCTTCCTCGCTGCTTGCGAGAACAAGGGCCTGCGCCAGGTAACATCGCGTGGTGACGGTCCGGATGAATTCATTGTCGTACCGTCAAAGCCGCTGGAACAGCCAGAAAGCTTCTCGGCCTTGCCGCAACCTACACCCGGCGGGTTCAATCGGACAGATCAGCGCCCACTGGAAGACAGCGCGGCGGCACTGGGGGGGCAACGGTCCTCTCCAAATGCTCCGATTCCCGGGGCAGATGGCGCTTTGGTCAACCATGCCAGTCGTTTCGGCCGGGATGCCAACATTCGCGCGACACTCGCTGCCGCTGATGCAGAGTTTCGCAAGCGTCAATCCCGTTTGACGCAGATTCGTATCGTGCGTGAGGATGTCTACAACCAAGCTTACCGTCGCGAGGCCCTTGACGCAGCCAAAACGGCACGCACGTTCCAGAATGCGGGCGTTCCCACCCCAACGGCACCGGCACTGGCAACGCGTCGGCGGCGTCGCTAAGCGTCCCTTCGCTCACAAACCTGCCAGTAACGCTTGATCCGCGGCGGTGTGGCCGTATGTGTTGATCAATGTAAACTGCCGAGGTTGTTCCCGACATGCTACGATTGCGCGCCGCACTTGCCGGCCTTGCCCTGACTGTTTCGTCCTTTGCCGTGCACGCAGCACAGGAAGCGGTTACAACCTTTACCCTTGATAACGGGATGCAGGTGGTGGTGGTGGAAGACCACCGGGCACCGGTGTTGCAGCATATGGTCTGGTACAAGGCGGGCTCTGCAGACGAACCCGTCGGGTCATCTGGTGTCGCGCACTTCCTTGAACACCTGCTGTTCAAGGCGACCGACACGCTTGCCGATGGCGAATTGTCGGCCACAGTTGCGGCCAATGGCGGGACTGACAATGCGTTCACAAGCTATGACTACACCGCGTATTTCCAACGCGTGGCGGCGGATCGTCTGGAATTGATGATGCGGATGGAAGCTGATCGCATGCGCAACATCAACTTCACGCCCCAGAATGTCGCGACCGAACGCGATGTGATCCTGGAAGAGCGTAACCAGCGGACTGACAGCAATCCACGCGCTCTGTACTCGGAACAGATCAATGCCGCGCAATATCTCAACCATCGCTACGGCGTGCCGATCATTGGCTGGCGGCACGAGATGGAAGCATTGGATATGGACGACGCGCTGGGCTTCTACGACACGTACTACTACCCCAACAACGCGATCCTTGTGGTGTCTGGCGATGTAACACCGGAAGAGGTGCGTGAACTGGCGGACAAGTACTACGGTGTGATCCCGGCAAATCCCGATCTGCCGGAACGTGTGCGATCACAAGAACCCCCGCAGACGGCGGAGCGGCGCTTGATCTACCGCGATGCGCGCGTGGGGCAGGAATATGTGAGCCGTTCGTATCTCGCGCCCGAACGCGATCCCGGAGATCAGGAAGCGGCAGCTGCGCTTACACTGCTGGCCGAGGTGCTAGGGGGTGGGCAGACAAGCTACATGACCGAAAAGCTGCAATTCGAGCAGCAAAAGGCCGTCTTTTCCGGTGCTTTCTATCGTGGGACCTCGTTGGACGATACGACCTTTGACGTGGTGATCGTGCCTGTGCCGGGCCTTTCCCTCGAGGAGGCGGAGGCCGCCATGGACGAAACGCTTGCCCAGTTCCTTAAGGATGGCGTGGACAGCGCGCTGCTGGAACGCATCAAGTACCAGTTGCGCGCCAGCCAGATCTACGAGCGTGACAATGTCGACGGCATCGCCCGCAGATACGGGGCGGCCCTGTCCGTTGGGCTGACCGTCGAAGATGTGCAGGCGTGGCCTGACATCCTTCAAGCCGTGACAGAGGAAGATATCATGGAAGCCGCCCGCATGGTTCTGGACCGCAATGCATCCGTGACCGGTTGGCTGACCCGTCCGCTCTCCGATGAGGTGACACAATGATCCGAATTTTCGCAGCCCTGACCATTGCCCTGTTTGCCAGTCTGCCCGCTCGAGCCGAGGTGGACATCACCGAAGTTGTCAGCCCCGGCGGCATCACCGCGTGGTTGGTGCAAGAGCCGTCGATCCCGTTCATGGCGCTTGAGTTGCGGTTCCGTGGCGGCGCATCGCTGGATACGCCGGACAAACGGGGGGCCGTCAACCTGATGACCGGCCTTCTGGAAGAGGGTGCCGCTGATCTGGATGCACGCGCCTTTGCGCGCGAGTTGGAAGCTCTGGCCGCGTCCTTTGATTATGACGTGAGTGATGACAGTCTGGCGGTGTCGGCCCGCTTTCTGACCGAAAATCGTGACGAAGCGGTCGAACTGCTACGTAAATCGATAATTGAACCCACATTCGGGCAAGAGGCGCTGGATCGCGTCCGGGAACAGGTACTCACGGGCCTGCGGTCCGATGCCCAGGATCCGAACGAGATTGCCCGCGCCGCCTTCAACAAGATGGCCTATGGCGACCATCCCTATGGCTCCAACTATCGCGGTACGACTGACAGCGTGACTGCGCTGACGCGCGAGGACATGATCGATGCACATCGTGCCGTCTTTGCCAAGGACAGGCTCTACGTTGGGGCTGTTGGCGATGTCACGCCCGAAGAACTGGGTCCGCTCCTTGACGAATTGCTCGGCGCACTGCCGGACGAGGGCGCGCCGCAACCTGGCCCCGCAGATATCCTGATCGAGGGTGGAACAACCGTGGTGCCCTTCGACACGCCGCAATCTGTTGCCCTCTTTGGGCAGGCTGGAATCGAACAGGACGATCCTGATTTCTTTGCCGCGCGTGTCCTGAACCAGGTGATCGGGGCTGGTGGGTTCGAAAGCCGCCTGATGACCGAGGTGCGAGAGAAGCGCGGGCTGACCTATGGCGTCTATTCGTTCCTCGTGCCACAGGATCACGCCGCGACATATCAGGGGCAGGTCGCATCCGCGAATGATCGGATCGCCGAAGCTGTGTCAGTCATACGTGACGAGTGGGCCCGCGCCGCTGCCGAAGGTGTCACTGAGGACGAGTTGGAGGCCGCCAAACTCTATGTGACAGGCGCCTATCCTTTGCGATTTGACGGCAATGGACCTATCGCGCGGATCATGGTTGGCATGCAGATGCTTGGCCTTCCCATCGACTATATCGCGACCCGCAACGACAAGGTCGAGGCGGTGACTTTGGAGGATGTGAAGCGTGTGGCGGGCGAGTTGCTCGACCCCGATAGCCTGCATTTCGTCGTGGTGGGTCAGCCGGAAGGTCTGGAAACAACCGTCGCCAATTGAGTGCTGCGCACGCGCGACCTATTCCTGCTGACGAGGGGGCTGTCTGCTCCCTCGAACTCCCCTGATCGTACTTCCAGTCAGAAGAAGTCTTATTCGCCGTAGGGCACCCAGATGGTTTTGACCTCTGTGGCGGCCAGCAGGAACGCCTTGCCTTCACCGGCAGATCCCATCCAGTCGCGGGCCTTGCCGTGGTTCACCCACGTGCGTTTCAGGTTGCCAGCGGCTTCCCGTTCGATGGTCGCGGACAGGTCACTGCCCGAGAAGGACCAGACGGCATCGACATTCAGATGTTTCGCCATATGCGGTGCAAGCTCCTCATGCTTGCCGGTCAGGATGTTCACCACCCCCGCAGGCACGTCCGAGGTTTCGAGCACCTGGTAGAAATCGGTTGCAGCGAGCGGGAAGGGTTGTGATGCCACCAGCACCGAGCGGTTGCCCATGGCAATGGCTGGTGCCATGAGGGAGACGAGGCCCAGAAGCGGTGCTTCGTCCGGGCACAGGGCCCCGATGATGCCCGTGGGTTCATTCATCGCCAGAGCGACGCCGCGGATCGGCACGCCCTTGGCAGCGCCGTCATATTTGTCTGCCCAGGCCGCATAGGTGAACAGGCGTTGGATGCTTGCCTCGACCTCCTTGTCGCCAGAACGGCCGCCTTGCAGGGCGTTCAGGCGGTTTGCGAATTCGTCTCCTCGTGCAGCGAGATTTTCGGCGATGTAGTACAGGATTTGTGCGCGCAGGTGGCCGGTGGTCTTGGCCCATCCTTTGGCGGCTGACGCCGCTTCGACTGCGTTGCGTACGTCCTTGCGGTTGGCAAGGCTGGACTGGCCGAGCAACGCGCCGTTCTTGCCGTAGACATTGCTGGAGTACCCGCCGTCAGGACGGGCCTGTTTGCCCCCGATGTACAGTTTGGCGGTCCGGTCCAGCGGGTCGCTTGGGGTGTCCTCGCCCGTGAAGGCCGTAATCGACTTCAGCGCCTTGGGTGATCCCTTGGGCTTGGTATAGGCTTGTAGCCCTTCCCAGCCGCCTTCACGTCCAAAACCACTTTCGCGTACACCGCCAAAGCCTGCGGCCGCGTCAAAGAGGTTCGTGGCATTCACCCAGACAACGCCTGCCGCCAGTTTCGGCGCCACGTCGAGCGCGAGGTTGACGTTTTCGGTCCAAAGCGTTGCGGCCAGCCCGTAGCGGGTGTTGTTGGCTAGCTCCACGGCCTCTGACGGGGTGCGGAACGTGGTCGAGACAAGGACGGGGCCAAAAATCTCTTCCTGCATCAGCGGGTCAGCCGTGTTCAGGCCGGTGATCAGGGTCGGTGGGTAGTAGCAGCCAGTTGCGGGTAGGGACGATGACGGTTGATAGACCTGTCCAGCAGTGTTGCTGCTGACCATCTTGCTGATCGTATCCAGCTGAACCGGGTCAACGACCGCGCCCACGTCGATGGATTTGTCGAGTGGATCGCCAATGCGCAGCTTGTCCATCCGGGCCCGCAGCTTGGCATAGAACGCCTCGGCCACGGGTTCGTGCACCAGCAGGCGTGAGCCAGCGCAGCAGACCTGTCCTTGGTTGAACCAGATGGCGTCGACCAACCCTTCGACGGCTGAGTCCAGATCGGCATCGTCAAAGACGATGTAGGGGGATTTGCCCCCCAGTTCGAGCGTCAGTTCCTTGCCCGTACCAGCCGTCGCTTCGCGGATGCGGCGGCCCACGGCGGTGGAGCCTGTGAAGGCGACCTTGTCCACGTCAGCATTCACGATCATCTCGCCCACCGCGCCGTCGCCGGTGACGATGTTGACCACGCCCTTCGGGACACCGGCCTGACGGCAAATGTCTGCAAACAGCAGAGCAGTCAGCGATGTGTATTCGGCGGGTTTCAGAACAACCGTGTTCCCCATGGCGAGGGCAGGCGCGATTTTCCATGCCAACATCAACAGAGGGAAGTTCCATGGGATGATCTGGCCGCAGACGCCCAGTGCATCGCGGTTGGGCAGTTCCGATTCCATCAATTGCGCCATGCCTGCGTGGTAGTAGAAATGGCGCTGGGCGAGGGGGATGTCGATGTCGCGGCTTTCACGGATGGGTTTGCCGTTGTCGAGGGTTTCGAGCACGGCAAAGAGACGGCTGTGTTTCTGCAAGAGCCGCGCAATGGCATAGAGGATGCGGGCACGCGCATGGCCGCCCGACTTGACCCACTTGGGCTGGGCCGCGCGGGCCGCTTTGACGGCTGCGTCTACATCGGTTTGCGTGGCTTGTGACAGGGTAGCGAGTACCTCGCCCGTGGCAGGGTTCTTGCTTTCAAAGCCGTCCGAAGGATCGGTGAACTGGCCGTTGATGAAATGGCCGAACCGTGCGCCTTGATCAACGATCCAGGCGAGGGCATCTCTGGCTGCTTCCGGTGCGGTGCCGTAATCCATGTTCTCGAAAATCTCTTTGACGGTCATCATGTCGTCCTTCGTTTCGATCCGGGTCCCGTTTTCTGTCACAGAAAACGTTCCGGAATTTTTTTAAAATTCCGGTCAGCCAATCGCGTGACGGTATCCGGCGGAATAGGCACCGGTCAGGTGGTGTTCCAACTGGCGTTCGATGTCGCCCAGCAGCGAGGATGCGCCAAACCGGAACAGGTCCGGTTGCAACCAGCGGTCGCCCAACTCTTCCTTGATCAGCGACAGGTAAACGAGGGCGTCCTTGGCCTTGGAAATCCCGCCCGCCGGTTTGTACCCCACACGATAGCCGGTGTGTTCGTAATAGTCACGAATGGCCCGGATCATCACCAGAGTGACAGGCAAGGTGGCGTTCACGCTTTCCTTGCCTGTCGAGGTCTTGATGAAATCCGCCCCAGCCATCATGCAGACCAGCGACGCGCGGGCCACGTTGCGCAGACTGCCCAATTCTCCGGTGGCGAGGATCGCTTTGACATGGGCGTCACCGCAGGCCTCCCGCATCTCTGCCATTTCGTCATAGAGAGCCTGCCAATTGCCTTCCAGCACGTGGCGGCGCGTGATGACGATATCGATCTCTTCTGCCCCTACCGCGACGCTTTCTCGGATTTCCTGAATGCGCAGGTGGAAGGGGGACAGGCCCGCCGGGAAGCCAGTAGAGACAGCTGCCACGGGAATGCCGGAGCCTTTCAAGGCTGTCACAGCGGCAGGGATCATCTCGTGATAGACACAGACGGCACCCGTGGTCAGACCGGGCATGCCAAGCGCCTCCAGCATCTCGGCCCTGACAGGCTGGCGCGCCTTGGCGCAGAGCCGGTGCACACGCCGTTCCGTGTCGTCGCCGGACAGCGTGGTCAGGTCGATACAGCTGACCGCCTTGAGGAGCCACGCGGCCTGATGGTCCTTCTTGATCGACCGGCGTCCGGGCAGCGTCGCGCAGCGCCTTTCGATGGCCGAGGTGTTGGCCTGCACGCGCGCGACCCAATCCAGATCCAGCTTCATGCCGGGATTGCGCGGTTCGGTGACCTGCGGCAGGTGGGTCGTGGCGGTGGTGTCTGTGGTCGTGGTGGTCTGCATCTTCGTGATCCTTCCGGACGGCGACAGAGTCCCGAAGTGGCATGACCGGGCGGTTTTGGCAACCACCACCCCTCTGCACAAGCTCTGCACAAATGGGCGCGGTTGATCTGCACCAACGTCTGTCAGCTTGCCCGCAAAGCAAGTGACGAAGAGAGGCAGGACAGTGAAAGCTTTGACGATACCCGGTGTGCCATTGGCGATGGAGCAGGATGGCTGGTGGCTGGATGCACCAGCAGACAAGACGGAACAACGACGCAAGGTGCGGCGGTTGGATGGGGGCAAGGCGCTGCTGCTGCTTGCTTTGATTGCCTTGGGTGATGTGCTGGTATGGGACACGGTGGCGGGGCTGAACATCGCGATCTTTTTCGGGGCTGTGCTGTTTGCGGGTCTTGGTTTGGCGTGGCCGCGGCTGACCGTGCGCACGCGGGTCGGGATCGCGACGGGCGCGGTCCTCAGCCTGTTGCCGCTGATCGAGCTGGTGCAGCCTTTGTCCCTGCTGATTGCGCTTGTCGGGCTTTCGCTTTGTACTGCTGCCATTGCAGGGGTTTCCCGCCTTGATCTGCTGCGGGGCGCGGTGCGGTTGTGGTGGGTCGCTCCTGCGCAGACCTTTCAGGATGGGTCGCAGGGCGCGCGTCGGTTGAGCGATCTCAATTTGGCCCGGATGGACCTGCGGCGCTTGGTGATGGCCTGGGGTGTCCCCGCGGGGACAAGCTTGATTTTTGCCCTGTTGATCCTTGCCGCAAACCCGGTTCTGGACCGTTGGGTGAGCGGCGTTACGGCGCTTGAGCTACCGGCGCCCGATTGGTGGCGTGTGTGGTTCTGGCTGTTTCTGGCGGCGACCATCTGGCCCACGCTAGTCACTTGGCGGATGCGGGAACGTCTGCGCGCACGCAAGCCACAGCGTGCGACCGTGCGGCGCGAGGGTGTGATCAATGCAGGCTCTGTTGCGCGGTCGCTGATTGCGTTCAACGCGCTGTTTGCGGTGCAAACCGGGATGGATGTGCTGTTTCTTTATGGGGATGCAGGCCTGCCCGATGGGATCAGTCCGGCGGCATACGCTCATCGTGGCGCTTATCCGCTGCTGGTGACTGCGCTACTGGCCGGGCTGTTTGCTGTCATGGCCCGCCCCTTTTTGGCCGGACGTTCTGTGCTGCGGTGGTTGATGCTGATCTGGTTGGCTCAGACCATGGCATTGGTTGTCGCATCTGTCTGGCGCTTGGATATTTATGTCGATGCCTTTGGTCTGACACGCCTCCGGCTGGCCGCGTATATTTGGATGGTTTTGGTTGCAGCTGGGCTGGGTCTTGTTGTCTGGCAGATCTGGCGGGACAAGCCTGCCGCCTGGATGATGCTGCGCAGCGGTGTGATGGGGGCTGGGGTTCTGTACCTTTGTGCCTTCGTTAGTTTCGATGCCACAGTCGCACGGCACAACCTGAGCCAACCGGTGCACGAAGATATGTTCATGCTTTGCCAGTTGTCCGAAGATGTGATCCCCGCAATGGCATCGACCTTTGGGCACAACTGGAGCGCGGCCTGTGCGTCAGAATACACCCAACCGCATCTCTTCCAGCCGGACAATTGGCGCGAATGGGGCTTTCGCAACTGGCGGACGCGCAATAGCCTTACGTCCATGTTGACTGATCCCGCCATGCCATGACCAAGACCCATCTGTTGGTGGTCGACGACGACCCGCATATCCGGTCTGTTCTGCGCATTGCCTTGCAGCAGGCCGGTCACGCAGTGGACGAAGCGGGTGACGGGATCGAGGGCCTGACCAAAGCGCGGTCCAGGCGCTATGACCTGATTGTCCTGGATATTGGCTTGCCGGAAATGGATGGGCTGGCTGTCTGCCGCAGCTTGCGGGAAACGGACCAGACGCCGGTCCTGTTCCTGACCGCGCGCGAGGACGAGATTGACCGCGTTTTGGGGTTTGAACTGGGTGGCGACGACTATGTTACCAAACCCTTTTCCCCGCGGGAGCTGGTGGCGCGGATCGGTGCGATCCTGAAGCGCGCGCGGCCTGTTGCGGCACCGACCTGGACGCGCGGCTTGCTGCGCGTTGATCCAGCACGGCATCTTTGTGTGGTCAACAGCACGCCGCTGACCCTCACCGCGCGCGAAATGGAGATTCTGGCCCATCTGATGGCCCATCCCGACCGCGTGTCAGCCCGACCGGCCTTGGTGGATGCGCTATATGGCGCGGGTGGGCAGGTCAGCGACCGCACGCTGGATAGCCATTTGCGCAACCTTCGGTCCAAGCTGGCGGCGGCAGGGTGCTCTGACGCCATCGAAACGGTGCATGGCATCGGCATTCGGATGGGGCCATGCGTAGGATCATAAAGAAATGGCGCCCGCCCCTTGTCTTTGTCCTTGGGGGCACACTGGCGGCAGTTCTGACCTTACCGATCCTTGGGATCGTCAACCTGCGCCTGTGGGGCAACGTGATGGGGTGGGGCGAAGCGGCATGGCTGATCGCCTGGATCGCCGTTGTTGCGACTGCGGTGCTTGGCTTCTTGCTCTGGCGGCTTGTGCTGCGCCCGGTCTGGTCACTGGATCGATATGCACAAGAGGTGCGCAAGGGTGCGCGGCCAGATGCGCCTACGCATCTAGGCACGCCTGAGTTCATGGGCCTTGCCTCCAGCGTCATGGGCATGGGGGATAGCCTGCAAAGCCGTGCTGACAGTCTGCAGGCCTATGCGGATCATGTAACGCATGAGTTGAAGTCACCTTTAACCGCGATCAGGGGAGCGGCAGAGCTGTTGCAGGCCGGTGCCAGCGGTGCGGATGCCAAGGTATTGAGCAATACGATCACGGATGCTTCGGCCCGTATGCAGAACTTGCTCGATGATCTTGCGCGACATGCGCATGCCGCTACGTCAGCGGGGCCGGGGACTGTACGTTTGTCGGATGCGATAGAGAGTCTGAAAACGGATGTGGCGCTGAACGTCGAAACCGATGGTATGCTGCCGATCAGTGCGGAAGACCTCAAAGCCATCCTGACACAGCTTGCTGGAAATGCTGCAGCTCATGGGGCGAACAAACTGTCGCTGCGTGTGTCTGTGGCCGGGCTGGATGTTTGGGATGATGGTCCCGGGATCAGTCCGGGCAACCGTGATCGCATCTTTGACCCGTTCTTTACCACGCGCCGGGAACGGGGTGGCACCGGCATGGGGCTGAGTATCGTTCGTAGTCTGGTGCAGGCGCGTGGTGGGCAGATTGTGCTGCAAGAAGAGGGTGATGGTGCGCGGTTTTTAATCACGTTTGAGTGAGAGCCTTCCGATATCTAGGCGTGTTATTGCGAGTCATTCGCATTCTTATTGACTTCTTGCGAATGATTCTCATATTCATCCGTATGAGACAGAAAACCCCCTTTCCGCTCTCCCGTCGTGCTTTGTTGGCTGGCCTTGGTGCATTGGCCGCTGCCCCTACTTATGCCGCATCCTCTCCCCTCAACATCGTTGCCACCACGGGCATGATCGCGGACATGGCGCGGTCCATCGGTAGTGATCAGGTCACGGTCAAAGGGCTGATGGGCGCTGGCGTTGATCCGCACGCCTATCGTCAGACGCGCAGCGACATTGCCGCCATGACCCGTGCGGATGCGGTTCTTTGGCACGGTCTGTATCTTGAGGCGCAAATGGAGGATTTCTTCTTCGATTTGAGCCGCAAGAAAAAGGTGCATGCGATTGCTGAAACGCTGGACCCTTCTTTGCTGTTCGCGCATGAGGACTACGAGGGTCGCTTCGATCCGCATGTCTGGATGGACCCGGATCTGTGGGTGCAGTGTGTGCCTACTGTCGTCGATGCACTGTCTGACCTGCGCCCCGATGCGCGCAGCATGTTTGAGGCGAACGCTGCCGCTTTCGTTTCTGAGGCGGAAGCGATGTCAGTCTATGCGCGCGACCTGTTGGCGAGTGTTCCCGCAGAGCGGCGCGTGCTGCTGACGGCCCATGATGCGTTTGGATATTTCGGAACAGCCTATGATTTCGAAGTGATGGGCATTCAAGGCATCTCAACCGAAAGCGAGGCTGGTCTTAACCGTATCGGAGAGCTGGTTGATCTGCTCGTTGAACGCCAGTTGCCCGCCGTGTTCGTGGAAACATCCGTGTCTGATCGCAACGTCCGAGCGCTGATCGAAGGGGCCGCGGCGCAGGGCCATGATGTGATCATTGGCGGATCGCTGTTCAGTGACGCTATGGGTCCCGATGGCACCTATGAAGGCACTTGGCTGGGCATGATTGATCACAACGTGACAACCATTGCCCGTGCTTTGGGCATAGACGCGCCCGCCGGTGGACGGCTGGGCAAATTGAAGGCTGCTGCATGAACATTTCCCTTGTGACATCGCAGGATACCGACCTGGCCACGCGTGCAGCGAGCCCGCTGGCGGTGCGCGGCATGACGGTGTCCTATGGTCAGACACCCGCCATCTTCTCGGTCGACATGACGGTGCGTGCGGGTGCGATGACGGCCATCGTTGGGCCGAACGGCGCAGGTAAGTCGACCCTGCTCAAGGCGGCTTTGGGTGTGATCGCGCCCCTTGCTGGATCGGTGACGGTCTTTGGCGAACCAATGGCGGACATGCGCGATCGGATTGCCTATGTCCCGCAACGGGCAAGTGTGGACTGGGATTTTCCGGTGCGTGTCATCGATGTCGTGATGATGGGGATGTACCGCAAGCTTGGCCTGCTGGGCCGCATTCGGGGCCAGCATAAGGCACTGGCGCAGGAGTGTCTGGGTCGCGTTGGCATGGCAGACTTTGCGCACCGCCAGATTGGACAGCTCTCTGGCGGTCAACAGCAGCGTGTCTTCTTGGCGCGGGCGCTGGCGCAAGAGGCGGATATCTACGTTCTGGATGAACCCTTTGCCGGTGTGGATGCCGCCACAGAAAAGGCTATTATCGCAGTTCTGCAAGGGCTTAGAGATGCCGGCAAGACCGTTCTGGCCGTGCATCACGACTTGGCCACCGTGCCGGATTACTTCGACGATGTGCTTTTGCTGAACACCCAAGTGGTGGCTGCCGGGCCGGTGGCCGAGGCGTTCACGGAAGACAACTTGCAGGCCGCTTATGGTGGCCGTTTAACCACGGCACGCGCGGATCCTGAAAGCGTGGCGGGCTAAGTCATGTTGGCCGACGCGCTGCTTTTGCAGCTGGGCTACAACGCCACGCTTGTCACCATTGGGGCGGCCCTGCTGGGCATCGCCTCTGGTGTCGCGGGCACGTTCCTGTTTCTGCGCAAACGCGCGTTGGTCAGCGACGCGATTTCCCATGCCACTTTGCCCGGGGTCGGGCTGGCCTTTGTCGTCATGGTGGCGATGGGTGGTGAAGGGCGGTCGCTGTTTGGTTTGCTGCTAGGGGCCGGGTTGTCGGCAGCGTTCGGGTTGCTGTGCGTGCAATGGTTGACGGACCGGACCCGATTGGGCGAAGACGCGGCCATTGGTGCTGTTTTGTCAGTGTTTTTCGGCTTTGGTATCGTCATTCTGACTGTCATCCAAACCATGAATGCAGGGCGGCAAGCGGGGCTGGAAGGGTTCCTGCTGGGCTCAACCGCTGGCATGTTGCGCAGCGACGCAATCCTGTTGGCTGTGTCTGCAGCATTGGTGCTGGCGCTGGTTGTTATCTTGCGCAGGCCGTTGGGCTTGGCGGCCTTCGATCCCGGCTATGCCGAGGCGACAGGATGGTCGTTGCCGCGCATCGATCTGGCGATGATGGGCATTGTTCTGGTGGTGACGGTCGTGGGCCTCAAGGTTGTGGGGCTGATCCTGATTGTGGCGCTGTTGATTGTGCCGCCGGTGACGGCCCGGTTCTGGACGGAACGTTCGGACCATGTGGTGATCATTGCAGGTGTCGTGGGGGGCGTGTCGGGCTATGTCGGTGCGGCCAGTTCGGCGACAGCGCCTGCCCTACCCACTGGGCCGATTGTCGTGTTGGTAGGGTTTGCCATCTTCTTGTTTTCTTTGCTATTCTCTCCTCGTCGCGGGGTGTTGGCCTCGCTTCTGACCCATCTGCGCTATCAACGCCGGGTACATGTGCGGCAAGGGCTTTTGGCGCTTGCGCAGGGCCAGCCGATCTATGAGGTTCTGACGCGCCGATTGCTGGAGCGTGCAGGCTTGGTTCTGCCCGACGGTGTGCCGACACAGGCGGGGCAGGCGGCGGCTTCGAAAGCGCTGCTCGATGAGACGCGGTGGGCCATTGTTCGAGGGGACCAAGCCTATGCCTTGGCGGCCACGCGATATGATGGTTTGACGCCGATTGAGGATGTTTTGACTCCTGACCAACTCACTGAAGTTGATGGGAAAATCGACGCACCGCAGGTGGTAGCGTGATGGGGGCGGAGTTTGTTGCCCTGTCCCTGCCGCCGATCCTGATCGGAGTGTTGGTGGCCGTGGCTTGTGCATTGCCGGGGAATTTTCTGCTGTTGCGACGGCAAGCGTTGATTGGTGATGCGATCAGCCATGTGGTGCTGCCGGGGATCGTGGTG
Organism: Tateyamaria sp. LSS28; assembly: GCF_059611725.1. NCBI lineage: Bacteria > Pseudomonadati > Pseudomonadota > Alphaproteobacteria > Rhodobacterales > Roseobacteraceae > Tateyamaria > Tateyamaria sp. LSS28. The sequence continues at coordinate 551,926 of NZ_JCAPFI010000001.1, read as the reverse complement.
GCGTTTTTGGTCACAGGGCTGATTGCCACGGGCCCGATGCTGCTGGGGGCGGCTGCGGCTGCGGTCATTGCTGTGATTGCAATCGAAGCCGTGCGTCGTCTGGGTCGGATCGAGGCGGGGGCGGCCATGGGGGTCATCTTCACGGCCATGTTTGCGGGGGGGGTGCTGCTCTTGGAGCAGTCGGATACCTCCTCAGTCCACTTGGATGTCGAGCATGCCTTGTATGGAAATCTGGAGAGCCTGATCTGGCTGGATGCGACGGGATGGGCCTCGCTTTTGGACCCTGCAGCACTTGCGGGGCTGCCGGTGGAGTTGCCCCGCATGGCGCTGGCGTTAGTGGTTATTGCTCTGTTTTTATGGCTTTTCTGGCGCCCTCTGGCCTTGTCTACCTTTGATGAAGGGTTTGCCCGAGGCCTTGGCATTCGCACGGCACCGCTGGGCCTAGCGCTGGTGATCATGTCGGCCATCGCCGCCGTTGCAGCCTTTGATGCGGTGGGGTCGATCATCGTGATTGCCATGTTCATTTGCCCACCCGCCGCGGCGCGCATGATGACCAACCGGTTGGGCCATCAGGTGGCGTGGTCGGTGGTGTTTGCGGCGCTGGCTGCCATGCTGGGATATGTACTGGCGGGGTATGGGCCGCTGTGGATCGGGGCCGATGCATCAGTCAGCGCGGCCGGGATGATTGCGACCCTGTCGGGCATCATTCTGGGGGTTGCGGCCGTCGCCGGGCCGCACCGTACGCGCAACGGTTAACGGCGGAAACGGACGCTACGTCGACCAAACACGCGTTAACGCCTTATTCTGTTGGAAAAAGCCGCTGCCACCCCCCGTGCAGCATCCGTACACCCCCTGTGCACCCCTTCGGAGACGTATGTAGTGATTTGCCGTGGTTAACGGCGCGTGCGGTGTCAAAAGTTAACAATGAATGAACATGTCATCTGGCGGATAGCAATGACCCGCAACGAGGTGGCTCATCCGTCAATTCGATGCTTTGTCAGCGAAAGTGGAGAAGGTGCAGTTTACAGCCCGAAGTGTCGGATGCTGCAGCCTGTGCTAATATCAGCGAAGCGCAGACGGCCAACATTTGCGTCGGCAGAGACGGCCCAAACCTGCGCTTTCAGCGCTTGGTACCGATGCTGCGTGTGCAGCCCGCATTTCCAAAATTTGCTGCAAGAACACAATCGTGACCTGTTCAAGCTCACAGTTTGCGCACATTGCGAGAACTGCGAAAACCACTTTCGGCGGGGTGCCGACGTTCGCTGCCCCGGAAAAAATGGTCAGACTGATTGCGGCATAGCTGAAGACTGCCAAGGCGCTGCCAAAGGTTCGGGGCTTTCGTGTCCACGCATGATGCGGATCGCATTGCGGCGGATAGAGAATGGCTCGTTGAAGAAACTCTCCGTCGCAACAGGTGCCTAGCCTTTGACGGCACCTTCGCTGAGACCCGATACGAGATAGCGTTGAGCAATGAGAAAAACAACGGTGATCGGTAAGCCCGAGAGGATGGCGGCAGCAGCAAAATCCCCCCACAAGTACCTGAATTCATTCAGGTAGAGGCGGCTGCCGACAGCCAGCGTCATCTGGTCCTCGGACCGGATGAGGACGGAAGCGATCGGATAGTCATTGACGAAACCGATGAAGGCGAGGACAAAAACGACAGACATTATCGGAACGGCGAGTGGCAGGAAGATGAAGCGAAATGTCTGCCAAGGAGTCGCGCCATCTATGGCGGCGGCCTTGTCGAGTGCGGTGTCGATGCTGTCAAAGTAGCCCTTGATCGTCCAGATATGGAGCGTCACTCCGGCCATATAGATCAGGATCAGCGCGAGGTGGCTGTCGAGGCCGAGGATGGGTGAGACCTCACCCAAAGTGTCGAAAATGGCATAGATCGCAACCAGTGCCAGCGTCGTTGGGAACATCTGGATCAGGAACAGACCATCCAGCATCGCGCCCTTGCCGCGAATGCGTATCCGACTGAACGCATATGCAGAGATTGTGGCCACAGCCAGAACACCGGTGCTGGCGATCAAGCCGATCTTGATCGAATTCCACATCCAACGCAGAACCGGATAGGGCGGTTCAACCACTGTGCCGTCGGCTCGGGTATAGTCGAACCCGAACGCCAAGACCCAATGTTCCAATGTGGGGTTTTCCGGGATGATACTGCCTACGGCGAAATTGCCTTCACGGAAAGAAATCGACAGGACAACGATGAAGGGAAAGAGGATCAGCCCAAGGAAGACCAGCAGGAAGCCGTGGGCAAGGACCTTCTTGATCAGAAGGTCGCGAGGGCGTTCGACGATCATGAGACGCGCCCCGGCATGCCGAGATTACCGGATACGAAACCGGTGTATCCAGAGGATATCCTAAATACTTTGCCGCGATACATCACGCCCTCCCCGACCGTTTTTCAGCGGCGCGGCGCATCGCCACGAAATTGGCATAGGAAATCGCAGCCACGACCAGGAAGATCAGCAGCGTAATCGCCCCGGCCAACCCGAACTGCTGACCGGCATTGTCGAAGGCAAGGCGGTAGGTGAAGCTTGCCAGAATGTCTGTCTCGCCCGCTGGGATTACGGTGCCGGGAATGTCGGGCAAGCCGCGGGTCAGCAGGAAGATCAGGACGAGATTGTTGAAGTTGAACGCGAAACTGGCGATCAGAAGCGGCAGGAACGGCGGGATGATCTGCGGCAGCGTAATGGTAAAGAAGATGCGGACAGAGGACGCTCCTTCGAGTGCTGCGGATTTCTTGTGATCTTCGGGCACGTTTTGAAGAAACCCCATCGCCAGCAGCATCATGTACGGGTAGCCGAGCCAGGTGTTCACCACCAAAACCATAGTCCGCGCCAATGTGCCGTCGGTGAACCAATTCGGCCGGATGCCGAAGATCGCCTCAAGGATCAAATTGATCTCGCCAAAATTCTGGTTGAACAGCCCACGAAATACGAGGATCGAGATGAAGGCGGGCACCGCATAGGGCAAGATCAACAAGATTCGGTAGATCGCCTTGAAACGCAGATGCGGCCATTGGAGGATGACGGCAAGCGTCAGGCCTAGAGTGAACGTCAATAGGACCGAGGCGAAGGCGAAGAAGAACGTCCAGACGAAGACGCGAAGCATCGGGCCACGAATGCCTTCGGATCGAAAAATGCGTTCGAAGTTGTCCCAGCCAATCGGCACCCGCCAACCGGGCGGCACCCGCTCACCCGCGGTGTCGGTGAAAAAGCCTGTGGAATGGTCAGCGCGCAAGACCATGCCGTCGAAGCGTGTCAACTCGTCCGGGCCAGTGCGGGTGTAGTCAGCCGTGACGGTGCCGAATGTCCGCAGGCCCGAGTTTTGGAGCTTCGTGCCATCGGGCAGCGTCAGGGTCAGGGTTTGGAGGCCCGAGCGCAGGCGCACAGCCGCGCGCCTTTCAAGCAGGGTGTCGGGTGCCTGGGCCTCGGAAAGCGTGGCGGTTTCCTCGCCGGTGAGGGTGACAGGTTCGGACAAAAGGGCGCTTTCGGGCAACCAGATGCGGTAGCCGCGATCATCCTGTGCCACAGCGAAAGGCTGCTCCGTCGCCGGATCGACCGACGCGCGTGAGGTCAGGACCTCGACCGTGCGGTCGTAAGTCAGCAGGTTGGAGCTGCTGTAATTCGTGAAGCCGATGTAAATTGTGTAGATCACCGGAAAGGCGATGAAGATCAGGACCGCTGCGATGCCGGGAAAGATAAACCGCGCGCCGTAGAAGCGGCTGGCCCCGAAGACGACGGCGAAGCCTGTCGCCAGAGCAAGAACGATCGCCCCGAAGAGCGGTTGCGCGATCTGGTAGAGATAGAAGGCCACCGCGCAGAGCACAGCAAAAAAAGCAGCGACAAGCATGACGCGAGGCAAGGCCGAGGCTGGCTGTGCGTGAATATCGGTGCGGGTGGTCATGGCGATTGGGGAGGCACAAGGCCACCCCGTGGACCTTATTCTTCCATGATCCGCGTGGCGGCGTCGTTCAGCGCATCGACCGGCGCGGATGTGCCCGATGTGATGTTCGTCAGCGCGGGCCCCATGGCCGCCCAGAAAGCCCCCATTTCGGGGTTCGAGGGCATCGGAACACCGTTGGCTGCAACCTCAAGCATTCCGGAAACGAGCGGATCGCCTTGCGCTTCGGCGGCAGAGATGTCGGCCACTGCGCCCAGGGCTCCGTTGGCGTTCCAAGTGGCCAGCCCCTCATCGGTCAGTAGGTAGTTTTCGATCAGTTCCACCGCGAGATCGGCGTTGGGTGTAGCCGCGTTGATGCCAAGCGATAGGACGCCCAGAAAGGGTGGCGCGGTGTTACCGTTTACAGACGGGATTGGAGCCACAGCAACATTGATACCAGCATCGGCATAGCCGTCCCAACTCCACGGTCCATTGAGGACCATGGCGACATCACCGCTGGCCATTGCACTATCCATCACACCATAGTCGACACCCTCGGGCATGATGTCGTTCTCGAACAGCGCCGCCAGAACCTCGGCACCTGCGATTGCGCCGTCAGTGGCGACACCGGTTTGGCTGCCATCATAGCTTCCATCGACCTTCTGGAAGGCATAGCCGCCACCTGCCATCAGCATCGGCATCGTGAAATAGGTGTTGTTGTAGTCCCAGAGGATGTTGGCTTCGCCGGTTGCAATGATCTCTTCAAACGAGGCAGGAGGGGTATCGATCACATCGGCATTGTAGACCAGCGTGACGGCCTCAACCGCGACGGGATAACCCCACGTCTTCCCGTCAAACTGCACCGCTTCCATAGCGGAAGGAAGGACACCTTCGATCCATCCGGCCGCGGGGGAAACCGGTTGGATCAGGCCGCCGCTCGCCCATTCGCCAAAGCGGTCGTGGGCCCACATCAAGATGTCAGGGCCATCTCCGGTGGCGGCTGCCTGCTGATAGTTCTGTGGCAGGTCGGGATCGACAACCTCGACGATCACCTCGATCCCGAGGTCTTCGGTGAAGGCGGAGGTGGCGGCCATAAGCTGATCGCGGTCCCGGTTGCTGCCGGTCCAGATCGTAAGGCTGTCGTCGTCGAAGGCGGCGGCAGGGATCGCGGTGGTAAGCAGACACGCTGCGGTGGTCAGGATGGTGGTCGTTCTCATGGTATCCTCCCAGAGATGCGTTTCAGGCGGACAAGGACAGGTGCCCGTCATGGCTGAGGTAGGCGAACCCGTTGCCGGGCAGCGTGAGGGTTTGGTTTTCAAGCGCCGCGTTGTACGGACCCGTCAGGTTGGCGGCGTCCGAGAGGGTCAGCGTCAGCGGCTCTTTCGACAAGTTAAAGGCGCAAGTGAGCGTCTGTTCGGCGGTCTCACGCCGGAAAGCGAGAACCGCCTTTGGGGCCGTCAGGAACGCGGTGCGGCCTGATTGCAGCGCAGGGTTGGCTTTGCGGAAGGCGATGGCGTTGCGATAGAAATGCAGGACCGAGTCGTTGGCCACCTCCTGAAGATCGACGGCACGGGCCGCTTGCGGAGCTTTAACGGGCAGCCAGGGATTGCCAGAGGTGAAGCCCGCGTTCGGCGCCTCGGCCTCCCAAACCATGGGCGTCCTGCAGCCGTCGCGGCCCTTGATGCCGGGCCAGAATCGCAACGCAGGTGGATCGGTCAGCTCTTCGTAAACCAATTCGGTCTCGGTCTGGCCCAATTCCTCGCCTTGGTAGATGCCAATCGCGCCCTCAAAGGACACCAGCATCGCGCAGGCCAGCCGCGCAATATTATCTTCGGAGGTTGCGTTTTGCGACCAGCGGCTGACATGGCGTTCTACATCGTGGTTCGAAAAGGACCATTTGGGGTGCCCACCCGGTGCCCCCTGCTGGAAACCTTCGATGCAGGTGCGGAAGTGATCGGCACTGAATTCCGGGCTGAGCATGGCGAAACTGTAGGCCATGTGCAGGCGCGCGCTGCCTTCGGTGTACTCACCCATGATGCGGATGGAGCGGGTGCCAATGTCGCCCACTTCCCCGACCATCATGATATCAGCGTATTCATCGGTCAGTGCACGCAACCGTTCCAGAAAGGCCAGATTTTCGGGTCTGTTCTTATTGTAGATGTTGTCCTGCATCCCGAAGAGGTCAGTCGCCATCACCTGCGGCGCGACCTGCGCCGGCGGGTTCGACCGTAGCTGCTGGTCGTGAACGTAGTAGTTCACGGTATCGAGACGGAAGCCATCAAGCCCACGGTCAAGCCAGAAGCGGCATGTATCCAGGATCGCGTCCTGTACGTCTGGATTATGAAAATTCAGATCGGGCTGCGCGGCGAGGAAGTTGTGCAGGTAGTACTGTCCGCGCTGCGGATCGAATTCCCATGCCGCCCCGCCAAAATGGCTGTGCCAGTTCGTCGGAGGTGATCCGTCGGGCTGCGGGTCGGCCCAGACATACCAGTCAGCCTTTGGGTTGTCGCGGCTGACGCGCGCTTCGCGAAACCATGGGTGCTGGTCAGAGGTGTGGGACAGGACTTGATCAGTGATGACTTTCAGGCCCAGGCGATGCGCCTCGGCGATGAGCGCGTCGAAATCCGCCAGCGTGCCGAAGAGCGGATCAACATCGCAATAGTCAGACACATCGTAGCCCATGTCCTTTTGCGGCGACGTGAAGACAGGGCTTAACCAGATGCAGTCGACACCGAGAGAGGCGATGTGCGGCAGGCGACGAGTGATGCCCTTCAGGTCTCCAACGCCGTCGCCGTCTGAGTCGTGAAAGGACCGCGGGTAAACTTGATAGATCACGGCGTTGCGCCACCAGTCTGACATGAAAACCTCCGGACGATTCTGCGGAGAACGTACCAAGAAATCCAACACTATTCAAAACGTTTTAAATTTGTTTTCTTTGATGTATGCTGGCACTGTTTTTGCACACTGCGCGCAGTTTTTTAAAACGCTTTGAGGTCCACCCTTGGCAACGCTGAAGAAAATCGGGGAAGAGCTTGGGCTGTCGGTGGCAACCGTCAGTCGTGCTTTGAATGGGTTTCCCGAGGTCAAGGAAACAACCCGCAATAGGGTGCGGGAGGCTGCAGATCGGCTCGGCTACCGCCCGAACCGAGTGGCGCAACGGCTTGTGACTGGGCGTTCCGGAATGGTCGGCATGATCGTAAAGATCAAGCCGGACATGAGTGCCGACCAGACTTTCTTTGAGATGTTAACAGGGCTGACGGCCGCGCTGTCTGAGCGCGAAATCGATCTGGTACTGGCCGTCGATCAGGCTGAGGATCCAGTGCTGCCCTATCAGCGGATGCTGGAACGCGATGTCCTCGATGGCTTCATTTTAAATGCGCCGGTCCCTGACGACCCCAGGGTCTCTTTTCTGCAAGAGCGTGGCATCCCATTTGTGCTACACGGTCAGGATCGGGCGTGCCCGAACTACCCGACTTTCGGGATAGATAATTTTTCGGTCTCGACTGATTCCGTTCGGCTTCTGGCGCAGTTGGGCCATCGGCGAATTGCACTGATCAACGGCGAAGTGTCGGCCGCGTTTGCGCATGATCGCCTCGCCGCGTTCGAGGCCGCGATGGAAGATTTCGGATTGAACAAAGACCTGATAAGGACAGGCGCGAGCCTGGAAAGCCACGGCTATTCTCAGGCGCTTGATCTTCTGTCAGCTGCCACCCCGCCGACCGCTATTATCTGCGCATCGACCGTTATTGCGGCGGGCGCCATGCGTGCCATTCGCGATCGCGGGCTGAGTGTGCCCGGCGATGTATCGGTCATGGCCCACGATGACGCGCTGCCGCAAACCCGCGCAATCAATTTCGAACCGGCGCTGACGGTCACGCGCGCGCCGATGCGTGATGCCTGCGCACCGCTGGCGCATATGTTGGTCGATCACTTGAACGGCACCCCGGCACATGAGCTTCAGGTGACGCTGAAGGCCGATCTGATCATTCGCGGCTCTACCGGGCCCGCCCCAAAACCGGAGATATCCGATGGCCCTCGATGACACTGATACCCCCCTTGCCTTATCGGTGCGTGGTTTGCGCAAAACCTACGGCGCAGTCGAGGTTTTGCACGATCTTGATATCGATATGGCCGAGGGTGAATTCCTTGTGCTTGTCGGTCCCTCGGGGTGCGGCAAGTCCACGCTGCTGAATTGCATCGCGGGGCTGGAAGAGATCAGTTCGGGCCAGCTCTTCATCGGTGGGCGCGACGTGACGCAAGAACCACCCAAGGACCGCGACATCGCGATGGTGTTCCAATCCTACGCTCTTTATCCGACCATGAGCGTGGGTGAGAATATCGGTTTCGGGATGAAGATCCGCGGTATGCCGAAGGCCAAGATACAGCAGAAAATCGTTTCGGTGGCCGAGTTGCTGCAAATTGACCATCTACTGGACCGGAAACCGAGCCAACTGTCTGGCGGGCAACGCCAGCGTGTTGCGATGGGGCGCGCGTTGGTACGGGACCCAAGGCTGTTCCTGTTCGATGAGCCGCTTTCGAACCTGGACGCAAAGCTACGTGTCGAGATGCGCGCGGAGATCAAAAGGTTGTACATGCAGACAGGCGCAAGCATCGTCTACGTCACCCATGATCAGGTCGAAGCCATGACACTCGCAAGCCGGATCGTCGTTCTGAAGGGTGGCCATGTGCAGCAGATCGGGACACCGACCGAGATCTATGACATGCCCGCCAATACCTTTGTGGCAGACTTTATGGGGTCGCCGCCGATGAACTTGATCCCGGCAACCTTTGCAGATGGGCATTTGCAGATAGGCGATAGCCGGATCGCAACCTCACTCTCCAACGTGCCACAGGACGTGCTTGTCGGTGTCCGACCGGAGCATTTCATCTTTGCCGAAGAAAGTGCGCTCGTTGAGGCCAACCCAAGCATGATGGAAGACACCGGTTCAGACACGTTTCTGACATTCGAATGGGCAGGTGTCGACGTTTTGGCACGTATGCCAGCACGATTTGCGCCGGGCTCGAACGGGGTTCCGCTTTCATTCGACCGCGGCTGCGCAAGCGTTTTTGACGCGGACACACAAGTGCGATTGGCCACCGGTCTCTGACTCTGAAACGATGCAGCGACATTCCTGCGCTTTGCGGGGCCATCGGATGTGTTTCATTCCCGGCTTGGAGTGCCGTACCCGGCGCGCGCAGGTCTTTTTTCTGTTTCGAACACGTTATTTGCATTGGTCCTTTCGACCGAAGCAGCAACTGAACTGATTGTCGGCATCCATCTAGGGTTCGCTTAGATACTTCCCCCCCTGCTAGACAATGCAGACGCCAAGTTGTTGGACCTTTTCAAGTGGTCCGATAACATTAACCTATGTGCAATATTCACCTTCAGCGCGTGCGACGGGAGATAGCTGAAAACCCTGCGATTGCCACATTTCCTGCACTGCTTTCATCGGACAATGCAACCCAACAGGAGATGGCCAAGGCGCACTATCTGCAGACCATCTTGGTCAGCGTCACGCTAGATGCTGCCATGTCGGATCCGACCCATCTCGAGCAGGTAAAGGCAGCGGTCCGACAGGGGGTTTCGGCGTCCGGCATTCATCTGGAGGTATTTGAAATGACAGAAGCGGGTGTCGTTCTTAAGCAGTGAGCTACCTGGCTCAAATGCTGCCGTGCTTGAGGGCAATCTCGGGTTCATCACGGCCACACAAATTGTATTGTTTTTGCGCAATGGTTTGGCCGTCATTGCGAACGTTGCGTCTATCTCCTCAAGTATGAGCGGCCCAAGCCAGCCATTCGCTTCATCGTCAAGCGCTGTGGCGCAGTTTCACCAGACCGGACCTTCGCCGCAACCGCAAAGTCAGACGGCCAGCGGGCTTGCACGCTGCGGGACGAAGCGACCTTTCGCTGCAACGGCGCCAATGGCCGCTTCGTCTAAAGCTGCGGAGGACATGCCTCCTCCGCAGCCATTTGTGATCAGGCTTCGATGAACCCCAACAGATCTGTGTTGACGACGTCTGGATGCGTGGCGAAGAACCCGTGTGACAGCCCGTCATAAACCTTCAACGTCCCGTTCTTCAAAAGCTTCACGGCCTTCTCTGCCGAATTCGATATCGGCACCACCTGGTCGTCAGAGCCGTGCATAACAAGCACCGGCACATCGATTGCCTTGAGGTCCTCGGTCTGGTCAGTTTCAGAAAAGACTTCTATGCACTGGTAGTGCGCGGATGCGCTGCCCATCATGCCCTGGCGCCACCAGTTCTGGATCTGGCCCTGGCTCACCTCGGCCCCTTCGCGGTTGAAACCGAAGAACGGACCCGATGGCACATCAAGATAAAACTGTGCACGATTTGCAGCCAAGGCGGACCGAAACCCGTCAAAGACCTCCTTGGGAATGCCATCGGGGTTCGCATCAGTCTGCAACATCAGCGGAGGGATCGCCCCAAGCAAAGCGGCCTTGGCGACGCGCCCGGGTTCGGCACGCGCGACATATCGTGCTGCCTCCCCACCGCCGGTCGAGTGGCCGATATGAACTGCATTTTGCAGGTCTAACTCTTTGACCAATGCCGCCACATCAGCGGCATAGGTATCCATGTCGTGACCGACATCAGTCTGGGCCGAACGGCCATGCCCACGGCGGTCATGAGCGATGACGCGGTAACCTTTTGACGCGAAGAACAGCATCTGATTGTCCCAGTCATCGCTGGAAAGCGGCCAGCCATGGTGGAAAAAGATGGGTTGGCCATCTCTCGGGCCCCAGTCCTTGTAGAAGATTTCGGTTCCGTCGGTTGTGGTGAAAGTAGACATTGGATCAGTTCCTTTCAGATCGATTTGTGATTGCGCCAGTGCGATGGATGGCAAGGCCAAGGCGACCGAAGCGGCCGTACCCATCAGCAGCACATCGCGCCGGTTGGGTGTGAATTTGGTGTTGGTCTGTTCAGTCATCGGTACAGCTCCAAAGTTGATGTCGTTGTTTCGACAGGATGAGATTTAGGCGGTTCAAATGGCGTTCAGGATTGGCGATATTGACAAATACCAAGGCAAAACTGACAATCAGATGATGAGATGCGTCGCCGAAATCGGCCTGCTCGCTTATCCGGGCTGCCAATTGTCATCCGTGTACGGCATGACGGATCTGTTCCGGATCGCTACGGATTGGACGGCCGAGGCGGAGCGGTCATACATTCGCGTCACCCACTGGACCCGAAATGTCAGCGACCCGGATGCCCCACCGGTCTGCAGCTGGGACAGCCATCCCGGGCAGGATCACAGGCTTGACTACATCATCCTGCCACCGAGCATCGTTATGCCCGATCAGATGTCTGACATGCCTGAAGAGGCTGCCTGGCTGAATAGCTGGCACGGCGCTGGTACGCGGATCTGTTCGGTATGTGCCGGCGCGTTTGTCCTGGCCGACACCGGGCTGCTGGATGGACGCAAGATCACGACCCACTGGGCATTTGCTGACCAGCTGTCGCGCCGCTTTCCCAAAATCGACGTCGCCGAGCGACACATGGTTCTGGACGATGGCGACATCATCACGGCGGGTGGGATTCTTGCGTGGACCGACCTTGGTCTGACGCTTGTCGAACGCCTGATGGGGCCAAGCATCATGCTGGCGACCGCGCGATTTCTGCTTGTCGATCCACCTCGCAGCTCTCAGCGGCCATTTGCGCAATTTCTGCCCCGCTTCGATCACAGAGACGGCCCTGTTCTGCAGGCCCAACAACATGTGCATGCACAACCGGCCACGGCCCATAGTTTGGCCGAACTGTCTGCAATTGCAGGCTTGGGCGAACGTACATTTCTGCGCCGGTTTTCTTCGGCAACCGGGTTGAGGCCCACCCAATATGTCCAGAATGTCCGCATCGCCAAGGCGCGTGAGAGCCTCGAACTGACGCAGAAAACCGTCGATCAGATCGCGTGGAGCATCGGCTATGAAGACCCTGCCGCCTTTCGAAAAGTATTCAAAAAGCTGACAGGCGTATCGCCGAACACCTACCGGATGCGTTTTGGGGTCGCGGGCTAGAATATCACCGGGCGCTGGTTTGCATTAGCTTTTGACCTGCACCACCATCTCGGCCTCGATCTGAAGGTCTGGGCCTGCAAGGGCCTGAACGCGAATGCCGGTCAGGCTTGGCCGGGCACCATTCAGAAACCGGATGACTTCGATAATAGCGATTTCTTGCTTCTCAGCACGCAGGTCCGTCACGTAGATGCGCATCTGAACGATATTGTCGGTCGTAGCCTTTAAGAACACGGGCAAGCTATCCGCGTGGCTATCGAGGCCGCCGATGATAGTGTTGCGGGCGCTTCCAGCATACCACGCGGAACGCTGCGGATCATTGCACCTGACGGTCTTGGGCGCCGCCTGCTGGGTCTATCGTCATCTTGAGCGTTGGCCGGAGACGCAGATCGAGATGAGTTTTTCGGACCGGGTCGACAATGTCATCGAGGCGGGCTTTGATCTGTCGGTCCGCATTGTCGTGACTTCCCCCGATCAGGGCTTTGTCGTTCGGGCCTTGCTGCGAAGTGAGGCGCTGCTCTGAGCGGCAAGGCTGGATTTTGCACGAAGAGGACGGGACCACGTACCATGCCCAGGGCCGCGTTAAACATGTTCTGCCGCAGGTGAGTTTCGGTATGGTTCTCATCGTTGCCCTCTATCTACACCGGCGTCTGTTGGACGTGCGGGTCCGTCGCTTAATCGGTATGCTGGGCGAATACATCAGGACGCTACATTTTGGCTAAACATCGTTCTGTCGGGCATCAGGACCGCCGGAACCGGCCGAACCAAATCGCAGCCCCCTGATCATGAGATCCACCATGCGACGGATATGATCCGCACCATCCTCACCGGATGCCACCGAAAGGTTCCCGATTGCCCGCAACAGGTCGTAGGGTTCGACTTTGCCATTGATGTCTCCTGCGTCTGTCGCCCGCTCCAGCAAAGCGGTGAGCGCTGGTTCAAAGTTTTTCCGGAAATATTCAGGTAAGGTAGCAAAGGCGGGATCGCCGGAATGCAGCGCGGACGCCAGCCCCTTCTTGGTCGTGATGAACAGGGTGTAGCGATGCAGCCAGCGCGACAGCGCATCCAGCGGAAAGTGCGCACCTGACAGCTTTTCCGCCTCGGCCACGCACGCGTCAACCTCCCGCCGGAATACGCCAGCGATCAGGTCCGACCGCTGCGGGAAGTTCCGGTAGACGGTACCGATTCCCACGCCCGCCTTTTCCGCGACTTCGCGAACCGGGGCGTCGACGCCCGATGTTGCAAAGACCGACTTAGCGGCTTCCAGCAGCGCATCGGTGCTGCGCTGCGCGTCTGCGCGGACGCGTTTTTCCCTTGGTTTAATCGGCTTGGCGCCGTTCTTATTGTCTGTTTTTGACGGGTTCAATTCAGTCTCCAAAACAGAAAACGGAATGGTGATCCGTTTAATATTGACATACGGAACGGTGTTCCGTGTATGAATTCGGAGCAACGTTCCGTTTCTAATAGTGAGGTTCGTTCCTCCTGACCAGAAATTTCACATGAAAGGAGAATGCCCCATGACTGCCATTCGCAATTCACTAGCCCCCAAGCCACAAAGGCGGCAGGACCCGCCGGGCCGTATCCAGCAGACATAGATAACGGGATGTTGCGGCAGTTTTGGCTGTCCCGGACATCGTGACCCTCTTCAGGGCAATCCCAATTACAGCAAAGGAGAGTGGAGCAATGAACAACCTCATAACCGACGCCCGTCACATTCCCGTCAATGAACCCACTCAGACGATTTCCATCAACCCGGTGACGTTGGAGGCCCCAGATCGGGGCGTGCCGTTGGAAATGCGCATCACCGCGCCTGTAACCGGCTACGACCTGCCGATTATTCTGCTGTCGCACGGCCACGGACCTTCTCTCTACATCCCCTCCAAGGACGGCTATGCTCCGCTTGCAAATTTCTATGCCGCGCACGGCTTTGTCGTAATTCAACCGACCCACGTAAATTCAAAGGTTGCTGGCCTTCCGGCCGATGCACCCCGCGGCCCCTTGTTCTGGCGGTCGCGCGTTCAGGATATGTCTATGATCCTTGATCATCTGGAAGACATTGAGGCTTCGATCCCGGCCATTGCCGGACGCCTTGATCACCACAAAGTCGCAGCGGTCGGGCATTCCCTTGGCGGACAGACCGTTGGCATGCTGCTTGGTGCCCGGTTGACCGATCCAAAGGATCCGGATGCGGTGGACGTCAATATGATCGAGCCGCGCATCAAGGTTGGCGTACTTCTGGCCGCCCCAGGTAACGGCGGCGACAGCCTTAGCGACAATGCGCGAGAGAACTATTCGGCCCTGAATCCGGATTTCTCACATATGACGACAAAAACGCTGGTGGTCGCTGGTGACGCCGACCTGGCCGCGCATCTTACCGTTCGCGGGGCGGATTGGTACAGGGATCCATTCCGTAACGGACCGGGTGCAGACAGCATGTTGACCCTGATCGGGGGAAAACACGGGTTGGGAGGCGTTTCAGGTTACGACGCCAAGGAAACAAGTGATGAGGATCCAGATCGCCTGGCGGTCGTCCAGCGCATGACATGGGCCTATTTGCGTTCAGCGTTGTGCGAGGGCGATCAGGCTTGGTCGGTGGCTTGCAGCGAATTGCAGAGCCACGCCAGTTCCCACGGCTACGTCGATTTCAAGTAGAGTCGACAAAGGTCTCTGACTTGACGGCCCGCTTTAAACACAAAATACACACCGCCCGATCAGCCTCTACTTCTGAGATACAATATAGAAGAATGATCTGAAAGTTGTTCGGTCCGATCAGCGAAGCTGACATTGGCTGCGTTGCAGAAATTCTTCACTAAAAGCTCATCCACGGCCTTCTACCGGCTAAACTGCGTCATGTCTTCCATGCGCTGGACGCCGTTGGCGAGCCGCCTATCTGCAGTGTTCACAACACGATGGTACTAAAACTAAACGCTTACCTGCTTCTCACACGTCATCCGGATCGGCGTGCTTTAATACTCTAACACCGGAACGACTTTAACGCAGGGATCGACAGGACCCCTACGTCGGGCCGAGTCAGCTACAAAGTCACGCAAACTCGTCCGCGTGCTTTTCGCACCATTTGCGGAACCTGCGCGGCGCGGTACCGGACAGGTTCGCGATGTCATCGGCGAGAAAGCCAGCACGTCCTGCACGGAACACCTCGTTGAGGTTGCGCAGGGCATTGGCATTTGACTCTGGCATGCCGTCCGCGATGTGTCGATGCTCAAGCTCCTCAGGCGTAACTGATTTGAACTCGATGGGTCGGTCGATCACGTCAGAGAGGATTGCGACCTGTTCGCGGGCGCTCAGGGCCTCGGGGCCGTTCAGGATGTATCCCTTGCCAGCATGGCCCGGCTCGGTCAGCGCCAGCACGGCGATACGCGCCACGTCATAGGGATCGACGATTGCGAGGGTGCCGGGATCGGTCGCGTCCACCACGCGGCCCTCTTTCTTGATCGCGTCAAGCCACCAGAGCGCGTTGGACATGAGCCCATTGGCCCGCAGATAGGTCACATCCAGATCCGATTTGTGGAAGACTTCGTCGCGCGCGGCAATCATGGCACCGATCATTGGATAGGGTTGCAGGCTGGTCCCAAGCGATGAGAGCAGGGCGATCCGTTTCACGTTGGCGGCATGTGCCGCGTCGACCATGCTTTGCGCCTGCTCGACGGATGGGCCGACCTGCATGAAGAATACGCCCTCCACGCCCTGTGTCGCTTCGGCGATGCTTTTGGCGTCATCAAGTTCGCCGACAGCAAATTCGATACCCTCTGGCAGTTGCTTCCTGGCACGGGCTTCGTCGCGGACAAAGGCACGCACTCCATGGCCTTTTTGCAAGAGCTGTGTCGCGACTTCGCCGCCGACATTTCCTGTTGCTCCAAATACAAGATACATGAGATTTTCCTTTCGATCAGCTGGTTTGGGTTTGAGGTGATGAGGTTTGAGATGCCGTGTTGGCGAGGGCCCAGGCATCCGCACCCGCAGGAAGGTGGTCAGGGCAGTCCGGATCGGTTGCAGCCCGCCAGATCGCTTCGGTTACGTCTTCGATCTTCGTTGTGGCCAAGGGAGCAGCCAGACCGGCAAGCGTCTTTTTGGCGAAGTCCGCATAGGCTGCGGGAATGCCGTCCGATGCGCGCGACTGCGCATTTTCGGCAAAGCGCGTTTCGGCCTGCCCGGGAATGACAACTTTTACCCTCACGCCGAACTCTTTTATTTCAAGCGCAAGGCAATCGCTGAACGCGATGATCGCCGCCTTGCTGGCGGAGTAGAACGAAAACAGCGGAAACGGCTTCATCGTTGTGCTGGAATTGACGTTCACAATCACGCCTGTGCCGCGTTCCCGAAACGTAGGCAGGATCGCCTTGGTCATGGCGATTGTGCCAAGGGTGTTGGTTTCAAAAATGGCGCGAACGTGTGCCATGTCGGGGCCCTCGACAGCGCTCAGCATTCCGATGCCCGCGTTGTTGACCAGCACGTCAATGGGACCGGCAGCGTCAATGGCGACCGCGATGCTATCCGGATCGGTCGTGTCCAGTGGTAGCACCCGTAGGCGGTCGCTCGGCGGGAACAGATCCTCGCGTGGGGTGCGCATCGTCGCGATGACGGACCACCCTTTGCTGAGGAAGAACAATGCTGTCTCCAGTCCGAATCCGGAGGAGCACCCTGTAATGAGTACGGTTTTCATTCAGACCTCCTATTTCTGTTTGGTTCTCCTCTGTTGACAAAATAGCAGCCGGAGTGTGTACTATCGATGGCTAAAAATCCGGTATTCATTTGCGGAAGTCTTGTCTTGACCGATCCACTGACCGATGTGATTTCCCTGCTGCAGCCACAGCCTGCCGCGATGAAGCTGGTGTATGGTGGCGGCGCTTGGCGTGTACGCCGTGAAGTCACGGACCGGGTCTTCTATGGGCTGGCGCTGGATGGAGGGTTTCGATTCCAGCCGGATGGACAGGCGGAAGTCGTCATCGAGGCTGGCGACTTCCTGTTGGTCCCCTCGGCCGCCGATTTCACGGTATCGAGCAAGGTCGAAGTCACCGGCGATGCCCTTTTGGCGCTTCCCGTTGATCTGTCTGGCGGAGAATATCGCGTGGGCGACCCGGATGCGCCGATCGATGTCAGGATGATGATCGGGTACTGCCTCTTCGGCTCGCCTGACGCGTCCTTGCTGGTCTCGCTCTTGCCGCAGATTGTCATTATCCGGAAAAATGATCGCTTGGCCGCGCTCGCGCGTTTGGTAGACGACGAGTATCGAAACCGGCGCAATGCGCGCGATGTGATCCTTGATCGGCTGCTCGAAGTCCTGTGCATCGAAGCCTTTCGCGCCCTTCCAGACGAAGGCGGCTTTTCGGGGCTTGTGCGCGGGCTTGCTGACGATCAGATCGCGCAGGCAATCCGCCTCATTCACGAAGACCCCATACATGGCTGGACTGTCGATGAATTGTCACGCGAAGCCGCACTTTCGCGGTCGGCCTTCTTCGCGAAATTCAATCGCGTGGTTGGCATGGCGCCGATCGAATATCTGCAAAACTGGCGGATGTCGTTGGCCAAGGACAAGCTATGCGCCGGCAACAGCTCTATTTCAGAGATCGCCTACAGCGTCGGCTATGGCTCTCCAAGCGCGTTCAGCGTGGCGTTTACCCGCATCGTCGGACGCCCACCTACAGAATACGCGCGAGAGATCAAAGAGCATGCAGACCTGCTTCACTGACGGCCAAGACCTGCAGCGATGAACTGTGCGATTTTGTCTATTTCCACCCTGCTGACGCGACCTCCGGTCACGATGACTCGCCAATAAAGGATGCTTGCAAGCGCGTCGTTGGCAAGGTCGCGGTCCGCACTTGCAGTTAATTCACCACGTGTGATGGCCCGATCGACGATCACCTTACCGCGTTCGCGCCGCTCATATTGCAGAGTGTTCCTTATCTCGGCGCTCAATGCGCTGGTTCTGGCCATCTCGGCATGCAGGTCGGGCAGAATGCGCCGGACTAGCGGGTGGCGAAGCGTCTGGCGCAGCGACAACAGGATCAGCCGCAGGTCCCCCAATAACGACCCGCTGTCGGGGATGGGTGTGAGGTTCAGGCCAACCGTCTTGATCAGTTCGATCGCCATGTCCTGTTTTGACGACCAGCGCCGATAGAGCGCTGCTTTTCCAACACCGGCCCGCTTGGCGACGCGTTCCAGGCTAAGCGCACCAAGACCTGTCTGCGCCCATTCCTCAAAAAACGCGCGGGTCAGTGCATCGGTCACGGACGAGCGCATCACGGCCGCTCCGCTGGGCGCACGCGTGGATGCATTTGCTGCCAAACTTTCGTCGGAACGGTTGCGTTCCATCCGTTGATCTCCTATATGGTCGATACGATAGCGTTCCATCCAAAAAGGAGATTTGTCAATGACCACTCAGCAAACCCGTTTTGAAGGACTCGCCGGCATATTGCGTGAAGGGCTCGGTGCCCGGCTTGCCCCGGGCGCGGAAGGGTTCCTCGACATGATCGCCGAGGACTGTGTGTTTGAGGCTCCCTATGCACCGCCGGGATTCATTGCCCGAATCGACGGTCGAGATGCGTTGGAGCGTTACCTGATGGTTTTGCCCGACCTGATCCGCATCGACGATTTCTTTGACCTGCGGGTCAGCGAAATGGCGGACCCCAACAAAGTCGTGCTGGAGTTTCGCGGCAGCGGCGAAGGTCGAACCGGTGCATCTTACGATCAGAAATGGATATCGGTGATCGAAACGCGCGACGGCAAAATTGTCTATTACGCCGACTATTGGGATCCACGGATCACGCTTGCTGCAACCGGAGACGCTGTTCCCCAGCCTGAGGGGGAGGGTTTTACCCGTGCCTGATACAATCCTTGTCACGGGCGGGACCGGCACCACCGGACGCCGTGTATCCGCTCAGCTTTCCGCCCGCGGCCTTCGGCATCGCGTCGCAACACGCAATCCCGGCGCCAAAGACCACATCCGCTTCGATTGGATGATTGAGACCACCTGGGCGGCAGCGCTGGAAGACGTCAAAAGCATTTATCTCGTCGCGCCAAGTGGCATCGCTGAACCGTTGCCCGTGATGATCCCGTTCATGGAACTCGCGATCCGCAATGGCGTCAGACGCTTCGTCCTGCTCAGCGCATCCTCGTTGGAACCGGGTGGGCCGATGATGGGCGCGGTACATGCCTGGCTGCGCGATCACGCGCCGGAATGGGTGGTTCTGCGTCCGACATGGTTCATGCAGAATTTCTCTGATGGCCAGCACCTTGCGACCATCCGCGATCAGGGCGCGATCTACACCGCGACAGATCAAGGGCGGATCGGGTTCATCGATGCAAAGGATATTGCAGCCGTCGCAGTCGAAGCATTGACCCAGCCAGAATGTGTGTCAGGCGACATGATCCTGACCGGACCTGCGGCACTCAGTTATGATGATGTGGCGGCGACGCTCAGCGATGTGTTGAAGCGCCCGGTCATGCACCATCACCTGAGCGTGGATGAGCTTGCCGCGCGACATAGGGATCAATCCGGCCTGCCAGAAGCCTATGCCCAGACACTTGCACAGATGGATGCTGACATCGCTGCGGGTTCAGAAGATCGCATCACCGACGCCGTGCCGCGCATGGCCGGACGACCAGCGCACGCGCTGGAGGAGTTCATCGCCGCCAATGTGGATGTTTGGAGCAAGAGGTGATGTACGGCATCGCCCATCGTGGGAACCAACCGACTCAATATTTTTCGTGAACGCACGCGACTACGTTTTTTTAACATCAGATCGACCAATGATGATATGAAACATATACGATTCGTATGTTTGAGATCGAGGAGACGCAGATGGGCATCGTGAAAATCAACGACGACCTACATGAAGAGGTCCGTCGGGCCAGCAGTGTGCTGTGCCGGTCCATCAATGCGCAGGCAGAGTTCTGGATGAAGATCGGCATGTTGGCCGAAGCCAACCCGACCCTGTCCTTCAACGACATCGTGAAGATGCAGCTGGAAGCGGCGCAGGTACGTGTCGCGGACGTCGCGGCAGCGTAACATGGTAAAGACCCCCGACGAACTGGATCTGATGCGCCTGTCCGGCAGATTGCTAGCGTCGGTATTCGAGATGCTGGACAGACAGAAGCTTGAAGGCATGTCGACATTGCAAGTCAACGATCTGGTCGACCGTTTCATCACCGTCGACCTCGACGCCCGTCCGGCGAGTAAGGGCCAATATGGTTTCGAATATGTCCTGAATTGTTCGATTAATCACGTTGTTTGTCACGGCGTACCAAACCCGAATGAAATCATCCGTGACGGCGATATCGTCAATTTCGATATCACGCTCGAAAAGAACGGTTACATAGCGGATTCAAGCAAGACGTATCTGGTCGGCAATGCCCCACCTGCTGCGAAACGGTTGGTACGGATCGCCCAAGAGGCAATGTGGCAAGGCATAAGACAGGTGCGGCCCGGAGCACACTTGGGAGATATCGGCTTTGCCATCGCGAGATACGCCAAAAAGAACGGTTGCTCTGTTGTACGGGAGTATTGCGGACATGGCATCGGTCGCGAGATGCACGAGGAACCGCAGGTGCTGAACTTCGGACGACCGGGAACGGGCTTGAAGCTGCGCGAAGGCATGGTTTTCACCGTCGAGCCGATGGTCAATAGGGGCAGTCGCATGGTCACAACCGAGAGCGACGGATGGACAGTCATAACCAAAGACAGAAAGCTCTCGGCTCAGTTCGAACATACGGTTGCGGTCACCGGTAGTGGCGTTGAGGTTTTTACCCTGCGCGGCAACGAGACGCCCATGATAGAGCGAGTGCAATAATCTGGCAGGTACGGTGTGCGACGCTCGATGTGGTACTGCCGAAGACTCGTTCGGCAATGCCACAGCTTTAACTCATGGATCAGCTTGATGCCTGTTCAATCGGAGATAACAAGTCCTCCAGACCGATCCGCCGGAACATCTCTGCTCGCACCCGATCAGCCACCCCGCTGACAACTTCTGATCCGTCATGTGACGGATCAACATGAACCCGGAACGGTCGCTTTCCGAATGGCGCGTTCACAATCTCGACGATGCCTTGTGCCACGGCGGACGGGTCTGCGTCGGCGGGCTCGAGCGACCGCAGCCCATCGAGTGCCCTTGCAGGCACGTCTTCATAGAGGCCAGACAGATAGGCGTCGGTAACAGCCTGGTCGTCAGGTTGCCCGGCATGCGCGAAGTGATTGGTCCCGGTAGTGAAGGCGCCTGGCACCATGATCGAGGTTTCGATCCCCCAGCGGGCCAGCTCAGAAGCGTAAGATACAGCGAGCGAATCCATACCCGCCTTGGCGGCAAAATAGGGCGACAGAAACGGCGGCGTGCCGCCTCGGGCGCTTGATGAGGACACCCAGACAACAAGCCCGCGGCCTTGTGTACGCATTCTCGGCAGTGCCGAGCGCATCACGCGCTGTGTCGATAACACATTGATGTTGTAGAGCTGCGCCATCTGTTCGGGCGTGAACGCCTCCGCCGGACCGAATGACATATGGCCCGCGTTATGGACAATGACGTCAAGGCGGCCCGCCTCATCAAAAACCTGATCAATCCCGGCAGCAACGGATGCCTCGTCGACCACATCAATTTCGATCACGCGCAGATCGACCTTGTTCTTGATGGCATAGTCCTTTGCGGCACTGACCTTATCTGCGTTGTGGCCGCTCGTGCCGCGCATGGACTCGTAGACAGTGTGACCTGCATCGGCCAAGGCGTACGCCGTCATCTCGCCAAAACCGCTTGATGCGCCGGTAATGACGACAATCTGTTTTTCTGATCCTTTTGTCACTTTGATTGCTCCTTGGTTTTCGGCTGGTTGGTTGGTCCGTTCAGACCAATCCACCGTTTGCACGTATTGTCTGCCCGTTGACCCAAGCACCGTCCTCTCCGGCCAGAAATGATACGACATTGGCAATGTCGCGGGGTTCCCCGAGCCGTTCGAGCGGGACCATCTTTGCGAAACGCTCAATCAACTCAGGCGGTTTGCCGTCGAGGAATAGGTCGGTGGCGGTCGGCCCAGGTGCCACGGCGTTGACGGTGATGTTGCGCCCGCGCAGCTCCTTTGAGAGGATGCCTGTCAGCGTTTCGATGGCCGCCTTGGTCGCCGTGTACACCCCGTAAGTCTCAAGCTTTGTGCCCACGACACTGGTCGAGAAGTTGACGATTGCTCCACCGCTTTGCAGCCGGTCCGCGGCCTCGCGCATGGTATTGAACGTGCCCTTGAGATTGACGGCAATATGCGCGTCGAACAGGTCGTCGTCGCTGTCAGCGATCTTAGCCAGCTTCATGATGCCTGCGTTATTCACGAGCACAGCAACACCTCCGAAGGCGGTCTCAGCTGCGTCGAACATCCGTCGCACAGCCTCAGCATCGGATACGTCTGCTTTGGCAGCAATGGCCTTGCCACCTGCGGCCTCAATCTTGTTGACGACGGCCGCGGCCGCTTCTTCGCTGCCAGAGTAGTTCACGATGACATTAAGGCCATCGGATGCCAAACGTTCGGCAACGGCTGCACCAATTCCACGGGAAGCGCCGGTGACAATTGCTGTTCTAGATTTTGTATTGGTCATGATGTCTCCTTTCCGTGCGCCAGCACCATGCTGACGATGGCCGGAAGATATGCTGGTGATGGAGCGGGATAACGGGGTATATTTTGACATCACTATTCGCCCCAAGCGAACAATGAGGGTGCAATGGACCGGTTTGAGGCAATGCAGCTTTTTGTGCGGATCGTCGAACGCCGCAGCTTTACCGACGCCGCCCACGATACCGGGACACCAAGATCCACCGTCACGGAAGTGATCCAGCAGATGGAGCAACGGCTTGGTGTGCAATTGCTCCATCGTACGACGCGTGTCGTGCGCCCAACTCTTGATGGGCAAGCCTACTATCAGCGATGCCTTTCGATACTTAACGACGTTGAAGAGGCCGACAGTGCCTTTGTCGGCGCGCCACCGAAAGGCCACCTGCGGATTGAGGTCCAGGGCACGTTGGCCAGACACTTTCTGATGCCGGGTCTGCCGGACTTCCTAGCCCGATACCCCGAGATCGAAATATCCATCAGCGAAAGAGACCGGTGGGTCGATCTGGTCGAGGAAGGTGTCGATTGTGCTTTGCGGTGGGGTGAGCTGCCAGACAGCGATCTGATCGTGCGACCACTGGGTATGGCGAAAAGGATTACCTGTGCTTCACGTGACTACCTGGAGAAGTTCGGCGAACCAATCTCGCTAAGCGATCTGGAAACCCACAAAATGGTTGGTATTTGGCCTATGACGAAAGGCGCGGTCGTTCCGCTCGACTTCATTGTAAAAGACCAAATCAAGAGTTTGAGGCCGCCGACACAGGTTTCGGTCAATGGTCCGGAGAGTTATCGTTTGTCCACCTTGCTTGGTTTTGGCCTGGCGCAGATGCCGCTCTTTCACATCGACGACGATCTCCGGCTTGGGCGTCTTACTCAAGTTCTGGCAAAGTATGACGTTCCCTCTGTACCTGTCTCGTTGCTGTATCCGCGAAGTCGCCAGCTTTCAGCGCGTGTGCGTGTGTTTATCGACTGGGCAGTGAAGTCGTTTCAGGATGACAGGTTCATGTAGGGCGTCTCTAACCGGCTGAGCCCCCTGCAATGAGAGAACCATGCCGGTCTCCGGGGCGCATTGACCGAAAACGAAGGGCACGTTTTCGACGGAAAGCCCCAACCTCCCCGTATTAGAAGTAGAACAAACAGGTGAGGTCGCCATGTCCATGAGTTTTCGATCCCGCGTGCTTTTGGCTTTAATCGCCGTCCCACTTCTTTCCTTTTCGGCTTTTGCGCAGGATAGAGCAGTAGCCCTCCGCGACATCACCAATCAACAAGTTGATGAGCGGCGGTTGCGCGAAGCTGTCGCTTCCAGAACACTCACCTGGCTGACGGGCAGTTCATCCAACAACGACTACATCTCTGTTGGTCGTACGGCCAATTTCTTTGGTTTCGTGGCTCTGCGTGTTTCCAGCGGACAAAGTTTGACCCGCAGTGCGGTTGCGCAAGACACGCTGGCTGTCCTGACCGACGACCAACGCCGCGGGCTTGTTGCACTGCTAGAGGATCAGAAGCCAGCGCACGAGCGGACCCTGAACGCGCGCCATCAGATGAATCGCGCGCTTGAGGGTATGCTGGTTGGAGAAGTCATTTCTGAAGAGGCCTTTCTAGAACTTGGTCGTGTCTACGGCGCAGCCGAGGCCGAGCTTGGGCGGGTCATCGGACAGCGGCTGGGCGATGTCGCCCAGACATTAACCCCTGATCAGCAGATGGCTCTGCACAACGTTAGAACCGCGCACATCTCGGGTCAGGGTGACCAAATCGCCCGGCAACCTGCACGGTTGCGACTGTCGCAAGAAGACAAGCAAGAGCTTGTGAACTTTGCTGCCCGCCTGCTGAGCTGGACCACAGGCTCGAAGGAGTTCAATGACTTCGAAGTCGTCGGAAAGCCCAGTCAGCATTTTGGATTTGTCAGCTTGCGCATAGAATCGAACCACGGTGTGCAGCGTGGCTCTGTTGCGAATGAAGTGTTGGCGTTGTTGAGGCCAGATCAGCAACAGATGCTCGACGCAGCTGCCATCCAGAATGCTGAGGTATTTGAGGATTTTCTCGCAGTGCGGGCGCAACTGATGCGGACGCTTGAAGGTGCTTTGTCCGGTGCCACAATTGATGCTTCTCCGGTCGCGCAGATTGGCGCATCCGTGGGGGAGATCGAAGCCAGCATGACCTGGGCGCAGGCGCTGGCCATGCTGAACGTAAGAAACAGTCTGTCAGATGCTCAGTCGGCTGATCTGTTGGCCATGCGCGCCAAATATACGGGCACTATATTGGACACGCTTCCAGATGATCCTATTGAACGCGGGCGTCAGCTATTCGCCCAATGCGTATTGTGCCACAGCGCAACGGGCGAGTTGGCGGTCGGACCCGACCTGACCAGAATTGTGGGAAAACGGATCGCCGCTGACCCTTCGTTCGAAGGCTATTCTCCTGCGCTATCTGCATTTGGACACGCGCAGGGTGCTTGGAACGAGGCGCTCCTAGATAGTTTCCTGAAGTCACCAAAAGCACTCGTGCCAGGTACGTCTATGGGCTTTGACGGTTTTGATGCGGAGCAAGACAGAGCAGCCTTGATTGCCTATTTGAGATCAAGAGAAGACTGACGGGACAGTCGCACCGATAGCTTATCGAAGCCCGTTGGGCAGAACTGGGAGCAGACATTCGCCGCCATGCCGCATTTTGGTCGGAACGGGCTCAAAGCCGCCATCTAACGGTATTGCTCGGCTTCACGCCCGTGCTGGTCACGCTCCGCGCGCGGGTCCTTGCGAGTTGTCTTAAGAAACGTTCAATATCTATTGCGCAGTTCGCGCGCTTCGCTCCAACTGATAGCAGGCCAGCAGTCAAGCTTCATTTCAACGCGGGCACCCGCAAACGAGTACCGTTAGTGCCACTGCCCGACGCTCACGCCCTGTTTTTTGACATAGAGCCCGCCGCCGTCGCCGAGCAGGCCGGGCCCCGCGCTTTTTATGGTCGTTACGTGCAGCTTGTTCTCTGCCATTCTGATGTATCCGCCGGTTTTTCAAGGAACAACATGAAGGAAAACGGAGCCCTTGAAGGCAAAGGCATTGAAATAAATGAATTTTTCCACGAAAAACTTGGCGCAGGGATTCTCAAGAAGGTGCATGAAAGGGACCATGATGCCTTTTCTGGGCGCCAAAAATCCCCTCATCCTCGATCCGCATGGTGTGTCTATTCTTCGAAATAGCCCTTATGCGTCGTATAGATCGCGTCGATGATCGGGTCGAGACGGTTAAGGTGTTGACGCAGAATGCGATCAGCGGCTTCCGCATCCTGTCCAAGCAGCGCCTGCACCAGCCCATCGTGATCTTCGTACAGCGTTTGCATGGCCTCAGTGCTGGTGAGTGACAACATGCACAACCGGTCGACCTGTGCCTTGTTTGCAGCGATCATCTCGAATGCAAAGGGGCGGCCGGCCGACAGACAAAGCAAGCGGTGAAAGTCGTAATCCAGATCATGAAACGCCTTCGTGTCCTCCGCCGCAATTGCATCCCGCTGACCGCGCAGACTCGCCTTGAGATCGGCATCGAATGCCACGTTCCGTGACTGGGCGGCAGTGCGTACCACCTCAAGTTCAATGGCGGCGCGCACGAACCGTGCATTTGCAATCAAATCGCGCGAGAATGGGCGAACAATCGTGGCCCGTTGGGGCCTGATCAGCAGTAGGTTGAGATTGGCAAGCCGCGTAAACGCCTCGCGCACCGGCTGGCGTGAATATCCGAAAGACTTCGCAACATCCGTCTCAGAAATCTTTGTACCGGGAAGCAGATCAAGCCCGACGATTCGAGCAAACAATTCGTCGAAGATGCGGTCCGTGCTGGTGATGCGATCGACGGTCTCTGTGGATGCCATTGGTGTTCGTCTTTCCGATATTCGATTGGCGCATTCTGCCAAAGATACAAGGCTTGGGAAGCCCCCATTTCTGTATACCAGACAACATCTGAAACAGCGCTCCGCAACGTTGAAAATAAACAGATACCGTAAAATGTAAACTTTCTTGTTGACTAGTATGCAAGTTTTCGTGTTGCCTATCTTCACTTCAGGAAGGGACGGGACAACCGGGTCGATAGGAGTGAAGTCTCGTGGGATTTGCAGTGGCCAGCAATCAACGGCTCACTCGGCTCCACATGATTCAGCTTAAGACCCGCAAGCCTACGCCTTCCACTATGGTTTCCGTCTGAGGAGGACGGCAACCGCACAGGAAGACCAGAACATGAATGGGAGGCTCACATGTTTAACTTTTCACTGAAGGCAGCGACCGCTGCTGCTGTCCTGATCGGCGGCGTTTCCATCGCACAAGCCGACGTAACCTTGCGGGGCGCAAGCATGTTCGACGAAGAACATGCGTTCACTCAGACCCTGCGCGAATTCGAACGGCTGGTTGCCGATAAATATGACGGTGAGGTCGCATTCGATCTGCGTCTGAACGGGGAACTGGGCGTTGAGTCCGACTATGTGACGTATCTCAATCAGGGCGTGGCGGTCGACTATACGATCCTCGCACCGTCCAACATGGCCGTCTTTTCGGAATCGATTCCATTGATGGACATGCCTTTCCTGTTCCGGGATCTCGACCATTGGAACGCGGTTCTGTCATCGGACGCGCTGCAACCGCTTGAGGCTGATCTGCGCGAAGCTGCTGGAATTGTCATTGTTGGCTATCACGGCGGCGGTGTGCGCAACCTCGCCTCGGCCGAACCAATCACCAATATGGAAGAACTCGCCGGTCACCGGATGCGGGTGATGGGTGCTCCAATCCAGGCACAGACATTCTCGGCCGTGGGTGCCGCGCCGTCGGCCATCGCGTATAACGAGGTCTACAACGCCATCCAGACCGGTGTGATCGCAGGCTTCGAAAACGAAGCGGCGTCAATCCAGAACCTGAAGTTCTACGAGGTTGCTCCACATATCTCGTTGACACAGCACACCATCACAGTGCGTCCCATCGTGATGTCGGCAAAGATCTTTGACGGTTTGCCCGCCGATCTGCAGGCTGCCATCATGGACGCAGGGGCGGAGGCCGGTTCATTTGGTCGTGCCCTTGAAAGCGGGCAGGACGGTGAAAAGCTACAGGCGATGGCGGACGCCGGCCAGATCAAGGTTCACGACTTCGCCGGACGTGAAGAGATGCTCGAACTCGTGCAGCCGGTCCAGGACGCTTATGCTGCAGAGCTGGGTGCAACCGAACTGCTTGAGCGCATCCGCGGGATGTAATTTCATGATGACGGACGGCACCTTTCGGGGGTGCCGTCCGTCGGCTCTTTGACCCGGTTTCGGGACACTCCCGCATAGGACAGAACATGGTTGGACGACTTCTAGACCGATTTTGCATCGGTCTTCGTATCTTGCTCGGCGTGCTGATGGGCGTTCTGGCCATCCCGGTCGCGATGCAGGTGATCTCTCGGTACACCGGCCTGATCCCTACGTATCTGTGGACCGAGGAACTGGCGACATTCATCTTCATATGGATCGTCATGATCGGATCAATGGTGGCTGTCTGGGATGGCACACACTTCGATGTGCGTGTGATCCCGGATGCACAGCGCCCCGTGCTGCGTCTGATCCAGAACGGCATTGTTCATCTGGCGATCCTCATATTCGGGCTGATGTTTGCAATCTACGGGATCGAATACGCCGAGTTTGGCAGCAACCAACGGTCGGTGATGATGCGCGCCAACCTTCTGATCACCCACATTTCCTTGCCAGTTGTCGGCGTGATTTGGTCCATTTTTGCCAGCTACCGACTTGTGCAGGAATTCCTGGCATTCCGCCAACCCGCCGGAGCGACCCAATGATCCTCGACACTGCCACGGCGAGCCTCATGCTCATTGCGGGCTTCCTCATCCTCATCCTGATCCGAATTCCTGTGGCCTTTGCGCTTGGCCTATCCACGGTGCCAGTTGTCCTGATCGAATTGCGCCTGACGCCGTTCATCGTGCTGGACCGGATGTTCCAGTCCTACAACTCGTTCATCCTTCTGGCCGTGCCGTTTTTCCTGCTTGCGGCAAATCTGATGAACAGTGGCAAAGTCACGGATCGGTTGATCGAACTGGCCCGCGTGCTCACGGGCTGGCTGCCCGGCGGGCTTGGGCATGTGAATGTCGCCGTTTCCATGTTGTTTGCCGGTATCTCCGGTTCATCCACTGCGGATGCTGCCGGGATTGGCAAGATCCTGATCCCCGCCATGCAGAAGGAAGGGTATGACACCCGCTTTGCCGTCGCGATCACCGCCTGTTCGTCCGTGATGGGGGTGATCATTCCGCCGTCCATCCTGATGATCGTCTGGGGCGGGGTGATGCAGGTTTCGGTCGGGGCGCTGTTTCTGGGGGGCGCCATACCTGGGGTGATGATTGGACTGGCGCTGATGGCGACGGTCTATGGCTTTGCAAAGGTACGCGGTTATCCCGTGACGGCGCGACCGGACTGGCGTGAATTCCTCGCAGCCTGGAAAGGGGCCGCTCTTGCGCTGCTGACGCCGATCTTCGTGATTGGCGGCATCGTGGGTGGCATCGTTACGCCAACAGAAAGCGCCATCATCGCAGCAGGCTATGCCCTGATCCTGGGCATGTTCGTCTACCGAACGGTAAAACCACGCGATCTTGGCTTCATCCTGTACGACACCGCGCGGTTCGCTGCGATTTCCCTGTTCGCCATCGGCACTGCAACGGCCTTTGGCTGGCTCTTGTCGTTTTACAACGCGCCGCGCCTGATCGTCGGTATCCTGACCGCGTGGGACTTCGGCCCGTTCGGCACCGCGTTGGTCATCGCTGCACTGTTCCTGATCTTCGGGCTGTTCATCGATGCGATCCCGACCATCATCATCCTAGGCACAGTTCTGATGCCGGTGGCGCAGGCGGGCGGGGTCGACCCCATCGCGTTCGCGATCATCGGGATCGTGTCGCTGGCGTTCGGATTGGTGACGCCGCCCTACGGGTTATGCTTGCTGATTTCATCAGCTATCGGCGGCCTCAACGTGGTGCAGGTGCTGCGCGAAGTGGCGATCATATTGGCCCCGATGCTGGCGATCCTGATCCTCCTCGCGGCGGTTCCCGACATCATATTGTGGCTTCCCAGAACCCTCATGCCCGGGGCATTCCCCTGATCCCGAGAACCTCAATCATCCCGAACCCCCGGGCCGCATAGCGCCCGCCCTGACAGGAGAGAGCTTTATGAAACTTGCAGGCAAAACCGCCATCGTGACCGGAGGTGGCCGCGACATTGGACGTGCCGTTGCCGTGAAACTGGCCTCCGAAGGGGCCAATGTCGCCATCAACTATTTCGCCAGCTCAAAGGGCGCAGAGGAGACGGTGGCGCAGGTCGAGGCGGTTGGAGGCAAGGCCATAGCGATCCAAGGTGATCTGAACAAAACAGCGGATGTTGATGCACTGGTGACCAAGACGGTCGAGACCTTCGGTGGCGTAGACATCCTCGTGAACAATGCCGGGGGCCTGATCGCACGCAAGACCATCGCCGAGATGGACGTGGATCATTGGAATGCTGTCATGTCCCTGAACCTGACAAGCACTTTCCTGATGACAAAGGCCTGCCTTGCTCACATGTCGCAAGGGGCCATTGTCAATCTTGCCAGCCAGGCCGGACGTGACGGGGGTGGGCCAGGTGCGGTGGCCTATGCCACATCCAAGGGGGCCGTCATGACCATGACACGTGGTCTGGCCAAGGAACTGGGCCCGGATATCCGCGTCAACGCGCTTTGCCCCGGTATGATCGACACCGATTTCCACAACATCCACACACCCGACGCAGGCCGCCGCGGGTTCGAAGCGAACGCTCCGCTCAAGCGGCAGGGCCGTGTCGAAGATGCTGCGAACCTGGTGCTGTTCCTCGCCTGTGATGACAGCGCCTTCCTCACCGGAACAAACATCGACATCAACGGCGGCATGCTGTTTTCATGACCGGCACTCCGAACCATCCGGTCGTTCAGACGGGCGAGGGCGTCACACGTCAAGTGCTGGCTGACCACCCCCAGATGATGGTGGTGGCCTTCCGTTTCTCAGCGGAAGGCGCCATCGGCGCGTTGCATGATCATCCCCACGTTCAATCCACCTATGTGGAAAGCGGGCGCTTCGAATTCACGTTGGGGGATAAAAAGCGCGTTGTTGGTCCGGGGGACAGTTTTGTCATTCCATCGGGGCAGACACATGGCTGCGTCTGCCTCGCGCCCGGGACGCTGATCGACAGCTTCACGCCCCGGCGCGACGACTTCCTGTAGGGTTACGCCCCGCACGGGGCGTCGCCCTTTGGCTCAAACGGTGCGGTGGCATCACATCAAACCTGAGCCGTTTGAGCCAAAAGCTCCGACCGATCACACGAGTGACGATGAAATCGTGGGTCGTTGATATGCCCTGTAAGACAGCTGCAGACGACCTTGCTCAAGACCATCAGGCCGGCCACAGAACCCCACTGTAACAATTCTTGACACCAAAACAGTTTGTCAGAACACGTTTTGCGGGAATACTGTTTCGCATAGACAATCTGGGGGATTGCTGATGTTCCGGGCACGTATTTTCGCTTTTGCATTGCTTTTACTGCTGCCGATGGTCGGCGCGACCGCAACATTTGCAGCGGGTGAACCGACCCAATCCCGGCCCGCCGATCTTCCTCTGCCTTCCAGCCTGCCACTCATCGATTACGAGAGGGCGTTGTTCCCCTGGATCGCCAAACGCGAATATGTCGGCCTCGGTTGGAACCGTGACAAAAGCTGGCGAGATACCGGCCCGTTCGTATTCAACATGAGCTTTGGCATCCATCCGGCAGTGCGGATGTACTACTCGCCTGAAATCATGTCCTGGCTGGAAAACGGCCGCGAGGGCGCGATTGCAGATGGCGCAATCGTCATCAAGGAAATGGTGAATCCACCGTCTGCCAAATACAACGAACATCACGCGGCGCTTGTCGAAAAATACAAGGATGACCCCGAAAAAGTCGCCAAGGAAATGGCCGACTATGCCTATGACACCGGCGGGCTGAATTGGACGGTCATGGTCAAGGACAGCCAGCTGTCGCATGGCGGATGGTTCTTTGCCTCGGTCTATTTCGCCGACAAGGACGACATGAAAGCGCGCAAGCCGGTCATCGACAATTTCCAGCCGCCCTACAGCCCACCGCTCGGAGCGGGCGGCGACGGGATGTGCATGCGCTGCCATGCGTCTGCGGCCGAAGAGCTGATCTTTTCCGCACTCGAGAACATCGAAGGATATCCGGGCGAACCGTTAATCTTCCGCGTCGATGAAAGCTGGCGAGACCTGCCAAAACAGCAAAAACCTGCATTCGGTGTGGATCTGGCGACGTTGATCGAAGCCTATTTGAACGATCCCCACGATCCGGCCGCCATGCGCGCCGCACATGTGGCGGCCGCAACCGCGTCTCCCGTCGATCAGAACCCTGAGTTCACCGCCATGTTCCCCGGCACGGGCGGGGTCGATATTACGCGGGCCAACTTGCAGACCCTGCCAAGCGAATGGTTGGACCATGTGCCCGCCCGCCCCAATGACACCCAGCACTTCCTGACCTCCGACAACTGTCTTGGATGCCATGGCGGCCTGGGCGGCGCGCCATCAGGCGTGACCATGTTCATCAAGAACGGCCCGAACTATGGCGATGGCTACAACATCTCGGAATACGGCGAATGGCGTTGGTCCCCCATGGGTCTGGCCGGGCGCGACCCGATTTTCTATGCGCAACTGGAATCAGAGTTTGCGCTGCTGGAACAGGCCGGTGTCGGCGACTTGTCCGGCAACCTGGGCACGACATGCCTGTCCTGTCACGGTGCCATGGGACAGCGCCAGCTTGAGATTGACGCACATGCCAATCCCGATCTCGGGCTGGACGGCAATAACTTCAAACCTGAATACGTCCTGTTGCATGATCCGCTGACGCTGGAAGAGAAAGACCAGCAAATCGCGGACGGCACTTACCCCTATCACGAATATGGAAACCTCGCGCGCGAGGGCATCTCGTGCGCCGTGTGCCACCACATCGCGCCGCCAGAGCGGGCGGATGGACAACCGGATTACAACAAACTCGATACCTATCTGATGAACGGCACAACCGGGGTGTTCCGCATGAACGCGGCGGATGAATTGATCGGCCCGTATTCTGACGTCCGACAAAAGCCGATGCAGAATGCGATGGGCATCACGCCGCTGCACAATGACTACATCAAAGACAGCGAGATGTGTGGCGCCTGCCATACGATCAACCTGCCCAATGTGGATGCCGCAACTGATCAGCCATTGCCCGGGTTCACACCTGCCGAACAAGCTATCCTCAACGACTCTGCAAAGAATGCGGTTGCGTTCCTGAAGGATGAGTTTGGCGTCACCTATCGCGAGCCGCTGGTGCAGTTTCAGCACTCGGTTGAACAGGCGACATTCATCGAATGGCAGAACAGTGAATTCGCCGATGCGGGCACGGCGCAGTCCTGTCAGGACTGCCACATGAAAAGCAACTTCGAGACGCTGGATGGGACGGTGAATATCGAAAGCCTGACCACGCAAATCGCATCAATCCAGGACACCAACCTGCCCGAAGTGCCCAACGCGCTACCGCATGAAGAGATCGATGTGCCGTTTCGCGACACCTACAAACGTCACAATTTTGTCGGTCTCAACGCCTTTATGGTGAAAATGTTGTCGCAATTCGACGAAGAGATGGGATTAGGTCCCAAAGATCCAATGACTTACGCGACAAACGGCGCGCAGCTGTCACTCGACACGATGGCGCTGCAGGCGCGGGATGAAACGGCAGATGTTGCAATCGAAAGCCTGACGGAAAGCAATGGCACGCTCGAAGCCGTGGTTAGCGTCGATAACAAGACCGGTCACCGTCTGCCATCCGGCGTCGGCTTCCGCCGCGCATTTCTCGAAGTTCGAGTGACCGATGGCAGTGGCACGCAGCTTTGGTGTTCCGGTTGCACAAACGGTGCTGGGGTGATCATCGGACCGGACAAGCAACCCCTGAAAACCGAGTTCCTGGATTTTGTGCCCGAAGGCGCGACCGAGGCATTGTATCAGCCACATTACAATCTGATTGATGATGAGACACAGGTCCAAATCTACGAAGAGCTCACGCAGAACGCCAAAAGGGAATTCACGACCAGCTTCGTACATCGGGTCTATCACCCCAAGGACAACCGGTTGCTGCCATGGGGTGCAGCCGAACCCGGCACCGAGGCGTTCGTGAAACGGTTTGGCACGTCAGAGGTCACAGCCGCCTTTATGAAAGCAACAATGCCAGAAGGCCGGGCAGAGCATGATGAGGGCGTGAAAGCGGGAAAAGATGAACTGACCTACAAGATCGCGCTGCCATCCGGTGTCGACGCCAAGGATGTGACCGTCTCGGCCGCACTCTATTCTCAGGCCATTCCGCCCTACTACCTCAAACAGCGCTTTGAAACGGCACCAAATGGTCCGGCAACACAGCGCCTGTACTATTTGGCCAGCCGCCTGAAAACCAAAGGTACATTGATCGAAGATTGGAAGCTGAAGATACAAGGGGACAGTGCTCAACTGCGCTAAAACCCCCATGCGCTTGCGTTTGTAAACGCTTTGCTTGGTCAAATCCGCAATTGCATTTTATCCAGCTGAACCGCACACCTTATGGTTGATTTTTTGAGCCTTTGCGTAGACGCTCGTCTCGAAGGAATTTTTTAAAGAGGTGTATTGTGTCAGATCGTTCAGATTTCAAATCCCGTCGCCAGTTTCTTGGCATGGCGTCAAGCGCAGCATTGATCGCAGGGGCACCTTGGCCTGCGCGGGCGAACATAAATACACAAAATGTCTACGAACTGGCAGCATCCGACGCTGCTATTGCCAAAGTGCGGATTTACCCCGCGCTGGGCATTTGCCGCGTGGGGGGATCACCAAAATGGTTTTATGCGCCCGAAGTGCCGGGTCTGCCACCGCAGCCCGAGGACGGCAATTTCAAGGACGGGCTTGAGAAGGTCAAAAAGCAAGTTCAGCGCTTTCGCGTCTATGCCTTTGACGCAGAGGACAGGATCATTGGCGAAGTCACGGGCGAGGACATCACATGGGGCGTCCATTTGGCCAACACAAAGGCGAATTGGTACGGGTTCAACAATCCGCTCGACAATGGTGATCTGGCCCCCGGCCTGCCTTCGCAAAAGCGCAATCAATACTTTGTCACGAATGCGGACCGCGAAGAGAACCTGATCATTGATGGTGGCGCGCGCGAAATCTCGGGACTTGGCACCAATCAGGCTGGCAACGATCCCACCTACCAATTCGAAGGGACGTTCTGGGGTGGGCAGGCTGACGCAATCTCGGTCGGTTTGGGTCAACTTCGCACGGACGATTCCGGGCGCTTGCTGGTGGTCCCACCAGATGGCGTGTCCAATTCACCCAGCAATGCCGCAATCACAAGCTTTGCAGACAACAACGCGTGGCATGACGATTGGTGCGATGGACCGGTCACCGCGCTGGTGCAAATTGGCGATCAGATGCTTGAGGCTGAACCGTCATGGGTGGCCTGTGTCGGTCCAAACTTCGCGCCGGAAATTCCCCCCATCACCACGCTCTACGACTTGGTCGCCGACCTGAACGTGCAGGAAGGCTGGTCAGACGCGCCAGCGCTTCCGATCTCATTCATGACATACGTCTACCCAACCTTCAGGCGGGTTGCGTTGATGGAGTGGGTGACGCAAGCCGCTAACTTGCGTCAGGGCTGGATGGCGATTGGAGACCTGAGCGACCCTGCATATGTGGCGCAACTTGCTGACCCGTCGCCAGAGAATGCGGCGTTCCGGCAGTCTATCTTCGATCTGTTCCGCAACCCTTACAACCTGACTGACACGTCCTACATCGAAGAGCGACTGAAGATCCCCTATATGCTGGGCGATGGCGTGAATTATGACGGCAGCCCCCTGCAGTGGTTCCAGTTCCCCAAATTGCAATATGACTATCTAGTTGCTTGGGCGGCGGGTGACTTTGTCGACGACTATGACGGACAATCCCCCGAGGATCCGATAGCAGACTACCAAAGCTTCGATGACATCCCGCTCGAATTGCAGCCGGGGGCGCTGACCCAAGCCGCGCTCGAACCCTGTTCCGGAGGGGCGTTCCATCCCGGGGTGGAACTGACCTACTACCTGCGGCTCAAAGAGATGTATGCGCGCAACTACGATGAAACAGCTGAACCATTCCGCATCGCGCATGGGGATCGACCAAGCCTGAACCAGAACCTTGGCCGTTTGTTGACGCCCGAGATTGCATTCGGAGGATTTGAAGATACGCCGCCCGCAATCGGACCACAGATGGCAGGCGACCTGACTCGGTGGATGGGCCTGCCATGGCAATGCGATGCGTTCAGTTGCCAACAGGTGCTGCTGCAGCAGAACTATCCCACCGCCGTGTGGTGGCCAGCCTTGCTGCCCATCGATGTGTTGCCCGAACCCTACTACGCCGCCAGCCTTGATGAGACCCTGACCGAAGCCGAGCGGGACAAGTTCCTTACAAGCCGGGTCAACTGGTCGCGTGGCGTCGCAGGCATCGGGTACCACGCCAATTCCAGCTACTGGGATGGGATCACCAACATGATCACTGTGTGGGAACGGATGGGGTTTGTCGTCAGGATGCCGTCACCCCAAGGTGATGTGTTTGTCGAGATGCAGCACGCCGACAACATGGAAACCCGGTTCGATTGGAACCCGAGCCAGGGGATGTTGCCCAATTGATCCATCAGGTTGCCGTCCTCGGGGGCGGGATCGCGGGGGCCGCGGCTGCGTTGCGTTTGGCGCAGGGCGGCCTACACCCCGTTTGGATCGCGCAGAACCGGCAGGATACCTTCAAACCGGGCGAACACCTCAACGCCGCCGCCATTCCGCTGCTGAAAACACTCGGATCAGACGCGATGCTGCGGTCCGAAGTCCACCGGCATGCCCACAGCACCTATTCGGCCTGGGGCAGCGACATGCTGGTCGAACGCAATGCAATCGTTCATCTCGAAGGCCCACCTATCGTGCTGGATCGCGGCGCGTTCGAGGACGCCCTGACGGCACAGGCGGTCGCTGCGGGTGCCCAACGGATTGAACAGGACGTTGGCAACCTGCGCGTTGCCGACGGGCTTTGGCACCTTGATACCGGCGACAATCAGATCAAGGCGGGTTTCGTGTTCGATGCCACCGGACGGAAGGCAATTGTCGCATCAAAGTTTGCAACCCGGTTTCAAGCCGACAAACTAAGCTGCCAATACGCTTTGTTCACCAGCTCGGCGCTGGAAGACCCACGGCCCGTCACACTGATCGAGGCCGAAGCGCGCGGATGGTGGTACATGTCCGTCTTGGCTGATCAGCGCGTCATTGTGAACTTCTATTCAGACGCGGACTTGCCCGGGTTTGACAACGCGCAGCTCGAGGAAAATGCGCATCGAACCAAGGCCATATCAGCCTATCTCTCGGACTACGGTTATCGGATAAGCGACGATGCCAAGCGGATCACGACAAACAGCAGCTGGATCGCCCCCGCCATCGGCGCTGGATGGGTCGCGATAGGAGACGCGTCCGCAGCGTTTGACCCTCTTTCGTCGCACGGCATGACAACTGCGCTTTGGTCCGCCATACAAGCTGCGGATGCGTTTGTCGCGCAGGATCGGGGCAAGATGCACGCCTACGCCGAAAATGTTGCCAAGGGGGTCGAACAGTATCTGACGGCATTGCATCAGGTCTACAGCACCGAACAACGATGGGTGGATCGCCCATTCTGGGCACGCAGGGCTGGCACATATGCCAAAACAGGCAAGGTGCCGAAGGCTGAGAATACTTTTTGATTTCTTTTGCTTGGCGGGTAAACGGGTCCAAGGGCAGATCATCTGCCACATTCGAAACAGCTTCCGGGTGTCTCCATGCGCGCAGCCGTCGTCCGCACATTCAGCCAAGACTTGTCGATCGAAACGGTGGCCGACCCGGTTTGCCCCGACAACGGCGTCGTTCTCGAGGTCGCGGCCT
Organism: Tateyamaria sp. LSS28; assembly: GCF_059611725.1. Classification (NCBI taxonomy): domain Bacteria; kingdom Pseudomonadati; phylum Pseudomonadota; class Alphaproteobacteria; order Rhodobacterales; family Roseobacteraceae; genus Tateyamaria; species Tateyamaria sp. LSS28. The sequence goes on along the minus strand of NZ_JCAPFI010000001.1, from coordinate 514,421 downwards.
GTGGCGTTTGCCGATCCGACTATCACGGATGGACCGGTGAACATCCTCGCGTCCAAGACGGATCGATCCTCGGCCACGAATACTGCGGCACGGTGGTCGATGCGGGACCACATGCGAAACACGCGCTGGGCGACCGGTTGATCGCACCTTTCATCCTGTCTTGCGGCGACTGCCCAGCCTGCCACACCGGTGTGTCCAATACCTGCGAAAACCAGGTGGTGCCGGGTTTCGGGGTGCCGGGCGCCTATGCGGAATACGTGGCCGCGCCATTTGACCACAATCTGGTGCACCTGCCCGATACGATGACACCCGCGCTGGCCGCCGGTCTTGGATGCCGGGTGACCACCGCGTGGCATGCACTGACCGATCGGGCCAATGCGCGGGCGGGCGAATGGGTGGCCGTACATGGCACCGGGGGCATTGGCCTTGCCACGCTGCTCTTGGCCAAGATGCTTGGGGCACAGGTGGTTGTTGTGGACGTGGTCGAGGAAAAGCTGACCCATGCCAAGTCCCTTGGCGCGGATGCAGCAGTAAACGCAGCCGACACCGACGCGGCCGCAGCGATCCGTGACATCACCGGCGGCGGCGCCCATGTATCTGTCGAAGCCCTTGGGGTCGAAACGACCACCAACGCGTCGGTGGACTGCCTGCGCACCTTGGGCCGCCACGTGCATGTGGGTATGCCAGCGGGTTCCGGCATGATGCAGGTGAACATGCGGGCGATCTATACCAAGCAGCTGTCCTTCTTCGGCACACGCGGCATGCCCGCCTGGAAGTACCCGTCGCTCCTGTCGATGATCGAGCGGGGCGATGTTGACCTGAGCCCCATGGTGGCGCGCGAGGTTCCCTTGTCCGGTGCCAGCGCCGAATTGCGGGCCATGCATGGCCCGACCCCGCCGGGCACCGCTGTCATCACCAATTTCCAAGCCTAGCGTCCTAGTCGACGCAGAAGCCCTGCCTGCGCAGATACGCGCCAAAACCTGCACGTTCCGGCTGGCTGTATTGGCGCACCTTGTCGTCTGACCAAGTGTAGTGCTCCGCTTCTCCGAACGCTTCGACAAAACGCTGCTTTGCATATGGCTGCGCTTCGGCACGATCTGCGTCATAGGCGTGAACCGCGTCGCGCAGACCATCCTCCTGATACCGATCCACATGGCACGTGACGCTCAACGGCAGTCGCTTTGCGATCTCGGGCGCATCGCTCGGATACCCCAGCGCCAGACCGGCGAAGGGAAACACGTGATCCGGCAGCCCGAGCAACTCAGATACGGCTTGCGCGTCGTTCCGCACGGCGCTGATTGGGCAGCATCCCAAGCCCACCGCTTCAGCCGCTGTAACGAATGCACCAAGGGCGATGGCCGCATCTGCCGTCGCATTGATGACCGCATCCATATGATCGTTGGCAAACGGCACGTCATGCCAGGTGTGCAACAACCGCTGACGCCGGCTGTTTCCGCAAAATACCAACAGCATGGGCGCCTGAGCGACCCATGCTTGGCCGGACACAAGCTTTGCAAGCTGCGTACGCGCTGCGGGCGATTGCAACACAACGATGTCGCGCTGCTGCAGGTCACTTTTGGTGGGCGACGCCAGCGCAATGGCGCAGAGCGTTTGCAACAGGTCGTCCGGAACCGGTGTCGCTTCAAAGGCGCGGCACGACCCGCGGGCCGCCATCGATTGCAGCAGCGGCTCCTCTGGCGTCCCCGTATCGGGCGCGTCCGAATAGCGTTCGGCCAATGCAGTGTTCAGGTCTGGTTCGGAACTTTGTGTCATCCAGCCATCCGGATCGAATAATTGTAAGCTTTTCTAACAAGAAGCTTCAGAAATTATCGCACTCATTAAGCATTTCTGTAAGCTATACTCTGACACGAAACATGCAGCCCGGGAAAGTCCCAGCCAACCATGACAGCACATTCGCTCAAGGTAACCATCGAACGTGGCCCGGACACGTGGGATGTGTTCGACGTGCCCGCATACGAAAGCCAAACCGTTCTCGACGTTGTGTCTTGGGTGCAGCAGAATGCCGACCCAACGCTCAGCTACCGGTTTGCGTGCCGTGTGGGGATGTGCGGCAGTTGCGCGATGATGGTGAACGGCGTGCCCCGGTGGACCTGTCGCACGCACATGTCCAAGGTCCTCAAGGACAACGCGGTGACTATTGGCCCCCTGCGCAATCTGCCGGTGGTCAAGGATTTGGTCGTCGATATGGACCCGTTCTTTGACAAATGGGTCGGGGCCGAAGGGGTGCATCATGGCACCCTGACCCGCGACGACCCAATCGCTCCCGTGGACGAAACCAGCGAAGCACGGGTCGAGGCAAATGCCGGGATCGAATGCATCAATTGTTCGGTTTGCTATGCGGCCTGTGACACCGTTGCGGGCAACCCCGACTACCTTGGCCCGGCTGCGCTGCAACGCGCATGGACCTTGCTCAATGACGCAAAGGACGAAGGGCGCGTGGCCATCCTCGACGCTGTTTCGGGCAGTGGCGGTTGTCATAACTGCCACTCGATGGGCTCCTGCACCACCTACTGCCCAAACGATCTCGACCCGATGTCCGCCATCGCCGGTCTGAAACGCGAAACGGCCAAGTCGTTTTTCCGGAGGGGCCGCTGATGCTGAGCTTGCGCCTCTACATGCTGCAACGGATCACGGCCCTCCTGATGGCTCCGCTGGTGCTCGGCCACCTCGCCGTGATGATCTATGCAATCCAAGGGGGGCTAAGCGCCGCCGAAATCCTGGGTCGAACCCAAGGGTCCATCGCCTGGTTTCTGTTCTACGGCCTGTTCGTTGCCGCCGTGTCGATCCACGGCGCCATTGGCCTGCGCACGGTTGTGCATGAGTGGGGCGGTTTGAAAGGCACAGCGCTCGAGGTATTCATGTGGGTGGTGGGCTTTGCCCTCTTCGCACTGGGGGCACGGGCCGTCTGGGCCGTGACATTCGCATGAGGGCCGCAGGCATAGCATCGCGGGCGCATCCCCTGTGGCTCGCCTATATCCTGCACCGGCTGTCGGGGCTCGGCCTCGCCCTGTTCCTGCCCTTCCACTTCTGGATCCTGTCGCTGGCCCTGACGAACCCCGCGCGGCTGGATGGTTTTCTAGCGCTGACAGACATCGGCGCGGTCAAATTGGCAGAGGTCGGACTGGTCTTTCTGCTGGCCGTCCACATGTTCGGTGGCCTGCGCCTCATGGCGATGGAATGGCTGCCCTGGACACCACCGCAAAAGACGCTCGCGGCAGGTGCGACGGCCCTGTCATTCCTGATCGCCACGCTCTTTTTGATGCAGGCGGTGTGACATGAAACTGAGCGATATCGAACGCCACGACACAGACATCCTGATCCTCGGTACCGGGGGCGCGGGATTGTTCGCAGCACTCCACGCCCAGCAAACTGCACCGGAAGGCACCAAGATCACCATCGCGGTCAAGGGGCTGATCGGCAAATGCGGCTGCACCCGCATGGTGCAGGGCGGCTACAACGTGGCACTTGGCGGCGGCGACACGGTTGAGCGGCACTTCATGGACACGATCCAGGGCGGCAAGTGGCTGCCCAATCAGGACATGGCGTGGCGCCTGTGCGAACAGGCCGTGGTGCGCATCCGCGAGCTGGAGAATGAGGTCGGGTGCTTCTTCGACCGCAACCCGGATGGCTCGCTTCATCAAAAGGCATTCGCGGGCCAGACCGCCGACCGCACCGTGCACAAGGGCGATCTGACGGGGATCGAGATCATCAACCGCCTGATGGAAAAGGTGCTGGCGAGTGGCGTCGAGAAGATGCAAGAACACCGGGCGGTGGGCCTCATTCCAACGAAAGATCGCTCCGCGCTGGCGGGCGTCCTGATGATCGACATGCGCACCGGACGCTTTCGTCTGGTCCGCGCCAAGACTGTGCTGATGGCCACGGGCGGTGGCCCAACCATGTACAAATACCACACCCCCTCGGGGGACAAGACGATGGACGGCCTCGCCATGGCCCTGCGCGCAGGCTTGCAGCTGCGTGACATGGAGATGGTACAGTTCCACCCCACGGGCCTCCTCGCTGGTGACCATACGCGCATGACTGGAACGGTGCTTGAGGAAGGGTTGCGCGGGGCAGGCGGGCAGTTGATCAACCACGCCGGCCAGCGCTTCATGTTCGACTACGACGGCAAGGGCGAGCGTGCCACCCGCGATGTCGTCAGCCGCGGCATCTATGCCGAGATGCGCAAGAACAACAATCCGGATCAGGAAGGCGTGTTCATCTCCATGTCCCACCTTGGCCCGAACTGGGTGGCTCAGAAATTCAAAGGCATGGTCAAACGCTGTGCCGACAGTGGCTTCGATCTGGCCGCAGGCAAGGTCGAGGTCGTGCCGACCGCCCACTATTTCATGGGCGGCGTTGTGGTCGATGTGGATACGCGCACGACGATGGAGGGTCTGTATGTCGCGGGCGAGGATGCAGGCGGCGCGCACGGCTCGAACCGGCTGGGCGGCAACGGGGTCGCCAACTCGACCGTCTATGGCGGCATCGCGGGCGACACGATGGGGCGCGATGTGGCGGGCATGACCCTGCGCGCCCCGGACGAAGACGTGCTGGCGGCCGAATTCGAACGCGCGACCTATCCGCTCACCCGCAAACCCGACTTGATCCTGCCCTTGCGGAAACAACTGCAGGACCTCATGTGGGAAGAGGTCGGCGTTATGCGGACCGAATCGGGGATGAAGCGTGGCTTGGATGGTATTGCCACGGTATCCGATGCGCTCATGGATATAGGCGTGGACGCAAGCAACCTAGCCTTCAACCTCACTTGGCACGACTGGCTGAACCTCCGCTCGCTCTGCGACATCTCCGAAGTGATCACGAAGGCCGGGATCGCCCGCGAAAACTCGCGTGGGGCGCATTACCGCGAGGATTTCCCGGATGACGGGGGGCTAGAGAACAGCGATTTCACAGTCGCGACCCTCGAAAGCGAAGAGGTCAACGTCACCCGCGAACCCGTTCAATTCACAATCGTCCGACCGGGCAAAACGATTTTGCCAGAAGGCGAGCCAGAGACCTTGGTGGCGGCGCAATGAACCAACTAACTGATCAAATTCGAGCTGCTGTCCTAGATGCCGACGGATCTTGCAGAGACGTCAACTTTGTGGGTGTGGAACACGTCTGTATCAACGAAGTCTACAAGTACTTTGACGAGCATTTCAAAACCATCAAAGTGTTTGACCAAGACGGTAACGACGTTGCTTTCGATCAGCTTTCAGAACCTGCCTGTTCCACCTCTAGCGCGTTACTCATTTTACTCCAATCGGGAAGAGCAGTTTTTGGGCAAGCGCAGTGTTACGTCGAATGGATGGATGACGGCAGTGCGGATGTGGAATTCACTTTCTTTCCAGAGGATGTCAGCGATGTAACCGGTGTTCTATCTTTTCTCTATGATCTCAAGAGAGAACTGAGAGCAACTCGGTTTTGGGTCAGATACGAGGATGCTCAATGGACTCCAGAAACGGAACGCGAACTCAGCAGTGTAATCTTCGATTCAGCAGAAACGCTAACTTAGGTCTCACGTCATGATCCCCATCTCCCTCATCCAATCCACCGCAGAAATCCTCATGGACAAGGCGGCCATCGAAATCCCGCAGGACTACCTCGACGGCTTGCAACACGCGGCCAAGACCGAAGACGGCGACCTGTCCTCCTTCGTCCTCAAGGCCATGCTCGACAACTACGAAGCGGCCAGGGAAGACCGTCGCGCCATGTGCGGCGACACCGGTGTGCCGCGCTGGTTCGTGAAGATGGGGAACGAGGCGCGGGTAGAGGGCGGTATGGTCGCCCTCGAAGCCGCCCTGCGCCGCGCCACGGCCAACGCCACCAACGGCGTGCCCCTACGCCCCAACCGCGTGCACCCGCTGTGGCGCACGGATCACGACAACAACGTCGGCATCGGTGCACCCGAAATCGAATACGGGTTCGAGCCGCAGGGCGAATGGATCGACCTGATCACCGTGCACAAGGGCGGGCTGTTCGGCACCGACTACCGGATGCTGTTTCCCAGCGATGGCATTCAAGGGATCAAGCGGTTCTACCTCGATAGCCTCATGGCGTTCGGCAAACGCGGCCTTGCCTGCCAGCCGGCCATCATCGGTATTGGCCTCGGTGGGTCCAAGGACATCTGCATGACGCTGGGCAAACGTGCCTCGACCTTGCGCATCGTGGGCAGCCGCAATTCCGACCCGCGGATCGCCGAGATGGAGGATGAGTTCAAGGACCTCGGCAACTCCATCGGCATGGGCGCCATGGGCTTTGTTGGCAAGAACATGGTGATCGATTGCAATATCGAGGTCGGGTACTGCCACACGGGCGGGATGCCTATGTCGGTGCACGCCTTCTGCCTATCCTCACGCCGCGCAGTCGCCCGCATCCACGCGGATGGCCGGGTGGAACATCGCACGGATCCCGACTGGTTCACTGACTACCAGCGCCGCGAAACCGTTGAATGGGAACCGCAACGAGAGGCCGCGGAATGAAGGTCCTCGTAGTTGGTGCAAATGGGGACATCGGTCAAGCTGCCTGCGACGCCTTGTCTGAACGCAACGAGATCATCCGGGCAGCGCGGTCTTCGGGCGATGTTCAAGTCGATATCTCCGATCCCACTTCCGTAGCCGAGATGTACAAAAAGGTCGGCCCATTGGATGCGCTTGTTTCTACAGCAGGCGATGCGCATTTTGCGGCACTTGTGGATCAGACCAAAGAAACCTTCATGATCGGTCTCACCCAAAAAGTGATGGGTCAGATCAATCTGATTCTGCAAGGCTTGGATCACCTGAACGACGGCGGTTCATTCACTTTAACAAGCGGTGTATTGGATCGCGATCCGGTCCCGATGGCCACAAACGCCGCCGCTGCCAATGGGGCCTTGGGTGGCTTTGTGAAGGCCGCCGCGCTTGAGATGCCACGCGGATTGCGCATCAATGTGGTCAGCCCTGAAGTGCTCGAAACCTCCATGCCCCGCTATGGCAACTGGTTCAGAGGGCATATCCCGGTGTCGTCGCAAAAGGTCGGAGCGGCATATGTGAAATCCGTCGAAGGTGCCGTGACGGGCCAAGTTCTGATCGTGGAGTGAAACATGCGCGAAATCGTTCTATCGACCACCCCAACCGATGAGGCCATCGCCGACCTACGCCTCGGCGACGTCGTCTACCTCGATGGCCTCATGTACACGGCGCGCGAAGGCGTCTACATGCGCGCGCTTGAGGACAAGGCGAATATCCCAATGGAACTGCCCAGCCAATCGGCGACCAACTTCCACTGCTCGCCAGCGGCCCGCATCAACCCCGATGGCAGCTTTGATATGGGGGCCGTCACCGCCACCGCCTCCTTCCGCTTTGCCAAATGGCTGCCGGAATGGATGGCCAAGACCGGGGCCAAGCTGATCGTGGGCAAGGGCGGCATGACCTCCAAGGACTACAAAGAGTACTTCGTCCCAAACGGAGCCGTCTACCTGTCCACGGTGGGCTATGGCACCGGTGCCTTGCTTGGTCGCGGCGTGGAGAACGTCGAAGCGGTGCATTGGAACGAGGAACTGGGCCTGGCCCAGGCCATGTGGGTCATCAAATGCAACCGCATGGGACCGTTCATTGTCGCATCCGACATGAACGGAGACTGCCTGTTTGAGCGCGAAAACGCCAAGATTGCCGAAAACGTGGCCCGGGTGTACGAAGGCACCAAACCGGCTGTCCTCAAACGCTACGGCGAAAGTGACGACCGCGCGGACGAGGTGATCTGAAGCATCCATGCCCGACCTGTCCCTGATCGCGTTTGCCAGCGCCGTCCTGTTGCTGGCAGGCACGGTGAAGGGTTTTATCGGGTTGGGGATGCCGACAGTGGCCCTGACCCTTCTCACATTTCAGCTTGATACCAGGTCTGCCGTGTCGTTGGTCGTCGTCCCCATGCTGCTCAGCAATGTCTGGCAGTTCTGGCGTGGTCCGGACAGGCTCGGGTGTGTCAAACAGCATTGGCGTTACGCGGCCATATTGATCCTGTTCGTGGCCGCAACCGTCTGGTTCAGCCAATCCGCGCCCGATACATTTCTGCGTGCGACCTTGGGTGTTTTCGTTCTCGCGTTCTGCTTTCTCAGCTGGCGCAACATGGTGCCTGCCATCCCGTCGCATCGGGTGCGCCTGTTCGAAGGGTTAAGCGCCGTAATCGCCGGTTTGATCGGAGGCTTGACGGCCGCTTGGGCCCCGCCCTTGGTCATGTATCTGACCGGCCTCCGGCTCGACCGCGACGCCTTTGTGCAGGCGCTTGGCTTCCTGATCTCGGCAGGCAGTGTCTCGATCTTTATCATGTTTGTTGCCGTCGGGCACAGTTCGGCCCCGGATCTGGCAGTCTCCACCTTCTTGCTGATCCCGGCGCTTATCGGTTTTTCAGCAGGCGAGCGTTTGAGGCACCGGACGAACCCGGAACAATTCAGGACACTCTTTCTGGCGGCGTTTTCGGTATTGGGTGCAAATCTGGTGTTGGGCGCGCTCTTGGGCTGACACACGCCTACGTCAATTCGCTCAAAAGCAGACCTGCCCCCATCGCAAGGGTCAACAGGATCAGCAAACGCCGAAAGCCGATATCGCTCAGCCGGCGAAACACCATGATCCCAACCTGTGCAGCGACCAACCCGCAGGGAATTGTGATCATAAGCGCATTCACCGCAGCCTGATCATACGCCCCCTTGAAGAAAAGCAAGGTGACCGTCGTGCTCAGAATGACCATGTTCAACGGCTGCATGACAGCGCGTGTCTCGGATTTTGTCCACGGGCGCACAGACAGCCACATGGCAGGCAAAGCACCCGATACACCCGCCGTACCGCCAAGGACACCGCCCAGAAAACCAACAATCACGTCAATGACGGGGGTCTTGCGCGAAAATGACGGCAGTGCCGCGCGAAAGCCAAAATATCCGCCATAGACAATCAGAAACACGGCAATCCCGATGCGCAGCGTCCCGGTGTCAATGACATCCAACAACAGCAGGCCAAGCGGCACACCCGCAAGCCCGGGCAGGATGAAACGGGCCAAGCGGTCCGGACGGGCAAAGATGGACGCGCGCACGATCCACAGACCTTGAAGCCCCACCAGCACGGACATCAAAGCCACGATGGCAACAGACGTCGTGGGTGGCAGAACAACTAGGTAAAAGCCCAATGCAAACAATGCGGTGCCAGTGCCGGACAGGCCATTGATGAAGCCCCCCGCCGCAGCCCCCAGCGCAAGAAACAGGATCATGTCAGTGGTCATACAGTGTCTATGCCCTGCGGTCGCACGGCCGCAATGACCCCGGCCAGGGCATCGAAAATCTCATCAACGGCCCGCATCTTGATCTGATCTTCCGGGAAGGCCAACCCAAGCACCCGGGTCGGTGCGTCGGCACCAAGGCTCAATCGCTTCACGGGTACAGTCTCCAACGGTTTCACGGCAAGATCGGGCACAATCGACACACCCAGGTTGGCATGCACCATGCTGACAATGGCTTCGGGCGTATCCAATTCCATTGCCTCGGTCACGCGGATACGCTTCGACCTGATCCAATTGTCAATCAAGACCCCCAGCACCGCGTTCCGGTTGAAGCGGATGTATGGTTTGGTCGCAAGCAGCCGCATGGGGTCATCTTCCTGCTCTTCCATGGCAGCGATCAATTGCATCGGCTCCTCGGTCAACGGGCGAAACACGATGCCCACGGGCATGAGGTGAGGTTTGGTGATGATCGCGGCATCCAGATGGCCGCGTTCAATATCGGCCAGCAATGTGCCCGTCAGCCCGGGGCGGATGTGCAGGCCCACCCGTGGAAACCGGCCTTTGAATATGGCCATGGCCTGCGGCGTCAGCCCTGTCAGCGTCGTGCCAAGGGCGCCCAGTTTCAGCACACCGCTCAACCCACCATCGGCCAGCACGGACGGAACAAGGGTGTCATAATCAGAAATCAGCTTGCGCGCCTTTGCCACAACTTCATGCGCAACGGGGGTCAGCTCGGGTGTCCGCGTTGAACGGTTGAACAGGGCAAGGCCCAGCTCGGCCTCCAACGCGCGCATTTGCTGACTGACAGCGGCATGGGTGACGTGAACGGCGTCTGCCGCAGCGCTAAACGTCTTGTTGTCCGCGACCGCAACAAGGGTGCGCAGCAATCGAATGGTCATGTCACCCGCACCGCCTGAAAGTCAGTCTTTCAAACTCCATGGCTAGCGCCGCAAAGCCGAAAGATCAAACTGCAGCCCGGAGCGGACACCGCTGGAACGGCCCATACGTTAGATCTGCGGGACGAAACCGCGTTCATTCAGGTCACTGACCAGACCGGAATCAAGCCGAAGGCGCCGGTCCGACACAAGCCCGTCCCGGCGGGCTGGTGTTTTGGCTGCTGCCCCGAACAGCATTTCTGTGGAATTTGCTTGGCGACCATAAAGCGCAACCGAAGGTGCGGTGCGAAACCACCCCACGGGCTTGTGTTGGTCAGGCTCTGCGGGGCCGAGCTGCCTTTCCCCATATCCAGACCAATTACGGCTCCCAGCCCTAAGGAGACATTTGAGTTATGCAACACTTAACTGCACTAGTCGTGCCATTCCCGGATAGAGCCACAGAGTAATTTCACAGCAAAGCCTATGTGCATGCCGCTGCTAAGGAGGGCAACTTCCTCCTTAAACATTGGTTCGGTCTCTCCATCCGCGATGAAATAAAAAACACCGGTCTCGTCTTCTTCGTTTCTTTCAAAGGACCAAGTTCCCAGAAACTCGCCATCACGAGTAAATACGTCGCCTTGAGCCGCACCTTCATCGGCTCCTATCAGGTTGATAGGGTATGTAAGTTCCATGTTATCTGTATGGCACCCAACAAGCCGAGTGCCAACACTCCCCAGCCCAATGTGGACATTCATTTTGTGCGCTCTGGCGACCGCCGCGCGGACAATCCAGCACTGCCGAATTCGAAACCAATGGCTGGTTTGGTGGTCAGAACAATGCCCCTAGTAAATGTATGACACCATTCGCAGCCAAATTTCCGGCTGCGCCTTGAGCAACGTTGCTTGCGGCGGATCTTGCAGCACTTATTTTTTTGACATCGGGTTCGCTCTTAGAAAGCTCGGTCAGAATTTCATTCAAGAACGGTTGGATTTCTTCCTTTGTTCCATCTGGTAGTTGACCGAGCGATGCCAAAATCCTGTTTACTTTGACATCCAACTCTCCCGGATTTTGAGTAATTTCCACCTCAAGAGCCTTGATCCGCCTTTCCTCTGAAAAGAAACCCAAGATTGATTTTGCAAAGGATGCATTCGAACCCGGTGCATTCAGGTTCTTGTCCAAAACACCAACTGCACCCTTGGTGATGGCTATGCGCTGAAGCTCTGAATTATAGAGGTAACTGGACACCACAACACAAGGGATTTGCCCTTCAGTCGCATCAATGAACTCCAGTCCACTTGTTTTCCCCCCCAATTTTAGATCGACCAAAGCGCCGTCGACTTGCTGTTCGCGGATGTGTTCTAGCGCCTCTTGGACACCAGAAATTGGAGTAATATCGATACCGTATTTTTTTAGTTCGTCGATGTAGGGCGTGAACTCGTCTACGTTGTCATCAAGCCAAACTAGATCCAGTCGGTGTGTGAAAATCGATCCAGATAGCAGTTCGTCTTGCAGCGCCGCTTCGATCGAATTGGCAAGTTCGCCAATTTTAATGCAACGTTCCATTGCCGAATCTAAGGCCAGTTTCCCCTTCTTTGTTGTTGGTTCCGAAAGCAAACTCAGTTGTGATTGAAGAACTAGACAATGACTCTTTAGGTCGTGAATGAGGTAGTCGGATTTCATTGGTTACTAACTTCCCTCTGCTCTATCGATTGGTTTAACCCACATAGCCTTAGCACGTGTTGGGCACACCATAGAGGACATTGAGCCAAGGTGCAGCATTCGTGAGTTTGGGCTGGCTACGGGCATCCGCCGCACCTCGTCCCAAGGTCCCCCGACAGCCCAGAGCGGACGTACGCTCCAAAGAATGTCACCGTCAAAAGCGATTGGAAGAAGTCGAATTTACAGATGAAACAACAAAACATAAACTGCTCGCGGAAGTTAAATCGGTGATTCAATGTCAGCTGAACTTGAGCATGATGCATTCATGCTTGCAAAAGAGATACTGGATCTAGCCGTTGAAGAGCGATGGAACTATGTCTCATTAAGCCCGCGGCTGTATGGTGTGTCAGAGCTTCGAAACGGACACGAAGTTCTCCAGCACTTAAGCGTTATCCCGCATAAAGTCCGTGACTTACCTTCTGGAGTTCACATTGAGCTAAGGGGTACCAGTATTCGAGACCTAAAGCCGTTAGCACACGTAACATCTATCGGGTGGATAAACTTCGAAGATGTTCCTGCTGTTGACGGCGACCATGAGCTCAATCGTATTTCTACCATTCCAAACATCGAAGACAAATTGGCGGACTTTCGAGTCTGGCTTGAACAGAACAAGGTCGACGACCCCCCCGAAGAAATCGCTAATGGACCGAAATTTGTTGTCGACGATGAAGGGCCAATCCGACTCGTCGATCCAAATTTAGAGATAAGCGACGACAACGACCAGGAAGACTTGAGACAAGAATGTCAGCGCAAGTCCGAAGAACTTGCAAAAATAGTCGAGCTTGCTGCAAATGTTGCTCCGGATTTGCCTGCTACGTTGGAGCGATACAACGGATTGATTTCGCGCAACCCCAGTGCAATCGGGGCACGAAGCATTTGGTCTGTTGCCAATAGTCTCCAAGCGCACCTCGAAACCCACGAGATGGCCGTCCACAATAATCGACAGGCCGAAGAACTTCCAACCAGTGTAGCTGCGAAACTGAAGGACTTGTCTGAGACCCACAGAGTATGGTTTTTGGGTCATCCCGGTGCGCGCGAGGTGGAAGAACGTGCCACCAAGCATCTTAAACCGGCAGATCACCTTATTAGGCAAAGTGCGTTAATCGAAATTTTGAACGCTGCTGAAGCATCGGAACATGTTTCTCCTGAGGCAACTTTACCTGCTCGCGAAAACGCCGACGTTTCACAACATGATACTCCCGCCGGCATCGCAGCCTACGGTGAGTTCGAAGAATGGACATGGAATTTCGTTGCTAGTGTCACGAGAAAGGTATGGTTCATCGTCAAGGACCCGCCGGGAGGTTTTGTCGCCCACACAATCACGGCGTATTACTTGGTTGAATTCTTACTTCAAAACGAGACAGCCATTTTTCACTATGTCCGAACAGTAATGTCTCAAGGACCGGTTTGGTGGGAGACTCTATGCAACGCGCTGAGGCGCCTTTCTTTGGCAGCAAAGGCTGATGAAAGCTAATAGACTCGTTTTAGGTGCTTCCCATTGAAGAAGTAACTTCATTAAACCTCCGAAAATCTGACTTTGCAAAGTCCGCTTGCTGCGCTTTGCGAAATTAATTGTTGTTGAGCCGAAGGTCAGAAGTCTCCCAGAACGAAGAGTATACTCTCCCCAAACCCTAACAAACGGTAAAACCGTCCCCATAACCCATTGAAATCCCATGATCCGAAATCCGTCCCACCATGGGACACCTGATTTCTCCGGGGCCCATCACTCCTCGATCCGGCCCCTCAGGGCCTTCACGTCCCCCCGCATTTTCTTGGCCTTCAACCGGCGTTTTTTTGACCCCAAAGTCGGCTTCGTCGCGATCCTTTTTTTCGGCGCCACCAGCGCCTTCCGGATCAGATCCACCAGCCTCTGCCGGGCAATGTCCCGGTTTCTGGCCTGGCTGCGCGTCTCATCACATTGAATGATCAGCGCTCCCTCGGTCGTCCAGCGCCGCCCCGCCAGCCGCCGCAGCCGCGTCTTGACCGGGCCGGGAAGGGAAGGTGACCTTGCCGCCTCAAACCGCAACTCAACCGCCGTCGCCACCTTGTTCACATTTTGCCCGCCGGGACCCGATGCGCGCACAAACTGCTCGCTCAGTTCCCAATCCTCAATGGTGATGTCGTCATTAATCCGCAGCATGACCTTGGATACACCGAGTGGCGCGCACGAAAAAGGGCCACCCGGTGGGCGGCCCTTCTCGAAATGTTTCGGAGGTTGTGCCGGTTAGATCAACCGACCAACTTGGCGGTCTGCACCGCGAAGGACTGCCTTAGCAGGAGACCTCCCAAGCTGTTCCGACACCTCTCTCCAATACCTTTCTCGACACTGGATCACCTCCTTTCAAATGTTGAACTCAAGGTGATGGTGGCACAGCGCCTGCAAAAGTCAACAGATTTAGGTCGCGGTGCCGGCGCGTGCGGTCACCCAGCGGAAGGGTGCCAATGCAATAAGCGCCAGCGTCAACTTCACCATCCAGTCGGCAACGGCCAGGGACACCCAAAGCGGGACCTCGGGGCCGACACCCAGCAGGGGCAGAACCTCGCCCGCCCAGGATACATCGTTGCCGGGCTCAAGCCATGTCATGCTGGCTGAGAATGCGAGGGTAAAGAAAATGGCCGTGTCGACCGAACTGCCGATGATGGTCGAGGCCAGCGGCGCTTTCCACCATGTGCCGTTGCGCAGTGCGGAAAAGATGCCGACGTCCAGCAACTGGGCCGTCAGGAAGGCGAGGCCAGAGCCAATAGCGATGCGGAAGGTCACGGCGGGGTAGGTGAATCCGTCACCCTGCAGCATGATCTGGGTGCCGATGAGCGAGCAAAACACGCCAACGATGAAGCCGACAAGGACGACCGTGCGGGCCGGGCCCGCGCCATAGACCCGGTTCATGATGTCCGTCACAAGGAAGGCCAGCGGGTAGGTGAATGCTCCCCAGGTCAGCCAATTTCCAAACAGGAATTGAACAAGGATGTTCGAGGCCACGACGATCATGGCCATGGCAATGATGCCGGGAAGGTGTGCGCGTGTCATATCTGGTGCCCGTTTTTGCAAGGTAGCGGCGACTTGGCCCGGCAACATGCCGGACGGGCGCCTCTTAGTCGCAGGTGGCGCCACCCGCAAGGGTTTCCGTGAGGGCGTATTCAACCAATTCCGTGCGCTGAACCGATATGAAGTTGTCATCCGACACCATGGTCAGGCAGGTTGCGCCGCTGTCTGACTGCCAGATCGCCAACCCCTCAAGATTGTCATGTTGCCCCGCTCCGGTCGTCAGCAGCGTTTCGGCAGGTGTGTCTGGTTGGCTGGGATCCATACGGCGTATCCGGTTGCGAAAACCAAGAGGCGTGAATGTACGTTCAAGAATATAGAGCCGCCCGTCCGGCCCGATATCCGCGCCCGCTGGCAGGAACGGTCCTGTGCGCGGCAAGGTTGCGATGATGTCCCAAGTGCCATTCTGAAAGCGGTAAATGGGGAACGGACGCGCCAGATCACCTGACCGCTCCGGCAGTGTATAGAGCGTGCCATCGTCATCCGCGGCTAGCGCCTCCAACGACCCATTCGGATGATATCCGGCGAAATCCGGGTGGGGAGGAATCAGTGTGCCATTCTGCGCAGCAATGGCTGCGGGCCCTTCGTAGCTGAAGTACAGCGTGTCGCCGGAACGCGCCAACCCTTCGCTGTCCTGGTTGGGATAGGGTTGTGGAGCCGGTTCAATCGTTATGCTGCGAGTTGAACGGTCCAAGATCAGCGCAAATGCCATGCCCCGGTCCGAAAGAACGATCGCTGAATTGGCATCTGACATTTCAATAGCGGATAGACCGCCAAAATCCTTCCGGTCCGATGCGAGCGGCCAGCTTTGGATGAAGGTGAGCGGTTCGGCAAACGCAGCTGTTGCCGACAGGATCAGCGCGAGGCCAAAACGCCAGAGCATTGTTGCGGCAAGTCTCCTACACGCAGTTCGCGGCGCGGTCTGGGTTTGGGGGCGTTCGGGTCGGGTGGGGGCGGGTTCAGGATATTGTTCACCCACTGCTGCGCATCAGCACATCCATCACCGGGGGGCGGGGCGGCCTGATCTACGCAGCCACGTGTGCCCGCGGGACAGTTGAGGCGGACATGGAAGTGATAGTGGTGTCCCCACCAGGGACGCACCTTGCGTAACCAGCTGCGGTCGCCCTTTTCGTCTTTGCACATCTGCACCTTGGCGCCGGGGAAGACAAAAATGCGTGCCGTCCTGCTGTCGCTGGCGGCGGCCTTGATGATTTCGTGATGGGCGCGGGTCCAGCTGGAATTCGTATAGGCTCCGGATGCACGACGGGTCGAGATGGAGCTGATGTTTTCACGCTCCGCAGCAGACAGCGTCAGGTTCCGAGCTGGTAACATCCAGATGTCAGCATCAAGGCCAATCTGGTGACTGCGGTGACCTGTCAGCATCGGGCCGCCCCGTGGCTGGCTCATGTCACCGACATACAGGCCGGACCAGCCCGGTTGAGCAGCGGCCTTGCGGCTGAGGTCCTGCACATAGTCCACCAGTTCGGGATGCCCCCAGTTCCGGTTGCGCGACAGGCGCATGGCTTGCCATGTCTGGCCGGTTTCGGCCAGCTGCACGCCACCTGCCAAACATCCCCTTGAATACCCGCCAAAAGGCGCAGCCGTCTGCGCCGAGGCGCGCCGTTTACCGCCAAACTGCCCCTTGGCAATGTTTTGCAGCGTGGCAGGGTCCACATCCGGTGTGGGCGTGCCGTCAATGTCAGTCCCCGCGCCGCTTGTGCAGGCGCAGAGCAGGAAGGCGGTGATCAGGGTAAGGGAACGTCGGATTTTGACCATTGGGCGTGGTCTCCTTCGGGGTGCACGTAGCGCAACAGGTACAGGCCAAGGATAAACAGCAATATGACCGGAACATACCCCAGTTGTGCATTGCCTGTCAGCGTCGAAAACAGACCGATCAGGAATGGCGCCAGAAATGCAGTGGCCTTGCCCGACAGAGCAAACAGGCCAAAGGCTTCGGTTGGACGTTCGGGGTGTGTGTGCCGCACCATCATCGACCGGGATGCGGCATATATTGCGCCGCCTGCACCGCCAATGGCAGCGCCGCAGAAATAGAACACCATGTCCGGCAGAGCTGACCCGTCGGACAGCGGAATGATGCCGAAAAGGCTGGTCCGGTTCATGCCAACGATGACGATGGTGACGCCAATCAGGATGAAACAGCAGGCCTTGATCACAGGTTTGGGGCCGAACCGGCCATCAAAGATACCACCAATTTGTGTTGCCACAGCCGCGGTGATTGCCCCGACGATCCCAAAGATGCCGATCTGAATGATGCTCCATCCAAGGACCAGCGTGGCATAGACGCCGCCCGCCGAATACAGCGCGTTCAAAGCATCGCGGTAGAACATCGACGAGATAAGGAAGTTCAAAAGCGATCGCCGTTTGACGGCACCGACCAGCGATTGCTTGAGATCGGCCATGGCCTCTTTCACGCCGCCTGTCCGGTTGGCTTGGCGCGGCTCGCGCACCCATACGAAAAACGGGATCATGAAAACAGCGAACCATGCGGCGATGAAGGGGCCGACCGACCGCGTGCCCTCGCGGGTGTCGGGGTCAAGACCAAACAGCGGATCGCGCCCGACCAGTGTCTTGCCGCTGTCATTCTCGGCCAAAAGCAGCAGCATGATGAACAGCGACAGCACGCCGCCCCAATAACCGATGGCAGCCCCGTTGCCGGAGATGCGCCCGATCTCGTCCTTGGTCCCAAGTGACGGCAGGATTGCGTTGACGAAGATCAGCATGAATTCGGCCGCGATCAGAGCGATGTTGAAAGCGATCAGGATCAGGAACAGGGTGGATGCGTCTGGAAAGGTGAACCAGAGCGCCGCTGTCATGGCGACGTAAATCGCGCTGAACATCCAGATCCACGGCATCCGTCGCCCGGTGCTGTCTGCATAGGCCCCGATCAGGGGTGCGGTGAAGGCGATGAACAGGCCGGCAATGGTCTGACCCCAGAACCAAAGTGCTTGGCTTGAAGCCTTGGCGGCCTCAATATCCGTGGTTTGCGCTTCAAAATAAGTGAAAGATACGGCTGCGAAATAGGGGCCGAAAACGAAGGTCAGCCCAAGCGTGTAAAAAGGCTGCGTCGCCCAATCGAACGCCATCCAGCCCCAAATGCGCTTTCTCAGCCCAATCTCCGCCATACCCCAAGTCCCTCGTCTTTTTGTTGCGGCGACCAAAGCAGGCCGAGGGGCATGTGGCAAGAAAAGGTTTAGGCGACAGACTTCAGGCTTGGGATGTCAGTTTCCTGCATTGGCGGCCATGGGCGCTGTGCCTCGGCCTTGACCCAGGCAGCGATCCAGCCAGGCATGGCGGGAGAGGTCGGGTCCTGATTCATCGCTTCCAGAACCTTGTGGGGCGGGACGATCCCGTTCTTGTCCGTCACAGCCGATCGGTACAGGACGTGGCTGGCGCATTCACCATCCGGCTTCCACATGGATTGTTCCAGATAGGTGAACTTGTCATCCCAGCAAACGGCGCGGCTGCGCATCTCGAACTTCTGAAAGGCATGCAGGCGGCGGCGATAGCGCACGGATGATCCGGCCATGGTCAGCCCCCAGCGATTGGCCCTGAGCACATCGATGAGGCCCGCACGCTGGCCAAGGCCGAGGCGGCCCAGATCATACAGTGTCAGGGCACGCCCATTATTCAGCTCCATGAAGCCATCAAGGTCCCAGGGCCACACCCGGTGCTGTGTCACATGCAGGTCGGTCAATCCCAGCGGCAGTTGGCGGCGGACTTTGACCATCTCTTTGGCAAGGCGAACAAATGGAAACATGGGCTTAACTCCTTGCCCTCCTAGTTGCCGCGTTGCAGCGAAAGTTCAATGGGTGTTCCACGTGACCTTGCGCCACATGGGCGTACGGCCTAGGTCTGTGGCTGGAATAACGAAGGAAACCGCCCATGCTGGTGATCTATCAACTGCTCGATCTGGTTCTAAGCGTCGTTTATGTGATCATGATCGTCCACATCATCATGAGCTGGCTGATCAATTTCCAGGTGCTGAACATGCACCAGCCCATCGTGGGGCAGATCTGGACGGGGCTGAACAGGTTGCTTGAGCCGATCTACCAGCCAATCCGGAGGTTCATGCCAGACACGCATCCGCTAGACCTGGCGCCGCTTGTGGCCTTTGTCATCGTGATCGCCCTGCGCAGCATCATCCTGCCGGCCATCTTCTTCTGATCCCCCTTGTTCACGGCCCGTTAAAATGTGAGTCTGTATCCAAAGAGCAGACTACATAAAATTTGACAGGGTTTCGGACATGGCCAGCGCTGCCACGCTGCTAGGGGATGTGTTTGGGTTCGACGGCTTCCGCCCCGGGCAGGAAGAGATAGTCGATGCCGTAGCGATGGGCGAAAACGCTTTGGCCATCATGCCGACCGGCGGCGGTAAATCTCTTTGTTTCCAATTGCCTGCGCTGATCCGTGATGGCGTAACGGTTGTTATCTCACCTCTCATTGCCCTGATGCGCGACCAAGTGCGCGCATTGCAGGAAGCGGGCGTGCAGGCGGGGGCCCTGACCTCGGGCAACACGCCGGAAGAGACGGACGCCGTGTGGGAGGCGCTGGAACGGCGCGAGTTGAAACTGCTCTATATTGCGCCCGAACGGCTGGCTGCAGGGTCGTCCATCGGTATGCTGCGCCGCATCGGCGTCAACCTGATTGCCGTGGACGAGGCCCATTGCGTCAGCCAGTGGGGGCACGATTTCCGCCCCGACTACCTCCGTATTGGCGAATTGCGGCGGGCCTTGGACGTGCCGCTGGCTGCGTTCACCGCAACGGCGGATGCCGAAACGCAGGTCGAAATCATTGAGAAGCTGTTTGACGGCGTGCAACCGCGTACCTTCTTGCGCGGCTTTGACCGGCCCAACATCCATCTAGCATTTGCGGCCAAGAATGGCCCGCGCGCGCAGATCCTGAATTTCGCCGCCGCCCGCAAAGGGCAGTCTGGCATCGTTTATTGCGGCACGCGGGCCAAGACCGAAACGCTGGCCCAAGCGCTGCGCGAGGCGGGTCACGCTGCAGTCCATTATCACGGCGGGATGGAGGCGGAAGATCGGCGTATCGCCGAACGCCGTTTCCAGCAAGAGGATGGATTGATCGTTGCGGCCACCGTGGCTTTTGGCATGGGTGTGGACAAGCCTGATATCCGTTGGGTGGCTCATGCGGATCTGCCGAAATCTATCGAGTCGTACTATCAGGAAATCGGGCGTGCAGGCCGTGACGGTGCACCTGCCGAGACGTTGACCCTGTTTGGTCCCGACGACATCAAGCTGCGCCGGAGCCAGATCGATGAAGGGCTGGCACCACCCGAACGCCGCATGGCAGACCATGCCCGCCTGAATGCGCTGCTTGGACTGGCCGAAGCGCTGGAATGCCGACGTAAGACGCTTCTTGGCTATTTTGGCGAGGCAGAAATCAGTTGCGGCAAATGCGACCTATGTGACCAGCCTGCTGAGGTGTTCGATGGCACAACAGCTGTCCGCAAGGCGCTGTCGGCCATGCTGCGCACCGACGAATGGTTCGGCGCGGGTCACCTGATCGACATCCTGCTGGGGATTGAGACCGACAAGGTCCGCCAGCGTGGCCATGACAGCCTGCCCACCTATGGCGTGGGCAAGGAATACTCGAAGCCGCAATGGCAGGCGGTGTTCCGGCAGATGATGGGCCATGACCTTGTTCGGCCCGATCCTGATCGCTACGGCGCGCTGCGCATGACGGATGCGGCCCTGCCAATCCTGCGGAACGAGGCGCAGATCACGCTTCGCAAAGATACGATAAAGGCGGCAGCAGCACGCCGGCCGGCGGTAAAATCGATGGTGTCCGAGGAAGACGCGCCGCTCTTGTCAGCGCTCAAGGCCAAGCGCCGCGCACTCGCTGAGGCGGCCAAAGTGCCCGCCTACGTTATCTTTCCCGACCGTACCTTGATTGAAATGGCCGAACGGCGTCCCGCGGACCTGGACAAGATGGCGCAGGTCAACGGGGTCGGGGCCAAGAAGCTGGAGAAGTTTGGATCTGCCTTCCTTGAAGTGATCAATGGAGAGGCCGAGGCCGTGCACCCGTCGCGCCGCAAACTGGCGGGGCATACCGCCGGCACAATCTATGACCAGTTGCTGGCGGTGCAGGCGGAATTGGCGCGTGGCAGGGATGGCACGGACAAACCGCTGAGCTGTTCGGCGTCTCAGTTGGCGAAGGTGGCGCAGTTGCGTCCTGATGATGATGCTGGGCTCGAACGTTTGCTGGGCGATCGCAAGGCGGAACGTTTTGGTCCCGCGTTTCTGGACGTGCTGCGGGCCGCGGGCTAGATCAGCGAGAATAAGGATGAAGGGGCAGAGATGCTGGTGGTGATTTCTCCGGCCAAACGGCTGGATTGGGCAGAGCGGGACGTGCAGACGACGGCCCCAGCCATGCAGGACGACGCGGTGCGTTTGGCGCGGACGGCACGCAATCTGACATTGGGCAAACTCAAGTCTCTGATGGACCTGAGTGATGATCTGGCCCGCTTGAACCGCGACCGGTTTCAAGCCTTTGCCGACGATCCGGGTGCTGAAACGACCCGCCCCGCAATGCTCGCCTTTGCTGGGGACACGTATCAGGGGCTGGATGCGGCGTCACTGTCAGCGGATGACACGACCTATGCCCAAGACCATCTGCGCATTCTTTCGGGGCTTTATGGATTATTGCGTCCATTGGATGCGATCCAGCCTTACCGCTTGGAGATGGGCAGCCGGCTAAAGACTCGCCGGGGTGCCTCGCTATACGACTACTGGCGGACCGATCTGGCAAAGGCGCTGAACGCGCAGGCCGAACAGACGGGCGCTGATATGCTCGTGAACTGCGCAAGCCAGGAGTATTTTGGCGCCGTGCCCGAAAAGGCGCTGAAGCTGCAGCTGATTACGCCCGCGTTCATGGAGGACAAGGGGCAAGGCCCAAAGATCGTCAGCTTCTTTGCCAAGCGCGCGCGGGGCGCCATGGCACGGCACATTATCCAGAACAGAATCACGGATCTGGACGGGATGCGCAGTTTCAATACGGATGGCTACGAATACAAACCGGACCTGTCTACGGATGCCAAACCGGTGTTTGTCCGACCCTATCCCAAAAACTAAGCGGCACCTTCTTTAGGCACTTCGCCAAAGGGCGGGGTGACGCCGTCGGGGCACATGTCGTGCAACATGCCGTGGATTTCGGGTTTGCGAAGGGGCTTGGTCAGGTAATGATCCAGACCGGCCTCCAGAATCCCCTTGTCGTCACCATCCATGGCATGCGCGGTGAGCGCAACGATGGGCACGTGGCCCCCGATCTCCTTCTCCTTCGCGCGGATCGTTTCGGTTGCTTCCTTGCCGTCCATCTTGGGCATCGAGATGTCCATGAAGATCAGGTCTGGTGAAATCTTTTCGAACATCTCGACTGCTTCGATCCCATTGTTCGCAAAATGCAGATCGATATCCGCATCCTTGACCATTTTGCCAAAGACGAGCTGATTGGTCTTGTTGTCCTCGGCTGCCAACACAATCATCCGTCGCGTTTCGACCGGCTTGGGAGAGGTGCCATTCGCACCAATTACGGGGCCAACGCTTTCAAGCCGTGCAAACAGGTCAGCGCGGGGCACTGGTTTCTGCATGATGGCATGCAGATGCTCGGCACCGGGGTCGTTGGTGGCAAAGCTCGGGTTTGAACTCAGCAACAGGATTGGCGTGTTCGCGCCCGTCACACGCACGGCCTCGGCCAGCTCAAGGCCGTCCATGTCGGGCATGTTGTGGTCCGTCAGGATCAGGTCGATGTCGGTCAACTGCTCAAGCGCCTCTTCACCTGAGGCGCAACACACAACGCCCAGACCCAATTGCTCCAGCTGACGTTGAAGGATTGTTCGGTTGGCCTCAATGTCATCAACGACCATCACACGCCGCAGCCCTTCCGGAACCGGGGGATGTTCTGGCAGTTTTGCCTCGCTCAGCTTGAGCGGAATGCGGAAACCAAAGACCGATCCGATCCCTTCCTCGCTACTAACCCAAACCTCGCCCTCCATCAGCGACACAAGTCGCTGCGATATGGCAAGGCCAAGCCCTGTGCCGTCGAACTGGCGATTGCGTTCGTTTTCGACTTGATTGAACTCGCCAAAGATGTGATCGATCTTGTCCTCTGGAATGCCGATGCCGGTATCCTCGATCACGATGGTCACATCCGCATGGCCGGCTTCCAGGTCCGGAACACCAGTGACACGTACCAATACATGCCCTTCGCTGGTAAACTTGACAGCATTGCCCATCAGGTTGGTCAGCACCTGCCGGATACGTCCCGGATCACCCACATACATGGTCGGAAGGAACAGGTCGTAATCCAGCAGAAGGGTCAGACCCTTGTCACGTGCGGAGGGCTGAAGCAGCATGATGATCTCGTGAATGCTGCGCTCAAGATCGAAGGGCTCAAGATGCAATTGCAGCTTCTGCGCCTCGATCTTGGAGTAGTCGAGAACGTCGTTGATGATGACAAGCAGCGCCTCGCCCGAGTTCTTGATCGTGTCGACATAGAGATGTTGTTCTTCACTTAGCCCCGTGTCCGCCAACAGTTCTGCCATGCCCACGACACCGTTCATCGGCGTTCGGATTTCATGGCTCATATTGGCAAGGAATGCCGACTTGGCGCGGCTGGCGGCCTCCGCCTCTGCCCGGGCCGTCTTGAGTTCCTGCTGGTAGCGTACGGATTCGGTGATGTTGAGGCCAAGCGAAACGATGTCCCCGGCCTGCCCACGCCGGTCAACCAGTTTGACATACTGATTGTTCCACAGCCGCACGGTCACCGGATCAGGTTGGGGTTGCATCCATCTGTCCAGCATCTTCTGCCGCCACGCCTGGGCGTCCATCCCTTCGGTGTTCACGATACCTTCGTCCGTCATCACCTGCAGAATGGTGACGTAGTTCACGCCGGGTTGAATCGCTTCGATGTTGTCAAAGATCGCGAGGTAGCTGGCGTTGGCCGCGATCATCTGGTTGTCGGAGTTGAAGAACGCAAAGCCATCGGTGATCGTCTGTACCGAATGCCACAGGCGGCGTTCGGCGATCTGGACTTTCTGATTGGCCTGTCCAAGCTCGGTTTTGACGCGCTCATTCTCGGTCTTGACCGTTGCCACCTCGGCCCGGGTTTCGACTATTTCTCCCTGCAGGGCGGCGGCGTGTTTGCCCAGCTTGCGGTTGGCGGCTGACAGTTCGGCTTCCTTCAGCTCAAGCAAACGTTCCGCGGCCAGACGGCCGCGCCGCTCTTCTGCCAGTTTGTTTGCAAGACTCATACCGGTCCTCCGCCACACAAGATTCCCACATCATATGTCACGCCGACGGTGAAGAACCGCTTAACTGCTTCGGTGGCCCGTTGCGCCGCTCGCATGGGCCGTGTCAGACTGACGGAATTCTTAAATTGAATTTGGGAGCGGCATCATGCGCCACGCGTTGGTTGGACTGGTTGCACTACTTTGGGCAGCGGCGGCGTGGGGGCAGGGTCCGATACCGGATGATCGGTATATCGTGACCCAGGATGTCGACTATCCTGGTCAGGATCGCACATCTCTGTTCGATACAACGTTTGATGCCTGCGCGCGGGCCTGCAGCGCGGATGATGCATGCATTGGCTTCACGTTCAACGATCGGTCAAACGCTTGTTTTCCCAAGGCCCAGATCAGTGAAGAGCAGCCCTATGCCGGTGCGCGCTCGGCCAGACGGATTGTCATATCTGACGATCTGAAAACAGTGGCTGCGCGCCGTGCCGCTGCGTTGGATTTACCCGAGGCTGATTTTGATGAGGCGCGCGGATTGGCCTCTGACATTGGTTTGCGCTTTGCCCAGTCGGGTCAGGCGTTGGACGCGTCGCTGACGGCCTCCCGCGCCGCGTGGGACCGTGGGGACAGGGCCGCAGCCCTGCGCTGGACGGGAATGGCACTTGCATTGACGGACGCGCCAGACCTGTGGACACGCTACGCTTACATCGCTCTGCGCCAAGGCGATGATGTGCCGTCAGGCCAGCGTCGCAGCGCCCGGCAAGCTGCCGTGCCTGCAGCCTTGAACGGCTACTTGCGTGCTGACACCCCGGGTGGTCAGGTCAGCGCCTTGCAAACCCTTGCGGATGCCTTGGAGCTCAACGGGCGGGGGCGCGACACGATCCGAGCTTTGCGCCTGGCGCAAAGTATCCAGCCGCGCGATGACGTGGGCCGAGCGTTGGACGAAGCCATCGCAAAATACGGTTTCCGTGTTGTCGAACATCAGGTGGACAATGACAGTGCCGCCCCGCGCATCTGCGCCACCTTCTCGGAACCTTTGGTAAAAGGTGGCGTGGACTACGAGCCGTTCGTGCGTACGGCGACACCCGGCCTTGTCGTTGCTGCAGATGGACGCGACCTGTGCATCGACGGGGTGCGGCACGGAGAGCGGTACAGCGTCACATTCCGCTCCGGCCTTCCAGCCGAAAGCGGAGAGGTGCTGGCCAAGGACGTGTCGCTTAATCTCTATGTTCGCGACCGCACGCCGGTCGTTCGCTTTCCGGGGCGAGGTTACGTTCTGGCCCGCGGGGCCGGGGCAAGCATCCCCATCGAGACGGTGAATGTGAACGAGGTTGATCTCGTGCTCAGCCGGGTCAGTGACCGCAACCTTATCCAATCCCTGCGCCGTGACTTCTTTGGTCGCCCACTGTCGCAATGGCAGGTTGAGCAATTCAATTCGGATATCGCGCAAGAGATCTGGCGTGGCACGGGCGAGGTGCAGAATGACCTCAATACCGAAATGCGCACGCGTCTCCCTCTGGATGAGGCGTTGGGCGACCAGCCTCCCGGCGTCTATGTCCTGTCCGCACGCGAACAGGGGCGTGATGGCTATGACGTTGTGGCCGCGACGCAGTGGTTTGTGCTGTCCGATCTGGGGCTCAGCACGTGGCAGGGGAATGACGGCCTGACAGCCTCGGTCCGGGCGCTTAGCGATGCCGGTGCCGTGGACGGGGCAACCGTGCGGCTCATTTCTCAGGCCAACGCGGTGCTGGGAGAGGCGCAGACAGACGCCGAAGGGTTTGTCCAGTTCGATACTGGCTTGACCCGTGGACTTGGATCCGCGCGTCCGGCAATGGTGCAGGTCGAAACAGCGGATGATTTCGTATTCCTGCCGCTCACGGACCCGGCTTTTGATCTGTCCGACCGCGGGGTCGAGGGACGCCCGCCCGCGCCGCCGATTGACCTGTTTGTGACGACAGATCGCGGTGCCTATCGCCCCGGCGCCACAATCTACCTGACAGCGCTGGCGCGTGACGACAAAGCGCGAGCTATCGATGGCTTGCCGCTGACGGTCATTCTCAGCCGCCCGGATGGTGTCGAATACAGCCGGACGGTAAGTTCCAACGGACAAAGCGGTGGCCACGTCGTATCGCTGCCACTTGGACCAACAGTGCCGCGCGGGACGTGGCGGATCGAGGTGAAGGGCGATCTGAAGGCGCCCGCGCTCGCCACCGAAACCGTGCTGGTCGAGGATTTCATCCCTGACCGTATCGATGTGACGCTGACGGCTGACGACGCACCGCTCAGCCTTGATGCCCCCGCAATCGTGGATGTGGACGCGCAATACCTGTTTGGTGCGCCCGGTGCAGATCTAGCGGTCGAAGGCGATATTCAGGTGCGGCAACGCACCGGGCTCGCGGCGTATCCCGGATATCTGTTTGGCCGGCATGACGCGGCTTTCTCTCCACAACGTCGCTACGTGCAGGGCGGACGCACGGATGCGGAGGGTCGGTCCTACCTGTCCTTGCCTTGGCCAGAGGTAGAAGCCGATGACGTGCTACTCGAAGCCGTGGCGACTGTCCGCGTGTCCGACAGTGGCGGCCGCCCGGTTGAGCGCAGCCTGACCCGTCCCATTGCGCCTGAAGGTACGGTGATCGGCATCAAACCCGCTTTCGACGATGTCCTGCCCGAAGGCGGCAGCGCCGATTTCGAAGTGATCGCAGTTGATGCACCCGCCGACCTGCCGGTGCAGTGGACAGTCAACAAGATCGAAACACGGTACCAATGGTATCAACTGAACGGCAACTGGAACTGGGAACCGATCACGCGCCGTATCCGCGTGTCTCAAGGCGCTGCGGTTCTTGGCGACGCGCCCGTGCAGATCAATACGCCCACCGAATGGGGCGACTACGAGCTTGTCGTCGAAAGCACGCAAGGGGCCTATACCGCCAGCTCGGTCGCATTTGCATCTGGCTGGTATGGAGCTGCTGACAGCAGCGCGACCCCGGATCGCCTAACGCTGTCACTCGATGCCGAGAACTATCGGGTTGGCGATACCGCGCAACTGCGGATTGTGCCGCCCCACGACGGCGTGGCGCTTGTATCCGTCCTGTCCGGCAGCGTGATCTCGCGGCAGGCCATCCCTGTGCGCGCGGGCGAAACGGTGATCCCGCTTGAGGTGACGGAAGGTTGGGGCACAGGTGCCTATGTCACTGCATCGGTCTTGCGCGCAGGCGTGTCCAGCGACCCCGGCCCGGCCCGCGTGCTCGGACTGGCCCATGCCGCCATTGATCCAGAGGACAAAGCACTGACTGTGGCCATCGACGCCCCGGAAGAGGTGGGTGGCCAAGAAGGAAAGACCGAGGTGGCAGTGCGCATTGATGGTCTTGAAGGCGCTCAAGGTTTTGTCACCCTCGCTGCCGTCGATGTCGGTATCCTGAACCTGACGGGCTTCGAAGCACCGGACCCCCAAGGTCACTATTTCGGCCAGCGCCGTCTTGGCGTTGACTTGCGCGATGTCTACGGTCGCCTGATCGATGGTCAAAGCGGCGCGCTGGGCATGGTTCGGTCTGGCGGGGATGCAGGCAATTCAATGCAACGGCAAAGCCCGCCCCCAACAGAGGCGGTCATGGCCGCCTTTTCAGGTCCAATCCCAGTCGACAGCAGCGGCGTTGCCCAGGTGATGATCCCGCGTCCCAACTTCAACGGCACGATCCGGCTAATGGCTGTGGCTTGGTCGGACAAAGGCGTCGGACAAGCCGCTTCCGACCTCATCGCGCGCGACCCCGTTGTGATCTCGGCGGCCTTGCCGCGCTTCCTTGCCCCGGGGGACCAAAGCCGCGTACAGTTTGAATTCGTGCACGCCGCGGGCACATCAGGTGTGATGCCTTTGGAAGTGTCAGGCAGCGGCCTATCGGTCGGAGCAGCACCACAAACCATTGACCTGGCCGACAACGGCACCGTCCGCGTGTCCCTACCCCTCACGGCGCAAGAGATCGGAGATCACAGTATCGATGTGGCGCTGACCACACCTGATGGCATGGTCCTGACAAAGTCGCTGACACTTGGCGTTCGGGCCAACGACCCAACCATAGCCGTCACCCAGCGTCTGGAACTGGCAGCGGGTGAGGCGCTGACTTTCGACGACAATGTCTTTGCGGATCTCCGCCCCGACAGCGCAAGGGCAACGCTCGCGGCTGGACCGCTCGCCCGGTTCGACATGCCGGGGTTGATCGGGCAGCTTGACCGGTATCCCTACGGCTGCACCGAGCAGGTCACATCGGCAGCACTGCCGCTGCTCTACCTGCCGCGCACGGCGCAGGCGGCGGGTCTGGCGGATGTCGACCAGCGGATCACGACGGCCATCAATCGCGTCCTGACCCGACAGGCCAGCAACGGGGCCTTTGGCCTCTGGCGAGCGCAGTCAGGGGATTTCTGGCTGGATGCCTACGTCACCGATTTCCTCCTGCGGGCAAGTGATCAAGGGCACGCGGTGCCGGAGCGCGCCCGGCGCCTTGCCCTAGATAACCTGCGCAACAGGATCAACTACGCCCCGGATTTCGATGCAGGGGGCGAAGATATCGCCTATGCTCTTATGGTCCTGGCCCGTGCCGGGTCGGCATCAATTGGCGATCTGCGCTACTACGCTGATACCAAGGCAGAAGCGTTCTCTACTCCGCTTGCCCGCGCACAACTGGGCGCAGCCCTCGCCAGCTACGGGGAACAGACCCGCGCCGATCGGCTCTTTGGTCTGGCGCAGGACCTGGCGCTACGGAACAACACGGACACTGGCCTGTGGCGCGCCGATTACGGGACTTCCTTGCGCGATGCGGCGGGCCTTCTGCATCTGGCGGCAGAGGCGGGCAGCACCCGTATCGACCAGTCCCGCCTTGCCGCAACGGTGACGGCGGGCCGCGGTGGGTACTCCACCCAAGAGGCGGCTCAGCTTCTCATGGCCGCGCAGGCATTGCGCGACGGTGCTGGGACACCAGTGCTTTCGGTGGATGACACGCCGGTGTCCGGCCCAGTGGTCCAAAGCCGAGTGTTGGGCGACGCAGCGTCGATCATCCGCAATGTTTCGGGCCAGCCCCAGAATGTGACGCTCAGCACCTACGGCGTGCCGCTCACCCCGCCCGAGGCAGGGGGCTACGGCTACAGCATCGCCCGCGATGCCTACACGCTGGAAGGTGCACCTGCCGATGGGCCTTGGACCATAGGCGAACGACGCGTGATCGTGCTGACGGTCACGCCGTTCGAAAAAGTCGGTGCGCGGCTGATGGTCGATGATCCGCTGCCAGCGGGGATCGAGATCGACAACCCGAACCTGATCCGATCCGGTGACGTGGCAGGCCTGGATTGGTTGGAGACGGCAAATACCCAACATGCCGAGTTCCGCTCTGATCGCTTCCTTGCCGCGGTGAACCACAGCGGGTCAGAGACATTCCGCCTCGCCTACATCGCCCGCGCCGTCAGCCCCGGCGATTTCCACCACCCCGCAGCGTTGGTCGAGGACATGTACCGCGCGGAATATCGCGCGGTCACCGGCACAAGCCGCACGGTCGTGACCGAGTGAAACGGCCGCACCGCCCCCTGTTCGCCCTCGCGGGCGCGATGCTCGCAGTGGCCAGCCTGCATGACGCGTGGGATGCGTGGGTGGAGCGGACGGTGCTGCCCACAACGCTGGCCGAGACATCGGTGGAGATGCGCGACAGGCACGGCCACCTGATGCGCGCCTTTGCGGTCGAAAACGGGCGGATACGGCTGGCGGTCCCCCGCGGTGGCGTTGACCCACGGTTGACCGACATGCTGATCGCCTATGAGGACAAGAGGTTCCGCAAACATAACGGCGTAGACGGGCGTGCCATGGTACGCGCCGTGGGGCAGGCCCTTTGGTCGGGTCACGTTATCTCTGGCGGATCAACACTCACGATGCAGGTGGCTCGTCTGCTCGAAAACTCGGGCACCGGATCGATCAAGGGCAAGCTGCGCCAGATGCGGGTGGCCTGGGCGCTGGAACGACACCTCAGCAAAGACGACATCCTGCATCTCTACCTGCAACACGCCCCCTATGGCGGGCGGATCGAAGGGGTTCGCAGCGCCACGTTCACGTGGTTCGGCAAGGAACCCACGCGTCTAACCGAAGCGGAAGCGGCCCTGCTCGTGGCTCTGCCACAAGCACCGGAGGCGCGGCGACCAGACCGCCACCCAGACACCGCCCAAGCCGCACGCGACCGGGTTCTAGCCCGCGTCGGCGCCGACCCGTCGCATACCCGTGTTCCCACACAGGCTCACGCCTTGCCCCGGTTGGCCCCACACCACGCCGACGCCTTGCGTGCCGCGGATCCCGATACACAGCGTTTCAACACGACCCTGTCGATGCGCGTGCAAAAGACCATGTCCGATCTTGTCCAACTACATGCAGTGCTGCAGGCGCGAGGCGTTTCGCTGGCGCTGATGGTAATGGATCACGAAAGCGGCGAGGTGCTGGCCCGCGTAGGCGCCCCGCACTATGCCGACACAGGTGGCACACCGGGGTTCATCGACATGACACGGGCCAAGCGCAGCCCTGGCTCGACCCTGAAGCCGTTGATCTACGCGCTGGCCTTTGACCGCGGGCTTGCGCATCCCGAAACAGTCTTTGCTGACCGACCCACGCGCTTTGGCCGCTACGCACCGCAGAATTTCGATGGCGTGTTCCGTGGCGATGCTACGGCCCGGCAAGCCCTGACGCTGTCGCTCAACATCCCACCGGTTGCCCTGACCGAAGCCCTTGGCCCGGAACGGCTTATGGCAGCGCTGCGCGCACTTGGTGCCAAGCCCAAGCTGCCGGGCGGGCAGGCGGGGCTTGCCGTGGCGCTGGGTGGCGTGGGCCTCAGTCTGGAAGGCCTTGTAACTGTCTACAGCCACCTTGCCTCGGGTCGCGCAAACACACTGATCGCGCCGCGCGCTGCATGGCAAGTTGGTGATATCTTGCGGGGGATTGCGCCGCCGCCCGGTGCGCCATCAGGGCTGGCCTATAAAACGGGCACCTCCTACGGGCACCGCGACGCATGGGCTATCGGGTTCGACGGACGGCATGTCATCGGCGTCTGGATAGGCCGGCCGGATGGCACGCCTGTGCCCGGCGCTTTCGGCGGCGCACATGCGGCCCCGATCCTGTTCGAGGCGTTTGGTCGCCTGAAGCCACAGCTTGCACCAGCCCCGCCACCACCGCCGGACACATTGCTGCTTGCAACCGCGGATTTGCCGCTGCCCCTTCAACGCTTTGGCGCACGGACGGACACGGGCGACGGACCAGAAATGGTCTTTCCGCCGGACGGCGCGCGGCTGGCGCAACGCGATGCGGTCGTAAAGGTGGCAGGCGGGGCCTTGCCCCTGACCGTTCTGGTCAACGGAGCCGTGGTCGCCACAGGGGCACGAGACCGGCAAATCACCATCGGCGCACTGGACACCGGATTTTCCGAAATAGCGGTGATCGACGCATCGGGCCGTTCAACCCGCGCTGCGGTCGAGGTCCGACCCTAGCGCCGCCCCTCGCGCAGCCATGCGCCTATGATGAAGCCGGAAGCCAGCAGCAGAACCAGCCAAGGGGGCAGCAAGCCCATCTGGCGTACATCCTGCGTTTCATAGGCGCCGCGCGGTGTGATCCCGATCCAGCCACGCCCGGCAGCGGGCCGCCCTTCGCGCACTGTTCGAATGCGCGGCGTGCCGTCCTCCAGCCGCAGCACGCCACCACGCGTGCTCTCTACGCGCGGTCCAAGCAGGTCGCCTGTCGCAATCGTGGCTTCGAACTCCTTTGGCGCTGCAGGCCCCAAACCAATGACGGTGCGCGCGTCACCATTCTCAAGACGGTAAAGACCGATATCCGGCCCCTCGTACCGCGTCTCGAACCGGCCCGGGCTGACTTCGGTCATCTCCAGTTCCACCACGTTGCCGGACGGGTCGGTAATGATCACGGGAGGCACGGTATCGGACAGCGTGCGCCGCTCGATCCGCATCGACTGACCCGTGGCGGTGGCGGTCAGTGCCTCTTCCTCAAGCTCGGGTTCCTTCATCATCCAGTGGGCCAGACGGCGTAGCAATTCCAGTTGTGGCCCGCCGCCTTCGTAACCCCGGTTCCACAACCACGCGTGATCCGATGCCAGAAGCGCCACGCGGCCTTCTTCCACCCGATCCAAGATCAGAAGGGGGCGTTCATCCACACCTTCCATCACCACGCTGCCGGACTCGGCGGCAACATCGATCTGACGCAGCCAGCGACCCCAATCACCAGCGGCAGGCAGGCCCGTGGTCACAGGGTGCTTTTGCCCCAGCTCGGACACTTGCGGGCGAAAGGCCTCCTCGAGCACACGTGCCGAGGGTTGAGCAGGCATCACCGATCCAAGGGGCGAGCGATACAGGCTGTCGGCACTGGCAAAATCCGGCCCTGCCGCGACCAGCACCGCGCCGCCGTCGCGGATGTACCGCGCCACGTTGTCGAGGTAGAGGGCGGGCAGGATGCCGCGCCGCTTGTACCGGTCAAAGATGATCAGATCGAAATCGTCGATCTTCTCAAGAAACAACTCGCGGGTTGGGAAGGCGATCAGGGACAGCTCTCCCACAGGCACACCGTCCTGCTTTTCGGGTGGGCGCAGAATGGTGAAGTGGACCAGATCGACTGAGCTGTCGGACTTGAGCAGGTTGCGCCACGTCCGCCCACCGGCATGGGGTTCACCCGACACCAGCAACACGCGCAGCCGGTCTCGCACGCCGTTGATCTGAATCAGGGCGGTGTTGTTGCGATCCGTCAGCTCTCCGTCCGCTTCGGGGACAGTGAACTGGATCACGTTGCGACCGCCATGGGGCAGACTGATGGGTAGTTCGAAATCTTCGCCGGTGCGCACGTTGAAGCGCTGCGGCGGCGCACCGTCGACCGAGATATCAAGCGGGGCAAGCCCGACATCCGGGGGGACGGCACCCATATCTTCGATCCGCAAGGTCAGGGTTACAGGCTCGCCAATGATTGCAAAGGCTGGTGCGTTCTTGACCAGCAAGCGGCGGTCCCAATCCGTCTCACGCCCCGTCAGCAGCAGGTGCAGGGGGGCGGGCAGATCAAGGGGCAGGTCAGCGTCATGCACTTGCCCGTCGCTGAGCGCGATCAGGCCTGCAACACGGGCGCGCGGTTCTTCGGCCAGCGCGTCAGACAGGGCGGTCATCAGGCGGGTGCCTGCGTCTTCCTCGCCGTCCGGGACAGTGACACGGCGCACCTCGGTGCCTTCGCGGGCGGACAGGGCGGCTTCGATTGCATCAGCGGCGGACGTCGTTTGATCAGGGCGATCCCGCAGCCTTTGGCTGGCACTTTCATCTTCGGCGACGATGACAATGTCGGACAGAGGCGCGCGGTCCTCTTGTTGTAACGATGGTCCCGCCAATGCTGCGAGCACAACAAGGGCTGCCATACCGCGCAAAGCCCAGCCGTTCAGGCCGCGCATCAGGGCCAGGACAACCCCGGCAATCGCCAAGACAGCAACAATAGCTAGCACGGACCAAGGCAGCAGTGGATCAAACAATACCGTTCCGGTCATTGGCCCAACCGATCCAGCAAGGCAGGCACATGGACCTGATCGCTTTTGTAATTGCCGGTCAGCACATGCATGACCAGGTTCACGCCAAAGCGGTAGGCCAGCTCGCGCTGCCGTTCACCGCCAAAGCCACGGCCCACGGGTAGCATGGCTTGCCCGCTTGATGTCACGGCCCAGGCCGAGGCCCAGTCATTGCCGCCGATGACCACAGGGGTCACGCCGTCGTTGAGATTGCGAAAAGGCATGCCTTCGACTTGTTCAGCACCGGGTGGCGCGGCTTCGACCCAGACCTCGCCATTCTGATGGCGACCGGGGAAATCCTGCAGCAGGTAGAATGTGCGGGTCAGCACATGGTCACGGGGCACAGGCTCAAGCGCCGGAATGTCCAGGGGGGCCGCCAAATCCTGCAACTTGCGCCCGTTCGGGGTCGAGCCGCCAAAACCCGCCACATCGCCGTCACGGGTGTCAAACAGGATCAAACCGCCGGACCGCAAATAGTCGTTCAGCTTTGTATAAGCCTCTTGCGAGGGGCGTGGCTGATCCGGTGTGATGGGCCAGTAGAGGATCGGGAAAAAGGCCAACTCGTCCGTTTCCAGATCAACGGCAAATGGCGTGGCGGGCTCAACCGATGTGCGGAAGAACAGCGTATCGGATAGACCGCGCAGACCGGCCTGCGCCACCTCGTCCACATCGCGGTTGCCGGTGACCACATGTGCCAGCACAACCTCGGCTGCGGCAGCCACTTCATCCGCGGGTTCGTTTTGTGCCTGTGCGCCGGGCGCGGTGAAACCAACCAACATCGCGGCCCCAATCAGGGCCGCCGTCGTTGCGCGGACGCGGCCCGTCAATCGCCCGGACAAGGCGAGGGACGCCAACACATCCAGCAGCAAAAGTCCGATGGCCGCAGCCAACAGCATCCCACCCAGCGGGCGTTCAGGTGCGGCAGTCAGGCCCGACACCGGCACATCGGCGGGCCATGTGGCCGGCTCTAGTGTCGCGTCGGTTGTCAGCACGTTGCGGGCCAAGGCCCGATCACCCGAGACATAAACGCCGGGCAGCAGGTTTGGCCCCGTCGGGTCGCTAACCAGTGCAGGCCCCGGCACCCCGGGCATAGCACCCGCATCGCGTAGCGCGCCAAATCCATCCATAACCACCTCCGGCGTCCAGATCGTGCCCTCCAAATCACCCGCCTCGGGCGACGAAGTGGTGGCAGAGACCGCCAGACGTTCAAGCATTTCAACAAACAGACCCGACAAGGGCAGGGACGACCATTCCGCGTTTGCGGTCACATGGAACAGTACAATCTGCCCCTGACCTTCACGCTTGCGCGTCACAAGGGGTGTCCCATCGCTCAATTCGGCAATCACGCTTTCGGCCAGCGTCGGGTCAGGCTGGGCCATGACCTGCGCTGTGATGGCGACGTCATCGGGCACTGACAGGCCAAAGAAGGGTGAGTTCTCGCGGAAGGGTGCCAGCGTTTTGGGCGATCCCCAACTCATGGCCCCACCAACGCTCCTGCCTCCGGCACGCAGGCGCACCGGCATCAAAGGGTCCTGTTCACCGCGACTGATGTCGCTGGCCGCCACACGCGGGCCGGCAAAGCGCAACAGCAATCCACCTTGATCCACCCATTCAAGAATTGTCTCTGTTTCGCCATCCGACAGCGTGGCGACATCCGCCAGCACGATCACATCCGGATTTGCAGGCAACACATCGCTCAATGCCCCACGCAACAGATCTGCATTGGGCGCAAGGGCGCGCTCAAGGTAGTGTAGGGGCGACAACAGCTCCAACCCTTCGCGTCCCTCGCGGCCTGCTATCAGGGCAATCTCGCGGCGGCGCAGGCTGTCATCGACCAATGTGACGGCACCGGCAGAGCGGGCATTGGCAATCTCGAAACGGGTGACGCGTGCACGCAGTTCAGCTGGAAGAGATAAAGACGCCGTTGCCGTGGTTGCACCTGTATCAAAGACCGCATTGGCGCGAGCCAGAATGGTCGCGTTCCCCGCGGGGTCGCGGCCCTGCGCCAGAATACCAACCGTGCGCTCAGGGCCATCGTCAGCCCGCACGGAAGTTACTTCCACAAGACCGTCCGCATATGTGGCGGGCGTTAATGCGGTGATGGCAGTTGCGCTTTGCACCACCCGCACTGGTCCTCTTGCCTGCAAGGCCGACAGCAGGTCAGGACGCGCCGGGTAGTCGAGCGCATCACTGAACCAAACGGTTTCAAAGCTGCCTTCGGGCAGGACGGCCACAATGTCGGCCGCATCTGCGGGCTGCCACGGCGACGGAGCCAGACCGGGCAGCGTTGCCGAAAGCGCATTCGCAGCCCGGAAGACGGGCTGTTCAGGATCGGCAAAGTCCAGTAGCGCCACCTGCCGCCCGTTGGCGCCTGCGCGACGCAACTCGGCATCCAGTGCCTGGACAAGCCGCGGCCACCGCGCGGCACCGGCCCAGCTGCCATCTACGGCCACGAGCAACGGCCCTTCAACCGCTGTGCCGTCATCCTCAGGGTTCAGCACTGGTCCAGCCAGGCCGATGATCATCGCGGCCACGGCCAGCATCCGGATCAGCAAAAGCCACCACGGGGTGCGGTCCGACACGGTTTCGTCGTCTTGCAAGCCGAGCAGCAAGGCCACGCCGGGAAAGCGCTGGCGGATCGGGGCAGGTGGGATCGCGCGCAGGATCAGCCACAGGATCGGTAGCGCGATCAACGCCACCAGCAACCACGGGGCAGCAAAGCCGATAGGGCCAAACACGGTCATGGCCGCGCCCGTCCTGCATCCAGTGCGCGCCACAGCCACAACAGGCCCGATTGTGCAGGCGTGTCGGTGTGGTGCAGACCATATTGCCAGCCCGCAACGGAACACAGGTGCTGCAATTCGGCCTTCCGTTCGGCAAGGCGTTCCAGATACCTATCCTTCAGGTCAGACGCCTTGAGTGTTTCATGCTCCAACGTCCCACCCACGCTTTCAAAGATGGTGCGCCCCCGAAAGGGGAACGCCTCTTCCGCTGGATCAAGGACATGCAGCAGCACGCCACGCACACCCCGGTCGGCGGCTTTGGTCAGCGCGGTTTTGACATCGTCGATATTGCCCATGAAATCCGAGATGAATACCGCCCGCGCATGCGGGATCATGGCCCGGTGTTCCGGCGGGGCGTAGTCTTCCTCGGCATCCTCGGTAAACATCTCAGCCAGACGCAGGACTTGCGTATTGCCCCGGCGGGGCGGCAGACGGGTTCCGGTCAGGCCCACACGCTCTCCACCCCGGATCAGAAGGATCGCGGTGGCCAAGCCCAGGACACGGGCGCGCTCGGCTTTGGTTGGCAAATCGTTGTTTGAGGCAAAGCGCATCGCTGCCCCCTGATCGACCCACAGCATCACAGATTGCGCAATCTGCCACTCGCGCTCTCGCACGAACTGCACATCACCCATGGCGCTGCGGCGGTGGTCGATCAAGCGGCGGCTGTCGCCGATCTGGGCCGGTCGGTATTGCCAGAAATCGTCACCCATCCCCGCACGACGCCGGCCGTGGTCGCCCAACAGAACGGCGCCCGCCAACTGCTCGGCCCGGGCCAGCAGCGCGGGCAGCCGGGCCGCTTGCGTTTCGGCCTTTTCGCGCAGGGCGAGGGGGGTGATCACGCGGCGGCTTCCTTGCGGCTGAGACCGGCGGCGGTCTCTTCGATCAGGTCAGACAGGCTGTCGCCGCGCGCACGAGCCGCGAAGTTCAATGCCATCCGGTGGATCAGAACAGGGCGGGCCATGTCGATCACGTCCTCAGCGGAGGGGGCCAGGCGGCCCTGCAACAGCGCACGGGCGCGGACGGCGAGCATCAAGGCTTGGGCCGCACGGGGGCCGGGGCCCCAGGCGACCGTCTCGCGTACCTTGTCGGACGCATCGGCCTCACCCGGCCGGAAGGCCCGCACCAGATCCAGGATCATCTCGACCACGCTGTCCCCGATGGGCATCCTGCGCAGCAGGGTTTGGGCCGCCAGCAATTCTTCGCCGGTGAACACGGCGGTTGATTGCGCGTCCTCTGTCCCGGTGGTGGCAATCAGGATATCTTTTTCTGTCTCGCGGTCGGGATAGAGTACATCGATCTGGACAAGGAAGCGGTCCAACTGCGCTTCGGGCAGCGGGTACGTGCCTTCCTGCTCGATCGGGTTTTGCGTTGCCAACACGTGGAACGGTGTCCCCAAGGGGCGGTCCTGTCCGGCCACAGTCACTGTCTTTTCCTGCATCGCCTGCAACAGGGCGGACTGGGTCCGGGGCGAGGCGCGGTTGATTTCATCCGCCATCAAAAGCTGGCAGAACACCGGACCCGGTACAAAGCGGAAAGCACGTGTCCCATCCTCGGCTGTGTCCAGAACTTCCGATCCCAGAATGTCCGCCGGCATCAGGTCAGGCGTGAACTGGATGCGATTGCCGTCCAGCCCCATGACCGTGCTGAGTGTCTCGACCAGACGTGTCTTGCCCAGACCGGGCAGACCGATCAGCAGGCCGTGGCCGCCGCACAGCAGCGCGGTCAAGGTCAGGTCCACGACCCGCTCCTGCCCGATGAAGCGCTTGGTGATCGAGGCCTTGGCCTCTGCCAGCTTGTTGCCCAGCGTCTCGATTTCGGCAACAAGGTCCTCTGCTTCGGTCATGACATCTCTTCCATTCGGGATATATATTTCTGTACCAACCTATTCCCTCAATTGAGAATGGCAAAACATATGAGCGGACAAAAAACCGTGACACCGGATGCAGATGGCCTTGTGGCGTCGATCACTGCAGCAAAAACACGCGGATTGCCGCCGGTGCATCTGTGGAATCCGCCGTTCTGCGGCGACCTTGATATGCGGATCGCGCGGGACGGAACTTGGTTTTATCAAGGCACGCCGATCGGGCGGCCCGGGCTGGTCAAGCTGTTCTCGTCCATTCTCAAGCGCGAGGACGGGAAGTATTTCCTGGTTACACCGGTCGAAAAGGTGGGAATCACGGTCGATGACGCTCCGTTTGTCGCCATCGATTTCGAGGCTGAGGGGACCGGCGAGGCGCAGGTGCTGACCTTTGTGACCCATGTGGATGACGTAGCTGTGGCCGGTCCGGATCATCCGATCCGCGTTGAACGCGAACCGGAGACAGGTGAACCGTCGCCCTACATTCTGATGCGGGCGGACCTTGAGGCGTTGATCGACCGCAAGAGTTTTTATCGTCTTGTTGACCTTGGCAGCCACCACGATGGGTGGTTCGGGGTGTGGTCGCAGGGCCAGTTCTTCGGGATCATACCGTCGAACGAGTTGCCCTGACGGGCGGGGCGCAGGACACCTGCGCCTTACGATTTTCCAGCGCGCAGTCCAACCACCTGTAAGGCGGAGGTGACCTCCGCCTTACCGCATGCACATTCAGTGTGCAGAAGGGCCTACTGGCCGACCGCACCAATCCGCGCCATCTTTTTCACGTAAGGCGGACGTGTCGTCCGCCGCATTCTTTGACAGCAGGAGCAAGACGATGACCCATGGCACAGCAGTTATCATTGGCGCGGGCAGCGGTTTGTCCGCATCAGTTGCACGCCAACTTCACGCGCGAGGTCACGATCTGGTTCTGGGCGCGCGCAACACCGACAAGCTGGTCGCGCTTGCTTCGGAAACCAATGCCCGCACCGTGGCCATCGACGGCAGTGACCCTGAACAGATGAACGCCCTTTTTGACTCGATAGAGAGCCCACTGCGTGTTGCCGTCTACAATCCATCCGCCCGTCAGCGCGGACCCATCGCGGAGCTTGACCCCGAGGAGGTGCGTCGTGCTGTCGAGATTACCGCCTTTGGGTCTTTCCTGATGGGGCAAGCCGCTGCGCGCATCATGCAGGATCAGGACGAGCAGGACGGTAAACGCGGCACCATTCTGTTCACCGGTGCTTCGGCCGGTGTCAAAGGCTTTGCGCAGTCCGCACCTTTCGCCATGGGCAAGTTCGCACAACGGGGCCTTGCCCAATCCATGGCGCGGGAGTTGCATCCCAAGGGGGTTCATGTGGCTTGGGTCAACATTGATGGCGGAATTTCCAATACGGCGCGCTCCGAACGCACGGATAACGGAACGGACAAGATGCTGGACCCGGACGCGATCGCCACGGCCTACATGCAGTTGATCGACCAACACCGGTCGACATGGTCAAACGAGTTGAGTCTACGCCCTTGGGTCGAACGCTTTTGATCGCGCTGGAATGCTCAACAACTGCGCGCTAGGTTCCGCGTTATGCCGCGGTTTTCTGCCAACCTGACATATCTGTGGGCGGAGTTGCCCTACCTTGATCGGTTCGATGCGGCGGCCGACGCCGGGTTTGCCGCTGTTGAGGTGCAGCAACCCTATGATGTGCCTGCGCCTGACACCCTGGCAGCCTTGAACCGCAACGGGTTGCAGATGGTGTTGCTGAATGCACCTGGGCCAAACTACACGGGCGGCGCGCGTGGATTTGCGGCTGTGCCGGGGAGCGAGAAACGGTTCGACTATGACATGCGTCGGGCAGTGCGTTACGCGCAAACGCTTGGGGCGTCAGTCATTCACGTGATCACCGGTGATGGTGCGGGTGACGCGGCCAAGACAACGCTTATCGATAATCTGAAACGGGCTGCAGCCACGTTGCCGGAAGGTCTCACGATGACGCTTGAGCCGCTCTGTGGCGAAAGTCATCCCGGCTATTTCTTGAACAGCTTTGCGCTGGCTGCCGAAGTGATCGACGCTGTGGGTGGGTCAAATATCGGTCTGCAGTTTGACAGCTATCACGCCCAGCAGATTACCGGCGACGCGCTGGGTGCCTTCGAGGCGATGCAGCCCCTTATTCAGCACATCCAGATCGGGGATGCGCCCGGGCGGGTTGCGCCCGGAGAGGGATGTATTGATTTCCCGGCCCTGTTCGATGCTATCGACGCGAGCGGGTACGATGGCTGGGTCAGTGCCGAGTATCGTACGGATGGGCGCACAGACAAAACACTGGGCTGGATGCGCTGAGCCTGTGCGCCGGTGTGGAATTGCGCTCCGACGATTTGAACAACACTTTGCCGCCGAGCGATGAAGAAGGAGCCTCGTCATGATCCCAGCCCGCTATGCGCATATTGCTTTTGGATTTGTCCTAAGTGGCATGATGTCGTTTCTTGTGTCCGGAATTTCGACGTTCTTGGCTGTGGGCATGGTTGCAGGCTTCGTTGGTCAATGGATTGGCGCGTGGCTGCCCAGTTGGGCCGTTGCCTTTCCGATTGTGCTGGTGGTGGCGCCCGTCGCGCGGCGGTTTGTGGCGTCAATAACGCGACCGGACTAGGGTTTGTCCCCGCGGGGACAAGCTGTTCGGTTCATTTGCATGATTTTAACGCCTTTGAGATTTTCGCGCGGTTTCAGATGGTTGGGTCGGCGCGCGGTCTGGTACTGGATGTTAACTGCTAAAATCGCACCATGGTGCGCGACAGGGCGCGGTTTTCAAAAAGCAGCTGGGTGCGCGGTGTCTAGTCCACCTCACCGGCATCGTAAGATTTCAGGAACCGTTTTGGCGCCATGTCGCGCCACGTGCTGCGGAGGCGTGCTTTGGCCCAATCCGGATCGATCCGACCAGCTGCGACAAGGATGAAGCCGTGCTTGGCGTAATGGGGGTGCAGGACGAACGTGTCGGGGTCGGCTTGCATCAGCATTTCGCGTTCGTCGATGCTGCCCTTGAAGATGGCGGCGTCCACGTAGGGCGACCACCATGTCCACAACTTGCCATGGGCCTTTAGGGCTTCGTTGCCCCAGCTTGTTGCGACTTCGACTTTGGGTAAACCCAATGACAGGCCAAGAGTTTTGAGATCTTCCCAAGTGTGGATCATGGTTAACCCTTACTGTGCAAGGCATCCCGCAATTCATGCATGTCGTCTTGCCGGTTCCGCAACAGCTTGGATGCTTTTTTGACCAGTCTTGACGACCGAGATGGTAACCCATTGT
Source organism: Tateyamaria sp. LSS28 (assembly GCF_059611725.1). Lineage (NCBI taxonomy): Bacteria > Pseudomonadati > Pseudomonadota > Alphaproteobacteria > Rhodobacterales > Roseobacteraceae > Tateyamaria > Tateyamaria sp. LSS28. The sequence goes on along the minus strand of NZ_JCAPFI010000001.1, from coordinate 472,763 downwards.
CACGGGTGTTGCTGTCAGGCTCTGTCAGCAAAAGAAACACGGCATAGGCAAAGGCGCGCGTTTCCTGCCTGAGGTACCCTTGCCACCCGGCTTCTTCCGCACCTTGCATTTGCAGCGCGCCGAAGCCTGTCGTGATGCAGTGCAGATCGGTCGAAAGCTCCTCGGCCTCGGGTCCGCCGGGCATGTCGAGCGCGGTCATGTGCAGGCGGTGGTGCATCACCTCGTGCACGAGCGTGGACAGGAAGGCGCGCCTTTGGGTGATGGTTTCAGGATCATAGGTAATGAGAGCCTGCGTGCCGTCGCTTTGCCAGGTGCCGCCAACAGAAGAGAATTGCCCATATTGATGCCGGTATTCCGCAGGCAGGCCGTTCAAAGGTGCGGCGACGATATCCTGATTTTCGATGCCAAGGTGCTTCTGGATGGCGTGGATCAGCGCCTGCGCGACCTCTTGGTGAGGGCCATTCGGTGCCGGGAAGTTGGACTTGGTCGCATGGATGGCGCGCGTGCCGGGCGTGATCAGGTGGTTGTCGATGGCCCAGAAGAAAGAGTCGATAACCCAGTCTTGGGTGTCTTCGTCTATGCGTAGGCCGAACATAGTATTTTCGCAGTACTGGGTGCCATGCCTAACGTGAACTTACGGGGCGGGCGGGATTGCTTGCAGATCGGGTGCCACGAAGGCGGCGCGCGCTGCGTCGGAGAACAGGGTATCTTTGTGGTAGTGCGTCAGCATGATCTGCGTGTCGAGCAGGCGGTCATCCTGTTTCAGGAAGCTGTCGAAGGAGGCGGCTGGCGTCGCCTTGTCCATGAAATAGGCGACGGCCATCAGCCACGAGCGGGTGAGTGTCTCGTGGTATTTGTCTACAGGTACGCCGTTGCTTTTCAGGAACGCGTGGAGCGCTACGCGCATCCGGGGCATGGCGGCATCGACCGGCCCTTCGCAGAGGTAGACATAGGCCAGTCGCAGGTGGGCGCGGTGGTTGAAGTCATCCGGCGCGACGCGCCCTGCTTCGAACTGGTCGCGGAAGGCCAGGTCCTCCGGTGCAGGCATCATGGTCATGTTGGGCTCCTTTCCGTCAATGCGCTTCGGCCCAGTTTTGCCCCTGACCCGCATCCACCGTCAACTTCACGTCGAGATGCACAACGGGGTCATTGGCGCTTTCCATGACCTCCTTTGCCACGCCAATCAGGTCATCGACAGCGCTGTCCTCGACTTCGAACAGCAGTTCGTCGTGCACTTGCAGCAGCATAGCGGCAGGTATGTCCTTGATCGCCTCGGGCATGCGGATCATGGCACGGCGGATGACATCGGCGGCGGTGCCTTGGATGGGTGCGTTGATCGCGGCGCGTGCGGCGAAACCGGCGCGGGGGCCTTTGGAGGCAATTTCTGGTGTGTGGATTTTTCGGCCAAAGAGCGTTTGGACGTAGCCATGTTCTTTGGCAAAGGCCTTGGTGTCGTCCATGTAGGTTCGGATGCCAGGGAAGCGTTCGAAATAGCGGTCGATGAAGCCCTGTGCTTCGGACCGCGGGATGCGCAGGTTGCGCGCAAGGCCGAAGCCCGAGATGCCGTAGATGACGCCGAAGTTGATCGCTTTGGCCTGGCGGCGGATCTCGGGCGTCATTTCGTCGAGCGGCACGTCGAACATTTCCGAGGCCGTGAGCGCGTGGATGTCGATGTTGTCGGCGAAGGCCTGTTTCAGTTCCGGGATATCCGCGATGTGGGCGAGGATGCGCAGCTCGATTTGGGAGTAGTCGAGGGCTACGAGGGTTTTGCCGGGTTCGGAGACGAAGGCCTCGCGGATGCGCCGCCCTTCCTCGGTCCGGATCGGGATGTTTTGCAGGTTCGGGTCGGTTGACGCCAGCCGCCCCGTGGACGCACCTGCGATGGAGTAGGACGTGTGCACGCGGCCCGTGTCCTTGTTGATGTGGTCCTGCAGCGCGTCGGTGTAGGTGGATTTCAGTTTCGACAGTTGCCGCCAGTCCAGCACGCGGGCGGGCAGCTCGTGTTCGGTCGCGAGGTCTTCGAGTACGTCGGCGCCTGTTGCATAGGCCCCGGTTTTGCCTTTTTTGCCGCCTTCGATTGCCATCTCGTCGAACAGGATTTCGCCGAGTTGTTTGGGGCTGCCCACGTTGAACTTGCGGCCTGCCAGTTCGTAGATTTCATCCTCGAGCCCTGCCATTTTCTGGGCGAAGGCGTTGGACATGCGCGAAAGCGTGTCGCGGTCAACCTTGATACCGGAGCGCTCCATGCCCGCCAGCGTGTGGACCATGGGGCGTTCGAGCGTTTCGTAGACCTTGGTGACTTGCGCCCGGTGCAGTTGCGGTTTGAAAAGCTGCCATAGACGCAGAGTGATGTCGGCGTCCTCAGCGGCGTATTTCACGGCGTCTTCGAGCGGGACTTGGTCGAAGGTTTTGGCCGACTTGCCGGACCCTAGCAGCGGTTTGATCGGGATCGGCGTGTGGCCAAGATAGCGTTCGGACAGCGTATCCATGCCATGATTATGCAGACCGCCATGCATCGCGTAGGACAGCAGCATTGTGTCGTCGATGGGCGCCACGTCGATGTTCAGACGCGCAAAGATCTTGGCGTCGTATTTCATGTTCTGGCCGATCTTGAGGATGCTGTCGTCCTCAAGCACGGGTTTCAGCATCTCGAGCGCCTGTTCGAAGGGCATCTGCCCTTCCGCCAGATCGTCGGAGCCAAAGAGGTCATCGTCGCCTTGCTTGTGCGTCAGCGGAATGTAGCAGGCATGGCCCGGGTTCACGGAGAGAGAGATGCCCACGAGGTCAGCAATCATTTCATTGAGGCCGGTGGTTTCGGTGTCGATGGCGACCCATCCGCGTTCATAGATCAGGTCGATCCAGGTTTGCAGTTGGTCGGCGTTCTGCACGTGCTCGTAGGTTGCATCGTCAAAGCTGGGCGCGTCGGGTGCGTCCTGCGCCGCAGGTGCCGGCTCCTTGATCTCGGGCGCTTCGACGCCAAGCTGATCGGCGATGCGCTTGGTGAGGGTGCGGAACTCCATTTCCGCGAGGAACGGCATCAGTTGATCCGGTTTCGGGTCCTGCACTTCGAGGTCATCGAGCGTGAAGTCGAGGGGCGTCTTTTCGTCGAGTCTCGCAAGGTCTCGCGACAGGCGGATCTGGTCGGCGTGGTCGATCAGGGTCTGGCGGCGTTTGGGTTGCTTGATCTCTTCGGCCCGTTCGAGCAGGGCATCGAGGTCGCCGTATTCGTTGATTAGCAACGCCGCCGTTTTCACCCCGATGCCGGGTGCGCCGGGCACGTTGTCGACGCTGTCGCCCGCAAGCGCCTGCACATCCACCACACGCTCGGGGTAGACACCGAATTTCTCGAACACGCCGTCGCGGTCGATGCGGCTGTTCTTCATCGCGTCCAGCATTTCGACGCCGCCGCCCACAAGCTGCATCAGGTCCTTGTCAGAACTGATGATGGTGACGCGGCCCCCGGCCTCGCGTGCTTGCACCGACAGCGTGGCGATGATGTCGTCGGCCTCATACCCCTCTTTCTCTTTGCAGGCGATGTTGAAGGCTTCGGTCGCCGTGCGGGTCAGCGGGATTTGGGGGCGCAGATCCTCTGGCATAGCCTCTCGGTTGGCCTTGTACTGGTCGTACATGTCGTTGCGGAAGGTGTGGCTGCCCTTGTCAAAGATAACGGCGACATGTGTGGGTGCGTCGGGGCCGTGGTTCCCCTCGACATACTTGTAGAGCATGTTGCAGAACCCGCTGACGGCCCCGATGGGCAGGCCATCGGACTTGCGGGTCAGCGGCGGGAGCGCGTGGTAGGCGCGAAAGATGAAGGCCGAGCCATCGATCAGATGCAGGTGACACCCTTTACCAAATGCCATGTTCATCGCCCCCTTGGTTTCTTGTTGTTCAGGTGATGTGCCACGATTCCTGAATAGGGGAAAGCACAAGCGTTTTGTTAACCCGGATTTGCCACAAGTCCGATATGAAAGCGATGAACCGTTTGGCCGATATCACGGATGTTCTGGGGCAGCAGTCGGGGGCGACTGGTATTGCCGCCCGTGTCGAACTGTTGCGCGCCGTGGATATGATCCGGTCCCATTGTGCACGGGCCACATTGTACTGCGCCGCTGGGTTGCTGTTCGACGATCCGCGGGATCGTGAGGCCTGTATTGCCGGTATAGGCCGTGCCATGCCGGGGGCGCATGCAGGCGTGCGCCTTTTGTCTGGTGGTGAGGTCGAGCCGGGCATTGACCCCGTGGCGCTGGCATGGCTGCGCGACACCGTGGCTGACATGCCAGACAGTATTGTACAGATGGGTCATTTCGTGGCCGCCGTGTCAGACCTGGCAAAAGCTTTTGCCAATGAAACGTGCAAGCCTGATGATGTGCGCGAGGTCACGCGCTTTGCAGCAGGTGCGTTCAACGAGCACTTTGCGAAATTGGTCAATCGGTTGAGCGAACACTTGCACAGTGATCGGATCGTCCGACGTGCAACTGCAAACCAGACAGGCGCCGATGCCCGCACTGCTCTGCGCGAGATCAGTGAGATTTCGCGGAACGTCGGCCTCATTGCCATCAACGCATCAATTGAGGCAGCGCATGTTGGTGAACAGGGGCGTGGCTTTGCCGTTATCGCAACGGAAATCCGCGAGCTTTCAGAAAAGATCGAGCAGGCCAACACGCGTGTGCAAGCCCAGGTTGATGCGTTGATCCATCAGGTGATCGACGACTGAGCGCTTAGCTTTCTGCCTCGTCCGCATAGACATATTTGCAGTCGCAATAGGGGCATTCGACCCATCCGGTGTCTTCCGGAATCTGCAGCCAGACCCGGGGGTGTCCCAGGGGCCCTTCGCTCCCGTCACAGGCCACACGGTGGGTGTGGACCGTCTTGGTTTCGGGCGCGTCGATCGGCATGTTGGCTATCCTTGGCTGGGGCGCGTGCGCCCGCGTTTATGGGCCAAGGCAGCAGACCGCACAAGGGGTTACGCGTCGCGATCGATGCGTGTCTGGTAACAATTGTTGCGGGCAGAACGCACGTGGATATAGGCGACGTCCGGGTCCGCAAAGATCGCGGCCACGCGGGTCTGAATGTCGGGCGTTGGCGTGATCGTTCCGGTTCCATAGACGATGCGGTCGTCCGCCGAGTAGCCTTTGATCAGGTAGTCCGGTGATGTGGTGAGGATGTCCGGCAGATCGGCGCCGCCACCACGGGCACATTCATCCGCACATAGAAAGATAGGTCCAACCTCTGCATAGGGGTGGGTGCCATCAAAGGGTTTGTGGGCGAGGACCAGCATTTCTGAGCCCGCAGGGATGTTGCGCAGGCAGTGGCGACAGGGGTTGGCACCGCCGTCCGAGATTTTGCGTTCGGGCGGATTGCCAAAAGCATCCGGTCCGCCAGCGCGGTAGGTTTGGACGAGGTCGGTGGGCAGGGCTGTGAATTTGGGCATATGATATCTCCTTCCGCCGATCTTGCACCGGGCGATTGGCACGAAGCGACCCGAATGCTGTGCAATAGAGGGGCTTCTCTGGTCCTAAAAAGCCCGGAGAGTCCGCATAATGAAGCAGAGCCCCAAATCCAGCCGTTCAAATGAGAACAAAAAGTGAATATACTGTCCACCTGCTGTAACCGAATCTGCCATCTTGATGTTTTGCGAACTGTCGATCACATCGAATTTTACCTTCCTCACCGGGGCGTCTCACCCCGAGGAGTATGTGAGCCGTGCCGCCCTGTTGGGGATGGAGGCACTGGCCATTGCTGATGACAATTCGGTTGCGGGGATCGTGCGGGCGCATACGCAGGCCAAAGCTATTGCGCGCAGTGTCAAAGAGCGGAGGGATTTTGACACGCTCTATGGTCTGATCGGCCCCCCAAAGCCTGATCATGTCCCTGTACCGCCCAGCATACCGATTACGGTGGTTCCGCGCCTGATCCCGGCAGCCCGGTTGTTGTTCAGCGATGCGCCCCCGATCACTATCCTGCCTGTTGACCGGCAAGGCTGGCGCAGCCTTTGCCGCATTGTTTCGAAGGGTCGGTTGAAAGCGGAAAAGGGCGCATGTGATCTGAGCCTGCAAGACCTCGAAGAGTTTGCGGAAGGCCTGCATCTGCTTCTGTGGCCAGAGGCGCAGACGGTGCAGGGCGGCGCGGTTGATTGGATGCAAACGGCGCGACGGCTGACGCGCCGCTTTGCTGGAAACATCCAGGTGCTGATGACCCCGCGCTATGATGGGCGTGACACGGTTCGTTTTGATCGGCTGGCGGATCAGGCGCGGATGTTGGGGTTGCCCACTCTCGCCTCGGCTGCCCCCCGTATGCATCACGGCGCACGGCGCAAGCTGGCGGATGTGGTCAGTGCCATCCGTCTCAAGTGCCGCGTCGATGCGCTGGGCCGTGCGGCTCTCAGCAACGGGGAAGGGCGGCTGCGGAGCGAGGCCGAGATGCTGCGGTTGTTCGCCGGCCACGAGGAGGCGGTGCATCGGGCAGGACAACTGGCGAACAGCCTGACCTTTTCGCTCGACCAGTTGCGCTATGAATACCCGTCGGAAATCACCAGGAATGAAACGCCCAGCCAGCGGCTGAACCGGCTGGCCTATGAAGGGTTAAAATGGCGCTATCCTGGCGGGGCGCCAGAGAAAGCCAAGACGCTTCTGCGTCATGAACTCGCCCTGATCGCCAAGTTGAAATACGAACCCTATTTCCTGACCGTCCGCGACATCGTCCACTTTGCGCGCAGCCGTGGCATCCTGTGTCAGGGCCGGGGTTCGGCCGCCAATTCGGTGGTGTGTTATTGCATGGGCATCACTTCGGTCAGTCCCGAGATGGGCACGATGGTGTTTGAACGTTTCGTGTCCGAAGCCCGCGATGAGCCGCCTGACATCGATGTCGACTTTGAACACGAACGGCGTGAAGAGGTGATCCAGCACATTTACGAGCGCTATGGCCGCCACCGCGCGGGCCTGTGCGCCACGGTCGTGCATTACCGCGGCAAGCGTGCCATCCGCGAGGTGGGCCGTGCCATGGGGTTGACCGAGGATACGATCAGCGCCCTCAGCTCGCAGCTTTGGGGTTTCTTTTCCACCAAGGGGTTGGAGGCGGAACGGATGGCTGAGATCGGCCTTGATTTCCGTGACCGTCGCCTGCGGCAGACCATCGAGCTGGTTTATGAAATCAACGGCTTTCCCCGGCATCTGTCCCAGCATGTGGGCGGGTTCATCGTGACCGAGGGGCGGTTGGACGAGTTGGTGCCGATCGAAAACGCCACGATGGAGGATCGCACGGTCATTTGCTGGGACAAGGATGACATCGACAGTCTTGGCATCCTGAAGGTCGATGTGCTGAGCCTTGGGATGCTGACCTGTATTCGCAAGGCCTTTGACCTACTGAAAATGCACCATCAGCAAAGCTACACCCTTGCTACCCTGCCCAAAGAGGACCCGCGCGTGTACGACATGCTGTGCAAGGCCGACAGTATCGGGGTGTTCCAGGTTGAAAGCCGGGCGCAGATGAACTTCCTGCCCCGGATGCGGCCGCGCAATTTCTATGATCTGGTGATCGAGGTGGCGATCATCCGGCCCGGCCCCATTCAGGGCGACATGGTGCATCCTTACATCCGGCGTAGGAACGGGGAGGAGGAGGTGTCCTTTCCATCGGATGAACTCGGTCAGGTGCTGGGCAAGACGTTGGGTGTGCCGTTGTTCCAAGAGCAGGCCATGCAGATCGCCATTGTTGGGGCGGGCTTTACCCCCGATCAGGCGGATCGGCTGCGGCGCTCACTTGCCACCTTCAAGAAGCACGGAAGTGTTAGTGAATTCCGGGCGCTGTTCCTGCATGGCATGCGCAAGAACGGCTATGAGGATGACTTTGCCGAGCGGTGTTTTTCCCAGATCGAAGGGTTCGGCAGCTATGGCTTTCCCGAAAGTCATGCGGCGAGCTTTGCGCTCTTGGTCTATGCCTCAAGCTGGATCAAATGCCACCATCCGGGCATCTTTGCCTGTGCGCTGCTGAATGCGCAGCCCATGGGGTTTTATGCCCCGGCCCAGATCGTCCGGGATGCGCGCGAGCATGGGGTTGAGGTACGGCCGATCTGTGTGAACGCCAGTTTCTGGGACAATACGATGGAGCCTGATGGCAGGGGGGGCTTGGCCCTGCGGTTGGGATTTCGGCAACTCAAGGGGATGAGCGAGGAGGATGCCAGCTGGCTGACCGCGGCGCGCGGGAATGGCTACCGCTCTGTGCGGGACGTGTGGCGGCGTGCAGGGCTGGGACCTGCCGTGATCGTGCGGCTGGCCGAGGCGGATGCCTTTGCCACTGCAGGCATCAATCGGCGTGAGGCGCTTTGGGAGGCCAAGGCCATTGTCCCCGGATCCGCCTTGCCCTTGTTTGCCACGGATCTGGATGGTGAGGTGGTAGATGAGCCTGCGGCCCTGTTGCCCGAGATGAGCTTGGGCGAAGAGGTGGTAGAAGATTACGTGTCGACGCGCCTGACCCTGAGAGCGCATCCCGTGGGCCTGTTGCGCCACATCCTCACGCCGGGCGCGGCCCCAGTTAAGGTGTTGCCGACGACGCAGGCCGCCCCCGATCTGTCCAAGATCAGTTTTACCCGCGGCAACCCGGATTGAAGGAGCCTCACAATGACAGCACTCACCGATTACAAGGCCGCATCCGGCACGTTTGTTCCCGTGTGGACACTTGAAATCCAGACCGTGCCTGAAGACACGGATCGCATTCTGGATGCGGTGATGGCCGTGCATCCGTTGGGATATGGTCGATATCAGCGCAACGCCAGCATCTCGGCCGTCGGAGCAGAGACGGCGCAACCTGAACCCGGATCGACGACGACAACCCATGTGGAGGGGTTCGAGGCTGGAGGAACCGAGACCTATCCCATGGTCGAGTTGAAAATTTCCATCGAGCGCGATGTGGCGCTGCTGGCAAAAGTGATGGATGCCGCTTTGGAGGTTCATCACTACGAAGAACCCGTGATTTTCCTGCGCGAGAATTGGGCGAGCCGTGCCGCCTATGATCCGAACAACGACAATCCCCATCGTTGGTGGAACAATGGGCGTGGCCTGCCAGATCGCATCACGTAATCAATCGGGCTGAGCAAACCGGGTTTGCAAGGTAAATGCCTGTTCGGTCGGCCCGTTCTGCCGCAACAGGTGCAGACGTTCCCAACCCTCATCAAGGCTGACCCGCGTGCCCTTTGGCACCCACCACATCACCATTGTCGGCCCATCTGACCGATCCACCCAATCGCGCAGGGTTTTCATCCCCTCGCGGTGTAGCGCGTCGCGGTAGGCAAAGCGGTGCATGGCCTGCACGTCACGCCATCCGGCCATGGTCAGGATGTGAAAGTTATCCTCGGTCTGATCTGTTTGCAGGGCGAGCAAATCCCCCATGTCGCCATAGGTTCCGTCCGGCATGCGCGCGCCGTGATTGTGCCAAAACATCCCGTCATCGGCCTTGGCCCGGGCAAAGACCAAGGGCAGTTGACCGAAGAAGTACTGCGCATGCGGGTGACTGGCGCTGAACGGGCCAACCGGGCGCACGACGTTCAAGTGCACCAGCATGTGTTCGCTCATTCCTTTGCCCTCCGTAGGTTGGAAGCCTAGTGCGTCGCATGAGCTGCGCAAGCCTTCTTTCCAACGGCATGGCCGCGCGGTAGAACGCAGACGATACATCGGAAGGATCCTGCAATGGCACCACCCAAACCTGTCGTTTTGTGCATTCTGGATGGCTGGGGTCTGCGCGAGGACGAAACAGGCAATGCGCCGAAGCTTGCCCGGACGCCGACATTTGATCACATCATGGACACCTGTTCGCATGCGACCCTGATAACCCATGGTCAGGACGTGGGTCTGCCACGTGGCCAGATGGGCAACTCGGAAGTGGGTCACACCAATATCGGTGCCGGTCGCGTGGTGGCGATGGATCTGGGCCAGATTGATCTGGCGATTGAGGATGGCAGCTTTTTCCGCAACCCGCGCCTGACTGACTGGATTGCGCGGATCAAGGAGGCTGAAGGACGCGCGCACCTGATGGGTGTTTTGTCTGAAGGAGGTGTGCATGGTCATATCAATCACATGGTTGCAGCGGCCAAGGCTTGCACCGATGCGGGTCTTCCCGTGCTGATCCATGCCATCACAGATGGGCGTGATGTGCCCCCGAAATCTGCGTTGACTTATCTTGAGCAATTGCATGATGCCCTGCCCGCTGGCGCACGGATCGTGACGCTGACGGGCCGCTACTTTGCGATGGATCGCGACAACCGTTGGGACCGGGTTGAAACGGCCTTTGCCGCGATGGTGCGGGCCGATGCGCACATCGTTGAAAGTGCGCAGGCGGCGATTGAAGCGGCCTATGACGATGATAAGACCGATGAATTCATTCCTGCCACGGTCATGGACGGCTACAAGGGCGCCAAGGATGGCGACGGGCTGTTCTGTCTGAATTTCCGGGCCGACCGCGCGCGAGAGATCATGGCGGCGCTGGGCGATCCCGGCTTTGATGCTTTCGTGCCGGAAGGTCGTCCGGAGTGGTCCGGGCTGATCGGCATGGCGGACTATTCGGAAGAACACAACGCCTACATGACCACTGTCTATCCCAAGCCCGAGATCGTGAATACGCTAGGGGCGTGGGTCGCCAAGGCCGGGCTGCGTCAGTTCCGGCTGGCCGAGACCGAGAAGTACCCGCATGTCACCTTTTTCCTGAATGGCGGTGAAGAGCAACCGGAGACCGGAGAGGATCGTGCGATGCCAAAATCTCCTGCTGTTGCTACCTATGATCTCCAGCCGGAAATGTCGTCCGTCGAAGTCACGGACAAGTTCATTGCGGCCATTGAAGAGGGCTATAATCTGATTGTCGTCAACTATGCCAACCCGGACATGGTGGGGCACACGGGCGACCTGGATGCCGCAATTGCGGCTTGCCAAGCCGTGGATACCGGTTTGGGCCGCGTTCTGCCGGTGCTTGAAAAGGCTGGTGGTGCGATGATCCTGACGGCCGATCATGGGAATTGTGAGACGATGATCGACCCCGAGACCGGCGCCCCGCACACGGCCCATACCACCAATCTGGTCCCGGTGGCGTTGATTGGTGCAGAAGGGACGGTCGGGGATGGCAAGCTGGCCGATCTGGCGCCGACGATCCTGCAGCTCATGGGTTTGGAGCAACCGGAAGAAATGACGGGCGTCAGTCTGATTACATGAGACTTCTGGCTGCAGCCCTTTTGATGTGTTTTGCGCTGCCTCTGTCCGCGCAGGAAGACGCTGGTGCGCTTGCCCGTGGCGCGGGTGTGCAGCTTGAGGCAGCCTCGGTCCGTCTGTCAGAGGCTGACAGCGCGCGCGACCGAGTGCGTGCCTTGACGGACACCGTGCACGCCTACGAAGCCGGGCTTGCCGCGATGCGGGCAGGGTTGCGCCGGGCCTCCATACGAGAGGCACAGTTGCGCGGCCAGCTTCAGGCCCGTGATGCCGAGATCGCTCAGCTTGTTGCTGTATTGCAGACCCTGAGCCCGGGCCAGTCACCGACGGCCTTTCTGCATCCCGACGGTCCCAACGGAACAGCACGTGCGGGGATGTTGTTGGCCGAACTCACCCCGGCCTTGAACCAGCGCGCAAGCCAGTTGCGGCAGGACTTGAACGACGTCGAAGGTCTGCGTGTGTTGCAGGAGCAGGCGGCAAAGCAGCTGCAAACCGGGTTGTCCGAGGTGCAGACCGCGCGATCCGCACTGAACCAGGCGATGGCAGAACGGAAAGATCTACCCCAACGGTTTACCGAAGACCCGGTGCGAACCGCGATCCTGATTGCGTCGGCGGAAACTCTGGATGCGTTTTCGAGCGGGTTGGCCAGCATTGCCGAAGGGGATGCAGGTTGGACACCTCCGCAGATCGATGACCTGATTGGCGAGTTTCCAATGCCCGCGCGTGGTGTGATATTGCGGCGTGCTGGAGAACCTGATGCTGCTGGTATCACCCGCCCCGGTATCCTGCTGGCGACCCGCCCCGGCACGCTGGTAACGTCGCCAACCGCGGCCACATTGCGCTACGTCGGGCCGCTTCTGGACTTTGGCACTGTCACGATTCTTGAGCCACGCCCCGAAACCCTGATCATCCTCGCGGGGATGGCGATCAGCTACGGTGAGACGGGACAGATCATCGCAGCAAGCACGCCTTTGGGCCTGATGGGCGGGCTTCCGGCACAAAATGGCCCATCAACAGGTGGTGAAGGGGGTGGTACTGACCGCTCGGAAACGCTCTATATAGAGGTAAGAGAGAATAATGTGCCAATGGACCCACTCACGTGGTTCAGCACCGAACAGGATGGATAAGCTGGAATGAAGAAATTCGTGATGGCCGCCTTGGGCGGAACGATGGCAGGTGCAATCGCAACGACGCAGGTTGCAGGGCCACTCTTGGCGCAGGAAAGTGCTTCGAGTGCGACCGTATATGAACAACTGGATCTGTTCGGCGACATTTTCGAACGCATCCGGAACCAATATGTCGAGGATGTTGAGCCCGGTGAGCTGATCGAAGCGGCTATTGACGGCATGTTGACGTCGCTTGATCCGCACTCCAGCTATCTGTCGCCAGATGACGCGGCGCAGATGCAGGTGCAAACCCGAGGTGAGTTCGGCGGTCTGGGAATCGAAGTGACCCAGGAAGAGGGCTTCATCAAGGTTGTGTCGCCTATCGACAGCACGCCCGCCGCCGAAGCCGGGATCGAAGCGGGCGATTTCATCACCCATGTCGATGGAGAGTCGATGCTGGGCCTGACCCTGGACGCAGCCGTGGATCGCATGCGCGGCCCGGTCGGGTCCGAGATCATCATCACAGTTGTTCGTGAAGGTGAGAACGAACCATTTGATGTGTCGATCATTCGGGACACGATCGAGTTGCAGGCGGTGCGCAGCCGGACCCAAGGCGATACCGTTGTGTTGCGTGTGACCACCTTCAACGACAAGACCACGCCGAACCTCATGTCCAAGCTGGAAGAAGAGGTCGAAACCCTTGGCGGGATGAACAACGTCAACGGATTTGTCCTGGATTTGCGGAACAATCCCGGGGGGCTGTTGACCCAGGCTATTCGTGTTTCGGACGCGTTTCTGGAAAAAGGCGAGATCGTATCGACGCGTGGCCGTGATCCGGTAGACGGCGACCGATACAATGCAACGCCGGGTGATCTGGCGAAGGGCAAGCCGATTGTTGTGCTGATCAATGGCGGATCGGCCTCGGCGTCCGAGATTGTTGCGGGCGCATTGCAGGATCACCGCCGGGCTATCGTTGTTGGTACCAAGAGCTTTGGCAAAGGCTCGGTTCAGACGGTTATGCCACTGCGCGGCGATGGTGCCATGCGCTTGACCACGGCGCGGTATTACACGCCGTCAGGCCGGTCGATTCAAGCGCTGGGCGTAAGCCCTGATATCATTGTAGAGCAGCCCCGCCGCAGCCCCACGACCGAGGAAGAGGATGAACCGGCCAGTGCAGTCGGCCCCCGGACCGAGGGCGATCTGCGCGGCAGCCTCGACAACGACTCGTTGACTGACGATCAGGTGCGCCAGATCGAGGAAGATCGTGCAAAGGCCCAAGCAGCTGCTGATCTACGGGAAGAGGATTATCAGTTGGCTTATGCCATCGACATCCTGAAAGGTCTGAACGCGCTGGGTCCAGTCGAAGATGACCGCCAAGCAAGCTCCAAATGAGCAAAACGCACGGTGGATCAAGCCACCGTGCGTCACTCTTGCGGGCTTTTGCGTCGAGAAACGAGCCGACGTAAACGGATCGGAGTGCTGATCCTTAGGCTCTGAATTCCTTTTCCCAATCAAACGCCGCGGATGCCTCAAGCGAGTTGGGCCAATGGCTGAAATGGTCTGGGATATGGGCATTTTCCACACGATCCGAGGCTGGGAAGTATGGCTTGAGGTCCAGGACCGGCGTTCCTGGCAACATGTCGAAGTAGTGGGAAAACACGATCCCAGCATCCAGATCGACGGATGCAACTGAAAACACTGACAGACCTATCGGGTTGGGTCGGGCTTCCGACCGCGTTGCAAATACACCTAACTCCCCCGAGGTGGCGGTATAGGGTGACACGATGCTGTAGCGCGCGCGCTGCGCATCGCTGTCCGCTTCGTGTGCCCACCAAAGGGCTATGGCGTGGCTGAAAGGCTGCACCCCTTCCAGACCGCGTCTGACGTCAGGTATCAACCGCACGGCAAACTGCCCGTCGATCATCTCGCACTGCCCAATGGGGCTTAGAGTGTAGGTGTCATTCATCGTCATGCTCCGCATGTTTGTTTGCTAAGGGAAGACAGAGCGTGACGTTGAAGCCGGGCTGCTTGCTGGCACCGCGATACACCTCATAGGCGGGGCGATCCGCAGGTTCGTACCCGGATTGTGGCAACCAGTCGGAAAACAACCAATCCCAATAGTCCGAGATACGATGCATCTCGTTTTCCGGGACTTCTGTTTTCATACATGCGACACGTCCCCCGGCGAGGCTGCGAAGCCTGACTTGGCCTGTTGTCTTCGTGTCCTTGGCTACTTCGTAACAGGCATCCAGCCTCCATGTGCTCTGATCTGCCAATGCAGAGTCCGACCATGTAATACTGATAGCCTCGTCGGGCGCAGGCTGTTCAAGAGCCGACAGGTGCCATTTGCCCAAATCGGAATAAAGCTTGCTGATGCTTGCATGGCTGTAAGGACCGACCAGTCGGAGGCTTGCCAGTCTGCGTTCTGGCACAGTCTTGATTTCCACGTCGACGCTCATGCCGTCTGGATACATTGGTGCAGGTCGTGCGACTTTTCTCATCCTGCGCATTCTGAAATCAGGAGGACGATCACGCCGATACCGTGTCGGTGAGCAGTCATAAGCTTTCCGAAAGGCTTTGGAGAAATTTGCGCTGCTGGAAAATCCGCATGTCAGTGCGATGTCCGTGACCGACCTTTGCCGCCGATAGATCAGCGCGCTGGCGGCCATCTCTAATCGCAGACGGATGATACACTGTGCGACGGATTCTCCGGTCACGGCGCGGAACACGCGGTGAAAATGAAACTCTGAGAAGGCCGCCTGTTTGCAAAGTTCTTTGACTGTATGCGGATGTTCAGGACGGGCGCGGATCAGGTCCACGACCTGCTCTATGCGCCGGTGATAATCGGTGAGCGTTCGCTGCTTTTTCGGAGAGCCGCCTGTTTTATGCATTGTGACCCGTGAGTGTAAGCCATCCTGAAACTGTGGCACCAAGCCGTTATAGCGCCACCTCGTGTGGCGTCAGTTTATCCCAATCAAACGTGACACCGATTCCCGGCACGTTTGGTGCAACGGCGAGGTGATCTTTGATCACCAGCGGGCGGGTCGTGTAGCGGTCGATGGGGAAGCTGTGCACTTCCAGCCAGCCGCCATGGGGTTGGCTGGAGACCAGCGAAACGTGCAGTTCCTGCATGCCGTGGCTGCACACAGGGACGCCAGCGTCCTGTGCCATCTTGGCCACCTGAAGCCAGCCGGTGATGCCAAGGCAGTTTGATGCGTCGGGCTGGATGAAATCGACATGGGGCATGGCGCGGCGGAATTCGTGCATGGTATGCAGGTTTTCGCCTTGGGCTGTGGCCATGCCCGTGGCCGCGCGGATCGCAGCGAAGTCTTCGAAGAAGTCCGGCTCAATCGGTTCCTCGAACCACGTGATGTTTTGATCTTTGACCGCGTTGGTAAGGCTGATTGCCTGATCGGTGGTCATCGAATAGTTGGCGTCGATCATGAAGGTGATGTCGGGGCCGATCAGGTCGCGAACAGCCTTGATCCGTTCCACATCTTCGGCTTCGGTGGGTTGGCCGATCTTGATTTTGACCGCGTTGTGGCCGCGCGCAAGATAGCCCCGGATGCTGTCCAACAGTTTTGGCAGGTCAAAGCCGAGGTCGATACCGCCGGCATAGGCGCGGCACTGGTCCGATGCGCCGCCAGCGGCTTGCACCAGCGATTGCCCGGTGCCTTTCAGCCACGCGTCCCACAGCGCGATGTCCACGGCGGAGATGGCGAAGGACAGGATGCCGCCCCGCCCCACGTAGTGCAGATGTTCGTTCATGGCGTGGGTGAGCTGTTCCACGTTTTCTGCGTCTTGCTCGATCAGGAAGGGAGCCAGATCGTGTGTGATCATCGCTGCCGTCGCATGCCCGCCGCGCCCGCCGTTGTAGGTGTAGCCCGTGCCGGTGCGCCCGTCGTCCAGTGTGACCGTCGCTGTGATCAGGTGGAAGTGACTGTGATCGCCGTGCTTGGCGTCGACGAGGATTTCGTCGAGCGGCACGGCGAAGAGGCGGGCAGTGACGTCGGTGACCTTAGCCATTGAGATGCTTGGTTTCCGGCACGGGAGTGATCACCAGCCCGTTGTCGAGATGGCTGATGAGGTTGTCGACGACCAACGTGCCCATCGCGGCGCGCGTTTCATGCGTGGCGCTGCCCACGTGGGGCAGAAGGATGACGTTGGACATGGTCTTGAGCGCGTCGGGGATTTTGGGTTCTTCCTCGAATACGTCGAGGGCGGCGTATCCGAGCTTACCGGATTGGAGGGCGGCGACCATCGCGGCCTCGTCAATCACCGAGCCGCGCGAGACGTTGATGAGCGTCCCTTCGGGGCCGAGTGCTTCCATCACATCAGCGTTGACGATGTGATGCGTCGAGGGACCGCCAGGGGTGATGCAGATGATCACCTCGACCGCCTTTGCCATGTCCACGAGGTTGGCGTGGTAGGTGTAGGGCACGTCCTTTTCGCTGCGGGTGTGATAGTGGATGTCGGCATCGAACGCTTTGAGCTTGTCCGCGATGGCCTGGCCGATGCGGCCTAGGCCGAGGATGCCGACGCGCCGGTTGTCGGCGCTGCGTGATAGGGGTGCGTTGCCGTTTTTCTCCCAATTGCCGGAGCGGGCGTGCGCCTCGTCCGACAGGAAACTGCGGAAGCTGGTGAGCATGAGCATGATCGCCGTCGTTGCCACCTCGGCGTTCAGCACGTCGGGCGTGTGGGTGACAATGATGCCCCGTTCGACGCAAGCGTCGGTGTCTATCGCGTCGTAGCCCACGCCATAGCTTGCAGCGACCTTGGCGTTTGTGCACTTGGCAAGGATATCCGCAGGCACGCCGTCATGGCCGTTGGTGACGATATGGGTGATCGCCTCTGCCGGATAATCGCCGCTGGCCTGATGGATGGTGAACCGCTCGGACAGACGGTCACGCATGGTATCGGTGATGCCGCCGATTTGCAGAAGATCAGGCATCCTGTTTCACCTCTTGCCGTTGGGTGCCGAGGCCAGCGATGTCCAGTTCCATGACGTCGCCCACCTTAAGGTAGGTTTTCGGGTTCATCCCGTCGCCCACACCCGGAGGGGTGCCTGTGCTGATCACGTCGCCGGGGTGCAGGGTGAAGAGCTGGCTGAGGTGTTCAATGATCTCGGCCACGGAAAAGATCATGGTGGCGGTGTTGCCTGTCTGCATCCGCTGGCCGTTGACCGACAGGCTCATATCGAGCGCTTGCGGGTCTTCGATTTCGTCGCGAGTGACAAGATACGGACCTGTGGGGCCGAATGTGTCGCAGGATTTCCCCTTGGTCCATTGTCCCGTGAGGTTCTGCTGGAACTCGCGCTCTGACACGTCATTGATGATGCAGTAGCCTGCCACGTAGTCGAGCGCGTCGGCCTTTGAGACGTACTTGCAGGTCTTGCCGATCACCGCGCCCAGTTCGACTTCCCAATCCGTGCGCCGCGAGCCGCGCGGCATGACCACATCGTCATTGGGGCCAACGATGGCGGAGTTTGCCTTGAAGAACAGTATCGGATGCTCGGGGATGGGCAGACCCTGTTCGGCGGCGTGGTCGGAGTAATTGAGGCCGATGCAGAGGAACTTGCCGATATTGCCGACGCAGGGGCCGATGCGGGGATTGCCATCGACTGCGGGCAGCGTGGCCGGGTCTATGGCACGCAGTTTGTCGACCGTGGCGTCGTCCAGCGTGGCGCCGTGGATGTCATCGATGTGGCCGCTCAGGTCGCGGAGGGTGTCGCCGTCCATGAGGCCGGGCTTTTCGTGACCAGTGTCACCGTATCTTACGAGTTTCATGAACGGCCTTTCTAGTGATTGTCGCGCGGCATGTATTTGCGCGAGATGTCTTGGTACTCTGTGGCGCCACGCAGGGTCATGCCCTCGTCAAAGCGGCCCACGTAGTCGCGGAAGATCTCTTGCCAGGGGCTTTGGCTTTCAGGGACGGGGTAGCCGCCCGCTGCCATGATCGCTCCGGCGCGCGCCTTAAGCGTGGTGTCGTCCACCAGCATATCGGCGGTGCATTTCTTCAGATCGATCCGCACGCGGTCGCCGTTTTCGAGGAGGGCAAGGCCGCCGCCATCTGCTGCTTCGGGCGAGGCGTTGAGGATCGAGGGCGAGCCGGAGGTGCCGGATTGGCGGCCATCACCGACGCAGGGCAGCGCCTGGATACCTCTTTTGAGCAGGTAGGAGGGCGCGCGCATGTTCACGACCTCAGCCCCGCCGGGATATCCTTTGGGACCGGCGCCGCGCATGAAGAGGACGCAATGTTCGTCGATGTTTTCCGCCGGATCGTCGATGCGGTGGTGGAAGTCTTCAGGCCCGTCGAAGACCACGGCACGCCCTTCGAACGCTTCGGGGTCGTCGGGATTGGACAGGTAGCGGTTGCGGAATTCCTCGGAAATCACAGAGGTTTTCATGATCGCGCTGTCGAATAGGTTGCCCTTGAGGTTGATGAACCCGGCTTCCGCTTTCAGCGGGTCGGACACCGGCTTGATCACCTCGGTGTTTTCGCTGCGCAGGTGGGCGCAGTTTTCGCGCATTGTCTTGCCGTTGGCGGTGATGACATCGGGGTGAGGCAGCAGGTCTGCGGCGATCAGTTCTCCGATCACGGCGGGGACGCCGCCTGCATGCTGGTAGTCTTCGCCCAAGTATTCGCCTGCGGGCTGAAGGTTGACGAGCAGGGGTACATGGTGGCCGACTTGCTGCCAGTCGTCATTGTTCAACGGTACGTCGAGGTGCTTGGCCACGCCGTTCAGGTGGATGGGTGCGTTGGTTGACCCGCCGATCGCGGAGTTGATGACGATCGTGTTCTCGAACGCTTCGCGCGTCATGATGTCGGAGGGGCGCAGGTCTTCCCATACCATGTCGACGATGCGCTTGCCGGTCTCATAACTGATCTGGCTGCGTTCACGGTAGGGGGCCGGGATGGCGGCGGAGCCGGGGAGTTGCATGCCGAGCGCTTCGGCGAGCGAGTTCATGGTCGTGGCCGTGCCCATCGTGTTGCAGTAGCCGACCGAAGGGGCGGAGGAGGCGACGAGTTCCATAAACCCTTCGCCGTCAATCTCGCCCCGTGCCATCATCTCGCGCGCTTGCCAGACGATGGAGCCGGAGCCGGTGCGTTCACCGCGGAACCAGCCGTTGAGCATGGGGCCGACCGAAAGCGCCACGGCGGGGATGTTGACGGTGGCGGCGGCCATCAGGAGGGCCGGGGTGGTCTTGTCACAGCCGATGGTCAGGACAACGCCGTCGAGCGGGTAGCCGTAGAGGGTTTCGACGAGGCTCAGATAGGCGAGGTTGCGGTCGAGCATGGCCGTGGGGCGCTTGCCGGTTTCCTGGATCGGGTGAACTGGGATTTCGATGCAGGTGCCACCCGCGGCCACGATGCCGTCGCGGACACGCTTCGCCAACTCGATGTGGTGGCGGTTGCAGGGCGACAGGTCGCTGCCGGTTTGCGCGATGCCGATGATCGGCTTGCCGGATTGCAGCTCCTCCCGCGTCAGCCCGTAGTTCAGGTAGCGTTCGAGGTAGAGCGCGGTCATTTCCGGGTTGTCCGGGTTCATGAACCACTTGCGGGAACGCAGGTCTTCTATTCCGATTTTCTTGGTCATTGTCCTGACCAGCCTCCATCAATGATGTGGGTGTGTCCTGTTGTGAATGCGCTTTCGTCGCTGGCAAGGTAGACGACAAGCGCGGCGATTTCTTCGGCCTTGGCGACACGGCCCATGGGCTGGCGAGCAACGAATTGTTCCATGGCCTTGTCGTAGCTGCCAAGCTGTTCGCCCAGTGCCTTGACCCTGTCGTGCCAGCTGGGGCTTTCGACGGTGCCGGGGCAGATGCAGTTACAGCGGATGCCTTGTGTGATGTAGTCCACGGCGACGGATTTGGTGAGACCGACGACGGCGGCCTTGGTCGTGCCGTAGATGAAGCGATTGGGCGCGCCGATGATGGACCCGAGGGCCGATGACATGTTGATGATCGAGCCGTTGCCGCGCTCCAGCATCCCCGGCAAGGCGGCGCGGATGGTGTGGTACATGGACCGAACATTCAGATCGAAGGCAAAATCCCATTCATCATCCGTGCTGTCCATGATCGTGCCGTGATGTACGAAACCCGCGCAGTTGAACAGGATGTCGGGTTGGGCCTTGGCCACCCCGTCCTGAATGCTTGCTGCATCACGCGCATTGAGAGGGAAAGCATCGATGTTTGCGTGGTCAAATGTGCTTAAAGCGTCGGCGTTGATATCGGTGGCAAAGACCTTTGCCCCCTCTTCCGCCATTGCCAATGCGCTGGCGCGGCCAATGCCCTGGCCTGCTGCAGTCACAAGTGCGCGCTTTCCGTCGAGACGGCCCATGCACTCCCCCCTTATCCGATCAGGTGTTGCGCAGCCCGAAGGTCTGCGTTTTGGTGTTAGCGTAGGACAAGCTGTGGGAGTTGACCAGACGTCACGGCAAAATCGGAGGATTGTCATGGCGTTCGAGAATGTAGCCTTGTTGGGCACGGGGTTGATGGGCTTTCCCATGGCACGGAACCTGGCGCGGGCTGGGGTGCCGGTCACCGTGTGGAACCGGACGCAGGTGAAGGCGGAGCCGCTCGCGGATGAGGGTGCAGCGGTGGCAGCCAGCACGAATGCCGCAGTGACTGGGGCGGATGTCGTTATTTCGATGATGAGCGATGGTCCCACGGTGCTGTCTGTCATTG
Organism: Tateyamaria sp. LSS28; assembly: GCF_059611725.1. Classification (NCBI taxonomy): domain Bacteria; kingdom Pseudomonadati; phylum Pseudomonadota; class Alphaproteobacteria; order Rhodobacterales; family Roseobacteraceae; genus Tateyamaria; species Tateyamaria sp. LSS28. The sequence continues at coordinate 451,787 of NZ_JCAPFI010000001.1, read as the reverse complement.
CCGAGGTATCGCCCAGCCTGTCCAGGGGCGCGTTGTGGATCGACATGTCATCGACCAAACCGGCAGAGGCACGCGAGGCCCGTGCGCTGCTGTCAAAGGTGGGTGTCGGATTTCTGGATGCGCCGGTTTCCGGCGGAACCAAGGGGGCCGAGGCGGCGTCCCTTGCCATCATGGTTGGTGGTGAAGCTGCCGACTTCAATCGTGCGCGCCCGATCTTTGAAGAGATGGGTCGGCCTGTGCATGTCGGTCCCACCGGATCTGGGCAATTGTCGAAGCTCTGCAATCAGGCGATTGTCGCAGTGACCATCGGTGCTGTGGCTGAAGCGATGCTGCTGGCCGAGGAGGGGGGCGCGGACCCTGCCGCGCTGCGCGCCGCGTTGAAAGGTGGCTTTGCTGACAGCACCATTCTGCAGCAGCATGGGGAACGCATGACCACTGGTAACTTCGAGCCCGGAGGACTGTCGAAGTTTCAACTGAAAGATCTGGACAACGTATTGGTCGAGGCATCGGCTGCTGGTGTGACCCTGCCCATGGTGCAGGACGTGCGGGATCGGTTCGCCCATTTTGTTGATCATATGAATGGTGCGGACCGGGATCACTCAGGTTTGTATCTTGAACTGAAGGCACGGCAGGGGGATCGCGCATGAAACGCATACTGATTCTTGGCGGCGGCGGCATGGTCGGTCAGAAGTTGGCAAAGAGGCTTGAAACGCAAGGGCTGACCGGTTTTGGCGATTTCAGCGTTACTTTGCACGATTTGGGATTTGCCAAAGACGCTGTGGGTGACGACCAGCGCGTCGGTAACCTGTCGGTTCTGGCAGAGGGGGCGGCTCTGGCAGCGGAGCGGTTCGACGTGATCTTTTTCCTCGCTTCCATTGTGTCGGGTGAAGCGGAGACGAATTTTGATCTAGGCTGGCAAACGAACCTTTGGCCGATGTGGCATTTCCTTGAGGCGCTACGGGCACAGCACCGGGCTACGGGCGGCGCTTATGTGCCTCGGGTGATCTTCACCTCATCGATTGCTGTCTTTGGCGGACCGTACCCGGACAAGATCGAGGACGAGTTCCTGACTTCGCCCCAGACCAGCTATGGCGCGCAGAAGGCTGCGTGCGAGCTGTTGGTCCAAGACTTTTCTCGCAAGGGTTTCATTGACGGCATGTCGCTGCGGCTGCCCACGATCTGTGTACGACCCGGCAAGGCGAACCTGGCCGCATCGTCGTTCTTTTCGGGTATCATCCGCGAGCCGCTGAACGGGTTGGAAGCCGTCCTGCCCGTGGACGACACTGTGCGCCACTGGCATGCGTCACCGCGGTCGGCGGCCGGGTTTCTGGCCCATGCTGCCGTTCTGGACACGGATCGGCTTGAAGGGCGGCGGGCGCTGAACTTGCCGGGGCTCAGTTGCACCGTGGCGGAACAGATCGAGGCGCTGCGTGAGGTCGCTGGCAACAACGTTGTGGCGCTGATCAAACCGCAGCGTGACGAGGCTGTGGCAAACATCGTCGAAGGCTGGCCGCGCAACTTCGCGCCGGAACGAGCGACGGCATTGGGCTTCGAGGCAGAGAAAACGTTCCGCGAGATCATCGATGTTTACATTGAGGACGAGTTGGGTGGCCGTTAACCCGCCCGTGCGGCATAGGTGCGGAGCATGTGGGCGTCGTAAAGCGGCATTGCCATGACCTCGTCTCCAATGACCGTTGTGGCGGGGGAGAGGTAACGTACGCCGGATGCTCCGGTTTTGCATTGCGGACCTACAGTCAGGCCCTTTGAGACTGGACAGATGCCGATCAGGCCCTGAGTGAGCATGTTCTCGGTCAATGGGTCGTAGTGAGAGGTTGGTCCGGCACCCGCACAGTTTATGACAAATCCGGTGTTGTGAACCGTCTCGCCTCCGTCAGCGTCAACGATCCGTACTTTGGCCCCATCTGGCCCATGCTCAATGGCTTTGACTGCGCCTTTAATCATCCGTGCACTGCCCTCTTCAACCAGCCTGTGCATGTCCATGATCGTGTCTCGCGTGCCGCCTCGCAACCAGAAGCGCAGCTGCGCCGGGACGCGTCGGGCCTGATCTGCATCATCGATGTAGTTGGTGAGCGGGTTCGCCAGAAAATGCGCGCGAAAGCCCGCCCGGATCTCGCGCATTTCGTCTCCGGCCTTTTGGGCCAAATCAATCTCGCGCTGGACTTCGGCCAGGAAAGTTTTAGCCGTGTCATGCCCGGATGACAGATTGGGGCGGGTCAGTTTGCGGGGTAGGCGCGGAACAAGTGCAGCGGGGATTTCGCCATCTGGGGCGCAGGCAATAAAGCGCAACTGTTCCTCTGGGATCAGGCTTTGGCACAGGCGCAGCACATCAAGCATCGCCGCATTTCCACCGATGCAGAAAACCTCGGCTCCACGTTTGATGTGTTCCGCGATCTCTTCCTCGTTTCCAAAGACGCTTGGGACGGCAAATGCGCCGTCATCGCCTTCGAGACGCAGGGTGGACGGACCGCCGGGTGCAACGTCCACGGCTCGGGCTGTGATTGTGTGACCGGCTTCGGTCTGGATAGTCGTGCCATTTGATCCGCTTTGCAGGGTGAGGGCACAATCGTCGATCAAGGTCACGTGTACACCCCGATCCCTTTGGCGCGCCAAAGCCTCTTTGGCTTGCTGTTCCATGAAGTCGCCGTAGAATTCGCGGGGTGCATTTACGCCATAGACGTCCCCTGCGTTTACCAGCGGCTGCGCTGCCCGCATCCAGTTCGGCGCGCGTCCGGTCATCGTGTCGGCCACCATGTCCCAGCGGTCGGACAGCCAGCGGGCAAAGGCAGGATCGATGTCATCCGCCGGCGAGTTGAGCAAATAGGCGTATCGCCACGGTATGTCTTCTCTACCCTTTGCATATGCGGCACCTCGGCCCAATTGGGATGCGCTTCGCCCCAACACGACGAGGTGATCACCGGCGGCAAGGCGGCACTGCTCTACGAAAGCGAGCGCAGTGATGCCATCTCCCACGACAAGGTGGGTCGCCTTGTTTGGCGTTTTGGCGTGTGGGTCGCGCATTTTTGCTACTGCCTGAATCGGGTTTGGAGTGGCATAGGGTGTTAGGCGGCGGACGGGCGAAGGTCAACGCGACCTGAGTGCAGGCCGTGGATCGCCGTTGTGTCAGGCCGGTTCGATCTGGTCCGCATCCATCAGGTGTCTCGCCAGATGATCGTGAATCTTCTGCCGGGTCAGATCTTCGTCCCCGGCCATCGCAGCATCCAGAATATGCTGATGGTGCATGATGTTGTTCGAGATGAAATTGAAGTCGCGGTCCTCCACCATCAATTGCTGGCGGAACCGGCAATACACACGGTGATGGGTATCGATTAGGGTCTGCGATCCGCAGGCCGAAATGAGGGTTTCATGGAACTGTGCCTCGGCCCCGAACCAAAGGTCGACAAAAGGTGATCGGTCGGTCGCGGTGTTCAGCCGCATTTCAAGGTGGCTGAGCTGGTGATGGGCAGCAGTCAACCGGGCCTCCCACGCAACGCCGCCGCGCCGGATCGACATCACCGTACCTTCGGCCTCAAGCAGCACACGGAGATGCGTCAATTCGTGAATCACCTCACGTGACTTTTTCGGAACGCGAAAGCCGCGTTGTTCCTGGAACTCAACCAAACCGAGAGTCGATAGTCTGAACAACACCTCTCGAATCGTGCTTGCAGAACAGCCGAACTCTTGACGCAAGTGTTCAGCCCGCACCTTTTTTCCATGCTCAAAAGCGTTTGTCATAAGGCGGTAGCGCAGCGTTTCGAAGATGTCGGTATCGTAGGGCATGGGTCGTATGAACTCGTGATATATCTCTTCGATAAATCACGAAATCACGAAATTCCATAAAAATCTCAAAAATATCTCTAATTTCATTTTTTTGTTGTCCGACAGGGGCAACTGCGCATAGCCTTCCCTTACGACACAAAAAGGTGGGCGTTCGAACCTGCCAAGTGCGCACACATAAAATGTCAGGGAGGATGACATGACATTTCTGAAGAGGGCGGCTTCGGTCGCTGCTGTTGCTGCTCTTGCGGCCACCACGGCGCTTACGGCGTCGGCAGAAACAACGAAGCTACGGATTCAAACGCACTATGCCCCCGAGACTGTCTCGGGCAAGCTCGCTGCGCAATACATCGAAGACATCCAGACGATGTCGGGTGGCGAGATCGAAGTCGAGATGTTCTACAGCTCGTCCGTCGTGAAGTCGGTCGAAACCTTCGACGCGGCCTCCACGGGCATCCTGGACTGCGACATGACCGGTGGTGGCTACCAGACCGGCAAGAACTCCGCCTTCCAGTTCGTGGGCGACATCATGGGCGGCTATGAAACCCCCTATCAGCAGCTGAGCTGGCTGTATTTCGGCGGTGGCAAGGAAGCTGCGGCGCCGCTGTACAACAAGTACGGCATGGAGCTGATCGGCTGGTGGGTTTACGGTCAGGAATCCTTTGCGTCCTCGAAGCCGATCGAGAAGGTCGCCGACTTCAAGGACTGGAAATTCCGTTCGCCTCCCGGCATGGAAACCAAGATCTTTGAAAAGCTGGGCGCGTCGCCCATCGTGATGGACTTCACCGAGATCTTTACGGCTCTGGAAACTGGTATCATCGACGGTGCGGACGCATCGGGTCTGGCCAACAACGTGGGCTTGGGTCTGTATGACATCGTTAAATATGCCAACTTCCCCGGCTTCCACTCAATGCCGTCCGACCACCTTGCGTGCAACAAGGCGGTTTTTGACGCGATGCCTGAATCGCATCAGCGCATCATGAAGGTGGCCATGGAAGCCCTCGCTCTGCGCACCGCACTGACCTTCGAGAAGAAGAACGCCGAAGCTGCAGCCCAGCTGCGGGAGCAAGGCGTGACGCTGAGCCAGTGGGCGCCCGAAGAGTTGGCCAAGTTCCGTGCCGCAGCACAGGCCACATGGCCTGAGTTCGCAGACACGCCTGAAGCCAAGGCGCTGGTCGACGCACACCTGACCTATCTCGGTCAATTGGGCCTCGTCTCCGAGTAAGCGATCCTTTGGGGTCCCGCTAAGCGGGGCCCCAAGTCACCCGCCGCAAATCAAGGCAAGATGCGCGCGGGTTTTTTCATACCATAGGGGGACTTTGCGATGCAGGTGCGCTCCGGCACTCCGATAGAGTGGCTTGTGCCATTGGCATTCATCTTTTGCGCGGGCTGGGTGGTCTGGCACATGCCAGCCTTCACGCTCGACTTCTATCCCCCAACCGACGAATCCCAGTTCGACAAGTTATCGGCTCTGTTCAAACGCAATGATGTCACCCCCAATATGGGCGGGCTGTTCGGCGGCTTTGCTGACATCGTGGACTGGCTTGCTGCCATAGGTGTTGTTGCCTTCGGGTATCTCGGTATCCGAACTGTGCAGCGTGCAGGCATGGAATTTGAAAGTTGGCGTGCTGCGGACCGTTTGGCCGTCTTCATCGGGCGTGTCACCATGATGTTGATCGTGCTTCTGACCAGCGTGATGCTGTACGAGGTGATCCTCCGCTATGTGTTTGAGGCGCCAACGCTTTGGGCGAATGAACTCAGCCTGTGGCTTGCGGGCTTTGTGTTCCTGTGCGCCGGGCTCTATGCCATGCAACAGCGCAGCCACATCCGCATTGTTCTTTTGTACGACGCGGTTCCGCGTTCGGTGCAGCGGATATTCGACACCATCTCGACCGTACTCATCGTCGTCTTCGCCTTCTTCCTGATCTACGGCGGCTATGGCGAGGCATTCGACAAGTTCTACCGTTGGGAGACTTTCGGCACGGCATTTGATCCACCCATTCCTGCCACGATGAAGCCCATGGTGCTGTTTGTCGTCGGCATGGTGGCCATTCAGGCCGTCATCAACCTGATCTCTGATTGGAATGCCGAGGAAGTGCATTACGGGGGCGAAGACCTCGATGAAGAAGAGATTGAGCGCATCAAGGCGCAAGTGGCAAACGAAGGGGTCGGCGACCTCGACGTGACCGGCCAACACGTGTCGACAAAGGACTAAGCCCATGGATATCGGTACTATTTCGCTTGTCCTGATGCTGGGGCTGATCCTTCTCCTTGCTATCGGGATGCCCCTTGGTCTGGCCTCTGCCATCCTCGCGGTTGCTGTGCTGGTCATGAAATTCGAGCCGGAGTTGCTGCTGGCCCCATGGACCTTTGGTGATGGCATTCTGACCGGGCGACCGGGGGCAGGGCCACTCAATATCCTGGCCCAGCGAATATACGGGCTCTTAACGGATTACGTTCTCATATCCATTCCGCTCTTCATCTTTATGGCGGCATTGCTGGAACGCTCCGGCATCGCGAAAGAGATGTATTCGTCCCTAAACATCTGGCTGAACCGGACCCGGGGCGGCATTGCCATCGTGACATCCATCATGGCTGTGATCATGGCCGCTATGTCCGGTATCATCGGGGGTGAGGTGGTCCTTCTGGGTCTGATCGCGTTGCCGCAGATGCTGCGGCTTGGCTACAACCAGAATCTGGCAATCGGCGTGATCTGCGCCTCCGGCTCGCTTGGCACCATGATCCCGCCATCGATCGTGCTGATCATCTACGGCCTAATTACCGAAACCTCGATCAAGGCGCTGTTCACAGCGTCCTTCATCCCCGGGTTTATGCTGGCGTCGTTCATCATCATCTACATCATCATCCGCACGCAACTACGGCCCCAGGATGCACCACTGCCCGACCCAGTCGAAGGTGAGCCGCAGGGGCGCGAGAAGACGGCGCTGTTCCTCGCCTTCCTGAACGTAGTTGTCGGCGGGTTTTCGGCAGCCCTGTTCCTGCGCGCCAGCTTCTTCGAATTCTCGGGCTCGAATGCGGCCAATACGGGCGCAGCAGCGTTCTGGGGCACGGCAGAATACATCGGTATCTTTGGCAGCATGCTGGCGGCGAGCGTGGTTTTGGCCATGTTCGTATTTGGCCGGACCCGCACCGCGCTGGGCTGGTCGATGGGCAAGGGTCTTGTCCCGCCCATCGTTGTGATCGGGGTTGTCATGGGGTCGATCTATGGCGGTATCACAGGCATCACCGAGGCTGCAGGCATGGGTGCCATGGCCGTGTTCGTGATCGCCCTGCTGCGCGGAGAAGCATCGTTTGACCTGGTGTGGGAGTCCCTGATGCGGACCCTCAAATCGACCGGCACGATCATCTGGGTGACGATTGGTGCTACGGCCTTGGCCGGAGCCTACACCATTGCTGGTGGTCCGACTTACGTGGCCGACTTCATCGTCGGGTCCGAACTGCCCACCATGTTGGTCATCCTGATGATGATGGTGATCTTGCTGTTTATGGGTGCGTTCATGGACTGGGTGGGGATCGTGCTGCTGATCATCCCGGTGTTCCTGCCGATCGTGCTGAAGCTGCCGATTGATGAGATTGGCCTGTTCGGTGAACTGAACCCGCGCCATGTGGCGATCTGGTTTGGTGTGGTATTCTGTATGAACATGCAGGTGTCGTTCCTGTCACCACCCTTTGGTCCGGCGGCTTTCTACCTGAAATCTGTGGCGCCACCGCACATCAAACTGACCGATATCTTCAAAGGCTTCCTGCCCTTTATCGGTATCCAGTTGATTGCCCTGTCGGTGCTGTTGATCTGGCCGCCCATCATCTCGATCCTACTTTAGGAGGGCACCATGCTGACCGCGAGCCAAGTCGCGCAGTTCCAGACCCAAGGTTACCTTGTGGTAGAGGATGTCATCCCTGCGCCGCTGATCTCGGCAGTGCGGGTGGAATACGCGACGCTGATGGATCAGCTTTATGCCCGGTGGGAAGGGGAGGGGCATGTGCCCGGCGGCGAGGGTTTGAGCTTCTGGGAGAAACTAAGCGCGTCCTATGCCGTCGGGTGCGATTGGTTTCAGCCAATGGATATCAGCCTGCCGGGCGGAGAAATCGAGGCCGATTGCCCCATGCATTTCGGCCCGGCAATCTTTGATCTTGTTGTCGAGGATCGGCTGTTGGACGTGATTGAGCATTTGATCGGGCCCGAGATCACCTCGAATCCAATCCAGCATGTGCGGATCAAACCGCCGAGCCCGCAATTGGCAGAGGGCGAGGCGCGCGCGCATATCACTAGCACTGACTGGCATCAGGATCGTGGCGTCGGTCACGAAGAGGCTGATGCGACCGATATGGTCACGGCCTGGGTGGCGATTACGGATGCGACCGTCGAAAATGGGTGTCTGCAGGTGCTGCCCGGTATTGATGACGGTCTTCTGCCACATTGCCCACAGGTTCAAACTGCAATTGCGCCCAAACATCTCGACACCTCGGATGCTGTGCCGCTACCAGTCAAATCTGGTGGTGCCGTCTTGTTTCATCCTTTGGTGCCTCATGCATCACTGCCAAACCGGTCTCAGGGATTTCGCTGGTCCTTTGATCTGCGTTACAACGTGACGGGGCAGCCCACCGGGCGCGATCACTTTCCAAGCTTTGTTGCCCGCAGTCGCATGGCGCCCGAAACAGCATTGCGGGATTGGCGCGGCTGGCGTGATATGTGGTTTAATACCCGCAGCAGGCTTGCCCATCAGCCTCACATTCCGATCCACCGTTGGGCGTCCGACGCCCCATTCTGTGCCTGAGAGAGGCCCATGGATTTTGTTCGTCTAGATATAAGCGACACGGTCGTTACCGCCACGCGCACGTTGGAGATCGGTGTCGACGTAGGAGGCGTGCCAACCCGGGCATTGATTCCGTCGGGCCACAAGATCGCGGTCCGGGCCATGTCCAAGGGCGACGTTATCCGTAAATACGCACAGGTGATCGGCTACGCCGCCGTGGACATTGCCGCTGGGGACCACGTGCACACCCACAATGTCGAGTTTCGGGGCACGGATGTGGCCTATGATTTTGCTTCAAACCTGCGCCCTGCGGCCCCAGCCTCTGGCGATACATTCATGGGGTATCGTCGGGAGAACGGGCAGGTTGGTACGCGGAACTACATTGCGATCGTCACATCCGTGAACTGTTCTGCCACGGCCGCACGGATGATCGCAGCTCATTTCACGCCTGAGCTGCTGGCGGACTATCCGAACGTGGATGGAGTGGTCGCCTTTGTGCACGGGACGGGTTGTGGCATGGCCGACAATGGCGACGGGTTCGAGGCGCTGCAGCGCGTCATGTGGGGCTATGCCCGTCACCCGAACCATGCAGGGGTGCTGATGGTTGGCTTGGGCTGCGAGATGAACCAGATTGACTGGCTGCTCGACGCCTATGGCTTAAAACAGGGGCCGTTGTTCCAAGCGATGAATATCCAATCTGTCGCCGGACTTAGAAAGACGGTCGACAAAGGGATCGAGAAGGTGGCGGCCATGTTGCCACTGGCAAATCAGGCAGTGCGGGAACCGTGTCCGGCATCCGAGTTGAAAGTGGCCTTGCAATGCGGCGGGTCGGATGCGTGGTCGGGGATTACCGCGAACCCTGCACTTGGATATGCCACCGATCTGCTGGTGGCACAGGGTGGGACGGGTGTGCTGGCCGAGACGCCGGAGATCTACGGCGCAGAGCATCTGCTGACCGCCCGCGCCATCGATCAGGCGACGGGTGAGCGTCTGATCGATCTGATCCGCTGGTGGGAGGATTATACCGCCCGTAACAAGGGATCGATGGACAACAACCCAAGTCCCGGCAACAAGGCCGGTGGCCTGACCACGATCTTGGAGAAGTCGTTGGGCGCTGCTGCCAAGGGCGGGACCACGCCGCTGACGGGTGTCTACAAATACGCCGATAGCGTGCGGGCGCGTGGCTTCACCTTCATGGATTCGCCTGGCTATGACCCGGCGAGTGTGACGGGGCAGATCGCCGGGGGCTGCAACCTTGTGTGCTTTACCACCGGGCGGGGGTCGGCCTTTGGCTCGAAGCCCGCACCGACGATCAAAGTGGCGACCAATACGGAAATGTATGGCCGCATGATCGAGGATATGGATGTGAACGCCGGTGCGATGCTTTCGGAGGGTGTGAGCCTCGAAGAGAAGGGCCGCGAGATTTACGAGCTGTTCCTGAGGGTCGCCAGCGGAGAGATGTCGAAATCTGAAGCACAGGGCCTTGGTGACTACGAATTCGTGCCGTGGCAGATCGGGGCTGTGATGTGATGGAGTGTCTGACCGCAGATCAGAAAGCACAGTATGATGAGCAGGGCTATCTGCTGGTTGCAAACCAGATCCCCGACGACTGGCTGACCAAGATCCGAGACGAGATTGCGCGGTTCGAGGTTGAGGCCGCAACCATGACCGAGAGCAATGACCGGCTTGATCTGGAGGACAGTCACTCTGCCGATGATCCGCGTCTGCGGCGGATCAAGCTGCCGCATACGATTTCGGACGTGGTGCGGGAGTTGATGTATTCCGACCATGTGCTGGCCCCGGCCCGCGATCTGATTGGGCCGAACCTGCGGCTGCACACCACTAAATTGAACATGAAATCGGCCGGTTATGGGGCGGCGGTCGAATGGCATCAGGACTATGCGTTCTATCCGCATACTAATGACGACATTCTCGCCATTGGCATCTGTATTGACGATATGGCCGAGGAAAATGGCCCGCTGATGGTATTCCCGGGCTCGCATAAGGGGCCGGTCTACGATCATCACGTGGATGGGGTCTTTGCCGGTGCGATGCTGCCAGAGCAAAACGGGTTGAATATGGCGGACGCGGTGCCGCTGACCGGCCCGGCGGGGTCAATCAGCATTCATCACGGGCGGATCGTGCATGGCTCTGCCCTGAACACCTCGGACCGGGCGCGGCGCATCTTGTTCTACGAGATGATGGCTGCGGATGCCTTTCCGATCATGGGCAGCATGACCAAGTGGGACGGGATCGAAGACTACAACACTCGGATGCTGTGTGGTGAGCCAACGCTGACCCCGCGGCTGAAAGACATCCCGATCCGCATCCCGCAGCCACAGCCCGATGTGCCGATTTCCATCTATGAAATTCAGAAGGGGCTGAAGACGCGCGCCTTCGATACCATTCCCGCGAAGGAGAGTTGATATGAGCAAGCCAACGATTGGATTTATCGGCCTCGGCCTGATGGGCGGCGCCATGGTGGGACGGTTGCAGGACCAAGGCTATGATCTGGTGGTGATTGCAAACCGTACCCGAACGTATGTTGATCGCGCAGTTGAGCGAGGGGCGGTCGAGGTGACAACTGCCAAGGCTGTGGCCGAGGGGTCGGACATCGTGATGCTATGCATGGACACTTCAGACAATGTCGAAGCGCGGATGCGTGGGGATGACGGCGTGATTGCCGGGCTGAAACCGGGCGCGGTGATCATTGATTTCGGCACGTCACTGCCTGCGTCGACCAAGGCATTGGGAGCGGAGGTTGCAGCCGTTGGCGGCACGATGCTGGACTGCCCCATCGGACGTACGCCGATGCACGCCAAGGACGGCTTGTTGAACCTTATGGGGTCAGGAAACAAGGCGGCGTTCGATAAGGTCAAGCCGGTACTGGATGATTTGGGCGAGAATGTCTTTCACCTCGGGGCCTTGGGCACTGGGCACACCATCAAGCTGATCAATAATTTCTACGCGCAGGCCTGCGCCAACGCGATGGCTGAAAGCTATGCCATTGCAGATGTGATGGGTGTGGACCGGCAGGGGCTGTATGACGTGATGTCGGCAGGGCCGCTCAAGTCCGGGATGATGGATTTCGTCACCGCTTACGCACTCGAAGGCGATGATCAGAAGTTGGCCTTCTCCATCAAGAACGCGGCCAAGGACGTCGGCTATTACGCGCAGATGTGCGACGATGCGGGCGTGCAGTCCATGATGTCGGGCAGCACGTTGGAAAGCCTGCGCGGGTCCATCGCGGCGGGGCGTGGGGAAGACATGGTGCCTTTGCAGGTCGACTTTTTCGCAGATCGGTTCAAAGGCTAAGAGTGGCGATCGCCGCCCATCCGACGGAGGATCGCGCCGCCCTCGGCATCGCAATGACGCTGGGGGCTTACGCGTTCTTTACGCTCATCGACACGTCGGTGAAGTGGCTGTTGCTGGCGGGGCTACCCGCGTTCCAACTCGCTTTCATGCGGTATTTTCCGCATTTTCTGATCTCGACCGCGCTTTTGTTGCGCAAGGGCATGCGGTGGTCGAATTTTCAGTCCGCGCACATGGGGCTGGTACTGCTGCGGGGGTTCCTGTTGGCGTCGGCCACGTTGTTTAACTTCATCACCCTGAACTACCTGCCGCTGACGGTGGTCGGGTCGATCATGTTTTCTGCCCCGATCATCGTGTGTTTCCTCAGTTGGCCCTTGCTGGGTGAACGGGTAGGCCCTTGGCGGTGGTTTGCAATCATCCTTGGGTTCACGGGCGTGCTGGTGGTGATCCGGCCCTTTGACGCGAGTTTTCACGCGATTGCATTCCTCAACGTTTACAACGCGTTTTCACTGGCGCTGTATTCAATCATCACGCGCAAGATTTCTGGTGTAGTGGCGGCGGAAACGATGCAGTTCTGGATGGGAGCTTTTGGCGCCGTGGCACTGGCCCCCTTGGCATGGATGGTGTGGACCGCGCCTGACACGTGGCTGCAATGGGCACTTATGATCGGGCTTGGCATCTGGGGATGGGCGGGGCACGAGATTTTCTCGCGCGCACACGCATACGCCCCGGCGAATACACTGATGCCCTACACCTACAGCTTCCTGCTGTATCTGGCGCTTGCAAGTTACCTTGTCTTCGGCGATGTGCCGGACGGTTGGACGCTGGTTGGCGCAGCGATCATTGTTGTCTCCGGCTTGATCATCTGGCAGCGCACGGCACGAAAGGACAAGGCATGAAGATTGCGGCCATAGGCGAGGCGATGATTGAGCTGTCGATGGATGATGCAGAGGCCGCAGTGCGCGTGGCCGGCGACACGTTGAACACGGCCATCTACCTCAAACGCAACGCACCGGAACTGCAGGTCGACTATGTGACCCGCCTTGGCACAGACGCCTTTTCGGACCGGATCGTCGAAGCGATGGAGGCGGAAGATATCGGTATCCATGCGGTTGAGCGTGATCCCGAAGGGACACCGGGCCTTTATGCCATCACGACCGATGACAGCGGCGAACGCAGCTTTACCTATTGGCGCGATACCTCCGCAGCACGTTCGGTGTTTCTAACTTCTGAGGGCCCGGATTTTTCCGCCCTCGAACCCTATGACGTGATCTACACGTCAGCAATTACGCTAGCGATCATGCCAGCAACCACGCGGGTCGCCCTGATCGATTGGCTGCAAGGCTTTCGGCAGCGGGGCGGACGCCTGGTTTTTGACAGCAACTACCGACCGCGTCTTTGGGAGGATCAGGACACGGCCCGCGAAGTGATCGCGGCGATGTGGGCGCTTTGCGACATCGCCCTGCCTTCCATTGATGATGAGATGGAGCTGACCGGCGAAACCGCTGATGCGGTCACGGCACGATTTCTTGCGCTGGGCCGCTCAGGTGCTTTGAAGCGCGGAGAAATTGGCCCGCTTTGCCTTGAGACCGGCACCTCCGGCACCTATCCCGCAGCGTCCAAGGTTGTGGATACAACAGCGGCAGGCGACAGCTTCAATGGTGCTTATTTGGCGGCGGCGCTGACTGGGGAGCCTCAAGATGCCGCCCTGCGTGCGGGTCATGATCTGGCATCACGCGTCATTGCGCATCGTGGCGCCATCCTGCCCCGCTAGGCACCAATCACGGCGCGTAGCGCGGCATCGGGTTCTGGAGATTTGCAAGCGGTAACAAGCTCCTCCGCTTTCGGATCGTCCAGCGCGCTATCGGCCGCCACCTCGGCTTGAACAAAAGCGATCCAGGCGTCTAGCGCCGCTTTCAGCGATGGGCTGGGCGATTTGCCCCGGTCTTCCAAAGTTGCCAGAATGCGGATGGGCAGTTTCTGGCTCCCGTCCATTGCGATCTGCCGTAGCCGATGATGCAGGTTGGGGTTCTCGAACCGTTTGATCAAGGCGTCTGCATACGCTTCGGCTTGTGCTTGAACACTGTCCGGCAGCGTCTCCGCCGCTTCGCGCATTAGGGCTTGTGTTGTGTGGCGCAGCTCGGGGTCTGCAATGGCCTCGTGCACATAGGTGTAACCCCGCAGCGCACCGGCATAGGCAAGGAATGAATGCGCCCCGTTCAGCATACGTAGCTTGCGCATTTCGTGCGGGGCAACGTCGTCGACCCATTGTACGCCCGGCCAGTCCGGTTTCGCGGCGGCAAAGCGATCTTCGATGACCCACTCGGTAAAGCTTTCAGTCGGGACAGCCATCTTGTCGCCCGCCTCGGCCCGGACGGAGTCCGTCGTGGCCGGGGTGATACGATCAACCATGCTGGATGGGAATGTGATCGTGTCGGGCAAATTCAGCTTGGCCGCAGCGGCGAAATCCCGAACAGCGCGCTCCACCTTCGATCCGTTGTCAGGCAGGTTGTCACAACACAGAACGGTGACGGGCGACTTGCGCCGTGCCAAGCCACGGGTCAGCGTACCGATCACGGTTGTGCCCGTGTATAGCAGATCGGCCTGAATGTCGGCTGAAGCCATATCAAGCTGCTCGTCCTGACCCAGATGATACGCTTTTTCCGTTACTGTCAGTGTGATGACCGAAAACTGGTCAGAGGCGACTGCGTCGATCACGGAAACCGGACCTTCTGACGCGACCAGCATATCAGACATGCATGTGATCGGCTTGATGAACGTACCACCTGCATCCTTTACGACGAGGCTGTAGTCGTAATTCTGGGCCGCCAATCCATCGCGGATGGCGGGTGAGCGAAAGCTGACTCCTGTGATCTGCCAACCCAGCGTGTCTTGTGTGTACGCCGCGGCGTGTGCGCGAAAGAAATTACCGACACCAAGGTGAAGAATATGCGGCATCGGTCAGTCCAGCCTATACGTGCTGCGGGCCAGATCGGTGGCGAGGAGGCGCGCCAGATCTGCGGCGGTATTGGCGTCGAAATACCCTCGCTCGATCTGCGCCGCCAAATGCAGCGAAATGGCCCGTCGCCAAAGATCATGCCGTGCAGGAATGGAGAGGAAAGCTCGGGTATCATCATTGAAACCGGCAAGGTTGTAGTAACCAGCCGTCTCGACCACCTGATCAAGGTAGCGCGCGATGCCAGCAGCGCTGTCATGGAACCACCACGGCGGGCCAATGCGCAGGCACGGCCAATGCCCAGCCATCGGTGCCAGTTCGCGAGCATAGGTGGTTTCATCCAATGTGAACAGGATCAGGGTCAGCCTCGGATCATTGCCGACACGGTTCAACAGGGGTTCAAGGCCACGCACCCAATCTACGGCAATGGGGATGTCCGCGCCCTTGTCCGGTCCGAACTGTTCAAACAGCGCGTGGTTGGTGTTGCGCCGACTGCCAGCATGCAGCTGCATGACCAGCCCGTCATCCAGCGACATCTGCGCCATCTCAATCAGCATATGCCCATGAAATGCATCAGCCTGTGACATGTCCCCGGACACCAGTGCAGCGTAGGTGTCAGCGGGGTTATCCAGCCAGATGGTCTGCGGCACCTCAATGGCGTGATCGGTGACCGTTGCGCCTCGCGCTTTGAACGCGGCGCGCCGTTCGCGCAGTGCCGCGAGGAAGCCGTGGTAAGACGAGGTATCCTGCTTGGTCATCGCACCCAGTGACGTCAGGTCCGAAGCCCAGCCCGGCGCCCTCGGGTTCAGCAGCGCATCTGGCCGGAATGTCGGCACCACCCGTCCGCCCCAATCGCTGTCTTTGATGGTCTGATGATGCGTCAGCGGGTCAAGCGCTGCGTCCGTGGTTGCCAGAACCTCGATTCCGAAGCGGTCGAACAGAGCGCGCGGGCGATTGGCTGGGTCGGCCAACCATGCATCAATGTGGTCATAGACCGTATCCGACGCGTCAGCATTCAACGACAGGTCACAGCCCAGCGTTTCACGCAGCACATATTCAATCCAGAGCTGGCTGGGCGTGCCTAGAAACAAGTGCCAGTGCTTTGCAAAAAGCCGAAATACCTCTCGCGGATCGCGTTTCTCGGCTGGCACACCAACCCCAAGCTTTTCAAGCGGAACGCCCTGCGAATAGAGCATCCGAAATACATAGTGATCCGGAATGACCAGCAGCTCTGCCGGATCGGTAAAAGGCTGGTTTTTGGCAAACCAAGCTGGGTCACAATGACCATGTGGCGACACGATTGGGGCCTGCCGAATTCCGTCATAAATCCCCGCCGCCTTGCCTGTCAGTTCGAGCGCCATACCTGCCCCTTTCCTTTTTCCGCAGACTAGCACGAATGCCCCTTGGCGCATGTCCAAAATGCCGCCACTCTGCAGATCGGGAGGACAGAAATGAACGTCTTGATGATTGGCGCCGGGATGGTCGCCCAGACCCACCTTCTGGCCCTGCGCGACAACCACGCAGGCGCGCGATTGACAGGCGTTCTGGGGCGGGATGAGGCGCGCACCACCGCATTCTGCACCGGGGCGTCACAGCTTCTGGGATACGGGGTGGCGCCATACACCGATGTGCAAGCTGCCTTGGCCGTAAAACCTGACATGGCCATCGTGATCACGCCACCCGGTGTCCGGATGGAGTGTGCCCGAGCGTTGGTGCAGTCACGTGTCCCAACGCTTATGGAAAAACCCGTTGAGCGTACGCTGGCCGCCGCGTGCGAAGTGATCGGCCTGTATGCGCAAGCTGACGTGCCCTTGGGCATTTGCTTTCAGCACCGCACACGGGCAGCAGCACAAACGCTCAAACAGCGCATTGAGGCGGGCGAACTAGGCGATATCGTTCACGTGGATATGCGAGTCCCGTGGTGGCGCGACCAATCGTATTATGATGCACCCGGGCGCGGCACCTACGCGCGGGATGGCGGCGGTGTAATGATCAATCAGGCGATACACACACTTGATCTGGCACTGTGGTTGGCTGGGCCCGTCGCAAAACTGCAGGCCATGATGCGCACCAGCCCCCTGCACAGGATGGAGGCCGAGGATATCGCAGCCGCTTTGCTTACATTCCGTTCGGGTGCGTCTGGTGTCCTGAATGCCACCACAACCGCTTATCCCGGTGGCGCGGAAAGCATCACACTCACCACCACGAAGGCACACGCGCATCTGGAAGGTGACAGCCTGCGCATCGATTGGCTTTCAGGTCAGACGGAAACGATTGCCCCCGACGGTGACGCTGATACCGGAGGGGGCGCTGATCCGATGGCCTTTACCCACGCATGGCATCAGGCATTGCTTGAGGATTTCGTCGCCTCTGTTGCAGAGAAACGCGCACCCCTTGTACCACCCGCCGAAGCCCTGCATGTCCACGCTGTGATCGACGCGATGGAACGCGCGGCTCGCACATCCACCATGATTGAAGTGACACAATGACACTCACCTTTGTCGCCCTCGGGCTGGACCACCGCCATATCTACGGCATGACGGAAAACATGCAGGCCGTCGGCGCCCGATGCCTTGGCTTTTGGACCGAAGGGAATCCACAACCGTTGGCCGGGTATGCAAAGCGGTTCCCTGATTTGCATCGGTTCGACACGTTGGAGGCGGCACTGGTGGCTGGGGCTGACCTTGCGCTGGTGTCGAATATCCCTGGTGACCGTGCCGACGTCGCCATTCATGCGATGCGCACTGGTCACGATGTGATGTCGGACAAACCCGGCTGCACATCCCTGGAACAACTCAACGCAATCAAAGCCTGCGTGGCTGAAACCGGGCGCATCTGGTCCATCAACTTCTCGGAGCGGTTCGAAGTGCCTTGCGTCACCCTGGCCGATCAATTGGTGCAAGACGGGGCGATCGGGCGCGTGGTCCATACAACTGGTCTTGGGCCACATCGCTTGAACCGCCCCACACGCCCTGACTGGTTCTTTCAGCGCGAAAGATACGGCGGCGTACTGTCAGACATCGCCTCGCACCAGATTGACCAGTTCCTGCATTTCACAGGCTCGGATCAGGCGCAGGTGACCATGGCGCATGTGGCCAATCACGCCAATCCGGATGATCCCGGTTTGCAGGATTTTGGAGAGGTCGCGCTGCGGTCGGATCACGCATCAGGCTATATCCGCGTCGATTGGTACACGCCGGATGCGCTGCCCACCTGGGGCGATGGGCGCCTGACCCTGCTTGGCACCGACGGATACATCGAGTTGCGCAAATACGTCGATGTAAACGGGCGCGAAGGCACGGATCACCTTGTTCTGGTCAATGGTGACCGATGTGAGGCCATGGATGCGCGTGACGCGGGATTGCCGTACTTCGAACGCCTTGCGCATGACATCGCACACCGGACCGAAACCGCGATGACACAGGCGCACTGCTTTAGGGTGATGGAACTTGCACTGCAGGCGCAGGTGATAGCGGAAGTGTCGGTCACATGATCCGCGTGGCAATTCTGGGCGGTGGGATCGGCGCGCAGCATCTTGAGGCCTATGATCAGCTTGAAGAGTTCGTCGTGACGCATCTGGTTGATCAGGATGCCGAACGCAGTGCGGCCCTCTGCGGCGATCGGATCACCCCTCTCTCTTCTATCGAAGATGCGCTGTTTGCGGATGTCGATGTCATCGACATCTGTCTGCCACCACACCTGCACGCCCCTGTTGCGATTGGCGCTCTTGAGGCGGGCAAGCACGTCATCTGCGAAAAGCCACTGGCAACGTCGTTAGAGCAGGTCAACGCCATTTCATCTGCGGCGACCGCATCGGGTAAGTCGGTGTTTCCTGTGTTTCAGTACCGTTTTGGTCCCGCGTTCGACCAACTGCGCGCCCTGCAAGTGGCGGGTCTCGTGGGCGCCCCACGCGCAGCTTCGCTGGAAACACATTGGAACCGCGACGCTGAGTACTACGCGATCCAATGGCGCGGCACCTGGGCTGGTGAGCAGGGCGGCGCGGTGCTGGGTCACGCGATCCACGTCCACGATCTGCTGGGCACGTTCATGGCGCCCATCATTGGGGTAGCGGCTCGTCTTGGCACCCTCGTCAATCCGATCGAGACTGAGGATACTGCCGCCCTGATCTTTGAGCTTGAAGGGGGTGCTTTGGCGACCAGCAGCATCACCCTTGGTGCCGCATCCGATGAAACCCGGTTGCGGCTGGTCTATGAGCACCTGACTGCAACGTCACATACGAACCCGTACGCACCCGCAGAGGGCATATGGCAATTTACGGCGCGAGATCCTGAACGGCAAAGCGACGTGGACGCAATATGCGAAACAGCATCGCGTAACTTGCCCGGTTTTGCCGGGTTCTTGACCGAGGTGGGCAAGGCTTTGAACGGCACTCCAAACACGGCGGTCACTCTGGCCGAAGGAACGGCCTCGATTGAGCTGGTCACCGCGATCTATGCCGCACACCGCGACGGAACGCGGGCCGCCTTGCCGCTTGAGTCGGATCACACCCTACACGCGGGGTGGCAGCCATGATCGAATGCTGGCGTTGGTTTGGGCCCGATGATCCCACGCAATTGTCCGACCTTCCGCAGGTCGGGGCCACCGGCGTGGTCACCGCGCTGCACCAGTTCGCACCCGGTCAGGAATGGCCCGCGCAAGCGATCCAAGACCGCAAAGCGATGATCGAGGCTGCTGGCCTCACATGGGAAGTGGTGGAAAGCCTGCCGGTGTCCGAAGCGATCAAGACACGAAGCGCCGACATCGCTGCGCATCTGGACGCGTACAAGGCCAGCATGACCGCTCTAGCGCAAGCAGGGATCCGCACCATCTGCTACAACTTCATGCCAATCCTCGATTGGACACGTACTCAAACCCACGCCGCGCAACCTCATGGCGGCACGGCCATGCTGTTCGATCTGGCAGATTTCGCAGCCTTTGACCTCTTCATTCTCAAGCGCCCGGGTGCTTTGGATGACTATTCGGATGTTGTTCGGGCCAGCGCGACCGAAGCCTTTGCCCGAATGGATGACGCAGACAAGGCGCGGCTCAGCCGTACAGTGATTGCCGGGCTACCCGGTGCGAATGACGGTTGGACTCTGGATGACGTACAGCAACGGCTTTCGACATATGACGCCATAGACGCGGAGAAAATGCGCGGCCACCTGATCGACTTTCTGTCCGAGGTTGCCCCGCTGGCGGATCACCTTGGCCTACGTCTGTGCTGTCACCCGGACGACCCGCCCTTTTCACTTCTAGGCCTGCCTCGGGTCATGTCTTCGACCGATGACTATGAGACCGTGTTGAATGCAGTGAATTTTGAGGCAAACGGCGTGACGCTGTGCACCGGGTCACTGGGCGTCGCCGAAGCCTTCGACGCGCTTGACTTCGTGCGCCGCCTCGGCCCGCGCATCCACTTCGCACATCTGCGCAATACCAAGCGCCTGCCATCCCCAGACCCGGACCGCCCCGGTTTCTTCGAAGCGGCACATCTTGAGGGGGACACCGACATGGTTGGAACCGTTGCCGCGCTGATGGAGGAAGAAGCGCGCCGCCGCTCCGAAGGGCGCAGCGACCATGCCATCCCCATGCGCCCGGACCACGGTCAGGAATTGCTGATGGACCGGAAGCGTGACAGCCTGCCGGGCTACCCCTTGATTGGACGTATGCGTGGGCTTGCAGAGTTGCGGGGGATCATGGCCACTGTCGCGGCAGGGCAGGCGTGATGCGCATTGGTGTTGCAGGTGTCGGTCTGATCGGGCGTCAGCATTTGGACGCAGTCGAACGTGCACAAGGTGTCACGGTCTCTGCCGTCTTCGATCCGGCGTTGAAAGAACACGTGCCGTGGGCGCGCACCGACAGTCTTTCGGATCTGGCCGCGCAATCTGATGGGGTCATTCTGGCAGTTCCTAATCACCTGCACGCCTCGATGGCTCTGGAGCTGATAGAAGCGAACTGTCCCATACTGATCGAAAAACCCTTGACCGGCACAGCTGCCGAAGGCGCACAGGTTGTTCGAGCGGCCAAAGACGCCGAAGTACCTATCCTCGTTGGCCATCACAGACGGCACAATCCGCTGGTCGCCAAAGCGCACCAGCTCATCGCCGATGGAACGCTGGGCACAGTGACGACGGTACAGGGCACCTGCTGGCTGCCCAAACCCGACAGCTACTACGCCCAGTCATGGCGGCAGGGGGCGGGGGCAGGGCCGCTGTTCATCAACCTGATCCACGACATTGACCTGTTGATGTATCTCTGTGGCCCAATCACCCATGTGCAGGCGATGGAAAGCAACGCGGTGCGCGGGGCAAAAGCGGAGGAAGTGACCGTCGCCACCCTGCGCTTTGCCAGCGGCGCGCTGGGCACCGTCAACCTGTCCGACGTTGCCCTTGGGCCATGGAGCTGGGAGCTAACGGCAGGTGAAAACCCAGCCTATCCCAAAACGGATCAGTCCAGTTATCTCATTGGGGGAACGAAGGGTGCGCTGTCCTTGCCCAATCTCAGCCTGTGGACGCAAAAGGACGGCCCGGACTGGTGGGCGCCCATTGATCAGACGCGGGTGCCACTGCCCCTGTCAGACCCGCTGAAGGATCAGATTGAGCATTTTGCGCAAGTAATCGAAGGCAATGCCCCGCCACTTGTCAGCGGGGCCGATGGCCTGCGCGCTGTTCAGGTGATCGAAGCGATCAAATCAGCCGCCGGATCCGGGCAACTGGTCGCTGTCGGTTAAGACATCCCCAAGCCGCTCCACTCACCGCATTGTGCACGACCTGGCGCTTTGGCCGCATTCGGCGCGCCTATATTGCGCAGTACCGCCCGGCCCGCTAGGCAGGGGATCGCAAGACAAAGGCGCAGACCATGACCCAAGCTCCCCTGCCAACCCTCGACCAGATGCGCGTGGCTGTAATTGGACTGGGCTATGTCGGCCTGCCGCTCGCCGTGGAACTGGGCAAACAACGCCCCACCATCGGGTTCGATCTGAACGCCGAGCGTGTCGCGGGATTGCAGGCAGGCACGGACAGCACTGGTGAAGTGGATGACCTGCATGAGGCAACCCACCTGACCTACACGACCACACTGTCCGACATCGCGGAGTGCAACGTCTATATCGTTGCCGTCCCGACCCCAATCGACAGCCACCGCCAACCCAACCTTGCCCCGCTGCTCGCGGCCTCCCGCACGGTTGGGCAGGTAATCAAACGTGGCGACATCGTCATTTTCGAGAGTACGGTCTATCCCGGCGCGACCGAGGAAGACTGCCTGCCGCTGGTCGAAGAAGTGTCTGGCCTGCGCCTCAACACCGACTTCTACGCGGGCTACAGTCCCGAGCGGATCAACCCGGGCGACAAGGATCGCCCGCTGCCCAAGATCACCAAAGTTACCTCCGGCTCAACCCCCGAAGCCGGGCAGGCGATTGACGCGCTCTATGGCTCCATCATCACGGCAGGTACCCACCTTGCCCCGTCCATCCGCGTGGCCGAAGCGGCCAAGGTCATCGAAAACACCCAGCGTGATGTAAACATCGCCCTGATCAACGAGCTTTCGATCATCTTTTCCCACCTTGGCATCGACACATCCGCCGTGCTGGATGCTGCTGCCACCAAGTGGAACTTCAACCGCTACACGCCCGGGCTGGTTGGGGGGCACTGTATCGGTGTTGATCCCTATTACCTGATCGACAAATCGATTTCGGCTGGCCACATCCCCGACATCATCCGCATGGCGCGCGAGATCAACGATGGCATGGCGCAACATGCGGTTTCCCTCTTGGTCAAGGCAATGATCAAGCGCGAAGCGCGCGTTCATGGGGGACGGGTGCTGATCCTTGGGATCACGTTCAAGCAAAACTGTGCAGACATCCGCAACACCAAGGTCGTTGATATGCTGGGCGAACTGACAAGCTATGGGCTTGAAGCCGATATTTACGACCCCTGGGCTGATCCAGACGAGGTGAGGCAGGAACACGGTCTTGGCCTGTTGGCACAGCTGCCGGGACAGGCGGATTACGACGCGGTGATCCTCGCAGTGCCGCATGATGATCTGGTCGGGCAGGGACCCGCACCCTTGCGCGCGCTTTTGACGGACAACGGTGTTTTGTTTGATATGAAGGCCGCATTCGACATAGTGGACAGTGACCTGCGCCTTTAGTTCACCAACGCGCTGCTGACCATCGCAGCCGCCCGTTCCCCCGTTTCAATCGCGCCTTCGATCAATCCGCCGTTCTGTTGCGACACCTCCGCCCCGGCAAAGATCAGACGACCAGAGACCGGGCGCGACAAGGCAGGCGCTCCATATGGCGGATGGCCATGTGGTGGCGTTTGGTCAAATGGCGTCGCGGTGAAAGGCTCTGCCGCCCAATCCATAAGCTCGACCGTGCTCGGCCGAGCGGCCTGCGGTCCAAAAAGCCGGGACAGCTGGGCCAGCGATTGCTGCACCAGGATTTCGTGATCTTGCCGCGCATCAAATGCCACGCCCACGAACCCGAAGAGACCAAAAACGTTGCCCTCGGGATCAGACTGATCTGCGATTTCGAACAACGGGCCTACATGGCTGACAGCACCCCCGGACAATCCGGCCTCGCGCCAGAACGGTTTGTCGTAAAGGGCAACCAGCTTGGCATGTGCCGCCATCCATGTGGGCCATTGGGTTAGCGCCTGTGAAACATCCGGAGCCCACGCCGGGGTCACGTCCCACGAGGCGACGATGGGTCCGGGCACTGCACAGATCACCATATCGGCGGCCCATGTCGCGCTCTCCGTCTCGACCTGCGGGCGATGCGTCAGGTCAATGGCGCGCACGACCTGCCCGAAGCGTATGGTCCCGTCAGGCAGCGCAGCCGCTAGCTTTTCGGCAAGCCGTTGCACTCCACCACGAATGCGCGCAGCATCGCTGTAGCGCCGGGGAAACGCCCCGCGCTGCGTTTGCGCCGCTGTTTCATAGATGAAATCGCCATCTTCGAATTGGGCCAGCGTCGATAAGCCTAATTCCTTCAGCAGAGCCACGATCCGTGGCTGATAGGCGGGCCATATCCAAGCCGGGCCAAGATCAATGCCACCGTCCGCAACTGGAAGGCTCAAGGCCCGCCCGCCAACGCGGTCTCGCGCCTCCAGAACGGTCACGTCATGCCCCGCCTGACGCAGCCGCAGCGCGGCCGTCAAACCGGCCAGCCCCGCGCCAATGATCAGGGCGCTCGTCACCCGTCAACCATCTGGCGCAGATGGCCCGTCTTGACCCAAAGCTGCGCGCCTTCCGGTCCAGCCTTCAACGTGGCCTTGCTGCCGGGTGGGAAGCGCAGCCAGTCACGCGCGCCCATGGTGGCGTCACCGTCACTCAAGCTTCCGTCCAGAACCAATACCTCGGCCCCGTCCTTGGCATCTAACGCATGAGATGCACCCGGTGCCCAAACCTCGAAGGCCACAAGCTCATTGGTATCTTCGAACAAGGTCGCCGTGGATACGCCATCCCGCGCTGGATCCTCCATGGTATCCGCTGTGTTCATGTCAATACTGACATGGTGCCGGTCCTCGGGATCGAACTGCCACAGCTTGACAAAGATGGTGGCGCCGGGTGCTGAACTGGGGGTATGGCGCGATGTCGGCGGGTTACGCACATAGGTCCCGACCGGAAAATCGCCTGCTTCGTCCTGAAACACACCTTCAAGCACGATGTATTCCTCGCCTCCGTCATGGGTATGCGGGGCAAAGGCGCTGCCGGGGGCAAAGCGCACAATGGTTGTTGCACGCGCCACCTCATCCCCAATGCGATCCAGCATTTTCCGCTCGACCCCCGCTGAAGGTGAAGCTCGCCAAGGATTGTCTGCGTCCAGGACGCGCACGGGCTGCGTGAAGTCAGCATTCAGTTCCATACTCGGTCTCCATTGCGGTTACCTTCCATTAGGTAGGCAAACATTTCAGTTCTGCAAGGTTGATAGCCTCATTGCTTTCTTGGATCAAAGAAATATATTAATAACCGTGCTGACCAAAAGGTAGGCAAATGGATACACGCAACGCGTTATTGGACCAAGCGGAAGAGTTTGCGCGGCGGCGCGGGTTTGACGGATTCAGCTTCGCAGACCTCGCCAACAGCGCGGGAATCCGAAAGGCATCAGTGCACTACCACTTCCCGGCCAAAGCCGATCTGTCCTTCGCACTAATGGAACGTTACCGGGCCGTGTTCATGGACAAGCTCCACGCCATCTCGGCAGCAGAACCCATGGCCAGCGCACGCCTGTTGCAGTTCCTGAATCTGTATCGGCAGGCATCAGATGGCGGGCGCAGCCTGTGCTTGTGCGTTGCGCTATCCGTGACACAAACGGCCCTTCCAAAGGCAAGCCTCGCCGAACTTGCCGCGTTCCACGGCGATGTCATAGCATGGCTAGAGACGGTTTTCCGCCTTGGGCAGGCCGATGGCACCCTACGACATGTGTCTGACCCGCGCGCCGAAGCTCACGCTGCCATGGCGCAGGTGGAAGGGGCGCAGATCGTTGCGCGGGCCGCACAGGACGCCAGCCGGTTCGAAGCGACCATTGGCACATTGGTCGCCCGCAGCCTTTGACGACGATGCGGGAAAAAATGTGATGTGATCCCAAAACGTTTCTGTGTCAGCCTGACCAAGCATACGGCAATGGATCGACCTGATCGCGCCGGTTGGAGGGATAGCATGACTGAAACGCTTGATTGGATCCGGGTTGGGCAGACAACCGACTTGCCCGAAGGGCGGGTGAAGACGGTCACCGCACGCACAGTCTCTATTTGCCTTTCCCATTTCGATGGGCAGTGGGCAGCGATGGACAATCACTGTCCGCATCAGCGCGGACCGCTGGGCGAAGGATCGATTGAGCGCGGAGAGGGCGGTAAATGCTGGATCCGTTGCCCATGGCACGGTTGGGACTTTGATCCGCTTACCGGTGCCCCTCCTGGCGGACACGAGGATACGGGCCAGAAACTGTACCCGCTCAAGATCGAGGGGGATGAGATATTTGTGGGTCTCGAACCAGAACCGCCGCATGTACGCACGGTCAGCGATCAGATGGCCGAAAGCATGGTCAACTGGGGCCTGAAACACGTCTTTGGCATGGTGGGTCATTCAAACCTTGGGCTGGCGGATGCGATCCGAATGCGGGTCGAAGCGGGTGAGATGAAATATGTGGGCATCCGCCACGAAGGGTCCGCCGCGTTCGCCGCATCCGCCTATGGCAAGCTGACGGGTCATCCGGCGGGGTGCCTGACCATCGCTGGGCCCGGCGCCACGAACTTGCTGACAGGTCTGTGGGACGCCAAGGTCGACCGCGCGCCCGTGCTCGCACTGACAGGTCAGGTGCAAACGCAGGTCTTTGGCCCCGGTGCGTTTCAGGATATCGACCTGTCCTCGGCCTTTGACGCGGTTAGCAGGTTCAGCCAGACAGTGCTGAGCACCTCAAAACACGCCGAACTGGTGTCGCTGGCGATGAAGAATGCGCTGGTCGAACGCGACGTGGCCCACCTGATCTTCCCCGATGACATGCAGACCAACCCATCCGACGCGCCCGCATCCAAGCCCGACGGGCGCATGGGTCGCGCCGTCGTCAAGCCATCGGATGCAGATGTCGCCGATGCGCTGAACCTGCTGAACGCGGCCAAGCGCCCGATCTTTGTGATCGGTCACGGTGCGTGGGATCATATGGAGGCGATCACCAAGCTGGCCGAAACCCTTGGCGCCCCGGTGCTGACGACGTTTAAGGGCAAAGGACTGCTGCCGGACAGTCACCCCAATGCTGCGGGTGTTCTGGGCCGATCCGGCACGCCAATTGCGTCGTGGTTCATGAACGAAGCGGACCTGATCCTGACCCTCGGAACCTCCTTCTCGAACCACACGGGGATTGAGCCGTCGAAACCCATCATCCAGGTTGATTTCGAACGCATGCAGCTTGGTAAGTTCCACCCGGTCGATCTGCCCATCTGGTCCGAGATTGGTGAATTCTGTGCGGCCGTTGCTCCGCATCTGGTACGTCCTGCTGACGCGGCTGATCAGGTGACTGAACTCGCTGAACGCTGGGATATTTGGCGCAAGGAGAAACGTAACCGTATGGAGGAGGAAACAGCCAAGGGCATCCATGCCTTCGCCATATTCGACGCATTGTCGCGCGTGGCGCCAGCTGATGCGATCATCGCCGTGGATGTGGGCAACAACACTTACTCCTTTGGGCGCTACTTCGAAACCAAGGGGCAGCGCGTGCTGATGTCCGGCTACCTTGGCTCCATCGGCTTCGGCTTTCCCGCAGCCATGGGCGCGTGGGCGGCCACGCAGGACTTTGACTGGCTCAAGGGCCGCAAGATCATCTCGATTTCGGGCGACGGTGGGTTCGGCCAATACGCAATGGAACTGACCACAGCGGTCAAATACGGAATGGATATCACCCACGTGCTGCTGCACAACGGCGAGCTGGGCAAGATCACCAAGGAACAGAAATCCGGTGAATGGCCGGTATGGGAAACATCCCTGCACAATCCGTCTTTCGCGGCTTTCGCCAAGATCTGCGGGGCGCATGGGGAAAAGGTCGTGTCGTCTGATGCCATCGAAGCGGCCTTGCAAAAGGCGCTGGATGTCGATGGCCCGGCCCTGGTCGAGATTATGACGGATTCCGAGCTGGTTTGACGTGCGGGGCGCACCACCGGTGCGCCTTACGGGCGCGCAGTGCCGTTAATGATCTGTTTCCGAATTGGACCGTTCGATGCGTTAACCAGCCCGGTTTCGCTATTTCTGCGCTGCGGCGGTGTACGGGGGGTGTACAGGGGGTGCACACCCGGTGCATCACCCATCCCCCTTGTTTTCATGGCATTGACGCGTTCCTGCCGCGTTGCGGCGGCATACCGATGCATAGGTGTTGCGCGTACGTTACCCCGTCCGCCCGTCAAAGGCCTTCACGGTGATCCCTTCCGCCTCCAGCGTCCGGCGGACTGACGCTGCGATTTCGACCGCTTCGGGTGTGTCCCCATGGCAGCAAATGGTGTCGATGGACGTCTCGATCCGCTTGCCGCTGTCGGTGATGATGGCCTGCGCCTTCACCATCTCGACCATCCTTTTGCCTGCGATTTCAGCATCATGGATGATGGCGCCAGGCTTGCGGCGGTCTACCAGCGTAGCGTCGTCATTATAGGCGCGGTCGGCAAAGATCTCGCAAGCGAATGTCGCCCCGATTGACCGTGCCGCACGCTCTTGGGCTGTTGCGGCCAGCACCATGATGATGGCGCCTGGATGTGCGGACAGCGCGGCCTCGTAACAGGCGCGGGCCATGTCCTCGTCCTCGGATGTCATGTTGCCCAACGCACCGTGAAGCTTGATGTGACGCACTTGCGCCCCCAGCGCGTTGGCCATGCCCAGCGTCGCGCCCACTTGGCATCGGATGGAATTCTGAAGCGATTTCAGAGGCATATCAATGCGTCGCCGTCCGAACCCCTGAATGTCAGCAAAGCCGGGATGCGACCCGATGCCGACACCCTGTTCAAGCGCAATGCTCATGGTCGTCGCCATCACATCCGGGTCACCCGCATGCGCCCCGCAGGCAATATTGGCCGATGTGACAGTGTTCAAAAGAGCCGCGTCATCGCCCATTTTCCAGGGGCCAAAGCTTTCGCCCATATCAGCGTTCAGGTCGACTTCCATATCCTTATCCTCTGTCCAATGGGGCGTCGGTGGCGGACACGACGCCGCCGATCAACTGGTAGCTCAACAAGTCTTGTAACGTCGCCGGGTCCCGCACCAAGGGTGTCACGGCCTTGGGCAACGAAGCCCATGTTGCGCGCGCGCGCGCCTCGATTGCAGCGCCATCTTCGAGGCTCACAAACTGGAACTGCAAGGCAGCGCCCGCAGGGGCTTGCGCCACCCGGGGCAGATCGCAAGGCATGACCGTCCCGATACGCGGATAGCCCCCGGTCGTCTGACTTTCCGCCATCAAGACAAACGGGGTGCCGTCACCCGTGATCTGGATGTCACCCGGCACAATGACCTCGCTCACGATGCTCAGTGCCTTGGGTGTGGCGAACCCGTTGCCGTCACTGTCCATGCGAATACCTTGGCGATTGGCGCGCGGGTCACGGCGAAACGTGGTCGCTTCGAATTTCTCTCGTGTTTCTTTTGCAAAATCAGACGTTTGCATGCTGGGAACGATACGTATCGCACCGCCGTCAAAACGGGTGTCCCGGGGCATTGTAAGGCCAACGTCTCCGCCGCGATCCAACCCTATCGGCAACACATCACCCGCGGTGACCAGTTCGCCCAAGCCGCACGACTGGTGCGTCGCGCGTGATCCAAGCATCTGTTCAGTTTTAAAACCACCGCCGACATGCAGGTATCCATAGGTCCCCGTGCGTGTCGGACCGATGGTCAGAACGCTTGATTTCGCAAGTGCATGGCTGGCGTTCCAGGCAACCGCAGCCCCGTCAACATGTGCCGTCATCTCTGCCCCGGTCAGAGCAATGCGCATGTCCTCGGTCGCCTCGAATGTGCCACCGGTCCCAACCATTTCCAAAACGGCAAGTTCAGGGCTTTGACGCAGCAGCGCGGCCCCCTCATGCACGGCCAACCTGTCTGTGGCACCTCCGCGTGTCAGCCCCTTGGACAGAAATCCAGTGCGGCCAAGGTCCTGTACCGCAACACCCGGACCGACTTGGTGGACATGCAGAGCAATCATCACGCCAACTCCGTGCGGATCGCCCCGCCTGACCCGTCTGTCACGGTGTCTTCGATGCGGGACAGCTCGGTGGCTGAGATGTCTGTAAACTGAACTTCGTCCCCCGGTGTCAGGGGAAAAGGCGTGTCCCCGCGGGGACGGAAACAGGCAAAGGCCGACTGCCCAACGTGCCGCCACCCTGTTGGTGTGTCCTTGGCAAACAGGCATATCTGGCGGACGGCCGCCACCAGCGCCCCGGCAGGGACATTCAACGTCAATTCCTTTTGCCGCGGAATGTTCCAGGCGTCGTCCAGCGTACCGAGATAGGGCTGGCCCGGGGCAAACCCGAGCGTCAGGACACGCAGCCGGGTCGTGGTCAGGTCGCGCAGTGCATCCTTCGCGCTCAGCCCGGCTGCTTCGGCTGCTTCGTCAAATTGCGGCGCCCGCGCGCCGCCGAACACCGCCGGAACGGTCCACAAGGCGCGCCCTTCAGGCAACGCCGCTGCGAACCAATCCCGTGTGGCTAGAATACCCTGTAGCCGATCCAAGATTGCTTGGAACCGATGTTCGGCGAGGTCAATTCTAAAGAAGGCTGATACCAGTGTGCTGCTGCTTTCGGACACCTCCGGCCAGCCCTGTGCATCCACTGCGCCGCGAAAGGCGATGGCGGCGCGGTTTGCCTCGTCCGTGGCCGTGTCGCCGAAGGTCACAAGCACTCCATCAAGTCCGACAGAACGGACTTTGGGGCTGTATGCGCTCAGGGTTGTCATGGCGTGCAAGGTAGAGGCTTCATCCTTGGGCGCAACGCTAAAGCGCCGTGCGGAGCCAGCCGTCGTCAAAGGCAATCTGACTGACACCCGCCAGCTTGATGACGCGGTCCAGCTCCGCCTCGAACGCGGCTTGCCGTCCCTTGCCCCAACGCACTTTGCGTTCCGGCCACAGCGCACGCACGCGCAGGACATCGTCGGTACGATGCGCCTTCATATCGACCCGCCCCACAATGCGATCACCTTCCATCAGCGGAAAGACGTAATAGCCATAGGTCCGCTTGGGCTCAGGCACGAAGATCTCGATCCGGTAAGCGAAACCGAACAGGCGCTCAGCCCGTTTTCGGTCGCGCAAGGCAGGATCAAACGGGCTGAGGACACGCAGCCGCGATGTGGGAACCTGTTCCAAGGATGGGTCGTCAGGCAGTGTGGGCCACGCATATGCTGGACGGGTTGACCCATCCACGCCGGTCACATGCACTTCTATGATCCGCCCCGAGGCAAGCGCCGATATGCACCAGTCCTTTGCCTCTGCCGGGCTGATGTGATCCCAGAATGCGGCCAACTCACCATGCGTAGCAAAACCCAGCCGGTCCAACGCCTCGCGGCAACACCAGTCGACGGTTTCTTCGGTATCCGGGGCATTACCGATGGTGCGGGTATCCAGCACCCGTTCAGTCAGGTCATAGTACTTCTGAAATCCTTCGCGCTTGACGACTTGCAAGGCCCCGCTGCGCCAGAGGTATTCAAGGGCTGTCTTGGACGGATGCCAATCCCACCAACCACCGGATCCACGTTTTTCGCCCTCTCCCACATCGCCCGAGCAGCAAGGGCCCTGCTCTCGAATCTGGTCCAGAACAGGCTGAAATTTGGCCTCGAACCCGTCGCGCCGCCATTCGCTCCACCGTTCGCGCAGGCGGGCAGAGTCCCGTTCGCGTCGCAGGTGCCAGTAAGGATAGAACGACGCGGGGATGACCGCTGCATCGTGTGTCCAGTGTTCGAAGAGGCTACGGTCGCGTTCGTACAGATTTCTCAGGTTCTTCGGCCGGTATCTCGGCTTACGAGTGAACAGGATCAGATCATGCGCACGCGCAACTGTGTTGATGCTGTCGAGCTGAACAAATCCAAGCCGCGTGATCAGATCAAGCAGGGCATCCCCATGCGCCGGCCCGCCTGGCGTGTCAGAAAGGGCGTGACGATCCAGAAAGACACGCCTTGACTGAGTGTTGGTCAGCGTGAACGGCGTCACGTCCGCAATGCGCGGCGCAATGTATCGCCATAAGAGATGGTTGGCGTCAGCGTGATGTGCTTGGGTGCCGGATCGGCCCCTTCGGCATTCCGATCACGAATGATCTCGGCTGCAGCGCGCCCAATCTCAAGGCGGCAGGCGTCCGTGGTTGCCAATTGGCGTGGAAGCCCTTGCAACAACTCAACGCCATTGAAGCCCGCCAGACCAATCTGTCCGGGCACATCGATCCCTTCGTCCAACAGGTAAAGCAGCCCGCCCGCCCCAATCATGTCATTGGAGTAGTACAGGAAATCGAGGTCCGGGTTCGCATCCAGCATGGCTTTGGTCATCTCGCGCCCCTTAGCCAGCGCAGACCCGCCTTCGTAGAAATCGCGTGCTTCAATCTCAATCCCAGCTTTGGCGAGGCCCTCCGTGAGTCCTTCGAACCGTTTGCGCGCACGGTGGTCGCGCGGCATGGACGTACCCATGAAACCGATGCGCGAATACCCCTGTTTCAGGATGGCTTTGGCGATGTCCAACCCGGCCTGCCGGTGCGAAATGCCGACCATGTTGTCGACTGGGTTGCCATCGGTATCCATGATCTCGACCACTGGGATACCAGCGTTGCGCAGCATAGCCTGCGCCGAATCCGAATGCTCCAATCCCGCAATGATCACGCCCGAAGGACGCCAGGACAGCATCTCGTACAGCACGCGCTCTTCCTTGTCGCGCATGTAGTCGGTGACGCCGAATACGGGCTGCAACGGGGTGTCTTCCAGGACCTGGTTGATACCGGTCAAAACTTCGGGGAACACCATGTTGCTGAGCGAGGGGATAATGACCGCTACGAGGTTGACGTGTTGAGAGGCCAGCGATCCAGCGATCTGATTTGGGACATAGCCAAGTGTCTTTGCCGCCGCGAGCACTTTTTTCCGTGTCGTTTCAGACACATCGCCCCTGTTGCGCAACACACGGCTGACAGTCATTTCGGACACGCCAGACGCAGCGGATACATCGCGCAGCGTCAGCGGGCGGGCAGGGCGATCAGTCAAGGACGGTCCTTTCTATGCTTCCCTTGAGTTACCTTTAAAACTGAACAAGATTCAAGCATTTGGACAACCCGGAGCCTATTGAAACGGGTGACAAGGCGCGTTCGAAACAGTAGTTGAGTCACGCAAGGCCCCGTGGCTCAACTGGATAGAGCAGCCCCCTCCTAAGGGGCAGGTTGCAGGTTCGAATCCTGCCGGGGTCGCCAAAAATACCAATAAACAGATATTGTTGCGTCGAAGAACGCCTTATCTCATGCCGGAATTTGCAGCATCTGTACGGGAACACGTGAAAAACAATGGTATAAATCCGGCACAGTTCGCGGCTCAATATGGGAGGTGCTATCGACGAGATGCAAAGAAAAATCCGGCTCCGCGGCAACCCAAACCAGGACCAAATCTAGCGCAAAAGCTCCCAGCTTTCTGGCAGAAGCCACCTTAAAGAGCTAACCTCCGTCTTGTTCCTGTTGCACTTGGCCAAATGCGGTGGAGTTCGCGCCACAAGCGCCGTCTTGGTCGTGGGGGGGGTTGGCGCAACGAAGTCTCGGGCCAATCAGAACATCGGCCATAGTTCTCGACGCTGCGGCTCGGCTTCGCCAGAGCGATCACCCCAATGTCCAGAGCCATCAGCAAACTTGGTACCAAGGCTACGCAGACCGGAAGTTCTGGAGATATTCCGACGGTGTTACTCTCAACACTCGCAGGAAGGCACATCGCATACGGTCTTCTTCCTTGAACCCACTCAGCGTGGCGATCTGCTTCAAACTCTTGGAGGATGTCTCCAGCAAATCCTGCGCTCTTTCTATCCGCATCGCCTCAACCGCCTTCGCTGGCGTCTTACCCATTACTTTGGAATAAACACGAGCAAAGTTACGGGCGCTCATTCCAGCCTTTGATGCCAGTGAGTCAACGGACAACTCCGCGCCTAGATTTTCCGACATCCACGCATGCAATGCCTCGAAACGTCCGAGGCCATCACTGACCTGTCGGCCAAGTGCTGGGCTATATTGCGATTGGCCACCTGAACGAACCATTTGAGCCACCATTGAGCGGGCCATGCTCAAAGCTGAATCGCGCCCCAAGTCCTCGGACACGATCGCCAGCGCCATATCGATGCCTGCCGTGATCCCGGCCGATGTCCAAACTCGACCATCCTTGACGAAGATAGGGTCAAGCTCGACCTGCACTTTGGGGAACTCGTCTGCGAGCATCCTACAGTCGTCCCAATGCGTGACGGCGCGCCGCCCGTCCAGCAGCCCAGTCGCCGCAAGGACCAATGCGCCGGAACAAACGGAACAGACACGCTGCGCTCTTTCGCCAAGTGCCTTGATCGCTGCGACCAGTTTCGGATCGCGCATACCGGGAATGGCTCCATCACCACCCACGACAACCAGCGTGTGTACTGAGCGGTTCAAGAGACATGAGATGGGCTCGCTTGGAATGGAGACAACCGTGTTCGTCTCGATGAGACCGCCGTCGACAGATACAACCACGCACTCGTAGCCATTGCGTTGAGTCAGAGAATCTGGGGCATGAGAGAAGACTTGAAGTGGGCCGACCAGATCCAACAGAACGACATCCGGGTACACGACAAAGACGACCAACCTCGGGTCGTTCGTTGGTGAATTCAATTTGGCAGTTTTTGCGGTCATGTTGGCATTTCTGCCAAAGACAGAGCGGATAGTCTACGGTCACACGATCTGGAGACGTTGATATGTTGATCCTAAAACCAAATTGCGAATGCTGCGACAAGGACCTACCGGCGGATTCGAAGGACGCACGCATATGCTCTTTCGAATGTACGTTTTGTGCGGAGTGCGCCGAGAAAAGATTTGCCAACCTCTGCCCGAACTGCGGCGGAAACTTCGTACCACGCCCGGTGCGCCCTATCGACAAACTGGCAAGGTTTCCTGCGTCTACAAAGCGTTTCACCAAAGCCCACGCTGTTTGTGCAGACCTGCAAGCCTGACAGGAGGAGGCCACAATGACTGACCTAACACACATCCTAAACTGGAGGCGCATCGATATGCGCATCACGACGTCAGGCCAACCTGATGAGGCGCAAATGGTCGACCTCAAATCCCTTGGTGTGACCCACATCGTAAACCTGGGCATTCATCACAATGGCAAAGGTGCGCTGACCGATGAACGTGGCACGGTGGCGGAACTGGGCATGGCATACATATACATCCCGGTCGATTTCGAGAATCCAACGGATGCGGATTACCAGGCCTTCAAAGAGGCACTCGCTGCTCATCCAAACGCTAATATTCATGTCCATTGCATCTACAATGCGCGGGTGAGTGCATTTTTCTATCGCTATGCAATCGATGGCTTTGGGTTAACTGTGCCCAAGGCGATGGAAAACATGGAAAGCATCTGGCGGCCGGGAGCAGATTGGGCCGACTTCATCAGAAGCACGGAAGCCGTTGGTCAACCCAATCGCTATGCCGGTGAGGACTATTGAGGCCGTGATTGCCAAACGCAACGCATGTCATTGAATGAGAGGCCCATAGGCGACATTGGGCACGACCCAGACATGCTGCGTTTGTGGCGAGGACCGCGCTCCCGTTGCGATGGCCAGAAACGGTAGATGCCGCATCTATCAAGAACCCGAACGGTAGACGGATGGCGCCTCGTTCCACTGAGTATCGGTGAACGCTGTGGTTCGCGTTACCCATTGTTGCATACGGGAACTCAATCAGGGTCGTAGACGTATCCAATGCCGCGCACGGTTCTGATGATCTTGGGTTTTTCTGGATTGGTTTCCAGTTTTCGGCGTAGCCGCGAGATACGGATATCAATGCTGCGGTCAAAGGGATCCCAGGACCGATCATGCGCTTGCTCCAAGAGCTGATCCCGATTCAAAACACGTCCTTTGTTCTCAGCGAAAACCTTGAGCAGGCTGTACTCCATCGCGGTCAACTGGACTTCCGTCCCGTCTGGTGCGAGCAGCTTGGCGGCGTCCTTGTCGAGGACATATTCGCCGAACACTGCGCGGTGGATGTCGGTTTTTGTGGCTGCTGCACCGCCACTGATGGCTTCGCGGCGCAGGATCGCCTTGATCCGGGCCTCCAGTTCGCGCAGATCCACGGGTTTGCCAAGGTAATCATCCGCTCCCATCTCAAGGCCAATGATACGATCAATGACGTCACCAGCTGCTGTGAGCATGATGACGGGTGTCGTGTCGTTCGGTCGCAAAGACCTTAGAATGGAAAGGCCATCTTCGCGGGGCATGTTGATATCCATGATAATGACATCCACCGGACTGACGGAAAGAACGTCCCGCAATTCGTCACCGCCCGCGGCACCAGACACCTTGTAGCCACGTTTTCCTAGGTATTCCTGGAGCATTTCCCGCAAGTCGATCTCATCGTCGCACACCAGGATATGCGCTCCCTGACTATCCATCCGTCGGTCCTTTGTGATCGGTCAGCAGCCTGTGAACGAGTTCTCTGAGTTCTGCTGGTGACACGGGTTTTTCCAGGTGCGGAAGACCGGAGTCTCGAAGTAAACCAAGCGAGCTTTGTCCCATCGTGTCACCAGTGATGTATGCGGTCCGGCTCAACATCTCGGGAAAATGCGCTTTCAACGCCGCGTATATCTGGCGTCCATCGACGCCGGGCATGTTCAAGTCGCTTAGGAAAACATCATATTCAGTTGCACGGAGACGTTCGAGCGCTTCCTCGCCCGACGAAACAAAGTCAACGGCGAAGCCTTCTTTCCTCAGAATTTCAGCATTCAACTCGCCAACCTCAACCTCATCATCCACGATCAAGGCTCTCATGTCCGCCGGCGCACTGATCTGGTTGGCGGGTTCATCCGTTTGCACATCATCACTTTTGGCTACGGGGAGCATGATGCGAAAACATGTACCGGACGTGCGCGTCTGGTCCAATTCGATCTGCCCGCCATGCGACAGGATGATCCGATGACAGAACGCCAGACCGATACCTGTTCCTTCGCCGACCTCTTTGGTTGTGAAAAACGGCTCGAAAATACGCGCTCGTATAGCCTCGGGAATGCCGGGGCCGTTGTCGTGAACGATCACTTCGACCACACCTGTGTCCGACTTGAACAAGGCCGACACGTCAATGTGGTCGCCGCTTCCCGAGGAAGCCCATGCCTGTTCAGCATTGATGAACAGATTGATGATGACCTGCGTAATCTGATCAGCATCGGCGGCAATGGGAGGCACACCGTCGGGGATGTTGCGTGTAATGCGGATGCCACCTGACACGCTGCCATAGCCGACAACATCCGCGGCGGTTTCAATCACGCTCGCAACATCAACCGATTCAATCTTGCTTGGCTGCTGGCGCGCCATCGCGAGGAATGTCTTGACGATCTTCGCGCACCGCTCGGCGGCGGTTCCGATCTTGTCGATCCTCGTCACTAGGCCGGGGTCCGTGATCTCTTCTTTGAGCATCAGCGAATGGCCGACAACAACGGACAAGGGATTGTTCAACTCATGTGCGACACCGGCAAGCAATTCGCCGAGCGCGGACATCTTTTCATTCTGAAAGAGCAATTCCCGCTGTCTCGACAGCTCTTCTGAAAGCGCCAACTCATCTGTCAGATCGCGTGTATTCGAAACAATGACCTCTTCGCCGTTGAACTCAATGAGACGTGAGGAATCCGCACCCCAAAACTTACGACCATGCGCGTCAACAAACTCCATGCGCCGGTCCTTGAGCATGCCAGCCTGTCGCAGGTCCTTGAGGTAGCGTTCACGTTCGGTCGGGTCTGCGTAGTAGGATCGCGAGTTGTCGGCGGGCCCGAACAGCGCTTTGAGCTCAGGCGTCGAAAACAAAACCTCCCCCGTTTCTGCATGCGTCATGTTGATGGCAGCAGGATAAGCCTCCATCACCTGCCGGATCAGCGCGTCAGCCTCTTTTTGGACTGTGAGATCAATAATGCTCGTGACAATGACTTCCTCGCCCTTGAAATCTATCAGTTGCGAAGAAATGGACGCGGGAAAGATGTGTCCATCAGCATTCCGCAGATCCAGTTTAAAATTATCCACGCGCCCGTCTGCCAAAAGCTCGGTGACAAAGTCTGCGCGTTCTTCGGGGCGGGCATAGTGTTCGCGCGCAGATTTACTAGGGCCAAAAAGATGAAGTGCAGCAGGGCTGCGATAGAGGATTTGCCCGTCACCAATGCGCGCCATGGTCACCACAGCAGCACTGGCATCCAGCACCTTCCTGATCAAAAGGTCTCCGTCGCGCTGCTCGACTTCGGCTTGTTTTTTGGCAGTGATATCTTCGCGGGTGACAACAAAGCCGCCGGAACGCGTGGGATGAACGGACACCAAATAGGTCCGCCCATCCGTTTCTCTGAGTTCGAAGTCCTGAATGAATTCGATGCCACCGACCAACCTGTCGGACAGCCATTGCTGTTCGTTTCCCACTGCATCGGCGTAGATACCGCGGCGCGCGGTCTCGCGCATCAAAATTTCCCAGTCCAGACCGGGTTTGAGAAGATGCGCGACGGCCTTATTCATTTCAGCGTAGCGTTGATTGAACATGACGAGACGTCGGTTTTCATCGTATAGGGCAAACCCTTCCTTGAGAGAGTCGACCGCGTCGCGCAGAAGGTGCTGCGCATTTTCGATATCATCCAGGTCGTTTGCCATTCCGGTCGTCATCCCTGTTGTCTAAGACAGCAGTGTTTCAATGCCATTTCAGATTTCGCGTCTTGTGTTTCAATTGTTTCACAAGCTGCTGCGCCAAGCCAGACGCCCGCCGAAAACCCCATGTTTAATAGGCCGGTAGCCGTTTGGCGCGCAAACTCCGATATGCAACAAATGAAACACGGCACCACCTATTCAGACATCGCACTGAAACATACGACCACCAGATGCTGTCCATCGACAACGCATTTGGATCAGAACAATGACATTTTCATATCAGCCAATTGATCAAGGCAATGCCGCCGTGGTCGCCTTGCATTCCTCAGCTTCAAGCAGCAGCCAATGGCGCCGGCTCGCAGATGACCTGAAAGATCGGTTCAACGTGCATGCGTTTGATCTTCCCGGTTACGGTCGTGCGCCCTTGGTCGGAGATTTCTCTCAGAAGGGCGGCGCATTTTCTGCCACCCCAGTCATCTCGGCCATCGAAGAAATCGGAGGGCCGGTGCACCTGGTTGGCCACTCAAATGGGGGCGGCATTGCAATCAAGGTCGCCTTGATGCGCCCGGATCTCGTGAAGAGCCTGACGCTTTATGAACCGGCGGCGTTCCATTTTTTGAAAGGCGGCAACGTTGTGGAGCAACGCCTGTTTGCAGAAATCCAGAGCATCTCAGCACAGGTGAATATCGCCGCGTTGGAAGACGACGTGCCAGCGGGGATGCAGCACTTCCTGGACTTCTGGAATGGCGATGGCTTCTGGGCGGGTCTGCCCGATGTTGCCCAGCAACGGTTCGCTGGAATGATCTCTTCGATCATGACGGATTTTGCTCATGGGTTCGCAGAAACCTGGACGCTTTCCGATTTGTCCAACCTGTCGATACCGGCCCTGGTCATGACAGGTTTGGATTCGCCTGACGTCACACAGCACGTGTCTGTTGCCATCGCAAAGGCATTGCCGAAGGCGCGTATCGCACTGCTGCCGGAACTTGGACACATGGCGCCCATCTTCCAGCCAGAATGGGTCAATTCAAGAATTCTCGAACATGTCGCGAGCGTTGAACGGCCCGCTGCGCCGTGCAGGTGGCCAAGCCAAGTGGCTGCATGACGCAAACCCAACGACCGAATGAAACTGCTGGTGGATGGCCAGCTCAACACCCAAAGGAGACGAACGATGGGCACTCAAGTGATGATCGATACCGCAACGGACTACACCGCGATCAAGGCCAAGCAAAGTGTGGCTTGGGGATCGGGAGATTACAGCAAGGTTGGCGTAACCCTGCAAATCACCGGTGAGGAGCTTGCCGAAACAATGGATATGGATGCGGACGCGACCGTTCTGGACGTGGCTGCCGGCAATGGCAACGCAACGCTGGCCTTTGCACGCCGCTTTTGCAACGTCACGTCGACGGATTACGTGCCCGAGCTTCTGGATGCGAGCGGCGCGCGTGCAAAAGCGGAGGGCCTGTTTGTCAACTACAAGGTCGCCGATGCAGAGAATCTGCCGTTCGAGGATCAGTCCTTTGATGCAGTCGCATCCACCTTCGGGGTGATGTTCGCACCAAACCAACAGCAATCCGCCGCGGAGCTTCAGCGGGTGGTCAAGATGGGTGGAAAGATCGGGATGGCCAACTGGACGCCTAACAGCTTCATCGGACAGCTGTTCAAGACGATCGGACAGCATGTGCCGCCGCCTGCCGGCGTCAAATCACCCGCGTTGTGGGGCAGTCGGGATTGGCTTGCCCAAACCTTTGGCAAGTCGTGCGAGGTATCTTCGTTCCAGTGCAAGAACTTCTTGTTCCGCTACCGCTCTGCCGCGCATTTCATCGACTACTTTCGAATGTTCTATGGCCCGATGCAAAAGGCGTTTGAAGCGCTGGATTCAGAAGGCCAGACAGCCCTACGGGCGGACATCGTGGCACTTATCGACAAATTCGACATCTCGACCGGCGACGCGCTGTGCGTCTCTTCAGAATATGCCGAGGTGGTTCTAGGACGTCATTAAGCCATTGATAAAGCAACCAAAGCCCCCTGAGTGGTTCTGTCGGGGGGCTTCCACCCAGGATCGGCTTGGACCTCGGTTAACTTGCCAAACGAGAATTAGTCATCTTTGTTTGAGGATGAGTATTTTCGACATTTCTTTGCCCGAAAGGATTTTCGATGGCTGAACGCACGCTGTACGAGTCGTACGGAGGGTTTTCACAGGTCAGTAAGATCGTGCTTTCCTTCTATGACAGCCTTCTGGACAACGAAGAAATTGGCCCGTTTTTCGACGACGTCGATATGTCTCGGATCGTGGATCACCAGACCAAGTTTATCGCGTCCCTGCTGGGTGGCCCTGCGGCCTATACAGACAAACAACTGCAACAATTACACG
Organism: Tateyamaria sp. LSS28; assembly: GCF_059611725.1. NCBI lineage: Bacteria > Pseudomonadati > Pseudomonadota > Alphaproteobacteria > Rhodobacterales > Roseobacteraceae > Tateyamaria > Tateyamaria sp. LSS28. The sequence continues at coordinate 411,261 of NZ_JCAPFI010000001.1, read as the reverse complement.
CGCATCTGGACATCACCGATGCCCATTTCGACGAGCTTGAAACGCTGCTGCGTGAAACACTGCTCGGGCACGGAATGGCAAGTGACGATGTCGAAACCGTCGTGGCGGAATTCGGCAAACGCCGCCCTTTGATTGTTAGGTGATCCATGACCATTGAAGCGATAAACGAACAACTGCTTCGCGCAATTGGGGTAGGTGTTGCACTTTTGGATCGCAAAACCCTCCAATTCGGATTCCGCAACGATACGTTTGACGAATGGTTTGGTGGCGAAAATCAACCCACGCAGCTACAACAGCTTTTCCCGGAGCTTGATGTCCAAGCGATGTCTGAAAACCTGATTGGGACCGGGCGCCACACATCGGAAATCCGGTTCAAGAAAAAACGCCGGACAATGGTCATCGCCTTGGACTTTACCGTAGCCGAGGGCGATATGCTTGTTCTCGTGTGCCAGAACATCACGCGCATCAAGGAACTGGAATCGATGATTGATTCCTATTCGATGATGGTTGAGCGCAATACGCGAGAAATCAAACGGGAGAAGGAGCAGGTAGAAAAGCTATTGCTGAACATCATGCCCCGCTCTGTCTACGAGGAATACAAGACCTTTGGCGTCGTGACGCCTCAGATGTACGATCCCGTTTCTGTTCTGATGCTCGACTTTGTCGGGTTTACGGACATGGTCGCGTCACAAGACCCGAGTGTGACCGTCACGGAATTGAACGACATCTACAGTGCATTTGATCGCATTGGTGAGCAGTTCGGCTGTGAGCGCATCAAGACAATCGGTGATGCCTACATTACTGTCGCGGGTTTGCCTGATCCTACCCCCGATCACTCAAAGGCAATTGCCAACACGGCCATCCGGTTTGTGCGGTACCTGATGCGGCGCAACTTGAGCCATCCACACCAGTGGCGGTGCCGCATCGGCATTTCCACGGGTTCTGTGGTTGGCTCGGTCGTGGGCATTCAAAAGTACGTCTATGACATCTTTGGCCCTGCGGTGAACCTTGCCTCGCGTCTGCAGGAGTTTTCAGAGCCCATGCAGATTACAGTGCAAGACGCAGTGGCGCATACGATCAAGGATCAGTTCGACATTGAGAACGTGGGCGCCAGATCCATCCGTGGATTTGGAGAGCAAGATATCTGGCGGCTTTCCGACAACGACTGAAAGCTTTGCGAGACAGCAGTTAGAGTTTTCACATAGCGTGGTGGCGATGCATCGACATTCTGTGGACCTGCCTGCTTTGCGAAATCTGAACTGGCGCACCCACAATATACTATGTCTTGGGTTTGGCCGGGTTCTGGGCGTCATGTTTGCATTTTTGGTGCGCAGCCAAACCGGGCATGGTGGATCGTGCATGTTTCCATGCTCAAGACCGCCCTTGTCCTGATGTCGTACACGATCACCGATTATCGCTTCACTGGGACAGCATCCCAGATTTTGCGACGCTTGAGGCTTACAATGTGAACCGTGTAACGCCCGTAGATGAATTGTCTGCGGTTTTACTGAACAAGTCCGCCTCTGCAGTAGATGAAATACTGTCCGACAGCGTTGCGTGTGCAGCCCCGCCAACATCGGATTGATCCGGTTGCGCATCCCTGCTGGGCGAGTGCGCCAAGCTGTCGAGCACGCTTTTTGCTTGGTTTTCTAATCCTCTGCGGGATGTTTCAAAACAGCTGATGCTCTTTTGCCAGCAGGGCAGCTTGCGTTCGGTTCGACACGCCGAGTTTCGCGAGCACGTTCTTGACGTGCAGTTTGACCGTAACTTCCTGCACGCCGAGATTGCGTGCGATCTCTTTGTTTGACAGCCCAATGCAGAGTTGTTCCAGTGTCTCCATTTCGCGATCCGACAGTGTGGCAAAGGCGCCTGATGGCTTTGCGCGCGTATCACCCGTGCCGAAATCGAACGGAAAGTATCGTTCACCTGACAGAATGAACTTGATCGCATTGACCAAGGACACAGCCGTCAGCGACTTCGGGATGAACCCGTGTGCCCCGTTTGCCATCGCGCTATTGGCCACGTCACGATTGGCGACCCCGGACATCAACGCGACCTTGGTTGCAGGGAATTGTCCCCGTGCCTTGTCCAGACCGGCAAGGCCATTCATGCCCGGCATGTTGTAATCTAGTATGAGCAGATCAACCGCATCCAAGCCGCGCATCTTGGTCAGCGCATCATCCAGGCTGGCTGCCGTTTGCACGTGAAAGTCATCAACGGTTTCAAGATACGCGGCGATGGTGTCGCGTACGAGGTCGTGATCGTCAGCAATCAGAATGTTGGGCATTTCTGCAACTCTTTTACTCCCTGCAACTTTTCACCCGAAATCCTGACCAAACCATGACGAAACTATACTTTGGTATAGGTGCCTATGCCAATGCCCTGATGACCTGATCGTCCCGGGTATTTAGGGGTAGGGCACTGGATCATCGAGGAATGAAAATGGTTAAGCGTCACCACTTACGGGCCATCACCTTTTTTTTCGTACTGCTTTTGGGGTGGCACACGTCGGCCATGGCGCAATCCGTTACCGGGTTGCAGATCACCGCGGATGCCACGCAGTCTGATCCGGTCACACTCGAGCTTGCCGATCTTGACGCCTTGCCACAGCAGTCTTTCACGACGTCCACGATCTGGACCGATGGGGCGGTCACCTTTTCGGGTGCGCCGTTGGCTGCTGTGCTGGAGTCCGTTGGCGCACAAGGCACTGCGGTCGAGATGGTTGCCCTGAACGACTACAAGGTAACTATGCCGCTGGCCCAGCTTGAGGAAACCGCACCTATCATCGCCACTCGTATGGATGGCAACGTGATGTCAGTGCGGGATAAGGGGCCCTATTGGATCGTGTTTCCATACGACCAAGACCCCAAGTACCAGACCGAGACGATCTATTCGCTCAGTATCTGGCAACTGAACCGTCTCAAGGTCGTGGATTGACAGCACCCAAGCGCATAGGCTGGGATCGACTGAAACGAGGCCACTTATGACGCAAAAGCTGAACCTTTACCGGCTTTCGGTTCTAGCAGGCATTTGCCTGCTCTTTCTTTTGTTGGCTGTGATGGTGACAAGCCTGGTGTCACAGGTCCAGGCCCTGTCCCGCGCCGCGGGGGACAACACGCAGTGGAGCATCTCGCAGATAGACACGGAGTTTGCGAACCTTGATGCTATGCTGACGGATCAGGTCGTTGCAGGAACCTATCCCGAGGATGAGGTGCGATTGCGGATCGACATTGCGTTGAGCCGCCTGAACATCATCAACTCGGGCCGGTCGGCCGAGATCTTTGGCGAAAGCCAGCAGGCCGGCGCGTTGATCGCACCGATCAATACCTTTGCAGAACAGGCGATTGCCGTGCTGGATGCGACGGGGGCACTGGATGATGCGGCTGTAGCCCAATTGCAACGTGACGTGCGGGATGTGAGACCCGCTGTCCGGGATATCGCGTTGTTGGGTATCCGGTTGGGGGCGGAACGGTCCGAGGCACGGCGCGCCCAGTTTGCGAGCCAGCTGATCAGGACTGGCGGTGTCGCCATTGTGCTTCTCATCCTGATGGCCGGCCTGATGGTCGTATTGGACAGGCTGTTGCTGCGTGCGGCCAGGCGCGATGCAGCGCTTTCAGCGTCCTCAAAACAACTGTCGTCGACGGTCGCTGCCTCTCTTGATGCCATCGTCACTGCGGATGTGGAGGGGCGGATCATCGGATTTAATCGCTCTGCCGAACGTGTGTTCGGCTGGCAGCGGGACGAGATAATCGGCCTGACCATGGAAGACACCTTCATTCCACACCGTATGCGGGATGCGCATCATAACGGCATGCGACGGTATCTGAAAACCGGCCAGCCGCGGGTCGTCGATGCCGGGCGGGTGGAACTGGCCGCCTTGCGGAAGTCGGGCGAGGAGTTTCCCGTCGAGTTGAACATCACGACCGCGCAGGACGGAGATAACGTTACGTTCATCGCCTATATCCGCGACATCAGCGAACGAAAGATCAACGAGCAAAAGCTGATTGATGCCCGGGATCGCGCCGAACGCACCGACAAGGCGAAGTCGCAGTTCCTGACAGTAATGAGCCACGAGATGCGCACACCCTTGAACGGTATTCTGGGCGTGCTCGACTTGCTGAAGACAACTGCTCTGAACGATCAACAAACACGCTATGCCAACATCGCAACCTCATCAAGCGAGGTACTGCTGGAGCATGTCAATGAAGCGCTGGACATCACTAGGATTGAAACGGGCAATCTGCAACTGAACCTGCAGGAATTCCGGCTTACCGCTCTGATGCAGGGCGTCATCGACATGTTCGAACCACTGGCGCGGGAAAAGGGGCTGTCGATTATGCTCGACATCGCGCCTGCGATGCGTGGGCCGTACAATGCCGATGCAGGGCGCATCCGGCAAATCCTGACCAATCTGATTGGCAACGCGATCAAGTTCACGGAACAGGGAGGCATCACGGTCGACGTCGCCGGAATCCACGGGCCTGATACGTCTTCCCTACGCTTTGCGGTCACCGACACAGGCATTGGTATTGCGCCCGATCAACACGAACAGGTGTTCGAGGACTTCTTTGCTCATGCCGCTGCCGAGGGACGTCAGGCTCGCGGTGATGGTCTGGGCCTGTCTATTTCACGCCGCATTGCCCGCGCCATGGAGGGCGATGTGTCGGTCAAGAGTGTCGCGGGCGAAGGCTCAACCTTTGTTCTTTCTCTGCCTTTGAAACGCAGCGAAGCGGTGTCGGAGAAGGCACCCGCGACGGGCGAGGATGATCGGCCCAGTCACAAGGTCTGTTCGGTTCTGATTGTGGAAGACAATTCGATCAATCGCAGTGTGCTAAGCGACATGCTGCATTCGATGGGGCATTCCGTGCAGGAGGCCGTGAACGGCGCTGACGCGATCGAACGCGCCAACGCGACCGCGTTCGATATCATCTTTATGGATATCAGCATGCCTGTCATGAACGGTATCGAAGCGACCCGGCATTTGCGGTCTGACGGTGGCAGGAACGCAAACACTTTGATTGTCGGCCTGACGGCCCACGGGCGCGAAGAGTACCGCGAGCAGGCCGTTGATGCAGGCATGGACCGGTTCCATACCAAACCTATTCGGCTGGACGCCCTTCACAGTGTGTTGTCTGAAGTGTCGGCAGGCCCGACCTCCAGACTGGACGGTGTGCAGTACCCCGAAGCGCTGACGGAAATGATTGACCTGTTAGGCCCCGACAAAGTGCGATCCACCGCAGACGCCTTTTTCCGTGAAATGACGAACTTGTTCGACCTCTTGCGCGCGCAAGTCACAATGCCGGATCAGGCCACGCTGGCTGAGGCAGTGCACAGGGCAAAGGGCGCGGCGTCGCTGTTGGGCCAGTCGGATCTAGAAGCGATCCTGTTCGACATGGAAACTCAAGCGCGTGCCGAAGCCTTGCAGGATTACGATTCTTGGGTGTGTCGCCTGGAGGCGGAAAAAGAAACGTCTCAAACCCGGGTGAACGCGGTGTTGCAGCACGCATCTCAGACACCATAAGCACAGGTGCACTATTCTTTGGGATAGTTGTCCTGCTCCAATTCCCCGAGGCCTATACCCCCTCACCCCAGCGCATGGCGCGTCAGGGGCGTAAATCTTTGTTCATCTTACAACGGGCCGCTTGGAGGGGCCCATCTGAGGGAACAAAGACATGGAATATTCAAAAGACATTATTGTGGTTGGTGGCGACGGTTTTTGTGGTTGGCCCACGGCACTGCACCTGTCGGCACAGGGGCACAACATCACCATCGTCGACAACCTATCGCGCCGTCAAATCGACGCGCAGATGGGGGCGGACAGCTTGACCCCCATCGCATCCATGGAAGATCGCATTGCCGCCTGGAAAGAGCATACCGGTCGGACCATCCGCTTTGAAAACATCGATGTGGCCCGCGACTTTGACGCAGTGACCGCGTTGTTGGCAGCCAGCAAGCCCGACACGATCATCCATTTCGGCGAACAGCGCGCCGCCCCCTATTCGATGAAAGGCGCGAGCGAAAAGCGTTACACGGTCGACAATAACATCTCCGGCACACACAACCTGCTCGCCGCGTCGGTCGAGCTGGGCCTGGACCCACACTTTGTCCATCTGGGGACCATGGGGGTCTACGGCTATGACGATGACGGGTTGGAAATTCCCGAAGGCTACCTGCCTGTCTATGTCCCCGGCGATGACAAGCAGATCATGAAGCGGGACATTCTGTACCCCACAAATCCGGGCAGCGTTTACCACATGACCAAGTCCATGGATCAGCTGCTGTTCCAGTTCTATGCCAAGAATGACCGGCTGCGCATCACGGACCTGCATCAGGGTATTGTTTGGGGGACCCAGACGGAAGAGACCCGCCTTGATGAACGTCTGATCAACCGTTTCGATTATGACGGCGACTATGGCACCGTCCTGAACCGGTTTCTGATGCAGGCGGTGGTTGGTCACCCCCTGACGGTGCATGGCACCGGCGGTCAAACCCGCGCGTTCATCCATATTCAGGACACGGTGAAATGCCTTGCCTTGGCCGTTAACAATCCACCCGCCAAGGACGGCAAAGTCGCAATCCTGAACCAGATGACCGAAACCCACACAGTGCGGTCGCTGGCAAAACTGGTGGCAGACGCATCAGGCGCATCCATTGCCTATGTGGACAATCCCCGCAACGAGGCGGCCGAAAATGACCTGCGCGTCTCGAACAAGACCTTTCTCTCTCTGGGTCTGCAACCGGTCACGCTGGCACAGGGCCTAATCGACGAAACGCAGCAGATCGCGGCCAAATACGCCGACCGCTGCATTCGCCGGATGATCCCCTGTGTGTCGACGTGGACCGACAATCAGCGCCCGGGCGTCGTCCCTCCGAAAGCACGCAAAGCGGCCTGATCAACCCTCTCTCACGCTGCGCCTGCTTGGAGGTGGGCCCCGCGTGAGAGAGATATCTCAATTTCAACCAAACGGTGACAGCCATGCGCATGATCGGCATTGGGCTTATGGGTTTTTTGTTGGCAGGCGTTGCCCTCCTGCTTTCAACCATGAACATTCTGGAACAAGGTCAACACATGGTCCGGCAGATCGTAGCCGGACCGCAGCTGGTGTTCGAACACCGCCTGGCGGCATCGGCCCCGGGCAACGACACGGCTGAAATTCTTCGATCCAACCCGGATCACCCCGTGATCCTGGCTGGTTTTCCCGCCTATCAAAGCGTCGCGTTCACCTTCCCCAAAGATGCACGCCCGACGTCCGGATACCTCCAAATCAATGCGACAACTCAGGTTCTGGCCGGGGTGGAAGGGGTGCTGCGCATCTCGATCCACAATACCCGCCGGGGCGAACTGTTGCTGCGTCCGGGCGAGGCGGGACGGTCCCTGCAAATTCCGTTGTCACTGTCGGATTTTGCGGGTGACCAGCTGGTCGTCTCTTTCTCACTGCAAGGCACTGACACCCAACAGCAGTGCGGACCAGAAGACGGTATCGCCGCCATCGTCGAGATCGAGACGACCAGCGCTCTTCACCTCACATTGAATGAACCGCTTGTCAGTGCCCGAGACCGCGTCCACGCGTGGGGCGATGTGGTGCGGGTGTCGTGGCCTGTGTGGCTGCAACAGGACGAACAGTTGCGCCGTCTGTTGCTGGGCGTGGATGCAAAGCGGCATGGTTTGCGCATCCTTTTTCTGGCGGCAGGCGAAGAGGACGCACTGACTACGGTTGCCCTGCGCGAGGTGTTGGCGACTGTTTCCGGCGCTTCTGCACCCACCGTGGACGATCCCCAAGCCTTGGCGCAGAGCGGTGTGAATGCCGGTGCGCGCAGGTTTCATCACGCCACGGCTTGGCGCGCGCGCTACTCGCTCGAAGACGGTGGCAAGCAGCGCATTCCGGCTTACCTAGACGTACGACTGGCTCTTGGCGATCTTTTCGGCGATCACCTGTGGTCACTTACGGTGACACTGAACAATCGCTTGCTTCTGCAGGACAGCTTCAAGTCAAAGCAAAGGGAATACGAGGCCCGCATCGATCTGCCAGCGGACTGGCAAGCTGCGCACAACCAGATTGAGATCGTCGCCACCACTAACGCCGAGCGGAACGGTGTGTGCGATCAAGGTCCCGAGTTGGTGGCAGAGATGTTGCCGGAAACGCAATTGGTGCCAGGCGAAGATGTTTATGCAGGACCCATTGATGACCTGCGCACAATGCTTGCAGCGCTGGATCCCATCCATGTTTCTTTGACGGCGTCGCTGACCGCTGTGCAAGCAGAACAAGTTGCCGGTTGGCTGGCGCAGATCGCGCCACCATCCGCCACGCTAAAACCCGCGCTGCAGACAGCGCACATTGTTATTGTGAACCCGGGTGACATGCGTCCGTCCTTGCCAGAGAGCGGATCAGTATGGGTTCTGACCCAAGGCGCTGACACTGGCACCGTCGATCTGCGCCCTTTGCAACCGGGCCAAGGTTTGCCCGCAACACGCGCCTTTTTGCTGATCGCCCCGGCTGGCATCGAAATTGGCGGGGTGGCGTCATGACCACCGCCGACGACAAGCGCGAACAGATCAACTACATCTCGGTCGACAGTGCGCCGAAACGGTTCGCGGGCCCTGTTTCCGTGTGGCAGGCGCCACGCATGTTGGCCGTTTTCACCGTGTTGGCTGCGGTTCAGCTTTGGCTGATCAACACCGACACGGTTGCCCAGATCTTTCCAAACCATGACTATGTTTTTTCCCAGCATACCGGTCGCCATGCCATCGCGATCCGCATCTTCCTGATTTCGTTCTTTGTAGCCTTCGCCGCTTTCAGTTCTGGCGACGCACGCGGCCGTCTGCTTTTCGGGATGGACATGGTGCTGACCTTTTTGGCTGGTTGTGCCGTGTTCGATTTGGCCAATGCGACCGCGCACCATCTGATCGGATCGTCTTTGTCGCTGCATTTCAGCGCGATCACGTCAGGTTTGTTCGGCTTTGCCGTCTATTCCTTCAAGCTGCTGGAGCGCGGCTTCATGCCGGCCCGCATCCGGATCGAACATATACCCGTCAGCCAGCTCAGGGCGTTTGTCCGCCTTGGCGTGACCATCGTGATCGCGGCTGGCGTCGCCATCTGGGTGGGCGGGATGGACCTTTACCTTGTGCAATTGATGCGCGACTGGACTCTGTTGGGCGGGATCGGCCCGGGCGTTTTCCTGTTCCTGCCTGTGCTCTTCGGGCAGCTTTATCTGCTGGCAATCTACGACGTGCTGACGGCCAAGACGCCAGAGTTCAAGCCGCCCGTGTCGGTCATCGTGCCTGCACACAACGAAAGCTACATCATCCGCGACACGATCAACGCCATGGACCGCGCGGCTACCCACTACGGTGGTGACGTTCACATCCTGATCATGAACAACAACTCTACCGACGACACCGAAGAGATTGCTCGTGAAACGCTGGCTGCCTGCAAAGCCGCTAAGGGGCGTGTAATCAATGTGCCCAAACCCGGAAAGTCCAACGCGCTGAATGCAGGGCTTGATGCATGCGAAACCGAGTTTCTGGTGCGCGTCGATGCAGACACACTGGTGGGCGAAGACAATTTCACCCGGGCCATGCCGTATTTCACGGATCCAAGCGTCGGTGTCGTGGGGGGTGTACCCGTGCCCCCGGGGGGCGCCCTTTTTGATCGGGCCCGCTTGCTCGAAGTGCTGGTCAAACATGGCTTCTATTCCGTGGCAATGGGTGCTGTGAACGGCGTCGTCGGCATCCCTGGAATGTTCGTGGTCTACCGCACGCATCATCCCCGATACCTCGGTGGTTTCGTCGAAGGGATGAACGGCGAAGACACCGATATCTCGCTGCGCATTGGCGAATTGGGCTTTCACTCGGTGGTGGACCCCAAACTGCGCTACGTGTCCGAGGTCCCGTCGTCCTACAGCCACATGCGTGAACAACGGATGCGGTGGTTTCGGTCGATTTACCACATCTCATCGCGATGCCGGGACCTGATCTACGGCGGCGGCAAAACACTGCGCGGCAAGGTCATACTGCCTTACATGCTGATCAATTCAGCCCGGCGGGCCATGCTGGTGCCGTTGATCATATTTGGCAGCCTCGAATGGGGCTTGGGCTTCAACGCCATGAGCCCAATTGTTTGGCAATCCATCGTGGCCGTTACTACGGGCGCCCCAGCGATCATGGCAGTCGTGGCCTCGCTGTTGAACGGCGTTCCGAAGGGCATCTTCGCCTTGCCGGAGTACCTGATGTTCCGCGTTCTACGCGCCTATTTCACTCTCGAGTCGATGCTCAGCATCCTGATCGATGTCCGCGCCGAAGACCTCGAACGTGTCATCCGTCTCGACATCGTACCGGACAAACCCATTCGCGTGGCCTGACGGCCCCATCAAAGGCGCGTGCAAGCGCACGCCCAACCCAGAAATGAGGAATACAGACTATGACACGACACATCTACGGCACACCTGAGGCGGATATGATCAATGGCGGCGCAGGGCCGGACCGGATCCATGGCAAAGCCGCTGACGATATCATCACATCAGGCAACAGCGCCGACCAGGTCTATGCCCAAGCGGGCGAAGATGTGGTCGATGCCGGGGCTGGCAACGACACGGTACGCGGCGGCGCGGGTGACGACACAGTCAACGGCTCCACGGGCAGCGATCGGTTGTTCGGTGGCCCGGGACATGACGTTCTGATCGGTGGTGAAACCAGTGGTACAGGCGGCGGTGCAGGCGGTGGGATTGACGACCGCCTTTGGGGTGGCTTGGGCAATGACCACATGGACGGCGGGTCGGGTAACGATCGGCTCTATGGTGGTGCGGGTGCCGACACGATGACGGGCGGTGCCGGCCTCGACCGACTGTATGGAGGCGCCGAAAACGACCTGATGCATGGTGGCGATGCCAATGATCGTCTGATCGGCGCCGAGGGCGATGACACATTGCAGGGTGGAGAAGGCTTTGACCGGCTCTATGGCGGAACAGGGGCTGACGTACTTTTGTCGGGCACTGGATCAGACGGCCTTTATGGCGGCGCGGGTGACGATGCCTTGGACGGCGGCGCGGGTGACGACAGGCTGCACGGGGCAGAGGGCTCCGATATCCTCTCGGGTGGTGTCGGTCACGACATGCTTTTTGGCGGCTCTGGCAGCGACGATATTGATGGCGGCAACGGAGCAGATCAAATCTGGGCCGGCGATGGTGATGACACCGTCATTGGGGGCGACGGTGATGACCGCTTGGGCGGCGCATCTGGAAACGACCAGCTCTTTGGCGGAAATGGGTCTGACACGCTGTACGGCCGCGCCGATGATGACCTTTTGTCGGGTGGCGCAGGCAATGACACCTTGCGTGGTGGTCAGGGTGCAGACACCCTGTTTGGCGACGGTGGCGCGGATGACTTGCACGGAGGCGCAGGTTCGGACGAACTGTCCGGCGGCGCTGGCAACGACCTGCTGCAGGGGCAGCAGGGCAACGACATTCTGAACGGTGGCGCTGGCATGGACACGCTTGGCGGCGGAAACGGCGCAGACACCCTCGACGGGGGCGCGGGCGGCGACGTTCTGAACGGCGGGGCAGGTACCGATCTTTTGTTTGGAGGCGCAGGTCAGGACATTTTGGCAGGGTCCTGGGGCAATGACACGCTGGACGGTGGCACGGGGGGTGACACCCTGGATGGAGGCACTGGAAACGATGTTCTTTTCGGAGGCAGTGGTCGCAACATGCTCACCGGTGGTCAAGGCAGCGACGTTTTTGTGTTCCACGCTACCAACAGCTTTTTTCGTGACGAGATCACCGACGTCAACATCTATGGCGGCAACGCGGACGTGATCGATCTGACTGATTTCAGCTTTGGCATGGCTGTTTCTGACATCGAGACTTGGGCCGCAGAGCATATCGAGCAGCACGAAAACGGAGACCTGCTGATCTCTCTGACGGGTGCGCAAAGCATCCTGGTCCGCGATCATGCTGACATCGGAGACGCCTTCGTTGATGGCGTGGTTGACCTGCTGATTTTTTGATCGACTCCAGGCGGCGTTCGAACAGTGCGCCGCCGCACACGGAAAAGGAATGTCATATGCCCTCTGTTCTTGGATCCCTTATTTTGGTGCTGATGCTGTCGTCGGCTGTCCAATCTGACATCAGCCGTTCGGAGTTCGACGCGATCCAGTCGCAGGAGACGCATGATCCGGAAGCCGCCTTTGACGCAATGTTGGTGTTGGCGCACTCGGGACACATCCCGGCGGCCAATCGGGTTGGCTACTACTATCGACATGGCCTGGGGACGCACAAAGATCTGACGGCCGCACGGCAGTGGTATCAACACGCAACTGCAAGCGGACACCGTTGGGCTTTTGCGTCGCTGGCGCGGGTAGAATTGGCACTGGGTCATGCAGACGCTGCATTGCACCTGTTGCAACAGGCAGCGCGCGATCAGCACCCGGGCACAGCACGACTGCTGGGTACCGCGCATATCGATCGGGCATTTGGTGCGGCATCAGATCCTGCGTTGGGCCAGCATATGCTGCGTGTGTTGGCGCGTGATGGTGATGCAAACGCTGCCCGCGATCTCTTGTTAAGATACAACTGGAACCGCATCCGCGGACAAGCCCCGGATCACATTGTAAAACGCGTCGTGCAAATTGGTCTTGAGGGGGATGCACGGTTTGCGGAAGCGGCACTTGTCTATTTGACCCGCGCGCAAGACAAACGGAGCCAGATCACCCGGCAACGCGAAGCCTTGATAAGCGTACCCGGCATCCAGCGGCGCACGTTGTTGATGGAACGGGTTCGGCTGGCTGCTGACCTGAACCCGGGTCGGTTCTGGATCGAGACCGAAAAGGTACTGCAAGACACCGAAACCGAACACTATGCGCGCGTCGCAAGTACGGCGTTTTGGATCAACAAGAACGCTTGGGTTCGTGTACTTCAGAAGGAGCTGCGCGGCCTTGGGTACTATTCGGGTCGTATCACCGCAGAGATGACCGCACCGACCATAAGAGCGCAGAACCAATTCTGCAAAGACAGAGGCATATGGGAACTCTGCGCATCAGGCCCGTTGCGCGGACAAACTGTGCGAGCCGTGGCAGATGCCATCGCCATGGCGCGTGATCGCGGCTAGCCACGGGTCTAGGGTTGTTGTGAATGGGGACTATCGATTGAAACTCCATTCAGAATGGTTGCGACAGAAACACTCGATATGCACTGTCCGCTCGCTGTCTCTTGAGTACCTTGAGAGTATCAGGTCGCGCCGTCTGGAATTGGTGTTCTCGCCTCGCTAAGGATACTTTCCTCACGTGCATTCCGGAACTGTAGCATACTTGGTGACTTGAAGGTCTACGTTGTCTAGCGCTCAACGTTTTTCAATTGGTCGGAGTGAGAGGATTCGAACCTCCGGCCCCTGCCTCCCGAAGACAGTGCTCTACCAGGCTGAGCTACACTCCGACCGTGCCGGGCGAATTACTCCCCGTCCGGTGTTTTGGCAAGAGGCTCGTCGCGGAAGCGACCGCTGGTCATCAGGCTGCTCACCCGAAATGCGCCCGGTGTACCGATACGGCTGCGGGTGCGCAGAACTGGCTTGTTTTCCGAATTGCCGGACCGGCTTTCGCGGAACACGATGAACAGGCCCGACGCGATGATGATCGCGGCACCGACCCCGGTGTAGCTGTCTGGCACCTCGTTGAAAAAGACGAGGCCATAAACGGTTGCCCACAGGATTTGTGAATACTGCATGGGCGCCACGATTGCGGCTTCTCCGGTCTGGTATGCGGCAATGATGAAGCGACCGGCGATCCAGGCCATGACCGAGATGACGGCCAGCATGCCCAGATGCTCGATCGGCATCGGTTCGTAGACGAAGGCAAGGGCCGCGCCCATCACCAGAAAGTTGCCGACCATCGGATACAACAGCAAGACAACCGTGCGCTCCTCGGCGCCAATCTTGCGTACGACGATTGATGCAAAAGCACCGGCAAAAGCGGCGATGATCGCGGCTGAGTGGCCCAGTGTCAGGTCGGTCGTGCCAGGACGCAGTACCACCATGACACCGGCCAGCCCCACGATGACGGCAAGCCAGCGGGGAAGACGAACTTTCTCGCCCAAGATGGGGATCGACAGAACCGTGATAAGCAGCGGGGTCGCAAAAAGGATGGCGTAGGTTTGCGTCAGCGGCAGGTTTGCAAAAGCATAAAATGCCGACACACCGGTGATGACCGCCCCTGCGGTGCGCAGGGCCATCCACCACGGATGCACCGGCACCAATGTACCAGGCTTGGCGTCACGCATCAGCATGATCGTCGCCAGTGGAAAGCTGAGCAGAACGCTGAAGAACACGATCTGGATCGGGGAATAGGTCGCCCCCAACGTCTTGATAAAGACGTCATGGGTCGAAAATATTCCAAAGGCGATGAGGGCGAGCAATGCGCCCTTGGCGTTCGAGGACATGGCGTTTTTTTTTGATAACTATGCTTTTGTCCCATTAACGCCGCGGGCCGGGCGATGTCCACCGGCCCGCAGGGCCATGAGCCTTAAAGCGCCAGCGCGCCGCGGCCAAAGATGAACTGCCACTGGCTGCCATCGGTCATTGTGACGAAACCGGACCCTGAGGTCGGAGACTGGAAATACGCGGTGCCCACGCCGCGCAGCCCGTTGTTGCACACAACAGGGAAGCTCACTGTGCTGATATCTGCAAATTTGTCGTAGGTGCCGGTGCAGACTGCGTTGCCATTGGTGGCCTGAAAGCTGCCGCCATGAAGGAACGTATCGGTGGCTGATCCGCGAAAGGTCATGCCGTTGTCGCCAATCACGGTGACCGGGTATGCGACGTCGCAAGCGGCAAGGCCGCCAAGTACAAGACCGCACAATGCGGCACGCAGGGAAAACAGGAACATGGAAAATCCTTTGGTCCGTTACTCAACGGATCACGAGGTGGTGATCGCGTCATGTTGTCCCAAGTCAGGAATTCCTGCCCTGACGCGGCGCGCGAAATGTGCTTCGCGCGCCTGCGCGGGATTAGAGGCTGGCGTCGAGGGCCGCGAGGATCGCGTCGCCCATCTCGGCAGTGGATAGCGGCGTGCCGCCTTCCGGTCCCATCAGGTCGCCCGTGCGGGCACCGTCCGCCAGCACTTTCTCGATGGCGGCTTCCAGACGTGCAGCCTCGTCGCCCTGGTCAAAGGAATAGCGCAGCGCCATGGCAAAGCTGAGCATGCAGGCGATTGGGTTCGCCTTGCCCTGGCCAGCGATGTCAGGGGCCGATCCGTGGACGGGTTCGTACATCGCCTTGGGGCGGCCATTGGCCATCGGTGCGCCCAGCGACGCGGAGGGCAGCATACCCAGTGAGCCTGTCAGCATGGCGGCACAGTCGGACAGGATGTCGCCGAACAGGTTGTCGGTCACGATCACATCGAACTGTTTGGGCGCACGCACCAACTGCATCGCGCCGTTGTCAGCATACATGTGGCTCAACTCGACCTCGGGGTATTCCTCGCCGACCTTGGTCACAACCTCGCGCCACAGGATGCCGCTTTCCATCACGTTGGCCTTCTCCATCGAGCAGACCTTCTTGTTCCGGCGCATGGCAAGTTCAAAAGCCGAGCGGGCAGCGCGTTCGATCTCGCTTTCGGTATAGCGCTGCGTGTTGATGCCAACACGTTCATTGCCTTCTTCGAAGATGCCGCGGGGTTCGCCAAAGTAAACGCCCGAGGTCAGCTCGCGCACGATCATGATGTCAAGACCGGCCACGATGTCCTTTTTCAGGGACGAGAAGTCGGCCAAAGCGTCAAAGCACTGCGCAGGACGCAGGTTGGCGAACAGGTCCATCTCTTTGCGCAGGCGCAGCAGGCCGCGTTCCGGCTTCACCGAGAAGTCCAGATCATCGTACTTCGGGCCACCCACGGCGCCCAGCAGAACCGCGTCAACCTCTTGCGCGCGTGCCATCGTATCGTCATGCAGGGGTGTGCCATGTGCGTCGTAAGCTGCACCGCCCACAAGGTCGGTGGAGACGTCAAATGCGAGGTCCCGTTTCGCGCCGTACCAGTCGATGACACGTGTCACCTGGTCCATGACTTCGGGGCCGATGCCGTCGCCGGGCAGGATCAAGATCGACGGATTGGACATGGACGAAACTCCTTTGATTGCTTGGGGTTTCGCCTACTCACCACCGTCGGCGGGGTCAAGGGTCAGGTCCGTCCAAACCAGCCTGTGACGACTTGCTGTCGCTACGGTGTCGGCCAACGCGTCATCCGGGGCAGGCCAAAGCACCCCGCTGTCCACAACCCGCCAATGGGTCGAGGGCAACACATAGCTGACGCGCAGGTCTCCCGGTATCGGATCATCCCAATCCACGGTGTCAGTGCCAGCGTGTCCCCGCGGGGACAGATTTATAAGTCGCTGATCTGCAAGAAGGTTCCGGATAGCATCGTGTAGCCCGCTGCCATCATCCGGATCCAGGTTCGCATCACCGGCAACGACGAAAGGGCCGGGTGGGGCCGCGCTGACCCGGCCATCCAATACGTGCTGCCACAGCCTGATCTCATCATGGTTGCGCTTCCCATTGCGATCTTCGGGACCATCGAAAACCGGCGGGCTGGCATGGAAGGTCATCAAGTGAAATGTACCGGCTGGCGCGTCAATCGGGACAATCCAGTGGCCGGTCGTAGACAGGCGTTGTGCAGCCAGTGCCTGCTCTGACGGAAATGCAGCGCCGTTCACTTCAGGACGCAGTGCATCGGGCAGGTTCACCCATAGGAGAGATGACAGGTCCTCCACGTCGTTCGCCCTGATCGGAAAGCGCGACAGGATTGCCATGCCACCCTGTCCCGAGAACCGCCCGTAGCCTTGCGCATCGCGCGGGCCGCCAAG
This sequence comes from Tateyamaria sp. LSS28, assembly GCF_059611725.1. Taxonomy (NCBI): domain Bacteria; kingdom Pseudomonadati; phylum Pseudomonadota; class Alphaproteobacteria; order Rhodobacterales; family Roseobacteraceae; genus Tateyamaria; species Tateyamaria sp. LSS28. Next base: position 394,422 of record NZ_JCAPFI010000001.1, on the reverse strand, counting down.
CCGACCATCGCCATCCATATCCAACCCGGTGGGTATGCCTGTATTCGGGCGCAAAGCGAAATGGTGGGGGTATCCCGCGACCTTGGCCAAGCGGCTCAGCGCTTCACCGGTCAAGTCATAGTCGATCCCCTGAAGCGCCAGAACATCTGCGTCGGCATGGGCAAGGACCGCCAGTACCGCAGCGATTTGGTCGTCCTCTCCACGCGCAAGATCACGCAGGAAAAGGCCCGGACCGTCCCGTTGCAATTCAGTGTTGTAAGTCGCGATGCGAAGCGTGTCCGCCTGCGCCATCGCCCCGAACAGCAGGGCGATGAATGCGATGATTAGGCCAGAAGCAAATCCGTATCTGCGTTGGCGTAGGCTCGCTTGCGCTGGTCGCGGATCATCTCGGCGATCCGCTGCATCGCGATGCCGCGCATGATCATGCTGGCAGGAAGGAAGGCCCATGCGCTCATCGTCCAGATCAGGGTTTGCGGGTTCTCAAGCGTGATCGGGTTTAGCAGGTCGGCAGCCATCTTGACCACAGCAGGTATTACGAACGGCAGCAGAAATCCGAGCGCGATATTGATCCGTGCGTCGCGGTTTAGGCGATACAGTACATCGCCGCCAGCCGTTGGATCGAACAGGGGCAGGTTGACCCATACATTGAATGACCCGTTGCGCGATGGCCAACCCATGACCCGCACAAGAAACAGAAAGACGGCCATGGCGGTCAGCGAAATGAGGTAGGCAAGGCCGGCCGCTGTGCGGACCGATTGCACGACGCTGTCATGTGCGTCCGGTGGCAGCATCAGTACAACAAGGCGTACTGGGCTGTAGGGAAAGTCGATGCTGTTGCCGATGATTGTGCCGACGGATGTGAGGGCGTTGGTCAGCAAGGTGGGGTCTGTTTTGCCGCGGCAGATCAGGCTGAGCAGGAATACGGTTGCCATGAGCGCGGCAAAGCGCAGACGGTTAAACGGCGCCGCGTCACGGAACTCAACGATACTCGGGCTTGTCGAGTTGTATTCGACAAATGTCAGGAAAGCGGCAAGAAGTGCAATAAGGATAGTGGCTTGCGAGGAATCCATGGATGCGCCGGGCACAACGAGTGCTGGTATGGCAATCATCAATGATACCAAAAAACCGCGCACAGCGGCGCCTGACAATCGTGCGATCACGTCTCTTTTTCCCTTCAAACTGGCCAGTCCCGATACGTTGCCGCGACTTGTTCCAACTTGATCCCACCGGGTCAGGCGGGTGCCTCATTCTCGACACATTCTTGCCTTGATTGACCCGGGCTCTCAAGCCTTAGGGTTAATGAAACGCAAACCTTTGGTCATTTTGAGGGACGGTGTGGTGCCTTTGTGCATCATTTCTGAGGCGGGATTTTGGCACGGTATACGTGCACCCCAACATGTTGTGTGCAGAGCGCTTGGGTAGCATAGCGGTGCGCAACCGCTATGCCACTTTTTGGTTAACGCAGGCTTAGACCCACGGACGGGCCTGAGCGGCTTGCGCCTCGAAGGTATCGATGCTGCTGACCTTTTCCATTGTCAGGCCGATATCGTCCAGGCCTTCGAGCAGGCAGTGCTTCTTGAACGCGTCCACTTCGAAGCTGAAGCTTTCACCATCTGATGTGGTCACCGTCTGATTTTCGAGATTAACGGTCATGCGGGCGTTGGCCCCTTTTTCCGCGTCCTTCATCAGCACGTCAACGGCCTCCTGCGGCAGGGCGATGGGCAGAATGCCGTTCTTGAAGCAGTTGTTGTAGAAGATGTCGGCAAACGAAGTGGAGATCACGCAGCGGATGCCGAAATCCTTGATTGCCCAAGGGGCATGCTCGCGCGAAGACCCGCAACCGAAGTTGTCACCTGCGACGAGGATCTCGGCGCTGCGATAGGCGTCCTGGTTCAGCACGAAATCAGCGATCTCGTTGCCCTGCCGATCAAAACGCATCTCGTCAAAGAGGTTCGCGCCAAGGCCGGACCGCTTGATCGTTTTGAGGAACTGCTTGGGAATGATCATATCGGTGTCGATATTGACCAGCGGCATGGGGGCCGCGATGCCTGTCAGGGTTTCGAACTTTTCCATTACATCATCTCCCGCACGTCGGTGAGTTTGCCAGTGATGGCTGCCGCTGCCGCCATGCCAGGTGACACAAGGTGCGTGCGCCCCTTGTATCCCTGCCGCCCTTCAAAGTTCCGGTTCGACGTCGATACGCAGCGTTCGCCTTCGGCCAACTGGTCGGGGTTCATTGCCAGACACATCGAGCAACCCGCAAGCCGCCATTCGAAACCGGCGTCCTTGAAGATGTCGGCCAGCCCTTCTTCTTCTGCCTGAAGACGGACAAGGCCCGAGCCTGGTACGACCATGGCGCGCAGACCGTCCTTGATCTTCTTGCCTTTCAGAATCTCGGCTGCGGCGCGCAGGTCTTCGATCCGGCCATTGGTGCAGGACCCGATAAAGACGGTGTCGATCTCGATGTCTGACAGCGGCGTGCCGGGTGTCAGGCCCATGTAGTCAAGTGAGCGCTGGGCCGCGCCGACCTTGCCGCCTTCGAAATCGTCGGCCGATGGCACATTGGCCGTGATCGGCAGTACGTCCTCGGGCGAGGTGCCCCATGTGACGACAGGTGCAATGTCTTCGCCTTTGATCGTGATGACCTTGTCCCACTGCGCGTCGTCATCGGAATAGAGTGTCTTCCACCACTCCATCGCCGCTTCGAACTGCGCGCCTTTGGGGGCGTGGGGACGGCCCTTGACGTATTCAAAGGTCTTTTCGTCCGGTGCGATCAGGCCAGCCCGCGCGCCGCCTTCAATCGCCATGTTGCAAACGGTCATGCGCCCTTCCATCGACAGGTCACGGATCGCTTCGCCGCAATACTCGATGACATAGCCGGTGCCGCCGGCTGTCCCGGTTTCACCGATGACCGACAGCGTGATGTCTTTGGCCGTGACACCGGGGCGCAGTTTGCCTGTGATCTCGACCTTCATGTTCTTGGACTTTTTCTGGATCAGCGTTTGCGTCGCCAGCACGTGTTCCACTTCGCTGGTCCCGATGCCATGGGCCAGTGCGCCAAATGCGCCATGCGTTGCAGTGTGCGAGTCACCACAAACGACGGTCATGCCGGGCAGGGTCCAGCCCTGTTCAGGGCCCACGATGTGCACGATACCCTGACGGACGTCCGATACGGGGTAGTAGTGAATGCCAAAGTCCTTGGCATTCTTGTCGAGGGCGGCAACCTGAATGGCGCTGTCTTCGGTCATGTTCTTGGGGTCTTCGCGACCGGGCGTCGTCGGCACGTTGTGGTCCGGCACGGCAATGGTCTTGTCCGGGGCGCGGACAGGGCGGTTTGCCATGCGCAGCCCTTCAAAGGCTTGGGGGCTGGTCACTTCGTGCACGAGGTGGCGGTCGATATAGAGCAGGCAGGTGCCGTCCTCGGCCTCGTGGGCGACGTGGGCATCCCATATTTTGTCATAGAGTGTCTTGGGGGACATGGTTGGTCCTCTCCCTTGGATTGGCTGTATTCGAGATGGATGAGGGATGGGCAGCCTTATAGGCGCGCCAGCACCGTGTGCGTCGCCCCGAAAAAGCGTTCGCGCAGACGTGCGCGGTCATCCATGTCAAAGAGGCGGGTCATATTTGCCAGATAACGGGATTCCATGTGCCGATCAAGCGAGGCGCGATTGATCGTGTGCGTCTGGCATTGCATGCTGCCGATAACGGAGGGCGGGCATGACCACTCACACGGACGGGAGCGGCAATGATATTGCCAACGCGCTGAGTTCCGCGGCCGAGGCTGCGGTGGCCGGACAGTCCACGGATGGGCAAACCCTGACCGAGATTGCATGGTCACTGCTGGTGACGATGTTCAGCTATGCCGAGAGTTTCGCCATGTCGTTGCTGCGCCCTTGGGTGGCGTATCAGTTGGGGATGGCGCTGGCGGTCTTTGTGCTGGCCCACTTGCTGCGTCACTGGCTGGGGCCACCCATCCGCACTTGGATGGGTACGCGCGAAGGCTGGCCCAAGTGGCGCATGCGTGTGCTGGTGGTCGTGCACCAGCGTTTGCGTGCCATGTTCTTCGTCCTTCTTATCTGGATGCTGGTCTGGATCATGCGCGAGGTGACGTGGCCATCGCGATCCTATGTCCTTGGCCTGATCGCGACCCTTGCCACGGCGTGGCTGCTGGTTGTGTTTGCGACACGCCTGATCCGTTCGATTTTCCTGCGCCGCATGGTGCGCTATGGTGCGTGGATTTACGTGACCCTCTACGTGCTGGGCATCGTGGACGAGGCATCGGAGGTACTGGACGCCGCCGCATTCTCAATTGGCGATATGCGCATCTCGGCCCTGCTGGTGGTGCAGGGCATTGTGGTTGTCGGGTGTCTGTTCGCATTGGCGCGGTTCATCACTGTCACAACGTCGAACCGCGTTCAGGCGAACGAGGATATCTCGCCCTCGATGCGGGTGCTGATCGTCAAGGTCGTGCAGATCGTATTCTATGCCATCGCCTTCTATGCGGGGGTGCGGGCGCTGGGCATCGACCTGACGGGCCTTGCGGTGCTGTCGGGTGCCATCGGTGTGGGCTTGGGCTTTGGTCTGCAGAAGGTGGTGTCGAACCTTGTGTCCGGGGTCATCATTCTGCTCGACAAGTCTATCAAGCCCGGCGACGTGATCAGCCTGGGCGATACGTTTGGATGGATACAGACCCTGGGGGCGCGGTACGCATCGGTCGTGACCCGCGATGGCCGTGAATACCTGATCCCGAACGAGGATCTGATCACCGGACAGGTGGTCAACTGGTCCCATTCGAACGAGTTTGTGCGCCTCGATATCTATTTCGGCACGTCATATGGCTGTGACCCCCATCAGGTCCGCAAGCTGGCGATTGAGGCGGCCAAGGGTGTGGAACGCGTTCTATCCTCGCGTCCGCCCGTGTGCCACATCGTGGGATTTGGCGACAGTTCCGTCGACTATATCCTGCGCTTCTGGATCACAGACCCCACAGGGGGCCTGACCAACATCCGCGGCAACGTGTATCTGGCGCTGTGGGACATTTTCAAAGAGAACAACATCTCTATCCCCTTCCCGCAGCGCGAAGTGCGGCTGTTGGGGCAGGGCAGTGACGAGGGCGAAGGGTTATGATTCAGCTTGGGGAAGGGGCGTGGCAAATTCCGGTGATGCCGCGCCAGTCAGTGAATTGCTATCTGTTGGGCGACGTGTTGGTGGATGCCGGGATAAAGCGGTCCGGTCCCAAGCTGCTGCGCGCCCTGCGCGGAAAGGCGATGTCGGGTCATGCCCTGACCCATGCCCACCCGGATCATCAGGGCGCCACGGCCGAGGTGTGCCGGGCTTTGAACCTGTCGTTGATGTGTCATCCGGCGGAACGGGAGGCGGCGGAAACGGGGTATGTTCTGGGCTCGTTTCCAAATCCCAGATCGCTGATGGCGCGGATGCAGCAAAGGTTCTTTGCTGGCGAAGGGCATCCCGTGGCACGGACGTTGATCGAAGGGGACCGGGTTGGCGGGTTCGAGGTGATTGAAACGCCGGGGCATACCAAGGGTCACATCTCGTTCTGGCGTGCGTCCGATGGGGTGTTGATCGCAGGTGATGCAGCGGTGGGCATGAACCTGTTCACTACCACACCGCGCCTTGGATTGCCCTTGGGGATCGCAACGTGGGACATGGACGCTGCACGCGCCTCGATCCGTAAGTTGGCGGCGCTGGGGCCGAAGCGGGTGGCGTTCGGGCATGGTCCGGCGGTCAGTGGAGACGTTTTCACAGAGTTTGCCGTGCAACTGGGTTAGACGTTGGTTTGGTCCTGACGGCGAGGCGAAATGCCGTCAGGACGTATCCGGCGTTGTGGCCTCCAACAAGTCGCCCGGCTGACAGTCCAGCGCTTCGCACAGCTTGGCCAGTGTTTCAAAGCGGATGCCTTTGACCTTGCCGGATTTCAGCAGGCTCAGGTTCTGTTCTGTGATTCCGATCCGGGCCGCAAGGTCGCGGCCCTTCACCTTGCGCATGGCCATCATCACGTCGAGGCGGACAATGATTCCGGTCATATGAATTCCCTGTTCTCAGCCATCAGTCGGGCCGCTTCTGACTGAATATATCCAAACATGGTTAACAGCGCTGCGGCCAGCAACAGGAACAGCCCCCCGCCATCGATGGCAATGGACAAGGTGCGTTGACCAGCGGGGTTGTTCCAGGTCAGGGCCAGGATGATCACGGTGTTGCTCACAATCTCGACAATGGCGAGGGCGAGAAGCCCTTGACCAATGCGCAACACACGCCGCGCCGTATCGATTTGGAACGTGTCGCCATTGGCACAGGCGGCCAACCACCCCCGGACGCACCACAGCACCCACAGCAACAGGGCATAAGACGCAATTTCAATTGTGCGCCACAGGGTGACCGCCCAGGCGCTGGGCGTTTCTGGGAAGTTCTTGGTGTCAAATTCTTCGCGCAGGTCGGCAACGGACAGCCCCCCGTCAACAATGGCAATGACGGCTGCAACGACCAGCAGCGTAAACAGGCCGATCGTTGCCCATTCGAATTGTCGTGCCCGTCGGGCGATCAAAGTGTCTTGCATCTGCGTTTCCTATATGGCTACTAAAGTTTAACGTAAAACAATAAAAAATGATTCGAAAGGACAAATTTTGTGAAAGATGTTCTGTTGGCCGTATCCATTTGCCTTGGTGCCTGTACCTCGATCGTGCCCAGCACGCTGCTGCAACTGAAAGGGCTGAATCCGCTGTCGGCCGACCCGGCCGATATTGCGTTGCAAGTTGACCTGCCCGACGGTGTGGCCCTGTTGCCGGGGTCCGGCACGCTGGACCTGCGCGCCGAACGCGGCGACGGGGCTGAAACGTCCGGCAGTTTCCCGGTTGAGATGGCAGGGGATGTATTGAAAGTGGCCCCGGCGGCACATGCGGATCTGCGTGCGCTGCAGGCAGAGATCACGGCATGGAAGGCCGCTGACCCGGACGGGACCACGGGCAGCCTCAGCGTGGATTTTGAACCCTGCCGGATTGGCGTCGCGTTGCCCGAAGCAGGCAAGTTGTCCATTTACATACGGCTTGCCGCGGACGGTCCCTTTCTGCCGCTGGTAAAAGACGCGCCCATCGACGAAGCGCTGGAAAGTGTTGCACAAGACCCTCTGAAACCCTGCGCGTGAACGCGTTTCATTGAAATGTCATGCGCGCGTTGTTACGATCTAGGTATCCCAGCGCCGGGGATTTGGACGGCGTGCTGACAAAGGAGGACAATGTCCTGTCATTCTCTGCTGACGCGGTTCAGACCGCTGATGGAGCCGCGGCTGTGATGGCCGCCCCCAAAACGCAAGCCACAAGCGATGGTATCCTTGAGGCTGTGCTGTCTTCCCTCAACGACGACAAAGCCGAAGATGTTGTGCAGATCGATCTGCGCGGCAAGACCGCCATGGGTGACTACATGGTGATCTGCTCGGGCCGGTCGTCGCGCCAGGTGGCGGCGATCTCGGAAAAGCTGGTGGAACGGCTGAAAGCCAAGTTCGGCATCTCGACCCGGGTCGAGGGCAAGGATACCGGCGACTGGGTTTTGATCGACACGGGCGATGTGATTGTCCATGTGTTCCGGCCCGAGGTGCGCGAGTTCTATCAGCTGGAGAAAATGTGGCAGCCGGGCGCTGCTGCAACCAACTGATTCTGCGCGCTGAGCTTATGCGTGTGCATATCTGTGCGGTGGGCCGCCTTAGGGGCGGTCCCGAGAGCGATTTGGTGTCTGACTATGTCACCCGCTTTGACCGCACGGGCCGGGCCCTTGGCCTTGGCCCCCTGACCCTCACCGAAGTTGAAGACCGCAAGGGCGGTGGCATGGCGGCGGAAGCTGATCTGCTGCGTCGTGCCCTGCCCAAAGGGGCGGTGCTGTGTTGCCTGGATGAGCGGGGCAAGGTCGAGACCTCACCTGCCTTTGCCAAGCGGTTGAGCGGGTGGCGGGATAATGGGCGCGGCGACGTGGCCTTTGTCATCGGCGGTGCGGATGGGATTGATCCAAGCCTGCGGGCGGAGGCGGATCATCTGCTGTCTTTCGGGGCGATGGTCTGGCCGCATATGTTGGTGCGCGTGATGCTGACCGAGCAGCTGTATCGAGCCACGTCGATCCTGGCTGGATCGCCTTATCATCGGGTGTGATCCAATGGCCGCTGCGCGACGCGATTCATTTTTTTGCTGACGAGGGGCTCTGCCCCTCGAGCTCCCCGAGGTATTTCCAGCCAGAAGAATGGCTTAGTCTGTTGGAAGTGTGACGATTGTTGTGCCTTCATTCCAGCCTGCGGGCAGATCGCGGGCCTGCACTTGTACTTCGGTCGTGCCTGCCGGGATCACAACGCCACCAAGGCTGCGGGTGAAGGGCTGTTCATCGACATGTGGGTGGGCCAGGACGCGCATGCCCAGTTCTTTCCCGTCCATGTCCAGCACGCGCCAGCCATCCGCGTAGTGGTCCCACCCGGTGTCCGGATGGCGGATGGTCACCGAAAAGCGATAGGTGTCGGTGCCGGTTTTGGACACGTCCACATTCTCGATCACCGGTTCTTCGGCGAAGGCGGGGGCTGCGATCAGCAGCAGAGGGATCAATCGTTTCATGGGCTTAGGCTATGTCCCGGTTGTGTCGTTGTCATGTCACGTGTCCGTGCCCAACAGAATTGTGCGCGAGTTCGAGGCGAATTCACGGCGCCAGATGACAGCGAGGGTAAAGATGGTTGCCACGATCAATGTCATGGGTCCGGCCAACCAGGCCACACACGCGAGTGCGAAATAGACGGATCGCAGTCCCCGGTTGAAGGACCGTGCCGCGGTGATGTTGATCTCGGCCGCTTGCGTGGCGCGCGGGGCGCATGCCGGATCTGATACATCATTTGGCACGGCCGCCATGACCACGGCGGCATAGCCGAACAGCCGGTTCGCCCAGACGAATTTCAGGAAGGCGTTGGTCAGGAACAGGGCCACCGTCAGCATCTTGGCCTCCCACACGAAGGCGGGGCTGTCCATCAGGACCAATTCGTTCGCGATACCCGTCAGACGTTCCGCATTACCGATCAGCGCCAGCGTGCCGCCGATTGCGATGACCGAGGTCGAGGCAAAGAAGGCCGTGCCCTGCCGCAGGCTGGCCACGACTTGGGCATCAAAGATTCGCGGTTCGCGCGTGATCATCTGCTGCATCCATTCGCGTCGGAACCCGGCCATGATCTGCGAGGTCGAGGGGTGCTTCGTTGCGGGGTGTTCGATCCGCCATCCGATGACCAACCAGCCCAGCAATAAGAGGGCAAGGGCGCCGAAATCGAGCGGTGTAAAAAGGGCGATGCGGTCAAGCCATGTCATATGTGCGGTCTTACACCGCAGTGATTCAGATTGCATCCCGGCCAAATTGGTCATATTATTTTACCAATAACTGGAGGACGCCCCATGGAAATGCCTGTTCCTGATTCTGATGTGCTGGCGCGCAAGGCGCGGGTGGTGGAGCGTTTGCGGGATGTGTTGCCCGGCGATGCCGTCATTGATGATCCTTCAGAGACGCGCGCCTATGAGTGTGATGCTCTGACCGCCTATCGCTGCCCGCCCATGGTGGCCGTGCTGCCATCAACCACGGCGGAGGTGTCGGAAGTGCTGCGCATCTGCCATGACGAAGGGGTGCCAGTGGTGCCGCGCGGGTCGGGGACGTCCTTGGCCGGAGGGGCCTTGCCCACGGCAGATTGCGTGATCCTTGGCGTCGCACGCATGAATGACGTTCTGGAAACCGACTATGACAACCGCATTATCCGGGTGCAGACGGGGCGAACCAATCTGAGCGTGACCGGTGCGGTCGAAGCAGATGGCTTTTTCTACGCCCCTGACCCGTCCAGCCAGTTGGCCTGTGCCATTGCAGGCAATATCGCGATGAACTCGGGCGGGGCGCATTGTCTTAAATACGGTGTGACCACCAACAACCTGATGGGCGTGACACTGGTTCAGATGGACGGCACGGTCGTCGAGATTGGCGGCGGGCATCTGGATGCGGGTGGCTTGGACTTGTTGGGCGTGATCTGCGGGTCGGAGGGGCAATTGGGTGTCGTAACCGAAGCGACCCTGCGCATCCTGCACAAGCCCGAAGGCGCGCGACCCGTTCTGATGGGCTTTGACAGTGCCGAGGTTGCGGGGGCCTGCGTGGCCGACATCATCAAGGCAGGTGTCTTGCCAGTTGCGATCGAGTTCATGGACAAGATGCTGATCGAGGTGTGCGAGGACTTTGCTAAGGCTGACTATCCGATGTGCAGTGCACTCCTGATTGTCGAGGTCGAAGGGTCAGACGCAGAGATTGATGCGCAGCTGGCCCTGATCATGGATATTGCCAAGCGGCACAACCCGGTTGCCTTGCGTGAAAGCGCCTCTGCCGATGAAAGCGCGCGCATCTGGGCGGGTCGCAAGGCGGCGTTCTCAGCCATTGGGCGGATCAGCGATTACATGTGTCTGGATGGCACGATCCCCGTGTCCGAGCTGCCTTATGTCCTGCGCCGCATTGGCGAGATGTCCGACAAATACAATCTGCCGGTGGGCAACGTGTTCCACGCGGGTGATGGTAATATGCATCCACTGATTTGCTATGATGCGAACAAACCCGGTGATCTGGAACTGTGCGAAGAGTTCGGCGCCGAGGTTCTGAAGCTGTGTGTCGAAGTGGGCGGCTGCCTCACCGGCGAGCATGGTGTCGGGATCGAAAAGCGTGATTTGATGACCCGTCAATATGCGCCTGCCGATCTCGAGGCGCAGATGGCGGTCAAAGACGTGTTCGATGCTAAGTGGCTGTTAAACCCTGCCAAGGTATTTCCATTGGCGGTGTCCGAACCCCGCCGCGCGACCAAGTTTGCGGCCGAGTAAGGGGGCCAGCCCCCTCGGCCTAACGGCCTCACCCCCGAAGTTTATTGGGCAAGATGAAGATGAGCAAAATGAAGACCGAAGATGAGGTGACCGCTGCCGTTGCCGGAGCCCGAGGGCCGTTGGCCGTGCGTGGTGGTGGAACGCGGTCAGTGGGTCGTCCCGTCGTGGGTGAGGTTCTGGACGTATCGGGCCTGTCTGAGGTGACCTTGTATGAGCCGGGCGCGCTAACCCTTGTGGCGCAGGCAGGAACGCCTGTGGCCGAGATTGAGAAGACACTCGCGGCCGAGAACCAGCGCCTCGCCTTTGAACCCTACGATCTGACCGGGATGTTGGGCACGCCCGGTGCCTCGACGATTGGTGGGGTCATCGCAACGAACGCCAGCGGCCCGCGTCGCATTATGGCGGGTGCGGCACGTGATTTTGCCTTGGGGGTGCGGTTCGTCGACGGGGCGGGGCAGGTCATCAAGAACGGCGGGCGGGTGATGAAGAACGTCACCGGCTACGATCTTGTCAAACTGATGTGCGGGTCCTGGGGGACGCTGGGTGTGTTGACCGAAGTGAGCCTTAAAGTACTGCCCGGGGTCGACGCGGTGACAACACTCGTTATCAATGGTTTGGATCCGGCCCGTGCGGTCGACGCCATGAGCCGCGCGCTGGCATCGCCCTTCGAGGTGTCTGGCGCGGCGTGGACAGGCGGTCAGGTCTGGTTGCGCCTGGAAGGCTTCGAAAGCTCGGTTGCCTATCGGGCAGGGGAGTTGAAGACCCTTCTGTCCTCGTTTGGCGACATTGTGGAAACGGACGCGGACTGGCGCATCGTGCGCGATGCCGCTCCGCTGCACGGGGCAGAGGCCGTCTGGCGCATCTCGGTCAAACCAAGCGATGGCCCGGCGGTGATCGGTGCCTTGCCCGACGGGTGCGATGCCATGATGGATTGGGGTGGCGGTCTGATCTGGGCGGGCCTATCCGGTGGCGACATTGCTGCGGCCCATACTGGGGTGCAGGCGGCCGTGGCCGGGCTGGGTGGTCACGCAACCATGATCAAAGGGCCGGAAGCCGTGCGCACAGCCGTGCCGGTCTTCCAACCCGAAGCACCCGGTGTCGCCGCCCTGTCTGCGTCCTTGCGGCAGCGGTTCGATCCCAAGGGTATCCTCAATCCGGGGCTGATGGCCGCGTGATGCTTATCCTCCTGTTTATCATGGCTTTTGTGATCGGTCCGGCCTTGTTCTTTGCCCTGGATCGCGTGGTTGGAAAGCATTGGCCACTGGCGCTGGTCGCATCGGTCCTCGTGCTGGCCAGCTTCGTGTTGCGGAGCGAGGCCAGCCTGGCCTTTTCAACCGACGTCACCCGCACCTTTCTGAGCGTGCTGTTCATATGGCTGGCTTGGGTGCTGGTCATGGTCCTGGCCGCGCGCGCCGTGCGCCAGGCGCTTCCATCTCTTCGTGCGCGGCGCTTTGTCCGTGTGGCAGGTGCCATGGGCACCACCGTCCCGTGGTTCGGCTTTGCCGCGGCCCAAATGATCGCGAGATAGCATGCAAACGACATTCACCCCGGAACAGTTGACCGATCCGCAAATCGAACGGTCGAACGAGATCTTGCGCAATTGCGTGCATTGCGGGTTCTGCACGGCCACGTGTCCCACCTACCAGGTGCTGGGGGATGAACTGGACAGCCCGCGCGGGCGCATCTACCTGATCAAGGACATGCTCGAAAACGACCGCGACCCGGACGAAAAGGTCGTCAAGCATATCGACCGCTGCCTGTCGTGCCTCGCCTGCATGACGACCTGCCCCTCGGGTGTGCACTACATGCACCTTGTCGACCATGCCCGCGAGTATATCGAGAACCGGTACAAGCGCCCCTTTACCGACCGCGCGCTGCGCTGGGTGCTGGCGCGTATCCTGCCATACCCGATGCGGTTCCGTGTGGCGCTGCTTGGGGCCAAGATCGGACGCCCCTTCGCCCGTCTGATGCCGGATGCCCGTCTGCGCGCCATGTTGGAAATGGCGCCGGATTACATTCCGCCTGTCAGCCGCAACGATGATCCACAAAGCTTTGCGCCGGTGGCCGAGAAAAAGATGCGTGTGGCCCTGATGACGGGGTGTGCGCAAAAGGCGCTGAACACCGATATTAACGATGCTACGATCCGCCTTCTCACCCGCTTGGGATGCGAGGTTGTAGTGGCCGAGGGGGCTGGCTGTTGCGGTGCGCTCACCCACCACATGGGCAAGGCGGGCGAAAGCCATGCCAATGCGGCCAAGAACATCCGCGCCTGGGTGGCCGAGATGGACGGCAACGGCCTGGATGCCATTGTCATCAACACGTCTGGCTGCGGCACCACGGTCAAGGATTATGGGCACATGTTCCGCAATGACCCGCTGGCCAAGGACGCGGCGCGGGTTGCGGACATCGCCATGGATGTGAGCGAGGTTCTGATGAAGCTGGACCTCCCCGAAGGAGAGGCCCAGACTATGACCGTCGCATATCACGCGGCCTGTTCCTTGCAGCATGGGCAACAGATCAAGACCTTTCCAAAAGACCTGTTGAGGCGCGCAGGTTACAACGTGGTAGAGCCTGCAGACAGTCATCTCTGCTGCGGATCGGCGGGCACATACAACCTGATGCAACCCGAGATTTCCAAGCAATTGAAAGAACGCAAAGTGCGCACGTTGGAGGCCAAGAACCCCGATATCATCGCTGCCGGGAACATCGGTTGCATGATGCAGATCGGGTCGGCAGCGGGCGTGCCCGTTGTGCACACAGTCGAGTTGCTGGATTGGGCATCCGGAGGGCCACGCCCGCCTGCTTTGGATCGGCATCCGGACGATGTTCCAATTTTGCGCTAAATTGCATCTTTGCCTTAGTTTTGCCGCCATTCTCACCTAGACCGTTCGAACCCCCCCTGGGATCGGAGAGTTATGAGTATGCGCCGATGGATGGCCCTTTCATTTGCGGCTTTGGTTTTGGCATCGACGGCTCTGGCACAGGATGCGCAACTGCGCCGACTTGAGTCGGGCGCGGATGCCGCCGGCTGGGAAGCAGTCGGGCGTCTCAACATTGGCGGCACCGGATTTTGCACGGGTGCTCTGATTGCGCCGAACCTTGTCCTGACGGCCGGGCATTGCCTGTTCGACAAGACCAACGGTGAGCGTATCGATCACACGCGGGTCGAATTTCTGGCCGGATGGCGCAACGGGCGCGCGTCCGCTTACCGCAATGTACGCCGGGCTGTTGTGCACCCGGACTACACCTATGTCGGGCACGTAGGCTCGAAAGCCGTGCGCAATGACCTGGCCCTGCTCGAGCTTGATCACCCCATTCGTGATGGCAAGATCATCCCCTTTGAAACGGCGGCACAGCCCCGGCGCGGTGCAAAGGTCGGCGTGGTCAGCTATGGCACCGGGCGATCCGAAGCGCCGTCCCTGCAAGAGCTGTGCCGGGTATTGGCGCAGCAGGATGGGCTGCTGGTGACATCCTGCTCTGTCGATTTCGGCAGTTCCGGCGCGCCGATTTTTGTCATTGATGAAGGCCGCGCGCAGATCGTTTCAGTTGTATCGGCCAAGGCCGAGGTCGAGGGCGAAGCGGTATCGCTTGGGACGTCGCTCGGCACGCCTTTGGCACTCTTGCAAGCCGAGTTGGTGGCGCAGCGCGATGATGTCAGCCCACGTATCTTGGGCGGCATGCGCCGCGAGACTGGGGCGAAATTCGTCAAGCCATGAAGGGTTTGACGCTGATATTGGCCCTGTTATGGGCGCCAATGGCCGTGGCGCAGACCACGCAGCTGCGCACGCTTGATACCGACTATGCCGCCGCAAGCTGGAAAGCTGTCGGCCGCATTGATTTTGGCGGGCGCGCTTTTTGTTCAGGAACGCTGATTGCCCGTGATCTTGTACTGACTGCCGCGCATTGTCTGTATCAACCGGGTACTGACAAACTGTGGCCGACCGATGGTATCCGGTTCAGCGCCGGGTTTCGTGATGGGAAGGCTGTGGCGACACGTCGCGCAGCGGATGCCGCCGCACATGAGGGGTTCGAACCTGTCGGCGCCCTGACGGCACAGAACGCCACCTACGATGTTGGTCTGATCAAGCTGGCCGAGCCTATTTCGACATTCGAAGTGCCCCCGTTCTACGTCCATGACGGGCGCATCTCGCCGGGGCCCGTCAGCGTTGTCAGCTATGGCAGGGGCCGTGAAAACGCACAGTCCCGGCAAAAGGAGTGCCAGATGCTGGACCGGGCGGGTGACGCGATGGTGTTCGACTGCGATGTGACCTTCGGGTCATCTGGTGCGCCGGTGTTCACCCATCGCAACGGGCGCGGACAGATCATGTCGGTCATTTCGGGCATGGTGCGGATCCAAGGACAGAAACGTGCCATCGGGATGGCTCTGCCGGATCGCGTGACAGAACTGAAGCGCCAAATGCGGATGCAGGTGGCAGCACCGGTTGCCAAGGTGCGTCGCATCACCGTTGGCGGTGGCAACCGGGGCAATACGGGTGCCAAGTTCGTCCGGCCCTAGGGGGCTTGAACGCACAAAAATCCTCACCACATTGATGGTATCGGATGCCCTGACGGGGTCCGACCATAGCAACCCTGCGGGTCTGTCCAAGGATGGAGGGCCCGCCGTTAATCGCTCTGAATGAGGATGACATGCGTACATATGATTTTGCACCGCTCTACCGCGCAACCGTTGGTTTTGACCAGATTGCCGACCTGATGGACCGGGTCCTTGCGACGGACAGCAACGCCAACAGCTACCCCCCTTACAACATCGAAAAGACCGACGAAGATGCCTATCGCATCTCAATCGCCGTTGCGGGCTTTTCGGATGCCGACCTGGGTGTCGAGGTCAAGGAAAAGAGCTTGATCGTCTCGGCCCGCAAGGCTGACGAACAGGACACAACCTACCTCCACCGCGGCATCGCCACCCGCGCATTCGAACGCCGGTTCCATCTCGCCGACCATGTCGTCGTGACGGGTGCCTCCCACGAAAACGGCATGCTGCATATCGACCTGGTGAAAGAGGTGCCCGAAGCCCTCAAACCCCGCCGGATCGAGATTGCCAGCCAGAAGGCGATCGAAACCGACGTGGTTGACGCCAAGGCCGTGAACTAAGGCCTAACGTCCGACTTTCTCCTCCCTGTCGGACGGCCCCGGGGTGCTTGCGCGCCTCGGGGTTTTTCATGTGATCAGGTGTCGTAATCCGGGTGCTGATGCGACACGACGGACGCATTCCACTGCGCATCCTCGGCCTGCTGAGCGGGCGGTTTTTCGGGCAGGGTACTCAGATCGGAAAAGCACCTGCGCTGGAATTGCGCGTTCACCTGCACCGTCGGCGCGGCCAGATTCGGATTGTCCAACGCACCCACCGCAATCTCGATATGTTTGTCGAACTCATAGGTCAGCGGCGTGCCGCAATCCTTGCAGAACCCGCGCCAATTCGTGTCCGAGCTGTGAAAGATGGCCCGTTCCCCGCGCGTCCACGTGACGCCTTCGACATGGACGAGCGTGGCAAAGAGGTTGCCAAAGGCTTTTTGACACATGCGGCAATGGCAGATGCTCGCCATGCCCAAACGGTCAATCGCAAAGCGCACCGCGCCGCATTGGCATCCTCCGGTGATCGTGCCGGCCATGTCTTTGCCCCCTCTAACCCACGCGGTCATGATACGGCACCCGGCACTGGCAGCAACCGGCCCGGCTGCAACGTCCCCAAAAACACGCCTGCTCAACTGATCCAT
This sequence comes from Tateyamaria sp. LSS28, assembly GCF_059611725.1. Taxonomy (NCBI): domain Bacteria; kingdom Pseudomonadati; phylum Pseudomonadota; class Alphaproteobacteria; order Rhodobacterales; family Roseobacteraceae; genus Tateyamaria; species Tateyamaria sp. LSS28. Next base: position 377,816 of record NZ_JCAPFI010000001.1, on the reverse strand, counting down.
CGCAAAGCGTCACGCCGCGCAGTCTGCTTCGATGGCGTCGAAAGGAGTTGGACATGCCCGCACACAGCAAAACGGAACTCATCGACATCACGCAAAAGGACTTCGGAAAGCTGGAAAAGCTGATCGAAACCATCCCCCCCGATGTCGCGCTAAAAAAGGACGCCGACGACACCTCGATCAAGGACGTCATCGCCCACCGCGCCCATTGGATCGACCTGTTCCTGGGGTGGTACTGGGATGGGCAGGCGGGAAAAACCGTTCATTTCCCGGCGGAAGGGTACAAGTGGAGTGAACTCAAACGCTACAACGCGGACCTCAGGCAGCGGCAATCCCACTTGGACTGGCCACAAGCCGTTACCTTGCTGAAAAAGAAGCACGGCGAACTGACGGGCTTCATCAATGATCGCTCGAATGATGAGCTGTATGGCGGTCCCATGAAAGGGGCACAGAATGACTGGCGGTCGGGGCGCTGGGCCGAAGCCGCGGGGCCCAGCCATTACCGGTCTGCCGCCAAGTACATCCGCGCCGCACTCAGGGCACGGGGGTGAACGTCATGTCACCACTGGCGCATCATGCCGATCGGCAGCCAACGCCAACCCATCCGCCACGGCCGTAAATACCTCGGAAAACGAATGCCGCGCGTCAGGAAAGCTGCCGCGCATTGTGTCCGTCACCATCGACATCAGGCTGGACCCACCGACATAGATCACCTGATCGATCTGTCCTGCCTCTATGCCCGCCATCTCCAACGTCTCGGCCACGCCAAGGCGCAAGGCGGCGGCATGCGGGTCAAGGATGCCGCGCAAAGCGTCCACTGGCAGGGCGGCAGTCAGGCCGCTTGCCACCTGAGCCAGCGCAATCACCGCATCGTCGCGCCCGGAATTGGCATCAATCTTGCCCTGCTCCACGGCAAAGGCGACATCGTGGCCCAACTCATGCTCCAGCACCGTACCCAGCCGCCCCATCTTGTCCCGTTCTTCCGACAACTGCACCATGTCGCTGACCATGCGGCGCGTCTTGGCGGTGTAAAGGAACGGGATCTTCTCCCATGTCGCCAGATCGTTGAAGATGCCCTTGGGCGCGGGCAGGGTCCCCGGCCCCATGGCATTGCGGATCAGGGTGCCTGCCCCAAGCAGGGGCATGACACGGTCGATACTGATGGATCGGTCAAAGTCGGTGCCGCCAATCCGCACGCCGTGATTGGCCAGGATCGTCACGCCATCATTGCCGGTGCGAAAGACCGAAAAGTCGGACGTCCCACCGCCAATATCCACGATCAGGCCCGTCGCACCAGGATGGTCCAGCGCGCCCGACGCAATCGCTGCCGCTTCGGGTTCAGGCAGAAACGAAACGTCTTTGAACCCCGCGGCCAGATAGCAGGCGCGCAAATCCGCCTCGGCCTGCGCCTCACGCGGATCATTGGTGCCATGAAACACCACGGGCCGCCCGGACAACGCATGGTCAAAGGGGTGTCCCGCCTCCGCCTCGGCCCGCCGTTTCACTTCGCGCAGAAAGCGCGCGATGATATCGACAAAGGTCATCCGCGCGTTCAGCAGCTGCCGCTTTTCATGCATGATTGATGTGCCCAGCACGCGCTTCAGCGCCCGCATGAACCGCCCCTCGATCCCATCAAGCAGCGCATCGTTTGCCGGATGCCCCATCAGCATCTTGCGCGCGTCATAGTCAAAGAACACGGTCGTCGGCAGCGTCATCTGCCCGGGTGCCATGGTCACCAGATGCGGCTTGCCGTCCCGGACATAGCCCGCGGCCGAATTCGAGGTGCCGAAATCAATGCCCAACGTGTGTGCCATACCGTCCCCCTGACCATGCGGAAAGGCGCGGGGTGTATGCGCAAAGAAAAAGGGCGTCAAGCGGATGCCTGACGCCCTTCCAGATCATGCTGTGTGGGTTAGTTCACCTGGCCGATGGAAAAGAACATCGTCTCGCCGGAATGGTCATCGACCCCGTCATTATCGGTCGAAATCCATGCAGTGCCATCGGATGTGATCGCCAGCCCTTCGACCTTGTCCAGCACATAGCCGCCGGTCGATGTCAGGTCGGGGATCAGATCGCGCACTTCTTCCTTGCTGACCACGGGCAGCTCACCACCCAGGGGCGCAGGCTGCATGTCGGCCAGCGGCACGCGGTAGACCTTCTTCGTGACCGCCTCGATCCCATGCAGGTTGTCGCGCTCAACGATATAGACATAGTCGCCATGGGCCACGATCTCGGACAAGCCGACCCAACCCTTGGCGGGCTCGGCCTTGGGATAGTGAACAGCACCCCATTCCTCGGTTTCGATGTTGTAGGCCACCAGCTTCACGTGGTGCGCCGGATCGTCCTTCCATTCGCGCTGCACGGCCATCCACAGGGTGTTGCCCACCTTGGTGATCCCTTCAAAGCCAAAGCGTTTCTCAACCGCCATCAACTCCGGCGGCAGGCCGATCTCTTCGTCAATGTTCCCATCCGCCTCGACCTTGTAGATCGCATGGGGAATGACCCGGTCCGTGCGCCCTTCGGACGCGATCCAGAACGCATCGCCATCCAGCGTGATGCCTTCCATGTCCAACTTCTGCGCTGGGCGGCCTGCGCGGGTCACGTCGATGGCCTCGACGATCCGGGCAGGGGACTGGGACGGGTCGATTTTGAAGATGCGCGGCTGAAAGCCGTAGAAGCTGTCGGACACGGCATAGATCATGCCATCCTCATCCGCGACCATGCCGGACAAGGCACCCCAACCGGTCAGTTCCTCCATGCCGGCCGAGGTCAGGTGCGGATAGGCCGCCGGACCTTCTGCAAATTCGTACAGCATGACATGCGCCCGGGCGCCGCCATCCTCGATCAGGTCGCTTTCATTGGCCGACACCAGCAGGTTGCGCGCGGGGATCGTGACGTAGCCCTCCGGCCCGACACCCGAAGGCAGCATCTGCTTCAGCACCGGAGCCGCAGGGTCGGTCACATCATAGACCCCAACGATTGAGCCGCGCTCGGAGCCGACAAACACAAACGGCGTGCCGTCAAATTCGGCAAAGGTCACGCTTTCCGGCTCAATGCCCTTGGCGTCCGACCGCTTGTCCGGGTAGTGGCCGATCTGGACAAGCGCATGTTCAAAGCTCACGCCGCTTTCGTACACGACCCGTCCATCCTTGCGGAAGATCGTCCAGCCCCGCGACCCGCCCTGGTAGTCGCCCTCGTTGGCGGTGGCGAAATGCTCGTCATCAATCCACGTCACCGCATCGGGTTCGCGCAGACGGCCCATCTGACTCTCGGTAAAGATCAGCGCGCCACGTTCATCCGTGGCGTCGATGCCTTCAAGGTCCACGGCACCAGCGGGGAAATGGTTCACAATCGACCCGTCGCGGGCAACAACAACCATGTGGTTGTTTTCTTGCAGGGTCACCACCGTCTCACCCAAGGCGTTGATCGACACATATTCCGGCTCGGGGTCGCTGGGCGCTATTTCGGCCAAACCAGCCAGGTCCACATATTGCAGTGACGCGCAATCCAGAGTGCCATCAACCATGTTCACCAGCACCACACCACCGCCGGGCAGCTGCGGGATCACACCGTCGTTCAGGTCCTCGTCCCGCTCGTTCTCAATCGCCACGGCGATAAAGGATCCGTCGGGGGCTTTGGCCACGCTGTCGGGCTGACCCGGCAGATCGCAGGATGCCAACTCTGTCCCCGCAGGGACAGCCAGCGCCATCAACTGGCCCGACGGTTCGGTGAAGGATACAGAGGTGTTGATGCCGACAAAAGCGGTCGATCCGATCACGGCAACGCTCGTCGGCTCGCCACTTAAAGCGATGTTGCCCAGCGGGGCAGGGGCCGCCGGGTCAGTGATGTCCACCAGCCCCAAAGCTCCAAGCGGGCTGTCGGTGTAAACCAGCGTCATGCCATCGGCTGTCACATCGATGATCTCGGGCGACGTTTCGCGCGATGTATCCTCGCCCTCGGCCATGTTGGTCACGACCGGGAAAGACGCGATGCGGTTAAAATTCTTTTCGGCATGGCCGTCGGCAGCAGCGGCACCTGCAATCAGGGCCAGGGCCGAGGTCATGCACATAAGGGGTTTGGTCATCAGACACTCCATCGGGATCAAATCCCGCACGAAGTGGCGCGTTTGCTTGACGGCGACGTAACAGTGATGTGTCAGTTTTGTAAAATCAGACCTGCGGCGTATGGCCGTCCAGCACGGTGCGGAACCAGCCCGTGTCGATATTGCCGCCGCACAGGATCACGCCCACGGCCTTGCCCGCCATCTGCGCACGCTCCTGCATCAACCCGGCCAATGGGGCCGCCCCTGCGCCCTCCGCCACGTTGTGGGTCGCGGTAAAATACAAACGGATGGCGTCGGCCACCTCGTCATCGCTGACCGCAATGATCCGCTCGGCCCCCTTGGAATAGATGTCGAACGCCTCCTGCACCGGCACCCGCACGGCCATGCCATCGGCAAAGGTCGCGGCTGAATTCGTCTCGACCAACCGCCCCGCATCTACGGACAATTTCGCGGTCTGCGCCTGATCCGACACCACGCCAACCACTTTGGTCGACAACCCCAGCGCGTCGCGCGCCATGATCGTCCCGCAAATGCCCGATCCGCAGCCAATGGGGACATAGACGGTATCGAGGTCAGGTCGCGCACGGAACAGCTCATAGGCATAGGTTGCAACACCGCGCACCAGTTCGGGGTGATAGGGCGGGACGATGAACAGCCCCTCTTCCTCGGCCACGCGATAGGCTTCCACACGTGCCGTATCGAAATCGTCGCCAAACTCGATCAACTCCGCGCCAAAGGCGCGCATCGCCGCGTTCTTCTCGACCGAATTACCCCGCGGGACATAGACTTTGGCCGTCAGCCCGGCATTCGTCGCGGCCCAAGCCTGCCCTTGCCCATGATTGCCACGCGTCGCTGTGCAGATGCCCGGCACATCCGGGTGCGTGCGCACCAACCAATCCATAAAGGTCAGCGCGCCCCGCACCTTGAAGGCCCCGGTGGGCGTGTGGTTCTCGTGCTTCACCCACACTTCGGCCCCCGTGGCGGCACTCAACAGTGGCCAATGGTGCTGCGGCGTTTGGGCCATGCGGGCGTGGACAAAGGCGGCGGCAGTCTCAAGATCGGAACGGGTCAGCATGGGCGCATCTGACCCTGATCACCCCTCGGCGTCCAGCCCCTTGCCCTCGAACCAGTCCATGACGCGCGTGGCCCAACCCTGCGGCGCGCCATGCCCACCCTTGTGCAGCATCAGGCGGATGTCGCCAGCGGCGCAATCGGTCCAGTGGCGGAACCACAAATCACCCTCGAAACTGTTGCGTTCAGGCTGGCGCGCGTCACAACCATTGGTCTCGCGCAGAATTTTCAACGACGCCCAGACATCGCCCTGCACCACCGCCCCATCGGCAAAAGAGCGTCCTTCCAGCGGGACAGTCCGGTCATTCCAGCCATGGGTATGAAACAGGCGCACCGGGGCCGCACAGTCGGTTGGCAGATCGTCCCAGAATGCACCCGCAAGCGGGGCATAAGCATCGGCAAATTCAGGCATCTGGCAGGCCATGTCCCAAACAAACGACCCGCCGCGCGAAAAACCGGCCAGCAGCACGGTGCCCCCCTCCAGCCCGGTCCGCGCGCGCACGTCGGCCATCACCTCGGGCAGGAAGCCGAAATCCTGCCGGTCATAGTCCAGGTTCTTGCCCCGCACTGACCAGTCCTGCTTGAACCGGCGGTTCGGCTGATCGCCATCGGGCGCCACAAAGACATACCCACGGGCCAACGCCTCGCGCGCGAGGCCGGAATTGAGCAATCCGCGCCCACGTCCTCCGCCGCCATGCAGATGCATGACAATGCCCCGCGGCGCTGCCACCTCGGGGACGGCCATATGGTAATTGCCGCTGGGCAGGGCACAGGGCTCATCACGCCCCCCGCAGGCCAACGCGGGCAGCGGGAACAGGACAAGGGCAAACAAGACGACAAGGAAACGGGACATGGTTGCGCTCCGGGTGTTGGGTCCCGCCAACACACAGGAATCGTTGCGGGCGCGCAACTCACGTCAGCGTCAGATGATCAGCCCGTTGCAGGCGGGGACACATGCCACGATAACAGGGGCAGACGCTTGGCAAAGACCAGCGACCAATGTCACGGGGGATGGACATGAAACGGACCGGAGTGATGCTTGCAGCGGCGATGATAATGCTGGCCGCCTGTGACGAGACCACGCAATCAGGCGCAGCAGGCGGGCCGTTCATCTCGCCCCTGCCAGAGCGCATCCTGACATTGGCCGATCCAAAACAGGACCTGAACGCGGTCAAGGTCGACCCGGTGGATGGGTGCCTTGTCTATCGCCATGTCGGCCCGGTCGAGACGACCTTCCTGCCGCTGCGCACCCGCGACGGGCGCCCCATCTGCACGCAGGTTGAGGCAGAAGCGACCCCCGCCGCCACCTGATCAGCCCGCTGCATCATATGGGCGTCTGTCCAGCAGGCGCTGAATCTAGCCGGGTGCCTGCCATTCCATGATCAGTTGGTACGGTGCATTGTTGTAAGCCTGTTCCTTCAGGTCGGCAGGCTCCGGCACGGCTGGCTCATCAAAATGCGTCAATGTCATCCCACGCTCCAGAAGGTGCGTCATGTAAAATGACAGGGGCCTGTGCCAGTTGGTGACCGTGATGCCCTTCCACTCCGCCTTGACAGCATGGGGCTCCAGATAGCGGCGCACGATGATCTTGCGCGCCCCATCAGGCTGGACACGCCAGCCGCCGCTTTTGATGTCCGAGGCGGTCGCGAAGCCTGTCAGGTTCGCAAATAGAAAGCGACCACCCGGGCGCAAGACGCGCTTCACCTCGTCAAGTGCGACTTCGATGCCCTCGATGTCGAGAAGACTGAGGTAAGACACGACCATATCGAACGTGGCACGCTCGAACGGCAGCGCCTCAGCGCGGCCATGAACGAACTGCGCCCCGCCAAGTTCGCGTGCCCAGGACAACAGCGCCTTGGAAGGATCCAACCCGACCAACGTCTCGACCTTGTCGGCAAGAAGGCGGCAAAACCGTCCCTCGCCGCAGCCGAGATCAAGGAGCGCGCGCGGTGCAAAGGCGTGTACGCGGTCCAGCATCGGCACGTCCAGAACGCGCCGACGGCTGAAGTCACCATGCGTGCCTTGTGCCTCAATCCAGGCATGTGCGGAGCGGTCCCAATCCATCACGCTCACGCAATAGCACGGTGATGGGGGCAATGCGACGTCCCGCAAGGGCGGTTCCTTGCCAAGTTTCCAGACGTTACCAACACGACTGGGGTGCCCAAGCCTGGCGACGGCCCCCTTCGTAAGAACCGACGCAAGTGCCTGAAACGCAGACCCTAGCTCGCCGCCGTCGTACCGTCTTCGGACGGGTACAGGAACGCCGTCGCGCCGGGTGTGACGCTTGGATAAAGCTGGTTGATATGCGCCATGATCATGCGCACACAGCCCGAGCTGGCCCGCCCGCCGATCGAGCGGGGGTAGGGCGTGCCGTGAATACGCAGATACGTGTCGCGATTGCCGACAAACAGATACAGCGCGCGCGACCCAAGCGGGTTCGTGGGACCGCCATTCATCCCATCGGCATGTTTTTCAAACAAGTCCGGATCGCGTTCTATCATTGCCTTGGTCGGGGTCCATGTCGGCCACTTGGTCTTGCGCTTGATCGTGTAGGTGCCCGGCTCATACAGGTTGCCCCGCGCAATGGCCGCACCATAGCGCATGGCCGTGCCGTCCGCCTGAATGTGGTAGAGATACCGGGCGACCGCATCGACGTGGATGTCGCCAGGTTTCAACCCGTCATTGGCCTGCACGCGCTGCGGCAGGAACCGGCGGTGCACACCCCAGGGGTTCGATGTTGTCAGGTCGAAATTGGCCGGGGTGACTTGGGAGTCCCACGCGGACCATTTTGATTGATCGGAAATAGGGCGTGCCAATGCAGGCCCGGCAATGGGTGCCGAAAAAAGGGCGGCGGTTGTCATTACGAAATGGCGTCTGGTCAACATGAATCAAAAATTCCTCGCACTCGGGTGAAACATGAATAGAACAGATGCCCACCCTCGGGCAATCATACCCGCCTGAGGTCACAACCATGTGAGGGCGCAATTCTTAAACGTTGGTAAATGCGCCCCGGTAAACCCTTGAAATCTCAAAGGCCATGCTCTGTCCCATCATGGGACATCAAACACTCATGCAGATATACTTCATCTCCAGAAATTCCTCGATCCCGTGATGCGACCCCTCGCGACCAAGCCCCGATTGCTTGACCCCACCAAAGGGTGCCAACTCGGTCGAGATGATGCCGGTATTGACCCCGACCATCCCGTATTCCAGTTCTTCCGCCACCTTGTAGACCCGGCTCAGATCGTTGGCATAGAAATAGGCGGCCAGACCAAAGATCGTATCGTTGGCCATCGCGATCACATCGTCCACGTCCTCGAATTTAAAGAGCGGCGCGAGGGGGCCAAAGGTCTCTTCATGCGCGACCTTCATATCCTGCGTCACCCCCGTCACCACGGTCGGTTCCAGGAACGTACCACCCAGCGGATGGGCCTTGCCCCCGGTCAGGATCGCGCCGCCGTTGTTGATCACGTCGGCCAGATGATCCTGAACCTTCTCAACTGCCTTGTCCGTGATCAGCGGCCCGGTCGTGACACCGTCCTCAAGCCCGTCACCAACTTTCAACGCCTCTACGGCAGTTTTCAACTTCGCGGCAAAGGCGTCATAGACCCCTGCCTGCACGTAAATCCGGTTGGCACAGACACAGGTCTGGCCCGCATTGCGAAACTTGCAGATCATCGCGCCTTCGACGGCAGCGTCCAGATTGGCATCGTCAAAGACGATAAAGGGGGCATTGCCGCCCAACTCCATCGAACATTTCATGACCTGATCAGCGGCCTGCCGCAGCAGGATGCGACCCACTTGGGTCGATCCGGTGAAGGTCAACTTGCGCACAGCAGGGTTCTCGCAGAACTCCTTGCCGGTTTCAGAGGCGTTCGAGGTTGTCACCACCTGGAACACGCCCGCCGGGATACCGGCCCGCTCGGCCAGCACACCCATGGCGATGGCGGACAGCGGAGTCAGCTCCGCCGGACGGGCGACAAAGGCACAACCCGCCGCCAGCGCCGGGGCCGCCTTGCGGGTGATCATGGCGTTGGGAAAGTTCCACGGCGTGATCGACGCCGCCACCCCAATGGGCTGTTTCAATACCGTGATACGTTTGTCGCGCTGGTGGCCGGGTATCGTTTCGCCATAGATGCGCTTGGCTTCTTCGGCAAAGAATTCGACGAAGGAAGCGCCATAAGCGATCTCGCCCTTGGCCTCGGCCAGCGGCTTGCCCTGCTCGGCGGTTAGGATGGTACCCAGATCGTCCTGATGCTCCATCATCAACTCGAACCAGCGGCGCAGCACGGCGCCGCGCTCCTTGCCGGTCCACGTCGCCCAGTCCTTTTGCGCGGCATCTGCGCCGGCAATGGCCTCAGCCACCTGCGCGCGGCTCAGGTCAGCCACTTCGGCCACGACATCGCCGCGGGCGGGGTTGGTCACATCGAACGTGCCTGCGTCCCCGCTGATCCACGCGCCGTTCACATAGGCGCGGGTTTCCAGCAGCGAGCGATCCTTTAGCATGGATTTGAGGTCTGTGATTTGATCAAGCATGGTGCGTCCTTTTCGGGTCTGTTGCATGTCAAACGACACGGGGTAGGCTTGTCCAGTTCCAAAGTCAGGAGGGTCATGATGCCAGACATGGACGATGCCTATGCCAACGGCGCTTATATCGACGGGGCCGCTGACTATCCACCACGCTGGGCAGAGGCGGCGCAAGCGTTTCGGGATGGTCTTGGCACGCGCGCGCACCTGAACCTGAGCTATGGTCCCTCCGACCGGATGGCCCTTGATCACTTCATGCCCGAGGGCGAGGCCAAGGGCACGCTGATCTTTGTGCATGGCGGCTATTGGCTCAAGTTCGACCGATCGTACTGGTCGCATCTGGCGACGGGGGCGCTGGCCCACGGCTGGTGCGTGGCAATGCCCTCTTATGATCTGTGTCCGACCGTGCGGATCGCGGGGATCACGCAGCAAATCGCACAGGCCGTGATGGCGGTGGCCGAGGGCAGCATGGGGCCGATCAGCCTGGCAGGCCACTCAGCGGGCGGACATCTTGTTGCGCGTATGCTTGCTCCGGGGATGCTGCCTGCATCCGTATTGTCGCGGCTGACCCACGTGATGCCCATCTCGCCCGTGTCCGACCTCGAACCACTTCTGGAAACGTCGATGAACGCAGATTTCGGTATGGATGCGGCCATGGCGCGCGCCGAAAGTCCCATGCGCCAGCCGAAACCCGACACGCCCGTCACGGTGTGGGTCGGGGCGGACGAGCGGCCTGTTTTCCTTGATCAGGCGCGTTGGTTGGCCAAGGCATGGGGCGCCGATCATGTCGTCACCAAGGGCGAACACCACTTCAACGTCATTGATGCACTGGCGAACCCGGACAGTGACATGATCCAGCGCTTGACGACGACACCGTGACGCGCCAGATGTGGCGTGGCCGCGGGCGATGGCGTCGCCCGCATTTCCAGCCCAAACCGTCCTGAACGCCGGGACCTTTCTGAAAAGGAGGGTCAAGGATGACCGCTCGCCCCGATTTCTACCGCTTTCACAACGGCACCAAGGACGCATTGCCGTTCGACGCCGCCGAGTATGACGCGCGCCTGACCGAGCTGCGTGAACGGATGGAGGCGCAAGGCGCCAGCGCCGCCGTCTTCACCTCGATGCACAATGTCGCCTACTACTCGGGCTTCCTCTATTGCGCCTTTGGCCGTCCTTACGCCTGTGTCGTGACCGAAGATGCATGTGTCACCATCAGCGCGGGCATCGACGCGGGCCAGCCCTGGCGGCGCAGCCATGGCGACAACATCACCTACACCGACTGGCAGCGCGACAATTTCTGGCGCGCCGTGCGCGAGGTGACAGGCGAGAGCGCCGTGATCGGCATTGAATCCGATCACCTGACGCTGCTGCAACAGGCCAAGATGGAGGATTTCCTCAAGCCCGTCGCAACCGTCGACCTGTACGAGACAACCATGCTTCAGCGCATGCACAAGTCCGAGGCCGAGATTGCCCTGATCCGCCACGGCGCCCAGGTGGCCGACGTGGGTGGCTATGCTGTCCGTGACGCCATCAAGGCAGGCGTGCGCGAGATTGACGTGGCCATGGCAGGCCGCGACGCGATGGAGATGGAGATCGCCAAGCGTTTCCCCGACGCCGAATACCGCGACACATGGGTGTGGTTCCAGTCGGGCATCAACACAGACGGCGCACACAACCCGGTCACAGGCCGCGTGCTGGAACGGGGCGATATCCTGTCGCTCAACACTTTCCCCATGATCTCGGGCTACTACACGGCTTTAGAGCGGACGCTGTTTGTTGAAACAGTGGATGACGCCAGCCTGCAAATCTGGAACCACAACGTGGCGGCGCACGAGCTGGGCATGTCGCTGCTGAAACCCGGCGTGACCTGTGCCGAGGTGACTGAAGGCGTGAACGCCTATTTTCGCGAACACGACCTGCTGCAATATCGCAGCTTTGGCTACGGACACTCTTTCGGTGTGCTGTCCCACTACTATGGCCGTGAGGCAGGGCTGGAACTGCGCGAAGACATCGACACGGTGCTCGAGCCGGGGATGGTCATTTCGATGGAGCCGATGCTGACCATTCCGAACGGGCAGCCCGGCGCCGGCGGCTATCGCGAGCACGACATCCTCGTGATCACTGAGGACGGTAACGAGAACATCACCGGCTTTCCCTACGGACCGGACAGCAACGTCGTTGGCTGACACGCGCGGCGGGCCCTGTCCCGCCACGCACTTGCACCGCTCAGCAGGGCGGACCACTTCACATGTGGGCGGCGAAAGCACAGGCTTTCGTCGCTAATCTGCATTCGATACAAGCCCGCCTTTCCATGACGCTGTGTTTTTGCAACTATCCCCTCAAATATGGACGCAGACAGATGTAAATGCGTGTTACATTGACTATATCTGTCGCAACGCATTGAGTGGAAGGGACATTTCATGGCGGATTTCGCGAGCCAGGTTGAGGAATCTCAATCCCAGGTGGCAGAGGCACAGGAAAAGATCGCTGAGCTGACCAGCCGGATCGAAATGGCGCGCGCCAAGATGAAATCGGGCGATGACATTTCGATGGATATCGAAAATGCCACGCTCGAAGACGTGCACGCCCATACGGACGTGATGAATGCCAACATTGCCGAGCTGATCATGGGGTTGGACGATGTCACGGCGGCGTTCTCCAAGGATTTTGACGAGATGCGGTCCAAAACGGGCTGGGAAAGCTTCGTCGGCATCTTTGCCAAGGCGAAGTCGGAAAGCATGCGGCAAGAGCGGGTGCGCAGCGCATCCATTGACGACAAGCTGCAAGACCTGATCTCGAAATCCGACGTGATCGTGCAACTGCTACAAGGCCAGCTGACCATGCTGGAAGAGCAGAAGACCAAGGTCGAAGCGAACCTGACCGAAACGTTGGACGAACGCGAATTGACGGTGCAGGAACTCTCGGCCCTGCAAGGTGACATTCAGGCGATGGATCCGCAGATCATCACGCTGGAAAACAAGATCGCGTCCGAAACCGACGCCGCCAAGCGCACCGCGCTTGAGACGGAACTGGCCGACATGAACTCGAAATACAACGAGATGGTGCAGGAAGAGCAGGTCAAGGTGGCCAAGTCCCAGACGCTTGAGCGCTATATCGATAAGGGCAAGACGTGGGTGGACTCTCTGCAGAACCAGGCTGCGACCCAGATGGTGCTGATCAACAAGCTGCAAACAGACACCAAGCAGCGCGTGGTGCTGTATGATGCGCTGACAAAATCGCTCAAGACGGCCCAGCAACAGGACGTCGCCCACCGGATCAACGAAATCGGCGTGCAAACGGACCAAGAGGCGCAGACGGCCATGGCCGGGATCGGTGCGGCGACCAACGCCCGCATGGCCGACATGCTGGAAGCGCACGAAGACCAGATGGTCTTTGCCCGCGACGTGCTGGAGCAGAAGGCCAAGGCGGACGAGCGGTTTGCAAGGCGGTTCGCTCAGATCGTCGAGAAGCACGACAGCAATGCGTATGGTGGTTGAGGTCAATGTGGCTTGAAGAACGGCCACGACCTTTGCGCATCAAGAGCGTCGATGAGCTCTCCCCCGGATTCCAACCCCGCTGGGTCAGAACACGAAAGTGGGCACTGATTGCTTCTCTCTGTTTTCAGTTTGCCTTTGTTTTCTTTCAGAGTGGGAACTTTCATCTACTGGCTGTTGCCAGCCTTTTGTTCGCCTGTCTCGTTGGCTGGTATTGCTTGCACCCCAAAAACTACTCCGCTCTTGTAGGATTGCTGCTGCGTCCTTTTCCTAAATTGGCGCTCAAACATGCAAAAATGGAAAGCTGGTTGGAGTTTCATCTCGATTGGAATGAACAGCGCCGATGATCAACACTGTAGCAACGTTCTTGCCCGGCGGCACCGCCGGGCAGCCCCCGACCGCCCCCCCGGGCGGGGGCTACACCCCCACCCGCGGCCGGGGACTGCCCTTGCCTTTACCTGAAAACGGTTGGAACTGATGCGGCGGAAGATTGGTCTGATAATCGGCGGCGTAGTCTGTCTTGTCATCATATACTATTTTCATGGCCCATGGTGGGCCTACGCTGTTGGCCCTTCACCTATCCTCATTGCGCTAGCTTGGATCGGTGCATATGACGTGGCAGTTGACCGGACAGGACGTCAAAAGTGGGGTGACGGTTCGGGTGGAGGCGCAGGCGAATGACCAAACCCGAAACCTCCGGCCTCACCGACCTCTTCGCCTCGCGCCGCTACTTCAAGAAGTTCGAGACGATCACCGGCCACCTCGCCCGCGTGGCAGGCGTGATGGAAGCCGAGGGCGATCTGAACCGGGACGAGGTCAAGATCCTCACCCGCTACATCGCCGAACTGACCTTCACCTTCCGTGCGCTCAGCCAGAAGTACCTGCTGGTTGGCCGCGACACCGGCCGCTTTTTTGGCAGCCTCGCCATCGACACGCGCTACAGCGGCTTTCCGGCGGCTGAAGAGTTGCTGACCATGGCCTCCGATGCGTTGCAGGCCGACCGCCATCTCGATCGCATCGAAACCGCGGATGAGCTGAAAAAACAGATGGTCGAGGTCATCATCGGCGACCGCCAGGTGCCCACGAAACTACAATTCGCCCTGTCCCAGCGGCTCTACTACGAAGACCTGCAAAAGGGACAACTCTTCTGGCCCCGCAACGACCCACAGATCGTCTGGACCGGCAACCTGAGTGACGACCGCCGCAGCTTCCGCATCCACTGGGCCGTCTACGACACCGAACTGAACCTACCCGTCATCTACATGATGGAGGTCGAGGACACGGGCCGCACCGCTCTGCCCAAAGACCCCCGCCGCTGGCCCGAAGCCCAAGCGCATCTGATGGCCCAATCGCTCGGCAAGCTGAAGCTGGTGACCATCGCCAAGGGGTTCGACGAGGATTTCGACGACATCCACCCCAAACGCCTGCGCCGCTTCTATGCGGGGCCGATGTATTCCTCGGCCTTCACGGAACAATCGGGGCCGATTCTAGACGTGTTGAAAGCCGCCCGCGCACCCGCAGGGCAGGACTGGGCACTGGTCTGGACCGAAGAAGATCTGCACTCCGAACGCGTGATCGAGGAACGCTCGGGCTGGTTCTCGTCCGTCGAACGCGAGGTCTTTGCCCTTGACCCCTTCTCGGGCCGCGGCGCCGACCTAGGGGCCACGCGGATGGAACGCAGCATCGTCCTGCCGCAACGTGCCTTCCAGGCGCTCGAAGAGATGAACCCGCCCGGCTTCGGCTCCGTCCGCAAATTTGTAGTCAGCCCGTCAGGGCGGGTGCTGCGGTACTGAGGGCGCGGCGAGATGGTATATCGGCCCTCCGGGAGAAGTATGTTTTGCAAGATGAAGAGAGCAGGTCAGTGATATGAGCCAAACGTCTGATCAAATGGAACTGCGTGAGGCCGAGATCACGGCGCACTACCCCATGGCGCTGTCGATGCTGCAGGGCTTTGACCACGCGCCTCGTATCGGCAAAGGAAAGGCTGCACCACAGCAAGAACGCTCTGCGGGCATTGGCACCCGCCGTCGCTTCCGCACCACGACGCCGGGCCTTGTGACGCGCCGCACAGTGCCCACTGGGGCTGTTCAGATGATGGCGACCATTGAAGGGGCCGATGACGATGATGCGCTGATGTCGCCCGTGCAAGCCACGTCGCTGAACGCTCTGCGTCGCGCCATCTCTATCGCGCTTGCAGTGGCGGAGAACTACGCTTCGGTCTCGGGGCTTGGGGACTTGAAGCGCGCTAACCTCGAAGGGGCGCTATCCGCCGCCCGCAAGACTGAGTTTGCCGAGTTGCTGGCCGCAGAAGCGCTCATTACCCTTTACGTCTTTGGAAACGCCACCGCCTACCTGCTCTCCGCCCACCAGACCGAAGTCACGGCAGAAGTCGGCGAGGTCGAGGAGATCCTCACCGACAACGGCCAGACCGCCCTGCACGGGGCCCTCTGGGAACTTGATCAGGACATCGCCACGCACGCCCCCGACGATACGCACCTTGTCGCCACCATCACCGCCTTTGCCGAGGCGCTGATGGAAAAGGTCTCCCTGCGCGCCCAGAACGCCCCGCGCCTTGCCCCGTTCACCGGTGCCAGCTGGCACGTGGAGGCCGATGACTTCACCGTCCAGGGCTTCACCCCCGCGACCAAGGCCAAGACCCAGACCCTTACCATGACCTTTAAAAAACCGCATGAGGTCGTGGGCAATCACATCGCCAAATACCAGGCCATGAAGCTCGCCAAGATGCTGATGGCCTATGATTTCGACCGGCGGCTTAACCCCTTTGCCGAACTGGGCGGCTTCATCTTCACCTTCATGGGGGACGGCGCGCCCGGGACGGGTAAGACCACGCTGATCCAGATGATGGCCGGGCTGATCAACGACTATTGCAGCGTCGCGGGCTATGCCTTCCGCTACCAGAACCTGAGCACCGACAACATCGACAGCTATCAGGGCAAGTCGGGCCAGAACGCCAAGGCGTTCATCAACAATGTCATCGACCCGAACGTCATCGGCTTCGGCACCATCGACGACATCGACCAGCTTGCGGGCAAGCGCGGCGACCG
Source organism: Tateyamaria sp. LSS28 (assembly GCF_059611725.1). Lineage (NCBI taxonomy): Bacteria > Pseudomonadati > Pseudomonadota > Alphaproteobacteria > Rhodobacterales > Roseobacteraceae > Tateyamaria > Tateyamaria sp. LSS28. The sequence goes on along the minus strand of NZ_JCAPFI010000001.1, from coordinate 361,599 downwards.
GCAGTCATCGGCCGGGCAACTCGAAATCACCGCTGTGCTGATGGAAAGCTTTGCCGGGGCCAACACCGTCGTGCGCGGCAATTGCACCTTCGGTATGTTCTCGAACTACCCCGAGAATGTGGACGACGCCTTGCGCCAGCGGGCGGGCGCGCGGTTCCTGGTGGACGGGCCGCAAACGCGCGAAGACTACATCGACATCCTTGCGCTCCTGATGGGCAAGAACCACGACATCCCCATGGGCGCGCACGAACTGTTCTCGGCCCAAGAGATCAAAAAGGCCGTCGCCGCCAGTTTCGACAGCCACTCCCGCCCGCATGAACCGGGGCTGATGGAGGTTTTTGACCGCGTGCATTCGGATATCGGCGCGTTGGACACGATTGCCAAGCTGGGGACGTATCTGAAGGGCATTCAGCAAGCGGACGAGCGGTTTACGGGCCGTGCGATCAAGAACATCACGGATGCGGTGAAGGTCCGCGCCATGGATTTCGAACTGCCCGATGAGTGGATGGAGGAGCCGGAGCTGTTCCTGTTCAAAGCCTATGACGAAAAGAAAGCGATGATCGAAGAGCTGCGCGTGCCGATCACGGTCGACATGGTGGTGCAGGAAATCAACCGCTACGCAGATTCCGAGTTCCGGTACGCGGACAAGTCGGATGAAGTGGCGATCGAGGCGATGGTGCGTGATTTCGGAAGGCAGGAAGAAGCGAAGAAGCGGTATTTGGGAGGGAAGGGGTGATTGAGGAAATCAACGCGTGGATTGTGAGCAACCAAGCGCTTGTTATTTCTGTTGGAATTCCCTGTCTCACACTTTTGGTGACCTGCTTGGTATCAAATGCTCAATCTAGTCGTGAAGAAAAAAGAGCTAGTGAGAACCGGTTACTCGAGCGAGACGTACAGTTGGCTAGCATGATGAATGAGCGAAATGCTCAATTGAGGGAGGCATTTTCAAATTTCATAACTCTCGCAGGCCAACAAGAGGATTCGATGGAGGCAATTGCAGCGATGAATCGAGTGTTGATGTTTGTGAGCGACCAAGAAAAATCCAAGGAGCTACAATCAATAATGCTGGAGAGTATCACGGGATCCGAAGATGAACGGGCGAAAGAGTTGTCCCTTATTTTGTCAGAATCGCAAGCGTTCTTGAGAGTTCGATGGGACCACGTCAAAGAAATTCTCGAAAGCAGCAAGTGAATACTATGTTGCTTGAAGTAATGCGTGACACAAACCGGGACGTGCCCGACCTCGGGTGGGCGCGCGCTGCAGACATGCTGGGCGGGGCAAGAGAAGCATGTATTTCGACCGTTCGGCACGTGACATCACCAATGCGCCCTCCCGGGGGGGAGGTCGGGCGCGGCCCGGCGATGCCGGGCACCTACAGTTCACATGATGCACCGGTTTCGCAGCGTTCGAGCTTTGCATGTGAGGCTGCCATATGATCTCCGACAGCATCACCTTCTGGAACACAGGCTTGCCGCTTTTGATTGCGGGTGTGCTGGGCTGGTTGGTGCCGCGTTTCATAGCACCGTCTGACACGCGCTCACATCTCAAGGTGATGATCGCTATCGCCGTATCGGCGGCCGTACTCGTCTTCCTTTCCGCAGGTCTTTTTGCTGCTCTACAACCCGACAAATTCGCCCGTACAGCCGAAATGGGCGGCCTTTTCCTTGCAATCGAGATTGCGGTCCGTGGCTCGCTCTTGTTCGCAGTGGCATGGTTGCCGATCATACTGCTCTGCTGGTTGAACCTCGCACAGCGGGTCGAACAGTGGCGGGGCAAGGACATGGCAGAAAGGGAAAGCTGATGCTGCTGATCATCATAACCATTGCCGCCCTCATCCTCGGCTCCGTCCTCCCCCTCCGCTGGAGCGTCTTCGGCTTCCTCGCCGCCGCAGCGCTCCTGTTCCTCACCCAAGCCGCCATCCACACCGCCATGGGCTTCGAAGGCACGCCGCTCTCCGAAACCATGCTGCTCTTCAACAACTCCTGGCCTGCTTATATCGGCTACAACCTCCAGATCACCTTCCGCAGCTTCGCCCTGCCGCTTCTGGCCCTCGCGACACCGCTGATCTTCCGTCTGGGCAGGGCCGCGCCATGATCATCACAGGCATCATCGCCATGGGCCTTGTCGTGGCCGCCGCATGGGTCCTGCCTGCGATGCTCAAACGTGCACTCCCGCTGCCCGACTTCCTGTTTGGCATGTTCTGCACCAGCATCATCATCGGTATCGCGGCTGTCCTCGTGCTTGTTATCCAAGCCATGGGCCTGCCGCTCCCCATCCTCGGCCCAAGCGGGGAAGCCGGGTTTGCCAACGCGCTCCTGTCGCTGTCGATGCCCAGCGTCGGCGTGCTGGTTGTGCGGCTTGCGCAACTCAGAAGGGACCGCTCATGATCCGCCTCATTCAACGTGGCCTGATGTTCGGCAACCTGTTCTATGTGGCCTCGCCCGCGCTGGTCGAACGGTACAACCGCGCGCTTGAATATCTGACGGGCAAGCGCACGGGGCTCAACGATTTCTACATCGACATCTCCGGCTACTCGCCCGAGGTCGGCAACGAGTTGGGAGATCCGCTCTACCTCAACCACAATGGGGTCAACCGGCAGTTCATCCTGCTTTCGACCGAGCAACGCAAATGCCCGCTGCTTGATGCGAAATTCTCCACCTCGCATGGCATCCTCAAACGGTTCATCGCGGAAAACGAGGCCGCCCTCTTTGCCCTCACCGCCCGCGATGCCGTGGCGGGCGAACTGATCAACACGGTCTACGATATCAGCCACCCCGCTCGGCTCTTTGACCTGCGCGCCATCACGGTCGAGGCGGACACGACCCGCGGCACAGTGCGCAATGCCGACAGGCTTGCGGGCAAGGTCGACAGGTTCCTAAGCGAAGACGACGCGTGGTTCGATGATGTGCTGATCGGTGAGATGATCCAGCTTGCCGGGCAAACGGGCGATGTCACGCGCAACCCGGTCAAGCTGAAACCGCTGAAGATGGACAAGGGCAACTTCTGGACCGCGCATTTCGGCGGGCTCTATATCTTCCAGACGCTCGACCATCCGGCCACCATCGCAGCGGGGGACAAGCCCGAAGGCGTGCCGACCAAGTACACATTCGACCTGACCGACCGGAACCGGATCGCCAAATTCCTCGAATACAACGATCTGGTTGAACCGGTCGTGAAGGCGCGCGGCATCAACGGGGCTGCAATCCTGCGGCAGAAGATGGACTTCATTCTGGTCTCGACCGTGACAGAGGTGGGCGTGGATCTGGCTGGAACAAGCCGGCGTGACATGCGCAGGCTGGCCCGCGAACATGCGCACCTGCTGCCGGATGAATTCCGCGGGTTGGCCGATCTGGTCAACTGGGCAGAGAACGGGGGCAAGTGGCCCCGGATCAGTTCGGACCATCCCGCCTATTTCTACACGCTGCGTGCCGCCGACACGCCGGATGCCGATCTGGTGAACATGCTGCTGGCCGAGCTTTGCCCGCGCGACGTGCGCCAGCTCTTTATCTGCCACAAGCAGGCGTTCTATGCCGCCTATGGCACATGGCCCGAGGCGAAAAAGGAATATGTCGCGCAATATCTCGAAGCCGAGTACAAGGCCGACAAGGTTGGCGCGCGGCAGGCTTTGTTTGGTCACGACGCGCCCATGGACCCGGCCCCACAGCCCCGCGACCTGATCGCGCGGGTTGGCCCCTGGGGCGCGGTGAGGAGGTAAGATTATGGTATTGGCCCGACTGTTCCTGATCGCGTTTGTCGTGCTGACGGTGATCTATGTCTGTCTGTCGCTCTACTCGCGGGCGCGGGCGCGCGACCGGCTGGAAGAGGAATGGGATACCGGCGACAAGCCCGGCCCGCGCGAGGCCTACGTGCAAGACGGGCTGGCCGACTACAATGGATCGCTCAGGCGCAAGCTGATCCTCGGGGTCTATATCGTGCCGATCTTCCTTGTGGGGTTGATCATCTATCTTGTGAATTTCGCCTGAAGGGGACGTTATGCGTTACATCGGCTGGACATTACTGATTGCCTTCTGGGTCGTGGTGGGGGCGTTCCTGCACTACACGCTGCCCCAGCGTGACATCGTGCGGATCGTGAACACCTATGAAGAACGGCAAGAGCTGGGGGACTGGACGCGCATGTTCTGGTCCCGGCCCGACACGCAGTCCGACGGGCTGATCAACCGCGATGTGCAGTTCATCCAGACGGTACGCGCCAACGGGCGGCCCATGGTGTACCGGAACGAGGATACAGGCTGGAGCTGGCCGCCCTATTTCAAGTTCGATACCTCGAACCTCTATACCGAGGCGGCGGATTCCGTTTCGACCCGGGATGCACCGGAATGGTACCTGCTGACGCACTATGGATGGCGGAACGAATTTCTCACGATTTTCCCCAACGCCATATCCCTGCGCCAGATCGAGGGGCCGGATGCGTCCAAGGGTATTCCGTGGGTCAATATCCTCGTCCTGATGGTCATCGCTGCGATTTTCTACGCGATCTGGGTGCGCTGGCGGCGCTTCCGCAGGTCACGGATCGATCCGCGACTGGAAGAGATTCAAGACAGCTGGGAAGCGGCAGGCGATGCCGTGTCTGAGCGGCGCGGACGCATCCGGCGCTGGCTGGACACGTGGAAATCGAAATAGGGCGGAGGACACCTCCGCCTGACAGGTGAAATGCCCCGTAAGGTGGATCTCGATCCGCCGCGCCCGGCGCAGGATACCTGCGCCTTACGGCAAAGGTCCGGTGCGCCACAGCTTCACCCGCAACCCGCCATGGGCGATGCTTGGTCCTTCGGGTTCAAACGGCAAACCGGTTGCTTTCGCCAATGATGCCTCGCTGGTCACAATGCCCACACGCCAGCCCGAAAACCGTTCGGCCAGCACCTGTCCCAACCGGCCATAGACCGGGTAAAGCGCCCTTTTGTTGCCGATCCGCGCACCGTAGGGCGGGTTCACGATGCCGAGGCCGGGCGGCCCATCGGGCGGGGATATGTCACCTGCACTGCCTGTCTCAAATTGCACAAGGTCCGCAACACCGGCCCGTTCGGCATTGGCCTGCGCCATCGCGATCACACCCTGATCCCGGTCCGACCCGGTAAGGCGCACCTGTGGTGCGCCCCGCCGCTCAAACGTGCGCACGTCCGACACGGCGCCTGCGTCAAAGCCAACAAGATGTTCAAAGGCAAAACTCCGCGCCCGCCCGGCCTGCAACCCGGCAGCGATCTCTGCGGCTTCGATGACAAAAGTGCCCGATCCGCACATCGGGTCAAAAACCGGCTGCGTCCCGTCATAGCCGCATTGGCGCAGAAACAGCGCAGCCAGCGTCTCGCGCATGGGGGCTTTGCCCACCGCTTCCTTGTGGCCGCGTTTGTGCAAAGGCTCGCCAGACGTATCGACACTGATCGTCACCCGGTTGTCGTCAATGCGTATCTTCAAGGTGACAGGCGCGTCACTTGCCACGGTCATGCCCGCGCCTTCAACCAAAGCCGTTTCAATCCGCTTGGTCGCAGCACCCGCATGATAAATCTTGGATTTGCGCGAGGTCGCAACCTCAACCCGCACAGGCACATCCGGGCGCAACACCTCTGCCCATGGAAACTTGCGGGCCCGCTTGTCCAGCTGGGCCAGATGGAACGCCATGAAGGACCCCATGCGCCACAGCACCCGCGTTGCACCGCGCAGCTCAAGATTGGCGCGCCAAATCTCGGGCCACCCGCCACCGATATGAACGCCACCCGGTGTCACGCCTTGCACATCAAAGCCATGCGCACGCGCCTCGTCGGCAAGCGTATCCTCCATCCCGGGCAAGGTGATGGCAAAGATCGGGGCTGTGGTTTGCGTGGACATGACAGCGTCTATAGGCAAGCGGCCCGGCCAGTGCGACCGCAAAGCCGCAAACTAGTCCGAAAACAGGTAGTCGACAGACGCGATCTCGCGCGCCTTCTCAGGCGGGACGCTCAAAAAGTGAGACAGTGCAGACGCGTTGTCATCCAGATCCGCAATTTCCTGGATCCGATCCAAGTGTTCGAAATTCGCATCGCGGATGCGATCAGACTCGAACGTCATATCGTTGCGGATCGTGGGCAACAATCGTTCCAGGGTTTCCGTGCTTGTCTGTTCTCCGGCAAGCCCCACACGCATGGCATGCCCAATCAGGTAGTCATCGGAAAAAGCGCACTGAACTTCCAGCATCCGCGTGATTGACCGATCGCCCGCAAAGTCCTGCAACAGGTCCAGGTTGCCCGGATCCATGCATACAATCAGGCGATCGGTGTCAAAATAGTCAAACAGCATCCGCATCAACGCACGCCTGTGGCGCGTGCGCTTTTCCAAGGTTGTCTGGATGCCACCAAGATCGGGCAGGGGCGTATGCTCTTCGTTGAACAGATACTCGATCGCAGGAACGTTGGTTGTCACCCGGATGCGTTCGAGCAGCCTCTTGGCGACGTGCCACTTCTTGCAGACGATGATCAGCAGTTCGCGGTTGCGCCCCAAGGTGCTTTCGGTTTCCCAGAACCGGGTCGCAAAACGGCGCCCGATCCGGCCCCGTCCGGTCAGGAACTTGAACAGGCTCGCCCCTTCGTTCGAAATCTGGAACTGCACATTCTCCGCCGCGTACAGCAGGCCAAGGCGGCGTTTCAGATCCCGCGCTTCCGGGCTGATCTTGCGGGCAAACAGGAAATCCTGGCTCAGCAGCAGGTCATAGTGATCGTCATAGAATGTCACCGGCATGCCATAATCCGTGAACATCAGGAAGGTCAGCGTTCGCGTGCGAATTTCGTCCTCCGGCACCACATGGCGCACGATGGTCTGAAAGAACGTCTCGTCCGGGATCCAGGTTGTCCGGAAGAACCGCATCACGTCCTTGCGTTGGCGGGTGAAGTCCAGGACCCATTCGATAGTCCGACGCCGCAGACACCACCACTGGCTGCCGATCTGTACCTGTATGTCGGCCGGAATTTCACGTTTGATCCCAAAGCGTTGCTGTAAATGGTAGCTGGTATAGAACCGCCATTTCTGCGTGCGCTCGTTAAAGAAGTGGCGGTAGATCAACCGCTCTTCCTTCATCCCGGTCTTGATCCAGTCGCTCTCGAAATAGTCGAAGCTCTCGATAAAATCGGCGTCGTTGTCATCAAGGAAGCGGTGGGTGTACTGGGCGGACTTGATTGCCATGCAATCGCCGGACAGCATGTAGAAATGGGTCGCGCGGGGAAACGCCTCAACAGCGCTTTCAACGGCATAGAGTGTGGCTTGGACAAGGCTCCATTCTCCCCACCCGCATTTGATTCGGCGGTTGGCAAAGGCCACGTTGGGATTGTCCTTGAGGGCCGCGCGAATCTTGGCAAACGCCACACCGCTCGCGCGGGCATCAAAGTGGATCGCCATATAGTCGCCCGCAGCCGTCAGGCGTTCGGCCTGCTTGATGATGGCCTCCGGGTCCTTGTGACACAGCAGGATGTAGGCGATTTTTGCCATTCAGGAAACTTTACTGCCTCTTAGCGTGCGATTGTTTACGGTGATAAAGCTAAGGAGAGATTGAATAAACAGGATTTATTTGCTTTTTTGCGCCACAACGCGGGCGGCAAGGATCGCAGCAGGTAAAAAGGGCAAGTGGTATGGGGTTCCCAGGGACCTGGATGACGGAAAGCGAAAGTGTTGTGTATCGCGTGGTGCCGAAATGCGCCTGCTCGACCATCGGGCAGATTATGTTCTACTCGGATCACGGCGAATTCTTTGATGGCGACATTCACGATGCCCAAGGCGGCATGCACAAATGGGCGCTTGAGGCGAGCCAGCCGATCATCACCGACAACGTGAAATCCCATGGTTCCTACGCCTTCACCTGCGTACGCAACCCCTACACCCGCATCCTGTCGTCCTTCTTTGACAAGATCTGCGGCATCCAGCGCAACGGCAAACGCTATCGCGGCAACCTCGTCCCGCTCCTGATCCAGAAATACGGGATCGAGGTCGGGGGCGATGATGGCAAGCAGGAGTTTGACCAGATCCAGTCGTTCCGCCGTTTTCTGCTCTTTGCCCGGGACACGATCCGCTGGCGCCGCCCGATGGAGCCTGACATTCACTGGTCCGCCATGTCGGGCCATGTCAGCACCTTCATCGTGAACGGCGGGCAGTATGACAAGATCATCTGGACCGAGAAGTTCAACGAGGGCATGGAAGAGGTCATGCAGGCCATCGACACGCCCACCAGCGTGAACATCGCCGACATCCCCCGCTTCAACGAAAGCGAAGGGCATGGCCCAAAACGCGCTCACCCGGTCGAGGATTACTTCGACGATCTGTCGATGCATCTGGTCTACGAGATCTACAAACGCGATTTCGAAGTGTTCAAATACGATTTCGAGGATCCGTCCAACAAGATGCCCATAGGCGAGATCGACCTCGACGAAGTGCACAAGAAGCTTGGCGACTGACGGGCGGTAGATTTACGGTTTTGAGCGCTGGACAGCACTGCCGTCGATGACTGCGACAGTTTTGCGTGTAGGCTTTGAACAGACTGCTCTATAAGCGGTGCGCATGAGCGCGCGCCCTTTCAACAACCTGATCTCGCTGGCCCGGGTCGGCCTGCGCGCCGCGATCACACTGCTTTTCATGCTGTTTTCGCTCATCGCGCCCGGCACCATGCCCGAGGCGCAGGCGGGGACAATCACGATGGTGATTTGTACCGGGCTGGACACAACGACTGTCACGCTTGATGCTGATGGCAACCCGGTCGAGGCACAGCACCAGCTCTGCGACTGGGCCGGGCAAGCGACGCTTGACCGTGCGCCCGCCATCGACTTCCCGGCACACGCGGCCCAAATCTCTGCCTTCACGCCGAAACTGACCCGCGTCTCGCAAGCGCTTGCGCAGCTGCGCCCCGACCGCACCCGGCCAAGGGGGCCGCCCGCACACCTCTGACAGACCCAATCCAAAACATTGATCTGACAGAGGAAGTTCCCCAATGGTCTCTATCGACCCAACCCAGGCGCCTGCACAGGCGCAAGACGCGACCGCGTCCTCCAAGCTTTATCGCGCCGCATGGCGCTGGCATTTCTATGCCGGTCTCTACGTCATCCCCTTCTTTGCGATGCTCGCCATCACCGGCATGGCAATGCTCTGGATCGCCTTTGTTGACGGGCGCGACGGCGACCGCATTCCAGTGATCCCGCAAGGGGCAGCGCTGGCCGTTTCCCAACAGGCCGACGCAGCCGTTGCTGCAATACCCGGCGGCGCGCTGCGCCAATACGTGGCGCCCCGCAGTGACGACCGCGCCGCCATCTTCCGCGTGGACGCCGAAGGCGCAGCCACCATGGTGGCCATCGACCCCTATACCGGGGCAGTGCTTGAAACCTTCCCGCGCCGCTCGGGCTGGTATGACTTTGCCGACAATGTGCATGGCACTTTGCTTTTGGGCGTCACCGGCGACCGCATGATCGAGATTGCCGCGTCGCTCGGCATGGTGCTGATCGCCACGGGCCTCTACATGTGGTGGCCCCGTGGCGCCGGCTGGCGCGCGGCGCTTGTCCCATCCTTCGGGCGCGGACGGGCCACCTGGAAATCCCTGCATGGCGTTTTCGGCATCTGGATCTCGATGTTTCTAGTGTTTTTCCTGATCTCCGGCCTCGCCTGGGCAGGCGTCTGGGGCGAAAAGATGGTCCAGGCCTGGAGCCAGTTCCCGGCCGAGAAATGGGACAACGTGCCCTTGTCGGACGACATCCACGCCTCAATGAACCATGGCCCCAAGGAAGTGCCTTGGGCGTTGGAGCAGACGCCCATGCCGGCCTCCGGCAGCCAGGCCGGGATCACGGGGCTGCCCGAAGGGACGCCCGTGACGCTCGACACAGTGGACATGCTGGCCCGCCAGATCGGGTTCGATGCGCGGTATCAGCTGAACCTGCCAAGCGGTGCGGATGGTGTCTGGACCCTGTCGCGCGACAGCATGAGCAATGACAATGAAAACCCCGTGGCGGACCGGACCACGCATATCGACCGGTACACGGGCAAAATCCTCGCCGATGTGCAGTTCGCCGACTACTCGCTGGCGGGCAAGGCCATGGCCGTGGGTATCGCCCTGCACATGGGCACGCTGGGCCTGTGGAGCGTGCTGGCCAACACCCTGATCTGCTTGTCGGTGCTGCTTTTGTGTGTCTCGGGCGTGGTGATGTGGTGGAAACGGCGACCCGGCGGGTTGCGACTGGCCGCGCCCGCGCTGCCACGCGATATGCCGCTTTGGCAGGGGGCCGTGCTTGTGGGGCTTGCCATCTCGCTGGCCTTTCCGATGGCCGGGATCACGCTGTTGACGGTTCTGGCGCTTGACTGGTTGATCCTGTCGCGCATTCCGGCACTGAAACAGGCGTTTTCCTGATCCAACGCGCCTGCCCTGAAACTGCCGGGGCGGGCGCACAACACGTGCGCCTTACCGCATCACGGCCGCAATCCGGGCCGCGATGGCCGCGCTGCCCTTGGGGGAGGGATGAATGCGGTCCGCTGCGTGAAAGCTCAGATCGCCATGGGGCACTAGATCCGCGATCGAGACAAAGGTGATGCCTGCGTCACCCTCTGCCATCCGTGCCAGCCGCGCCTCATAGGCATCGCCGATGTCGCGGCAGTGATCAATCATCGACGGTTGGCCCGGCGTCCGCAGGTAGCCGACATAAATCACCCGCGCGCCATCGGCCCGCGCCCGGCGCACCGTATCCACCACGGTGCCGCTCGTGCCGTCCGCGCTGATCAGCCTGTTCAGCTGGGCGTCGCATTTGCGGCACCCGCAGCCCAGCCATAGGTCATTACCGCCTCCATTCATGATCGCCCAATCCCAGCGACCGACGGCGTATTGGCTGCCGATCCGCAGGCCCAGGCTGCCGCTGATAGGCAGTACATAGTGATAGCGTGCGCCAACGACGGACCGATCCACAACCGTGGCGCTCAACCGCTTTTCCAAAACCGACACGACGGATCGGTTGGATGCTGCGTTCCATGCCAGCAGACTGTCACCCGTGGCGATGATCCGGGCCGCACCTGAGGATGGGACAGGTTCGGCACAGCCCAACAGGGCGGCAAATGCCGCCAGCACCATCCAGACCCGCATACCAATTCTCCGTTTCTTTCCCCGCCGCGAAGCTTATTCGCCCAAATCCCAAGATTCCATGAACTCCTGCAGAGCCCTTGCCTGCACCCGGCCAACCCCCTACATCCATCGCCCATGGCTCAAGGTAAATCAGACCCCAATTACAAGGTGGCCGCCGAAAATCGGCGAGCCCGCTTTGATTACGCGATCGAGGATGACCTCGAATGCGGCATCGTGCTGGAAGGGTCCGAGGTCAAGTCCCTGCGCGCCGGTGGTGCCAACATTGCCGAAAGCTATGCTCATGTGGACAATGGGGAATTGTGGCTGATCAACAGCTACATCGCGCCCTATGACCAGGCCAAATCGTTCAAGCACGAAGAACGCCGCCCCCGAAAGCTGCTGGTCAGCCGCAAGGAACTGTCGAACCTCTGGAACGCCACGCAGCGCAAGGGGATGACGCTGGTGCCCATCGTGCTCTACTTCAACCACAAGGGCCGCGCGAAGCTGAAGATCGGCATCGCCAAGGGCAAGAAGCTGCACGACAAGCGCGACACTTCGGCCAAGCGCGACTGGAATCGCCAGAAGCAGCGCCTGCTCAAGGAACGCGGGTAACGCCATACGTTTCCGTTCAGCCATGGGAAAACTGGCTGTGCTTTCCCCTGATGTGGTCCAGCGAAACTGCGCTATCCCCGTGCCGCCGGTGCGCAAAGGGGGTGCGGGTCGGACCTGGATAAGGCCCCCGCAGGGAAGGGAACACATGGAACTCATTATAGGCCTGATCGCCGGCGCAGTCGGCGGCAACGCTGCGGGCGGTATGCTCAAAAACCTCAATCAGGGGGTTCTGGTCAACTCGCTCAGCGGCATCGTTGGTGGCGGCATCGGCGGCACGGTCCTGTCGATGCTGGGCGGCGATGCCAGCGGTGGCATGGATCTGGCAGGCATCCTGCAACAGGTTGCCGGTGGTGGCATCGGTGGTGGCGCTGTTCTGGCCATCGTGGGGGCCTTGCGCCAGCAACTCGGTCGCTGACGCGCAGGCCTTGCCAATCTGGTCCCTCCGGCGTTAGTCAAAGGCGTTTTTGACCGCCCGGAGGGACTCACCCATGTCTGACGATCCAAAGACGCTTGTATCGACCGATTGGTTGGCAGCGCATCTCAAGGATCCCGACCTGCGGGTGCTGGATGCGTCGTGGTATCTGCCGGATGCAGGTCGCGACGCCCGGGCCGAATACGAGGCGGCCCATATCCCCGGCGCGCGCTTCTTTGACATTGACGAAATCAGCGATGCCCGCTCGGACCTGCCGCATATGGCCCCCCCGCCAGAAAAGTTCATGTCGCGCATGCGGGCCATGGGCGTGGGCGACGGACACCAGGTCGTTGTCTATGACGGTGCTGGTATTCTGAGCGCGCCGCGCGTCTGGTGGCTGTTCCGGCTGATGGGGCATCACGATGTGGCCGTGCTGGATGGTGGTTTGCCGAAATGGCAGGCCGAAGGGCGCCCAATCGAAGACATTGGCCCTGTCATCAAGGACCGGCACCTGACGGCGCGGTTCCAGAACCACCTTGTGCGGGATGTCACGCAGGTCAGCCAGGCGTCCAAGCTGGGCTCGACCCAGGTTGTTGATGCCCGCGCCGCGGCACGTTTTAGCGGCGAGGCGCCAGAGCCGCGCGAAGGTGTGCGGTCCGGGCATGTCCCGGGCTCGCGCAATTTGCCCTATGACACGCTGCTCAACGGTGACAAAACACTGAAATCCCCCACCGAAACGCGCGCCGTTTTTGAAAACGCGGGCGTCGATCTGAACAAACCCATCATCACCACCTGCGGCTCCGGGATCACCGCAGCCATCCTCGCCCTCGCGCTTGAGCGTATGGGGCATGACAGTTGGTCCCTCTATGACGGAAGCTGGGCCGAATGGGGCATGTCGCCCATGGTCCCCGTCGCAACCGGAGACGCCTGATGTTCGAACACCTGACTGCGCAGAAACCCGACGGCATCCTGATGCTGATGCAGATGTATCGCGAGGACCCGCGCGACGCCAAGGTCGACCTTGGGGTCGGCGTCTACAAGGACGCGACAGGCAACACCCCCGTGATGCGCGCGATCAAGGCGGCAGAGCAAAAGCTGTGGGAAATCGAAGACACCAAAAGCTATGTCGGCCTCGCCGGGGCGCCCGACTTCAACGACGCCATGGTGAACCTCGTGCTGGGCACCACCGTGCCGCGCAGTTCGGTCAACTCGGTCGCAACCCCCGGCGGGACGGGTGCCGTGCGGCAGGCGTTTGAACTGATCCGCATGGCCAATGCCGACGCACGTATCTTCGTGTCGAACCCGACCTGGCCGAACCACCTGTCCATCCTCGACTACCTTGGGCTGGAGAAAGTGATGTACCGCTATTTCGATGACGAAACGCGTGGTGTCGATTTCGACGGTATGATCGCCGACCTCAAAACTGCGAAAAAGGGCGATGTGATCCTGCTGCACGGCTGCTGCCACAACCCGACGGGCGCCAATCTGACCGGCCCGCAATGGGATGAGGTGATCAAGGTCCTGCAAGACACCGGCGCGACCCCGATGATCGATATCGCCTACCAGGGGTTTGGCGACGGTCTGGATGTGGACGCAGCCGGTACACGCGCTGTTGCAGCGGCTGTACCCGAATGCCTGATCGCGGCCAGCTGTTCCAAGAACTTCGGGATCTACCGCGAACGTACGGGCATCCTGATGCTTGTGGCCAACGGCACGGACAAGGCGATTGCCCAAGGCACGCTGAACTTCCTCAACCGCCAGAACTACAGCTTCCCGCCCGACCACGGCGCACGTCTGGTGACGATGATCCTGAACGACGACGCCCTGCGCACCGACTGGATGACGGAACTCGAAGACATGCGCCTCGGCATGCTGTCCTTGCGCGAACAACTCGCCAAAGAGCTTGAGACACGTTCCGGCTCTAACCGCTTCGGCTTCCTCGCCCAGCACCGCGGCATGTTCTCACGCCTTGGTGCATCGCCCGAACTGGTGGTCAAGATGCGCGAAGACTCAGGCATCTACATGGTCGGCGACAGCCGCATGAACATCGCGGGGCTAAACGCCGAAACGGTGCCGATCCTCGCCGAAGCCATCGTCAAGGCCGGGGTCTGAGGCGGGGGCAAACAGGCCAACGCAAAGGCGTATGATCTGACGACGCCGCAGAACGGGCCTGCTGTGTTGGGCCCGTTTTCGACAAAGGCCGGCGTTTTCCCGCAACGTGTTTCCATACTGCGTCCACACGCCTGAATTTGAACGCTGCATCGGCTGCAAGACAGTTCTGCGGCGCTGCCGCAGTGCGGGACAAAGCTGCCGTTTGAACGGCTTTCGTCAAGGTCCGCTCTAGGGATCTAGTACCTTATGGAATTCATTGTATAGTGCCTATGCGCTTGTAGGGAGCGGGCACGCCGCTCCCTTCTGTCGTAGACCTACCTCTCAAACGAAACCAAGGATCTCATCACCGTTTGGTGCATCTGTCACATCATAGTCGGTCACAACCAGGCCAGCATAGTGATCCTTTACCACACCGGTATCCTGAGCCCTGAAATCAGCGTGGTCTTGTCCATTTTCTGAATTCGTGATTTCCAAGAGATACTGCGTTTCTTCCACAACCGAGACATCGGCAACGATCATGTGAAACCCATAGTTTACCAGTGTGCCTTCTTCATATGCACCTGCCGGGATCGTGTATGAGTCGCGGACTTCATTTGCGACAGTAAAACTGTTGCTAGTTGTAACCGACTCATTGGTCTCTACAGTGGTTGTGAGTGATGATGACGCACCTATGCCAAGAAACTCGCCGGATGCGCTGAGTTCAAGTGCAACCGAAGAACTGAAGCCAAATTGGACATCTGTGCTGTGTGATTCTTCCTCTCGCAACACCCAAGTCGTTGATGCCTCTCCTTTGCCAATCAGAACTGTCTTCGATTCAGAAGTCGGGATAAGTCTCGTTGGCGTCACTTCAAGGACTGATACGTCGCGGGCGGGATATACAGCTTTCATTTTGTATTCGTCCAAGACTCCATCCAAATTCAGGTCGTATTTGCCCTGAACACTCTCCAGATCGAAATCGCTGGCCTTGGGGGTAACCAACGGCGTGTTGTTGAGGTTCTCAAGTACGCCATTTTTTGTGGTGACATCCGTCAAACCGATGAGGCCATTTGCTTTGATAAGATCGCTTCCAAAGGGACCGGTCATGAAATCTGATGGTTGGACGGCTGCTTTTGCCGCACCGAACTCCGTTTGCACTGTATCGTCCTCGACCGGGTTCACGAAACGTCCAAGCGATGGCAAGTCTTCAGCCTTTGACATTCGCGCGACAACTTCCGCGCCAAAATCACCTTGTGACGCTCTGTCGAATGCATTGTAAAATGCAGCCTCGGCGATTTCCTCGACAAGCGTATCAACCAGTGTTTCTTCTCTAAGATTTGCATCAAGGTAAATCCGGCCATCTTCGGTGGCGGCACCATTGAGTTTTTGCCCATCGGTTGTGCGGAAGTCCTCGACAAGCGTGATGTCCAACTCACTGCCAAGTAGTGCCACAGCGTCTTGGCCCGTGGTCAGATCAGCCGACATTGCTGTGTCGAGCCAAGCGGCGGAATTTGTAAGGGTTCCGATCTGATCTTCGGTCTGCGCGTCCGTGTCGACACCGCGAGCCACCAGTGATTGTTCAAGCGCGGTTTGACTATCCAGTGTTGCCACCGGTTTTTTCGAATTCTCGGTGGACTCGAAGATAAAGTTATCATCGTAAAGACGTATTTGATCGAGTGCCATACTGGTCTCCTAGTTTGAGAGTGCCTTGAGTTTCCGGCCCTCGTCGGTTCGCGCGAAAGTTGAATATCGCTTTCGTACAGGTGCTTGAGGTGACGGGAAGTTGCGCCATCCTTCTTGCACGTGCTGTTATTCAGCAAGTTCGTGCTGATATAGGAAATACGAGTCAGCGCTGAAATGCTGATGCAACAGCGGCTTGTCGTACTGAGCATGAGAATGCTGAGAGCATCAGGAAGGGATGGCTGCAAAATGCCGGGGCTGGTTAGGAGTGATCTGGGGATGGACGCGACCAAAGAATCGCTGAAAGCTTTCAACACGAGCCATCATTCCAAAACCTCAAATCGCGCGTGATCTAGAGGTTTCAAGAACATCCGCTCATCGGGCGCTAGCAGATTTCAAAAACTGAAGCACCCACTCATGCGCATTGCAGCATCGGTCAAACTGGGCTCGCTGCTGACCTCCGCCGCGTTTGGGTCCAGGGTCACCCTGCAGCCCTTAGCCGCCGTTCGGCTTAAGCACTTAGCGACGGGTCCGCGGACCAACCTGCCGTTCGCTGCAGTTGCGCAAATGACCGTTTTCAGGGCTTCTCGTTAGCCTACCGGCCCTAAACTGTGGTGGGCTCCGCGTTCAACAATAGTCGCACCAGAGCTGATTGAGTTCGCACCCCCGTCTTGTCGTAAATGCGTTGCTTGTGCGTCTTTGCCGTATTTGGACTTATGCCTAACGCCTGTGCACCAGTGGCGAGATCATCTCCTTCAATTATGCGTTTGGCCAGTTTTCCTTGGGCTTCAGACAAGGAATAGATCTCTATTGCGACAGCCATTTGCCTTTGCAATCGATCTACGTCGTCTAGAACAATGAGACACTTGCCATCTTTAAGGACTACCCAGCATACGTGCATGAGTCCGTAGTCATCTTGTCCAAGCGCAATACCGCGAGTGACAGCCTCTGCGGTTGAGCAAGGCGAATGCCGGTCGCGGATCTCAGCGATCCAATTTGCAGCTGACAAGAGTTCCGATTGAGCATCACTATCTGTTGTCTGAAGTCTTGCGCCCGAGACGCCCAACTTAGGATGCGTCATAAGTCGCTTTTCCGCAGCATCATTCATCCAAAGTATGACACCGTTTGGATCAATTTCGATCAGCGGTGATACAACGTGATCGACGCGAATTTGATGCCCTGCTATGCAAGCGATCTTCCAGCAGCCCGCGATCTTGTGCAGGACTTTTAGCTCATGGTAACGCCCGGCTAGTTCTCCAAGCTCACCAGCAATTTCACCGACCTGTTCGTATGTAACCCAAGCCATCTCCTGGCTGAGAACGATGTTGACGTTTTCCCGACTTATCGGCGCGCCAACTCGCCCTTTGATGCCCTTTGACATAACACGGCGCATCCGTGCACGAACTTCCGCGCCTTCGACAACGGTGACTCCTGTGCCGACATGACTATGTATCCGACGGATTTCGGGCGTATCGAGCCAGTATTGTTCCCACCGGTCAAAATCGCAACGAAGGTAGGCATCCGTTTCCGCCTCGATCACTTCCAAAACTGCCGCTCTCTGATCAGAGTCGCTTTGCTCCACGTCGATATCCAGTTGTTGTTGAACTCGCGGCCGTCATCCTCGGACCATTGAGATATTCGATCACCTTGCATGCTCGCTTTAACATAGCGTCTGTCATGGCTTTCGCGACCCGGAAGCTTTTCGTCTCCGCACGCGCGTAGTATTCGTCTTCGGACACTATCGCATTGAGTTTTCGGCTTTTGCGAAAGTTTGCCAATAGCAAGGCTTGCAGGTCCATCTGATTGCCCTCGTCAACAGTCTGCTAATGGAGAAGATTATCTAGAATATGTCAGCTAAGCGTCTTGTCATACGGTCGGACGACATGGCCATGTTTTTTCGCAATCATCCGATGGAACGGGTCAGCGGTCAAAGCAATCTGATCTCTACACCTCATCCGCTTTATTCCTAAGGCGATATTGAACACTTCTCCCAAAGCGTGTCGCTAGTCACTCATTTTCAGCGATCTCGCCTCAACGAACTCAACGAAGCCGTCGAGCGCCGGCGATGTCTTCTTTGGGTCGCGAGTGAGGGCCAGCGGTAGCTCTGGCGACTTGCCTTCGATCGGTATGAACGCCACATCGTCGCGGCCCAGCTTTCTCATCGAACCGACTACGAACCCGACGCCGTAGCCTGCACCCACGAGACCTATGGCGGCGATCGAGTTGACGACCTCCTGCCGAATGCGAGGCGAGAAGCCAGCCTGGGTACACATTGTGATGATGCGATCGTAGATAATCGGGCCTGTGTTGCGCTCGACCAAAACGAACTCCTCATCCGCCAGATCTGCGATACGGATGCTCTTCCGGTCGGCGTAGGGATGATCACTAGGCAGCACGCTCACATAGCTGTCCACAGTGATCGGGTGAAACTGAAGGTAGGGCGTTGCGGTAAGGGGATGCACGAAGCCCGCATCGAGCCGCCCGGTCGCGACCCCTTCCTCGATCTCGCCTGAAAGGCCCTCCGTCAGTTCAACGCGAACGTCTGGTTGCAAAAGGGCGTAGCTCCGAAGCAGCTTCGGAACGTCTCCCATGAATGAAACCGGTGTGTAGCCAACACGAAGCTGTCCGGATCGGCCGCTCGCGATGCTCAATGCTGTTTCCCGTACGACGGTCGAACGTTCGAGCAGATGGCATGCGTGTGGAAGGAACTGCCGTCCAGTCTCCAGAAGCGAGACACCGGCGCGCGAGCGGGCGAACAGCCGCATGCCAAGTTCGTCCTCCAAGCGGGCGATCCGGATACTGAAGGCAGGCTGGCTCACGCCGAGTTCCGCAGCAGCGGACCGGAAGTTGAGCGTGCGCGCCAACGTACAGAAAGCTTCAAGACCGCGAAGGTCCATACATGACACCTCCAGCTGATAAATTCAGGTTATCAATTACAATCATATCTTTATTGGAACGGATCAACCCAGCGCCCCATATCCAGCATCAATCCAACAAGTAGAGAAGTCCGTTCATGTCTCCCATACATACTCTCAAACGCACCACCGTAGCCCTTGCGATCGGCCTTCTGGCGTCACAGTCGGTCGTGGCTGCGCAAGACCCGCCTTTCGCAAACACCGACTTGGTCGCGCTCTCTGACGGCGCCATGGTCGCCACAGGCTATATCGACGGCCTGCTTGGGCCTCGCGAGCCAGACCTTCTCAGTGTTCTGAGCCGCGCCGAGGACGGTATGTGGACCCGGAGCGATGTCAACGTGTCCAACTCAGTCGCGACTTGGCCGAATGTGCTTGCCGTGACTGAGGACGGCCGAACCGCCATATCGACCGAACCTTTCGCCCAGCCAGCAGAAGATGCGCGCGAGTTCAGCGAGATCGAGCAAGGCAACACGCTGACGGTCGTCGATCTGTCCGATCGTACCAACCCGACGGTGCGGCAGACAATCGAAGCCGCGGGTCCGCCAACCGCCATCGACATCCATCCGTCCGGCGGCGTGGTCGCGGTGACTTATGCCGCCTTGGGTCAGATTGCTCTCTATCCGCTTGACAACGGACAGCTCGGTGAACCGACCGTGCAAGACCTCGGGATCGAAGACTTGGACAATATCTTCGTGCCGGAGATCAAGTGGCATCCGTCCGGAGAGTTCGCGGCCGTAACGCTTGGTGGCGCTGCGAAGGTCGGTTTTTTCCGATATACAGATGGTGTGCTGGAGCCATGGGGTGCACCGATCTCCACAGCGCCGCTTCCGGGAAAGGGACAGTGGACTACTGACGGGAGACATTTCCTCGTCACAACCATAAACATCACCGGCGATCTCGCACAGCTTGGCTATGGTCGGAGCAGCAGCCTTCTCACAATTGTCCGCTTTGACGATACTGAAGAACCCGACTCCGCGCCGCGTCGCGCCAACGATCGCTCACCGACCTACGACAGTGATCCTGTTCAGCATGCAGTCGCTGCCGTCGTCCCTTTCGGGATGGGCTATGTTGAGAATTTCGCGATCTCTCCGGACGGTACGCATGTCGTCGGTTTGAACATGGTCGCATCCTGGCTGCCGAGGGATCATCCCGGTTACACGGATTATAGCGAGTTGACGGTCCTCGCAATCGGGGAAGAAATAGGCGCGGTCGAGGTGAAGGGCTCTACACGTTTGCCGGACGTGACCCTGCCGCAAGGCATCGTCTTTGACGATGATGGACGTCACGTTGCGGTCACGAGCTACCAGGGACCGGATGCCGGACCAGGGCAGATAGAGTTCTGGTCTTTCACACCTGATGCCGATGAGCCGTTCGCCCGGGTCGGCGATGCGATACCGGCGCCGCGCGGCGTACACTTCCTCACGAAGGTCGCACGCTGACAAAAAAGCGCGCCCGGTCAGTTCCTGGTCGGACGCAACCCAAGAGGAGGGCTCAATGAGCCGAACACTCATCACAATTGCGGCAGCGGCGATCGGAATGGCCGCTTTCGGCGCCACGAGCCTTCCGGAGACAGACCGTTATGGCGAGGCTTACGTTGCTTATGCCCAGGTCGATCGCCCGAATGGCACCTATCGCAGAATGCTCGTGACACCCGAGACGCTCACTGCAGTGCGCCCGGGCGAGCCGCTCCCAGATGGCACGCGCATTCTGATGGAGTCCTATTACTCGCCGGGTGAAGTCGGGACTGTATTCCACAAGCAAAGGGTGGACGGCCGATGGCAATACGGGTCCTTCTCTGGCGCAGGCGAACCGCGTTTCGAAACACGGCCGCAAGCCTCGTGCCTGTCGTGCCACGCGACAGCGGCCGCGACGGACTTCACTTTCACGCGCCCGTCACTGGACTTCGCGTCCCAAGGTGGTCTATCGAATTTCGTATGTAATCGCAGTGGACGGTCGCCTTGTGATCCACATGTCTACATCAACGGTGCTACGCGTTGAGCTTTTCGACTGAGAGACATTTAGATCGACATGGGGACGCAGTGCGTTGGCTGCATTGGCTGACCGTCGCCCTCGTATCTGTACAATTCGCTTTAGCCGGACTGAACGCTTGGCTTTATGAGCCGAGACCCATCCTCGCGGAAGCGCTGGTTCAAGCCCATATCTCTTCTGGTGCCGTTCTCCTGGCTCTGACAATCATACGTATCGCAGTGCGTACCTTCGGTGATAGTGTTCTTACAAGCAGTTCGATCGGACAGTGGGTCGCGGGAGCCGTGCAGCTATGTCTATACTTCTGTTTGCTTGTTCTTCCGGTTTCAGGCTACGTTCGTCTCGCCGCATTGGGTTTCCCCATCGAATTATTTGGTGTAATCACCCTTCCCACTCTGTCGTTAGCACCGGAGCTTTCGTTACGGGCTGGAGCCGCGCACAACGCCGTCGCAATCATGTTGATGGCCGCGATACTGGTCCATGTTGTCGGCGCTCTACTTCACCGCCGACTGACTGGGGAACATGTCATGCACCGGATCGGCCTCGGACCGAGCAGGTGATGTGCCTCCCTAGTGCGCCACGGTTGCACGAAATGCTCCTTGCTTGAGCCAAGTCGCTCAGCCGCAGAAGCAGCCCTGCTCACCAGCTGCAGCATCGGCCTAAATGGGCTCAAATCAGACCTCAGAGGCGACTCAGCATGATGTGACATGGTCCCTCGTCAACGTTGGGTTGTCGTCGTAGGAGGGCATGGCGGATCGGAGGATCAGTCATGGAAACACCACACTTAGCCACGCCGTAGCTATCGGACGGAAATTCGCCTTCCGAACGCACCATCCCATGTCACAAGGGCAACTATTTTAAAAAGATGAAGGTGACAATTCAGCCTGTATAGAGACGCTTGTGATAGACCGCACCTACTTGAGCGGCCACTTGATTATTCAAGCGCCTGATTGCCGACATAAGACTTCCCATGCAGCCTCCACAAGGTCGCTGCGGGTTGCGCGTAACTTATAGACAGAGATCGTCACAACCGGTGCAAGGTCAGCGCCTTCCATCTCGATCAGTGAACCTGCTTTGAGATCCTGCCGAACAAGCCGTTCTGGCAACCATGCGACGCCCGTGCCATCCAGTGCGACACGTCGGAGACTTTCGCTAAGCGGACTTTCAAAGACCTTGCGGAAACTGCATTGCAACCTTGGTAAAACAGGCTGCACGATCCGATCGGAAAAAGAGAAACTGCTATATGCCAATAGAGGGATCGGCTTCTGCGCTTCGATCCAATCACGAGGCAGCGTTGCCCGCAGTGACGGAGACATTACGGGGATCAATCGGTCAGCGTCGATCTGACGAATTTCGATCTGGCTTAAGGCATCAGCGTCCAGAACCGTATCGCCGGTGTCATAGGTCAGCAAAACATCGGCAACGCCCGTCAAAAGGGCCTCAAAATACTGCTCTACTCCTTGGACAGAGGGGAGAATCGATATTGAAGCCTCCGGGTTTTCGCGCACAAAATCGCGGACGATTGGGGGAAGAAAGCTGATCGAAAGAGTGTGCAGCGTAACGATGCGAACGGAGGTCTTGTCCTGCGCATGCATCAGTCGCAAATCCTGACGCGACAGGTTGATATCAGCGATAAGCGCCTGCGCTTTTGGTAAGAACTCCTCTCCCGCAGAGGTCAATTGCACAGGGAAAGAGGAACGGTCAAAGAGCGTGACACCCAGCCAATACTCAAGCGCTCGAATACGTCTGGAGTAAGCGGGCTGCGTGACATGCCGCTCTTCTGCGGCACGGCTGAAATTTCCGGTTCGCACGAGTGCTGCAAAATCTTCGAGCCATTTCAACTCCATGTCATGATCATCCCAAGCAAGCGGGGCCAACGCGTTTGAACATGGTTTTGATTGGACCCGACCCGTTGCCAGTACAACTTCAGCACACGCGACCCCTTTTCCGTCCGTTTTTCGTTGCGATGAATCGACCCTGACATGGCCCCAGCTGCCAATGCAAAAAAAGCATAACTATCCACGGCAATGGTATTGGACAGTTAGGGCGTCGCCCGCGTCTCATGTTGACCTAATGATAATCAACAACAGGGATCGAATGACATGAACCTCAAGCCCTTCCTATTGTGCATGACATTAACGCTCATGGCGACACCACCCGTCGTGGCTTCTCCGCAGGATGACACCCTCATCGTCGCGTTTCCCCGCGAAATCAACACCACTGATGGGCTCTATAACACCCGGCGGGAGAACGATATTCTGGGCCTGCTCATTGATGACGCGCTGTATTACGTTGATCCCGAAACACAAAAGCCGGTGCCGCTGTCCGCGCAGTCGCATGAGTTCGTGAATGACACGACGCTTGTCGTGACCCTGCGCGATGACGTGACCTTTCATGACGGCAGCCAGATGACATCCGCCGACGTGGTCTATTCGTTCAATCACATTCTGGATGAAACGACCGAGACCCGGTTCCATGCCCGCATTGATCGCTGGCTGGACAATGTTGAAGCGCTGGACGAACGCCGGGTCCAGTTCAACATGAAGTATCCCTACGCAATGGTCCTTTATGACTTCTCATACTACACCAAGATCCGCAAAGAAGGCTCTTATGAGGTCGACGGTGCGACAGTGCCCGACGCACAGCGCGAGCTGGCGCTGGGATCCGGACCATATCGCGTTCTGGAGTACATTCCGGGCCAGCAGGTCACCATCGAGCTCTATGAGGGGTACCGTCCCGACAGCCCGAAATCTGTCGCATCCATCCAGAACATGACCATTCGCATCATCGGTGACTATTCGACTCAAGCAGCTGAAGTCATGGCGGGCGGTGTCCATTGGGCGTTCAACGTGCCCACCGACATCGCCGAGAATGTTGGGAATTCAGGTCGAGCGCAGTTTGTGGCGGGCCCGTCTATGCGGGTGGGTTATGTGGCGTTGGACGCGGCCGGTCGGTCTGATCCCGACGGTCCGATGACCGATATCCGCGTGCGTCGCGCTTTGAACCACGCGATAGATCGCCAGGCGATCGTCGATAACATCGTGCGGGGAAGCTCTGCGCCACTTGTCACACCTTGCCAGCCGATCCAGTTCGGGTGCGACGAGAGCGCAGCTGTTACCTATGACTATGATCCCGATGGTGCCCGCGCCCTATTGGCCGAAGCAGGCTACCCTGACGGGTTCGATATGGTCCTGACCGCGTCGCGCGACAGGGATGTCATGGAGGCGTTGGTCGGCTATTGGAACGCGATCGGCCTGAACGCGCGGCTTGACTATCTCAGAAGCGTTGCAACGCCCCGGAACGCTGGTGAACTGATGGCTTTCTATGGCTCGTCCGGCTCGTTCTCTATTCCGGACGCCGGGGCGATCATGCCCGACCGTTTCATCACAGATCAGGCCCGTGTGTACACCGGGGACGACACACTGTCAGAGCTGGTCGCATCGACCAACAGCACCTATGATCAGGATCTGCGCCAAGAACGCTTTCGTGAGTCAATCGCAATGATCACTGATCAGGCCTATTGGGTCCCTGTTCACAAGTATTCGCAGAACTTCCTGCTCTCCAATGACATCGAATATGTGCAACCCGAAGACGGAATGCCACGCTTGTTCATGGTGCGATGGAAGCATGCCAACTAGGGTCTGATCATCGTGCTTGAATATGTTCTCAGAAGATGCGGGCTTGCGCTTGCAGTGGGGTTTGCCATCAGTCTGGTGGCATTCCTCCTTTTGAACTTTGCCACTGATCCTGCAGTGACCATCGCCGGAGAAGAGGCAACGACAGAAGAGATTGAGCGGCTTAGAAAGCTTTATGGGTTCGACCGACCTTTGCACGTTCAATACTACGACTGGCTGGTCAGCTTCTTCAGCGGGGATTTTGGTCAGAGCGTGCATTGGCGTGTGCCCGTGGGCGAGCTGGTTGCACGGCATTTTCCCGTCACCCTGCTTTTAGCGGGTATGTCGCTCACGGTGACGATTGTTGTGGCAGTCCCGCTTGGCGTCCTCGCCGCGATGAACCCGAACACATTGATTGACAGATGTGCGCTCTCCATCGCGGTCGCAGCACAGGCGATCCCGAATTTCTGGCTGGGAATGATGGCAATCCTGTTGCTTGCGGTGATCTAGCCGATCTTCCCTGTATCGGGCAACAATACGATCTGGCACTTTGTTTTGCCGGCGATTGTTCTGGGCTTGTCCTCTGTCCCATCAATCATGCGTCTGACCCGTACCGGTCTTCTCGAGGTTATGGGAACAGACTATATCCGCGCCGCCCGCGCGAAGGGGTATCGAGGTGGCGCTTTGCTCCGCCGCCATGCGATGCGCAATGCCCTGCTGCCAGTTGTCAGTGTCCTGGCAGTCCAATTCGGCGAGAAGCTCGGTGGAGCGATCGTTACGGAGACCGTTTTTGCCATCAACGGCATTGGGCGGCTGGCTGTGGAAAGCGTGCTGATCGGGGATGTCCCCGTTGTCCAATCGCTACTGTTTCTGTTCGCGATGTTCTTTGTCTTCGCCAACCTTCTGGCCGACCTTCTGAACGCCTGGCTTGACCCACGCATCAGGTTGACCTGATGAGCACAGTCGACCTTGATCTCGAAGGAGAGCCACCGCTCCACGCAACGCTCCGCAGGATGCGACGTCACAAGGGCATCGTCTTTGGCGGCCTGGTGGTTGGGTTCTTCATCCTTTTGGCACTTTTCGCACCGCTTCTGACGCCTTACGACTATGCAACGCAGAACATCGCCAACCGGATGGTTCCGCCGGTCTGGGCCGGTGGGGACTGGGCGCATCCGTTTGGCACCGATCATCTGGGCCGCGATTATCTGACAAGGCTTCTTTACGGCACACGGATCTCCGTGATCGTCGGCATTGGCGCCTCGACCATCGGCTGCGTCATCGGGGTCGGTCTCGGGCTGGCGGCTGGCTACTGGGGTGGACGCGTGGACCGCGTTGTCAGCTTTCTTCTTGCCTGTCAGCTTGCCATGCCCACGATCCTTCTGGGTATGGCGCTGGTCTTCATCATCGGACCTTCGACACTTGTTGTGATCTGCGTCGTTGGGATTCTGCATTGGAACCTGTTTCTGGTCGTGACCCGTGCGGCGACCATGCGGGTGCGCGAGATGGAGTTCGTACAGGCGTCACGCGCCCTTGGCGCGTCGTCCACTTCGATCCTGGCCCGGGATGTTCTGCCCAACGTCATGCCCCATATCATCGTCATCTATACGTTCGAATTCGGCAAAGCGATCCTCGCAGAGGCAACGCTGAGCTTTCTTGGTGTGGGTATCCCTGCACCGACGCCATCCTGGGGCCTGATGATCGCCGAAGGGCGTAACGCGCTTTTCTTTCAGCCTTGGCTCGTAATCATTCCCGGCGGGGCACTGTTCCTTCTCGTCATCGCCGTGAACCTGATGGGGGATGGCCTGCGCGACGTCACAGCCCCGGAGGCGCGTCAATGAACCATCAAAGTCCTCTTACGCACCCGATTGCCAAGATCGAAAATCTGACAATCTCCCTGCCGACGCCCGGTGGCTTGCTGACTGCGGTCAAGGATTTGTCGCTTGCCCTGGGGCCTCGCGAAACTCTCGGGATCGTTGGAGAAAGCGGCTCAGGTAAATCAATGACAGCGCTTGCGCTGATGGGCCTGCTGCCGCCTGGCGCAATCGTTCAGGCGGATCGGATGTGCATCGGTGGCGCCGATATCCTGTCGATGTCCGACCGACAGCTCTCAGCCGACATTCGTGGCGCGAAAGCCGCGATGATCTTTCAGGAACCCATGACAACGCTTAACCCCGTCTACTCGATTGGGCGCCAACTGACTGAGACGATGACGGTGCATGGCGGCACGCATTCCGCCGCGCGGGAACGGGCGATAGAACTGCTAAATGCGGTTGGCCTGTCCAATCCTGAAGACCGCTTCAACCAGTATCCCCATCAGTTCTCGGGGGGGCAAAGGCAACGGATCCTGATCGCAATGGCGCTGATGAACAGCCCCGATCTGCTGATCGCTGATGAGCCGACGACCGCGTTGGACGTGACAATACAGGCCCAGATCCTCGATCTTCTGAAGGACCTGAGAGAGAAACTGGGGATCGCGGTCATCCTGATCACCCATGATTTCGGTGTTCTGGCAAATCATGCTGATCGTGTGATGGTCATGTTGAAAGGGGAGGTTGTCGAAACCGGACGAACGCGCACTGTGCTGGGTGATCCGCAGCATGACTACACAAAGCGTCTGATCGGTAGTCTGCCTAAAGCACATTCCCGACCACCGCGACCCTCGGGCAAAGTGCTGGTTGACGCCATGGGCCTCAGTCAGACCTATCACTTTCGCCGCGCGCTCTTTGCACCAACCCGCAAGATTGAAGCTGTCAAGGATGTGAGCTTCAAGCTTTGTGAAGGCGAAACACTTGCAGTTGTCGGTGAAAGCGGATCCGGAAAATCGACACTGGCGCGCATGGTTCTTGGGCTGGAGACCTCGACGCAGGGTCAGGTTTTTCTTGACGGAGAAGACATCTCACAGGTTCCCGAACCTGTCCGTGCCCGCCTGATCCAGCCGATTTTCCAAGATCCTTATGGCTCACTCAATCCGCGCATGTCGGTTAATCAGATCATTCGACGTCCCCTCGATATCCACGGCATCGGAACAAAGACCGAGCGCATCGCCCGCACTCGTGAAGTCATGGAACAAACCGGGCTGTCACCGCGGTTCTTTCACGCGTTCCCCAACCAGATGTCAGGCGGGCAACGCCAACGTGTGGCTATAGCACGTGCCTTGATCCTGCAGCCCCGCATCATCCTTTGCGACGAACCGACAAGTGCGTTGGATGTCAGCATTCAGGCCCAGATCCTGACCCTTCTTGAGGGGCTGAGAGATCAACTGAACCTGACGCTGCTTCTGATCACCCATGACCTTGGCGTCGTCCGGCAGATGGCGGACCGGGTGATCGTGATGCAGCAAGGTCAGATCGTCGAAGAAGGTGTGACAGCCGATCTTTTTGCAGCCCCGACGCAAGAATATACGCGGACACTTCTGGCGTCTGTGCCGAAGTTGTGACTCAGTCCCAGCCGTCGATACGTGGCCAGATGTGACCATCGGTCAGATAGTAACGTCCATATCCTCCAGCCGCGGTCAGACAGGCATGAACCGGCATCACACGCACCATGGATCCAATCGGTAGTTGATCATAAACGACCGGATCTCTCACCTTCACCGTGCCATGTTCCTGGTGGACGGTATCGATGCTCAAACCAAGCGGCTTCACCGTCTCAACATCACAAAGCCATCCGTAGCCCGCATTGGGCAGATGCTTCTGCGCGCCGATATCCTTCGACATCGCCAAGGCACCCGCATCGAGGGTCAGGACACCCGCCGCACGGTTATGCCCTATCACGCTGGCCAGCACAGTTAGTGCGATGTCATCAAACCTGCAAATGTTCCGGGCTGCCTGGGAAAGGTCATGGAACAGATAGATGCCAGCCCGCAGTTCGGTGATACCGTCCAGGTCATCGCCATGCAGGACGGTCGGTGTGGAGCCGATAGAGACAGTTCCAACTGTCAACCCGATCTGCGTTAGCCGGTTTGCCGCAAGTCGGGCGGCTTTCACTTCCCGAGCTGCGATGTCCTTCACAACCGCCAGTTCATCGGTTGCGTAGGACTGACCGGCATGGCTCATGATCCCCGCAAATTGTGCGTCAAGCTTCTGCGCGATGTGCTCCAGCTCGGGATCATTCGTTGGTAATCCACCACGATGCTCACCGCAATCGATCTCGATCAGGACCGGATTTGACAGATCACTCTGGGCGACGGCGGTCGCCATCTCAACGGAATCCACGACCACAGTCAGCGTCGGCCCGATCCGCTTCGCGCGGTCAAACTTGTTTGGCGCAATCCCAACGGCATAGAGAATGTCAGTAAACCCGGCTTGTGCAAAATGCTCTGCCTCAGCCAACGTAGAAACTGTGATTGTGGACATACGTCCGCCAGTGGCGAGCTTCGCCACATCAACTGATTTCGGTGTCTTCACATGAGGGCGCAACATGATCCCACGCGCGGCACAATGATCCAGCATACGTTTTGCGTTGATCCGCAAACGGTCGATATCGAGGATCAGCGCTGGCGTCTCCATCTCGTGGAATATCAAACTGATCTTACGATCTCCAACACGCGTGAGACATCTGTCATGTCATTGTAAAGGTGAAAGCCAAAGCGCAGCATACCGCGTCGGATGGTGAACTTCACATGTCCCTCGGTCAGCACCTCGGCAATCTGGTTCAAACGCGGATCGCCCGTTGTGTAAGTGTCGCCCGAACCCATCTCACCAATCATGACCAGATGGGATCTCCGGGCCGGGTCCTCCGCGGTCGCGACCTTTAGACCGGCATCCCGAAGCCCATCGCGCAAGGCGTCGGCTAGACCAAGAGCATGACGCTCGATGTTCGGCACACCGATCTGAAGAAGCTCACCAAGCGCGACGTCCGATACGGCAATTCCTGTCCAGTTGTAATTGCCTATCTCGAACCGTGTCGCATCGGGCGCATATTCGAAGTTGGCGCCCTCATACTCGCTCTCATGCCCATCGGCTTTGACGGAGTGCCGCGCCACGAAAGACGGCCGCAACCGGTCCAGCCAATCCTCCCGGACGTATAGAAAGCCAAGGCCCATCAGCCCCAACAGCCCCTTGGATGTCGATACCGCGACACCGTCCGCCATGACCTCATTGACGTCCAGCTCCAGAATACCGCAGCTCTGAACGGCATCGACCATGAAGAACGCATCCACCTTCCGCGCGGCTTGGCCGATTGCTGCCAGATCTGTCCTGAAACCGGGGGTGAAAGTCACCGACGCTGCCGTGACCAGACGGGTCTTTTCATCGATTGCCGCGATCATGCGTGCTGGATCGATATGACCATCCAAATGCGCGATCTCGCGCAGCTCCACACCTTTCGCACGCAGCGCCATCCACGCGTATATGTTGTTGCTGTGCTCCAGCTCTGGAGTAAGGACGACATTGTCACCGGCCTTCCACTCAATGGCTGTAGCAATGTGGTTGATCCCCTCCGAGACGTTCTTGAGGATCGCCACCTCATGCGGCCCATCCGCATGGATCAAACGCGCGAATTTCTCGCGACACCCAACCTTCATCGGCTGTCGCTCTTCTTTCGACATATCCGCAAGCCAGTGCCCTTCGATCATCCGTTCCGCAGCCTTCTTCGCTGCATCGGATATGATCCCTCGTGAGCCGATATTGAGATAGGTTTGGCGCTCGGCGGCAGGGAACATGGCGCGCCAGTCAGGTTGGATTGGATGGATCGGCGGTTGTGTCATGGCCACGATCATATTCAAAGCCAATACCGATGGAAGTCCTTGGCCCATGCCGTTTCGGCATGACAGAAGGCGTTTTATCTTTTCGCTTCGGCTCGCCATGTTCACTACGCTGACCGAAAGAATGGGGGTTCA
The DNA here is from genome assembly GCF_059611725.1 of Tateyamaria sp. LSS28. Taxonomy (NCBI): domain Bacteria; kingdom Pseudomonadati; phylum Pseudomonadota; class Alphaproteobacteria; order Rhodobacterales; family Roseobacteraceae; genus Tateyamaria; species Tateyamaria sp. LSS28. Next base: position 331,385 of record NZ_JCAPFI010000001.1, on the reverse strand, counting down.
ATGAAAGACTTTGCAGAACTCGCGGAAATCTGGCGTGGTGGCGTCTTGGAAAGTCGTCATTGGGGCGTCGCGGCAGTCGCCAATACGCAAGGCGAGGTGATCGAGGGGTGGGGGGATGTCTCTACAGTCACCTATCCAAGGTCGTCCATGAAACCTTTTCAGGCCCTGCCCTTGATCGAGACTGGTGCTGCCGATGCTTACGGTTTGACGTCTCGGCATATCGCGCTGGCTTGCGCATCCCATCGCGGTGAACCGCATCACATCGGGATGGTAGAGGAGTGGCTTGGAACCCTTGACTACACGTCAGAGGCACTTGCCTGTGGGCCCGAGTACCCCAAGCATCTGGAAACCAAGCATACGATGATCGCAAACGGCGTCCAGCCAAGTTCAGTGCATCATAACTGCTCTGGCAAACACACAGGCTTTCTTAGCGTTTGCCGACATTGCGGCCATTCGGTTGAAGGCTATCAACACCTAGAGCATCCCACCCAGCAAGCCTACGCTGAAACCCTTGATCAGTTTGACGCTTCAGTGAAGGATTGGGGCGTCGATGGATGTACTTTGCCGACGCCAGCGTTGACAATCGGGGACGTCGCGCGGCTTGGCGCACGCTTCATGGTAAACAAAGGCCCGGAACGGCGCAGAAAGGCAACCAAGCGGTTGTTGGCTGCAATGCGAGAACACCCCGAATACGCCTCAGGCACAGCACACCCGATGGGTGAAGTGATAACGGCCACGAAAGGACAAGTCGTTTTCAAGGGCGGTGCCGAAGCCTTTCTTCTGGCCTTTCTCGAAGAGGATGGTCTCGCCGTTGCACTCAAGGTCGCCGACGGGAACTCCCGCGCTCGTCTTCCTGCTCTAGTCGCAATCCTAAATCAGCTAGGTGTTCTCGACAAAGATGCCACCGCATTGCTTGCCAGTCTTGGCCGCCCATCAATCTACGATTCCAGGGGTGGCGCAATTGGCCATATTCAAGCTGCGGATACCTTGAGCAAGGAAAGTGACACTACTGCTGCATGGCTTTCAGACCGAACCCTAGAGGGAAGAAGCTAACTGAAGTCCCTTATAGCTGACCTTTGTGCGCTCAGCAGCGAACTTCCGTTTTGCACCCTTGCTGCTTTTCGGTGTTTCGGCAAATTATTGAATAACATGGCAACACTGCTCAGGATTTTCAGTCCTTCAGAGCACCAAAAATCCACGAATGGCATGCAACCTCTATGCCTCAATGGCATTTATCCGAATGCACCCGTATCGCGCCATGAAATCGGCCGAGCTTGCATCTGCTGAAAGCGAACCTGCACGTGCGGAACGGGGTGTGGCGGAGGCTAACGCGCGTGCGCGACAGGCAGCAAAGCGCAAGGCCCGCACGGATCGGCAAGGCCAAAAAATGCGCACCACCGGCAGTCAGGCAAAGATCGTGCTTGATACCGCCAAAGAGCGTAGCGAGGTGTCTGGAGGTTCTGATGTGCGATTGCGCGCACGCCGAATGGACGCTGCCCAGAACGAGGTAAACGCTGCCCAAGAGGCGATAGTAGTTCTCCAACTTCTTGTCATTGCCATCCCCGAATCCGGTTTGGCCAAGGGCCGCGATGTTTTGCAGGTAGATAACCTGACTTTTGGCTATGGGAACGATCACCCTGTCTTGCGCGATGTCTCACTTAGTGTTCGTGGCCCCGAGCGCATTGCGATTGAGGGGTCAAACTGCTCCGGCAAATCAACGCTTCTAGGCTGCACTATGGGTGAGTTGACGGGCTGGACAGGGGATGTGGCCCTACATGTTCCAGCAGCGCGGTTGGACCAGGACATGAGCATGTTTGGTGACGATGAAACTTTCACCAAAGCTTTTGCGCGTCTGGACCCGGAGGCCAGCGAGAACGACAGACGAGCGGTGCTTGCGCATTTCCTGTTCCGGGGCAATGACGCCTAGCAAAAGATCGGCACGCTATGCGGAGGACAGCGTTTGCGTGCCGGTTTGGCCTTCACTCTATGCCACAGCCAGCAAAAAGCAGCTTCTGCTTCTGGATGAACCGAACAATCATCTTGATATCGAAGCTGTTGAGACGCTGGAGGCGGCGTTAAACGCCTACGACGGCGCACTTATCGTCGTCAGCCATGACGTGGACTTTTTGGAACGTATTGGAATCGAGCGGAGCTATTCACTTTGACGCTTCAGATCGAACTCTTCGAAGCCGCCATTCGCGGCATTGCAGAAAGTCGGTAAGGGGCTCAAAGCTGCCCTCCAAACCGGTTCCCCGAATTGTAACGCAGACATGCTGGCCCAAAGACACTTGGGCTGGACCTCGCGTGCTGTGCGCAGAAATCAGCCTGTGTCCAGCTGCGTCATCGCGCGGGCAGCCACACATTGGTCATTCCTGATACGAACCCACAATGCCTGCTCCGGACTCTCCCGATCAACTTCGCGCTGCACTGTCCCATGTCCGCTGGCTGGGCGGGGGCAGCGGCGCCGGTAAGACAGCCATCGCCAAGCGCTTGGCACAGACCCACGGCGCCCACCTTTATTCCAGCGACGACACCATGCAGGATCACGCCGCCCGTTGCCGGGCTGCGATATGCCCCCGTCTCGACGCATTCAAACGAATGAACATGGATGACCGTTGGGTGAACCGATCGCCCCGGGACATGCTGGACAGCTTTCACTGGTTCGCAGGCGAGGGCTTTGAGCTCATCGTGCAAGACCTGCTTGCTCTACCCCGGAACACGCCGGTGATTGCCGAGGGCTTCCGCCTCTTGCCTCGCCTGGTTGCGCCGCTGCTTTCTGACTGTCGCCACGCGCTGTGGTTCTTGCCGACACCGGCCTTCCGCCGTCAGGCCTTCGACGCGCGTGGCTCCACATGGGACATACCGAACCGGACGAGCGATCCGGAACGCGCCCTTGCCAACCTGCTGGCTCGGGATGCGATGTTTACGGATCGCGTTCAGGCGGAATGCCATCAGAGTGACCTCTTTGCCTTGGCGGTTGATGTGGTGTCATCCGAGGCCGATTTGATGCGACGTGTCGGCGAGCGGTTTTTTGGAAAGGGGGTACAATCATCCGACCTCTGACCTCGCCACCCGCTCGGGCCGCGGCATCGCGAAACTGGGTGTGAACAGGGCATGTGCCTGACCCGCAGCGACCCAGACAGGTCACTTAACCATTCAAAAGCGCCGCACAAATTTCAGGCGAAACCTGTTGCGTTAACTACGCCCCGCCCGTGCGCCGGGTCATTCTGTGCAGTTTCGGCCTCAAAATGCGCAGTTTCCAGATTCCACACCGAAATCCACCCAAATCGTGCGCTGCAAAACACGTAGTTTCAGCCTGAAAATGTGCAGTTTTGACGGGGCAAACGCCGACCGATGGGGGGCGCGCAACCTCGGTTAACGCCTCGTACGCACCCTTTACAAATGAAAAAGACCGGGCGCGAACGCCCGGTCAGTCGGTTCTCTAACTGAGAGGAAGGAGTCTCAGCCTTTCGAGAAATCCGGATAGGCTTCCATGCCCAGTTCCGACATGTCGAGACCGTTGATCTCTTCCTCTTCGCCGACACGGATGCCGATGACTGCCTTGAGGATGAACCACACGATCAGCGAAGCGACAAAGGTGAACACACCGTATGCGATGATGCCTAGCAGCTGCGTGCCAAGGTTCGCATCGCTGTTGTAGAAGACAACGGCGATGGTGCCCCAGATACCGGCAAACAGGTGAACCGGGATCGCACCAACCACGTCGTCGATCTTGAACTTGTCCAGAAGCGGCACGGTAAAGACCACAATCACACCACCGATGGCACCGATCCACAGCGCACCGAACAGGGTGGGTGCAAGCGGTTCTGCCGTGATGGACACAAGGCCCGCCAGCGCGCCGTTCAGCACCATGGTCAAGTCAGGCTTCTTGTACAGGACCTGCGTCAGGATCAGGGCAGTCACAGCACCGGCAGCGGCGGCCATATTTGTGTTGGCAAAGATGCGGGACACGTCCGACACGTCACCCACGGTGCCCATCGCCAGTTGCGAACCACCGTTGAAACCGAACCAACCCAGCCACAGGATGAACGTGCCCAGCGTGGCAAGGGCGAGGTTCGAACCGGGCATCGGATTGACCTTGCCGTCTTTGTACTTGCCCAGACGTGGACCCAGCACGATGGCGCCGGCCAGAGCGGCCCAGCCACCCACAGAGTGCACGACGGTCGAGCCGGCAAAGTCTTGGAAACCGGCGGCGTCAAGCCAACCAGCGCCCCATTTCCAGGAACCGGAAATCGGGTACATAAACCCTGTCAAAACAACGACAAAGATCAGGAAGGGCCACAATTTGATGCGTTCAGCCAAGACACCAGAGACGATGGACGCAGTGGCTGCGACAAACACCAGCTGGAAGAAGAAGTCGGAACCGACAGATGCATAATCCAGCGCGGCGTCCGCTGCCGCGACGCCCACGGGGTCAAGGACAGTCTGGCCGCCGATGGCGAAGTAGCCGTTGAACTCGCCAGGATACATCGTGTTGAAGCCGACGAGCCAGTACATGATGGCTGCAATCGAGAACAAGCCGATGTTCTTGGTCATCTGCATGGTCACGTTCTTGGAACGCACCAGACCGCCTTCAAGCATGGCAAAACCTGCCGCCATGAAGAAGACAAGGAAACCAGCCATGCAGAACAGCAGGGTGGTCATGATGTAGGGGCCGATTTCGTCAAAGCCCGGGGCGGCGTCCTGCGCCAGCGCCAACGTCGGCAGCGCGGTCAGCGCGGCACCGGCAATCAGAGATTTCGTAAGTTTCATTGTCCGTGTTCTTCCTATGGCTGGCGCTCAGATGGCGTCTTCGTTCGTTTCGCCGGTGCGAACGCGCACGGCCTGCTGGACGTCGAGAACAAAGATCTTGCCGTCCCCGATCTTGCCCGTCTGGGCGGTTTTGGTGATGGTCTCGACGATCTGGTCAGCCATGGCGGCGGCGACCACGATCTCGATCTTGACCTTGGGTACGAAGTTCACCGCGTATTCCGCGCCGCGATAGATTTCCGTGTGACCCGATTGCGAACCGAAGCCCTTGATTTCCGTAACCATCATGCCGCGCACACCGGCTTCGGTCAGCGCTTCGCGAACCTCTTCCAGCTTGAACGGCTTGATCGTAGCAATGATGAGTTTCACCACATGTCCCCTTTGATTGGCAGGTCGCCCTGCGATATGCGGGGAAGAGAGAGCATCGAGTGGACAGGGCAAAGATTTCGGCCGAGTAAAGCCTGCGCGCGGCGCCGTGTTGTGCATAAAAAATGCGCAATCTCTCGCAGATGCTTAAAAAATAGACGGTAAGGAATCCCGTACCTGCGCCATCAAGGGGCGTGGCAAAGCGATTGAAACGGGATACACTGCTGGAAACATAAGGCCGGGCAGGGGTCAAGCATGAGTGATTCAAGAAAGGGCAAACGCCCTTTGGTGGCTGATCGCCGCTATCCAAAAAAAGCGGCCAAGAAGCCCGCGCGTAAGGCGCCCGCCAAGCGCCGCAGGGCAGCGCCTAAGAAGCCTCAGCGCAACATCTTTGTCCGTTTGTTCCGCTGGATGATGCGATTGATCTGGTGGATCACCTGGCGTGTTGGGCTGACGGTCACAGCGGTCGTCGCCTTGGCCGTTGGCTATTTCTGGACCACGCTGCCGGATGTGAATGAACTGTTGGATGGGCGGGCACGTGGATCGGTCACATTGCTGGATCGCGAAGGCGACCGGTTTGCATGGCGCGGCGATCAATTCGGTGGGGCGGTCATGGCTGGCACCGTGGCGCCGGGCCTGAAGAATGCGGTGGTCGCCACCGAAGACAAGCGGTTCTACCGGCATTTCGGCGTCAGTCCGCGCGGCGTGGCCAGTGCTGTGCGCATTAACTTGCGCGAGGGGCGCGGCCCGCTGCAGGGCCACGGTGGTTCAACCATCACGCAGCAGACAGCCAAGTTGCTGTGCCTTGGCGTTGAATACGAGCCAAGCGAGTGGGAGTCCGAAGCCGCCTATGTCGCGGATTGCCGCCGCGGCTCGCTTCAGCGCAAGGCCAAGGAAGCCATCTATGCCATGGCGATGGAGGCGAAGTACTCCAAGGACGAGATTCTGTCGATCTATCTCAACCGCGCCTATATGGGCGGCGGCGCTTATGGGGCCGAAGCGGCTGCGCAGCGGTATTTTGGAAAGCCCGCAACTGATCTGAACCCGTCCGAAGGGGCGATGATTGCCGGGCTTTTGACTGCGCCCTCGCGCATGGCACCCACATCCAACCTGCAGCGCTCGCAAGAGCGGGCGGCAACCGTCCTGCGCTTGATGGGTGAACAAGGCTATCTGTCGGACGCCGAGGTTGCCAAGTGGCAACAGAACCCTGCAAACCTGTCGCCCGCAGCGCGGCGCAAGGCCGGCGGCTACTTTGCGGATTGGGTCATGTCGACCGGCCCGGAATTCTTCACCCGCAACACGACCGAAGACGTGATCATCCGCACTACGCTGGATCAACGCTTGCAAAGCGCTGCCGAAGACGCGCTGAAAGAGGTATTTGAAACCAAGGTGCGCGAAGGGTCCAAGGCTCAAGCTGCGATCGTGGTGATGAGCGCGGATGGAGCCGTGCGTGCCATGGTCGGTGGGCGTGAAACGCGGGTCGCAGGCGTTTTCAACCGCGCGATCCAGGCGCAACGGCAAACCGGATCGGCCTTCAAGCCGTTTGTCTATGCAGTGGCGCTGGAATTGGGATACTCCCCGCTCGATTTTGTGGATGATGACCCATTGACCCTCGATATCCCCGGATCGGGTCGCTGGTCCCCACGCAACTACACCAACACTTATTCAGGTCGCGTAACCTTGACCAAGGCTCTGGCGGAATCGCTGAACATCCCGGCGGTCAAAGTCTCTGAAAGCGTGGGCCGAGACCTCGTCCGTCGCGTCGCGCGCGACTTTGGTATCGATGGTAACATGGCCGATGGACCTGCTTTGGCCCTTGGCGCGTCGGAAAGCACGCTTCTGGACATGACCGGTGCCTATGCCGGCATTCTGAATGGCGGGTCCTCGGTGACACCCTACGGTCTGATCGACCTGCGCCTGCAGGGCGATGACGAGCCTTTGATGGGCACCGGCGGCGGCATCGGTGAACGTGTGATCCGGGAAGGGGCGGCGAGAGAGCTGATCTGGATGATGGAAAAGGTTGTTAGTGAAGGAACAGGCCAGCGCGCGCAGTTCGGTGCTCGTGAAATCGCGGGCAAGACGGGGACAACGCAAGCGGCACGAGATGCCTGGTTTGTCGGGTTCACAGCAGACTACGTTGCTGGTGTCTGGATGGGCTATGACGACAATACACCCCTGACCGGTGTAACCGGGGGCGGGTTGCCTGCCGAGATCTGGCGCGAAACGATGGTAAGAATACACGAAGGTGTGCCAGCTAGCCCCTTGCCGCTGCAAGTGCCGGAACGTGCAAAGCGGCAGGCCGCCCCTGCGCCTGCACCACAACCTGCCCCGCGACAACAGGAAGTGCCGCGCACGACCGAAGGTCTGATCGAGATGCTGGTGCGCGATATTCTGGGTGGTGGCCGGTCACGCTAAGACGATGAAGAAGCCTGAGGGCGGAAGTGAACAAAAAAAGGCCCCGCATGCAGCGGAGCCTGTACTTGGTTGTTCTGCTTGGAGCCTGCTAGCTTAGCTTGCTCAGATCCGAGATCATGGCGTCGATGTCGCCGCCATTGCGGTCAATCAGTGCGCCAATCTCGGTGCGCTCGGTCAACAGCAGGTTCACACCTTCGATGAACATGTTGAAGAACAGGTCGCGGCCGGATCTGTCCGATACGTGGAAGGTCACCGCAAACGGGGACTCGCCACGCAGAAAAGCCGTGGTTTCGACTTCGAACCAATTCTTGACCTGCCGCACGCCTCTGACTTCCAGGCGACCGCCGATGAATTCACGAAAGCGGCGGCCATATTTGCGCGAAATATAGCCCTGAAACGCCTTCGAAAATGCCCGTTTCTGCCCGTTGCTGGCGCGGCGGCCATCCACACCCATGGCGTAGGCCGCGATGTAGGATGTGTCGCTGTACTTGGCAAAGATGCGTTCAAAGTCGCGGAACATCGCATTCTCGCCTTTGCCTGAGGCGATGACGTTGTTGATGTCGCCGACAAGCGAATTGATCAGCCGCTCTGCACTGGCTTCGTTCAGGGCAAAGGCGGGCACGGCGGGAAGAACTGCGGCAGCGCTGGTCGCTGCGGCAATGAATTGGCGTCGATACATCATCATACTAAAAACCCTCTGTATCCAAGGCAAACGGATCAATCGCGGCTGCAGTTCCCGTATCGCCCAATTGAAAGCGGCGGTTCTGCAACCAGATCAGGCGTGCCTGCGCGTAGCTGTCAGCGCTTTCATATAGGATCGAATCGACCGTGTCTGAAAACCGGCCACGGCGGGATAGGCCAGAAGCCGCCGCCGCGACGGTGCCATAATACTGTTCAGGGCTTTCGACCATGTAGCTCAGGGGGTTGGTGAACAGGTCAACAACCTTGCCGGTCGTGTTGCGTGTAGTCGACGGACCAAGAAGGGGAAGCTCGATGTAAGCGCCTTCGCCCACGCCCCAGACATACAGCGTTTCGCCGAAGTCGGTGTCGTGCTGCGGAATTTGGAAGTCGCTTGCCACGTCAAACAGACCAAAGATGCCCAGAACCGAGTTGGTCAGGAACCGCACGGTCGAAATGCCAGCCCCACGGGCGTCACCCTGCAGCAGGCTGTTCACCACGACTGAAGGCTCGCCAAGATTCTTGGCAAAGTGGCTGATGCTGTCCTCGATTTCGTCTGGCAGCACGGTCGAGTAACCTACGGCTGCTGGACGCACCACGGCACGGTCAAGGCCACGGTTGAATGCGTGAACCCGGCGGTTTTGCGCCTCATACGGATCGAAGACGCCATCAGGTTGCGCGGGCCGTTGGTCCGACGTAGCACAGGCCGCCAGCGATCCGACGGCGATGAGAAGAAGGGCTGCGCGCCGAGCGCGACAAAAAAGAGACAATGCAAATCTCCGTTGGATATTCTTGGCATGTAATTAATGCAGTTATTCTAAATGCCCATAGCGCCACTTGGGTAACCTTGTACATGTGGCACTTGCGTGACAGGCAAAATACGCCATCGTGTCAAGAAAACAAAGTCGAGCAGTGAACAAGCGAAATGGTGCCGATGCAAAGTGAACTGACGAAAAGAGGACAGGCAGAGCTGTACGCGGCGCGCCGCAAGAGCAGGGGCCTATATTGGGCTGTCGGGCTGTTCAGCCTGTTTGCCAACCTTTTGATGCTGACCGGACCAATGTACATGCTGCAGGTCTATGACCGTGTGTTGGGCAGCAGAAGCGAAGAAACATTGATCGCTCTGTCGCTTCTGGTGGTCTTTCTGTACGGTGTGATGGGCATTCTCGACTTCACGCGCGGTCGGATCATGGCGCGGGTGGGGGCACGTTTTCAGAACGACCTGGATCGCAGGGTGTTCGATGCGGTGGTCCGCAAATCTGCTGTTGCGCCGGACTTACGCACGCAGACGGGCCTTGCAGACCTCGAAGGGGTTCAGCGATTTATCACGTCGCCCGTGTTGATGGCGTTTTTTGATTTGCCGTGGACGCCAATTTTCATCGGTGCAATTTTTATTTTCCATCCTGTCTTGGGTTTTTTGGCGCTGGGCGGTGGCGCCGTGTTGATTCTTATTGCGCTGGCCAACCAACTCTTGTCGCGTCTGCCGCAGTTGCGCGCCGGGCAGGCGGGGCAGGTGGCGGCTTCGATGTCGGACCAGCTTCGGATTGAAGCAGAGATGGTGCAGGCCATGGGCATGCGCGACTCGGCCTTTGACCGGTGGCAAAAGGCGCGCGGCGCTGCCCTTGATGAACAAATCAAGGCGACGGATATCGGAGGGGGCTTTACCTCGTTGACCAAGACGTTGCGTCTGTTTTTGCAAAGCGCGATGCTTGGGGTGGGGGCGTATCTGGTTCTCCAAAATGAAATGACGCCCGGTGCGATGATTGCGGGTTCCATCCTTTTGGGTCGGGCGCTCGCGCCTATCGAATTGATGCTGACCCAGTGGCCCGTTGTGCAACGCGCGATCAAGGGGTGGGGCGCACTGGCCGAGTTGCTGGGGGCAGTCGGCCCTGAACCAACACGAACCGAATTGCCAAAACCCAAGGCCCGACTTGTGGCCAAAAGCCTGACAGTGGTGCCACCCGGCGAAAAGTCTGCGGCCCTGCGCGGCCTCAATTTCGACCTGCCGCCGGGGCACGCCATGGGCGTGATTGGCCCGTCAGGGGCAGGCAAGTCCACGCTTGCCCGCTGTCTGACCGGCGTGTGGCGGCCCGCAGGCGGATCCATCCGCTTGGATGCTGCGGCGCTTGATCAATATGCGCCTGACGTTCTGGGCATGCATATCGGCTACCTGCCGCAGCGGGTTCAGTTGTTTGACGGCACGATTGCCGAAAACATCGCGCGGCTCTCGACGTCGCCCGATGATAAAAAAGTTGTGGCCGCCGCGCAAAAGGCGGACGCGCACGAGATGATCCTCGAACTGCCGGATGGCTACGATACACGGATCGACGCAGGCCAGCAGCGGCTTTCCGGCGGGCAGATACAGCGTATCGGCCTTGCACGGGCGTTATACGACGATCCGGTGATCCTTGTTCTGGATGAACCCAACTCCAACCTCGACAACGAGGGGACCATGGCGCTGAACCAGGCCATTCGCACGTCCAAGGCCGACGGCCGGTCCGTCATCATCATGGCACACAGGCCCGCCGCCATTCAGGAATGCGACCTGCTGCTGGTCATTGACGGCGGCGTGCGCACGGCCTTCGGGCCCAAGGACGAAGTGTTGAAATCCATGGTCAAGAACCACGAACAGATCCAGCGCGCGCCCGCGGGCGCAGGAGGGGTATCATGAGCAACAAACGCTGGTCTGCAACCAAGCCGCTGGTCATTGGCTTCTTTGGTCTGTTTGGTCTTTTGGGCGGTCTGGTTGCGTGGGCAACCCTGACGGAAATCGCAGGGGCTGTGATTGCGTCAGGCCGGATCGAAGTCGACCAGAACAGGCAGGTTATACAGCATTCGACCGGCGGCATCGTGTCCAAGATCGAAGTGAAAGAGGGCGACAGCGTCGAAGCGGGTGACCTGTTGGTTCAGCTAGACGTCAAACAGATGCGCTCCAGCCAGGCCATCGTCGAAGGGCAGCTGTACGAATTCATGGCCCGCCGCGGGCGGCTTGAAGCCGAACGGGACGACAAGGACGAGATCACGTTCGAGTCCAAGTTGCTGTCTGTCGCTGCAACTTGGCCAGACGTACAAGAATTGGTGACTGGGCAGGAAAACCTCTTCTACGCCCGGCGCGAGTCCATTGATAACCAATCCGAACAGCTCGCAGAACGCGCGGCGCAAACCCGTAATCAGATCAAGGGGATCGAGGCACAAGAGGTGTCGCTGGCCCGGCAACTTGACTTGATTGAACAGGAACTCGAGGCGCAGCAAATCCTGCTGGAGCGGGGGCTAGCACAGACCTCTGGCGTTCTGGCTTTGCAACGACAACAGGCCTCGCTTGAAGGGCAATTGGGTGAGCTTGCGGCGTCCAAAGCCCAATCCGAACAACGTATCACCGAGATCGAAATCGAAGTGCTGCGCCTAACGTCCGGGCGGCGCGAAGAGGCCATCACCCAATTGCGCGACCTGCGCACGCGCGAGTTGGAACTGATCGAACAGCGGCTGGCCTTGCTGACCGATATCGAACGGATGGAGATCCGCGCGCCTGTCTCAGGCATTGTCTACAATATGCGGGTGCAAACACCGCGCTCGGTCGTGCGGGCCGCCGATCCGGTCCTGTTCCTGATCCCGCAAGACCGCCCACTTGTCATCGCTGCACGGGTGGACCCGATTCACATCGACCAGATCGTGACGGGGCAGTCGGTGAATCTGCGGTTCTCAGCGCTCGACCAACGCACCACGCCTGAACTGGTGGGCGAGGTTGCGCTGGTATCTGCGGATGCGTTCGAGGACGAGAATGTCGGCGCCAGCTACTACCGGGCCGAAATCGTGCTGAGCCCTGGAGAGATCGACAAGCTGAAGGAGGGACAGGTGCTGGTCCCTGGGATGCCGGTCGAGGCGTTTATTCGCACCGCCGACCGGTCGCCGCTGGCCTACCTGATCAAGCCGATGGCGGACTACTTCAACCGCGCGTTCCGCGAATCCTGACATCGGGCCTTTTCACGGCAGCGCGGGCGGTCTAGCGTCCGCGCAAACCGATCAAAGGAGACATCCCATGTCCATCGAATCCCGCTTGTCCGAGCTGGGCGTGACCCTACCAGACGCCCCCGCACCCGCTGCCAATTACGTGCCGTTCGTGCAGGTGGGCGACATCGTCTATGTCTCTGGTCAGATCTCGAACGGACCGGATGGCCTGATCCTGGGCAAGCTCGGCGCCGACATGGACGTCGAGGCCGGGGCGGCAGCAGCAAAAACCTGCGCCATCAGCCTCCTGGCACAGGTCAAGGCGGCCTGCGGTGGCGATATCGACCGGCTTGTGCGCGTGATCAAGTTGACCGGCTTCGTCAATTCGACAGCCGATTTCACGGACCAGCCTAAAGTCATCAACGGTGCGTCGGACTTCCTGGTCGAAGCGCTGGGTGATGCAGGTCGCCACAGCCGTTCTGCTGTCTCTGCCGCGGCTCTCCCGCTGGGCGTGGCGGTCGAGATCGAAGGTATCTTTCAGATCAAATGATCCCTCGTTTGCCCGATGCATTCCTAGGTGCGCCACTGGCGCACCGCGCCCTGCACGATGTCACAGATGGCCGCCCTGAAAACAGCCGCGCCGCCATTCGCGCGGCCATCGACCATGGCTACGGGATCGAAATTGACGTGCAGCTCAGCGCCGACAATCAGGCCATGGTGTTTCACGACTATGCGCTGGACCGTCTGGCCGAAGGGACAGGACCAGTGCGCGTTGTCCCCGCGGGGACACTTGCGCAGACACCGCTGAAAGGCGGGGACGAAGGTATCCCGACCCTGCCCAAAGTGCTTGAGATCGTGGCAGGCCAAGTCCCGTTGCTGATCGAGATCAAGGATCAGGACGGCGCAATGGGCGACGACATTGGCCCGCTGGAGCAGGCAACGGCTGCCGCATTGAATGGCTATGATGGACCCGTCGCCCTCATGTCCTTCAACCCGCACAGCGTGGCGCGCATGGCCGCGCTTTGCCCGGATATTCCACGCGGATTGGTAACCGGTGCCTATGCCGCCGATGACTGGCCTTTGAACGCAGCGACACGCGATCATTTGCGCGGCATCCCGGATTTTGACCGGGTCGGCGCGTCCTTCATCAGCCATGAGGCAGCAGACCTTGCCCGCCAACGTGTCGCAGACCTGAAAGCAGCCGGTGCCAACATCCTCTGTTGGACTATCCGGTCGCTCGCGGAAGAAGCACAAGCGCGCGAGGTCGCACAAAATGTGACCTTTGAAGGCTACCTCGCCCCGCATCCCGGTTGAACCGCGCCGCGCGCGGCACACATTCAGTGGTCGAAGTGCAGGGGAAGGCCCCAGGAAAGACTCACGTGTCCGAACAAGAGATTGAAATCCGCGTGTTGCCCAGCCTGTCCGCCGTCTCGGAAACGGAATGGGATGCCTGCGCCTGCCCCGAGGCAGCAAACGGAGGCAGGCCAAACGACCCTTTCACCACGTACCGCTTTCTCAAAGCACTGGAAGACAGCAACTCGGTCGGGCCCGGCACAGGCTGGCAACCGCAATACCTGCAGGCCATGGCGGCAGGGCAGACCATCGGCTTTGCACCCATGTACGCCAAAAGCCACAGCCAGGGCGAATACATCTTTGACCACAATTGGGCGCACGCGTTCGAACGGGCCGGCGGGCGGTACTATCCCAAGCTGCAAATCGCGGTCCCCCACACGCCCGCAACGGGCCGGAGGTTCCTGACCCACCCGGACTTTCCCGAACTGGGGATGCGCGGGCTAATCTCGGGCGCGGTGCAACTGGGGGAAAACAACAATCTCAGCTCGCTGCACGTGACCTTTTGCACGGAAACTGAGCGGGATTTCGGGGCTGACCTTGGTCTGATGGCCCGGACCACGCAGCAGTTCCACTGGCTGAACGACGGCTACGACACGTTCGACGATTTCCTCGCCTCGCTCTCCAGTCGCAAGCGCAAGAACATCCGCAAGGAGCGGCAGCGGGCGCAGGAGTTCGGCGGCACCATCCACGTGCTGACGGGTGATGACCTGCGGCCTGAACATTGGGATGCATTCTGGCACTTCTACCAGGACACCGGCGCGCGCAAGTGGGGCACGCCTTACCTGACCCGCCGCTTCTTTGACATCGCGCAGGAGACGTTGGCCGATGACATGGCGCTGGTGCTGGCCGAACGTGACGGGCGCTATGTTGCGGGCGCACTCAATTTTTTTGGCGCTCAGGCACTCTTTGGCCGCTATTGGGGATGTATCGAGCATCACCCCTGCTTACATTTTGAGCTGTGCTACTATCAGGCCATCGACATCGCCATCCAACACGGGCTGGCCCGTGTCGAGGCAGGGGCACAGGGCGAACACAAGCTGGCGCGGGGCTATCTGCCGACGCAGACCCACAGCCTGCATTGGTTGGGGGACCCGGGCTTTGCCGACGCGGTCGCCCGCTACCTCGAAGCCGAACGTGAGGCGGTGGAAGAGGAGATCGAAATCCTCACGGACTACGGACCTTTCAAAAAGGTCCAGATCGAGGAACAGGAATGATGGAAAAGCTGAGCGAGGAGACGCGGAGCACGCTGCTGGACCCGCTGCTTGCCACCGGATGGGCGGTAACCGACGGGCGCGATGCGATCCACAAGACCTTTGAATTCGCTGATTTTGTGGATGCGTTTGGATGGATGACCCGCGCGGCCATCTGGGCGGAAAAGTGGGATCACCACCCGGAGTGGTTCAATGTCTACAAGCGGGTCGAGGTAACCCTGACCACGCATGACGTGGGTGGGCTGAGCCCGCTAGACGTGAAACTGGCGCGCAAACTGGACAGCTTGGTCGAGTAGCGCGGGCGAGGCCAATGTGATCCAAATGAAAAAAGGCCCCCGGATCGGGGGCCTTTTGCGTCATATTGATTTTGCGCGGGCTCAGATCGCGTCCAGCAGAGCCTCACCGCCGGATACGTCGCAGACGCCGGGATTCTCTTCTTCCTGCAGAACGGTCACTTTGCCGTCTTCGACAACCATCGCGTAGCGTGTCGAACGGTCATAGAGGCCCACGGGCGGGGCCGTGAACGCACGGCCCATCGCCTTGGTGAAGGTCGCATCGGGATCACCCAGCATGGTGATGCCCGCCTTGGTGGCACCTGTTGCCTCGCCCCAGGCACCCATGACGAAGGGGTCGTTGACCGAAACACAAATCACCTCGTCCACACCCTTGTTGGCAAAGCCATCCTTGGTCCGGATAAAGCTGGGCACATGTGCGGTGCTGCAGGTGCCGGTATAGGCGCCGGGCAGGGCAAAGATCACAACCTTGCGGCCCTTGGTCTTGTCGCTCAGTTTAACCTGTTCGGGGCCTTCATCACCCAAGTGAACAAGTGTCGCGTCGGGCAGCGTGTCGCCTACAGAAATTGCCATTGTTTGCGCCTTTCTTGGAATTGCGTCTGTCTTCCTCTGCGATATAGGCTGCGCTACGGCAAAGGGCGAGGGTAAAGGTGGATGACATGAGCCATGTAGTGGTGATCGGAGCAGGGCAGGCGGGGTCGTCCTGCGTCGCTAAGCTGCGCAATGGTGGGTTCGACGGGCGCGTGACGCTGATCGGGTCCGAGCCCGCTTTGCCCTATCAGCGCCCCCCCCTGTCCAAGGCCTATCTGCTGGGTGAGATGCCGCTTGAGCGGATGTTCCTGCGGCCCGGCAGCTTTTATACCGACAACAAAATCGATCTGCGGACCGGGCAGACCGTGACGGCGATCGATACTGCAGCCCAGACCGTTACGGTTGGGGACGAGGTGTTGGATTATACCGACCTTGTGCTGACCACCGGGTCTGCTCCGCGACGGCTGCCCGCGTCCATCGGTGGTGATCTGGAAGGTGTGTTTACTGTCCGTGATCTTGCAGATGTGGACACGATGGCGCCGTGGTGCAAGGCGGGTAAGACGGCATTGATCGTCGGCGGCGGCTATATCGGGCTTGAGGCGGCAGCGGTGTGCTGCAAGCTTGGCCTGAACGTGGTTCAGGTCGAAATGGCGGATCGCATCTTGCAACGGGTCGCGGCACCACAGACCAGCGACTACTTCAGGGATTTGCACAAGGGTCACGGCGTTGATCTGCGCGAAGGGGTCGGCCTGACCCGGCTGACCGGCGACGGAACGGTTGCGGGGGCAGAGCTGACAGACGGAACTACGCTGGATGTGGACGTTGTGATTGTCGGCGTTGGTATTTCGCCGGGCACCGAACTGGCAGAAGCCGCCGGGATCACCATCGACAATGGCATCGCCACCGATGCCCAGGGCCGCACCTCTGCGCCCCATGTCTGGGCCGCGGGCGATTGCGCATCCTTCCCCTATCACGGCGACCGCATCCGGCTGGAAAGCGTCCCGAACGCTATTGATCAGGCGGAATGCGTGGCGGAAAACATCATGGGGGCAGGTAAGGACTATGTCGCACGCCCCTGGTTCTGGTCCGATCAGTACGACGTGAAGCTGCAGATCGCCGGGCTGAACACCGGTTACGACCGGGTCGTAACGCGGGATGGAGGAGCAGCAAAGTCCTTCTGGTACTACGCCGGTGACAGGCTGCTGGCCGTGGATGCGGCGAATGACCCGCGCGCCTACATGATCGGCAAACGACTGATCGAGGCTGGTAAGTCGGCGGACCCGGCGGTGGTCGCAGACCCCGATGGTGATCTCAAGGCGCTCTTGAAGTGAGGATCATCGCGGGCCGGTGGCGCGGTGTGCCTTTGGCCACCGTGGGCAAGGGCGATCCGGGCGCGCATCTGCGTCCAACGCCCGACCGTGTGCGCGAAAGCCTGTTTTCCATGCTGACCCATCGCGGGGTGATCGAAGGGGCGCATGTGCTGGACCTATTTGCCGGGACGGGCGCCCTGGGGTTCGAAGCATTGTCACGCGGGGCGAAGGCAGCGGTGTTCGTGGAAAACGGCCGGGTCGGACAAAAGCTGATCACGCAGAACATCCAGAAGCTGGAGGCGGGTCACCAAGCGCAGCTGATGCGCGGCGATGCAACGCGGCCCATGGCCTGGGCTGGCGCTCCGTTTGATCTGGTCTTCCTCGACCCACCATATGGCAAGGGGATGGGAGAGAAGGCGTTGAACGCGGTTCGGGACTGGTGCGCGCCCGAGGCCGTGATCGTGTGGGAAGAAAGTACCCCGATGACCGCGCCTGCGGGTTACGGGTTGCTGGACCAACGGCGGTTCGGGAGCACGTACGTCACGCTGCTTGAGAGGCAGTAAGGCGGAGGTAACCTCCGCCCGGCGCACCACAGGTGCGCCTTACAGATGTGGCTATCAGCGCGTCATGCAGATGTACTTCAGGTGCAGCAAGCTGCCCCTTACATGACTGGTAAGGCGGACGTGTCGTCCGCCCTACACTTAACCATAGGTCGGGTGAAATGTGCCTGCCGGCGACAGGGTAAAGATCTCAGCCCCGTCCTCGGTCACACCCACGGAATGCTCAAACTGCGCCGACAAGGATTTGTCGCGGGTCACCGCAGTCCAATCGTCAGCCAGCGTCTTGGTCTCCGGACGGCCAAGGTTCACCATCGGTTCGATGGTGAAGAACATGCCGGGCTCAAGTACGGCCCCCGTTCCCGGACGGCCATAGTGCAGCACGTTGGGCGGTGAATGAAACACGCGGCCCAGCCCGTGCCCGCAGAAGTCGCGCACGACGGACATGCGGTGGCTTTCGACAAAGCTCTGGATGGCATAGCCAATGTCGCCAAAGGTGTTGCCGGGCTTCACCGCTTCGATCCCGCGCATCAGGCTGTCATGGGTGACCTCGATCAGGCGCTCGGCCTTGCGGGGCAGTCTGCCCGCCACGAACATGCGGCTCGTATCACCGTACCAGCCATCGACAATGACCGTTACGTCGATGTTCAGAATGTCACCATCTTTCAGAACCTTGTCGCCGGGAATGCCGTGGCAGACAACATGGTTCACACTGATGCAGCTGGCGTGCTGATAACCCTTGTACCCGATGGTGGCCGAGGTTGCGCCAGCCGCCTCGACCAAGTCGGTGATGGTCTTGTCGATGGCACCCGTCGTTTGACCCGGAAACACGTGGGCCGACATTGCGTCCAGAATCTCGGCCGCAAGCCGCCCTGCCGCGTGCATCCCGGCAAAGTCCGAAGGGTCATAGATGCGTATACCGTCCTTGGTCAGACGGCCACGAGTATCATGGTCCAAAGCGCGCTCCATAGCGTTCACCTGTCAAACATACTGCACTGCGGCAATAAGGGCCAGTGGGTCAGATGACCACGGCCAACGGCCCACCCAATTGTACGCCGGCGGGCGTAATATGGGAGCCAAGGCACAGGGTTTCCACCCCCGCCCCGGATGCGGCCGCATACGCAGCAGCATATCCCGGATCGATGTCGCTGGCGAGGGTGAAGCGATCACAATCTGTACGCTGCACCAGATACAGCATCACCGCCCGATGCCCGGCGCCCACCATGCGGGATAGTTCCTGCAAGTGCTTCGCCCCACGGGCGGTTACGGAATCGGGAAACTCAGCCAGACCGTTCTGACGGGACAGGGTCACCGACTTCACTTCGACATAGGCGTCCGACACCCCGTCGCCTTGCAGCAGAAAGTCGATCCTGCTGCCCTCGCCATATTTCTGCTCGGGTCGCACCGTTGTGTACACATCAAAACCCGGCACCTCGCGTGCTTCAAACGCGGCACGCAGGGCCTTGTTCGGCACCGATGTGTCCACGCCGGTGAAGTGCCCGCTCTCATGTTCAACCAAGCGCCAGCCGAATTTCAGCTTCTTTTTCGGGTCGTCATTGGGTTCCAGCCAGATCCGCATGCCTGGGTCGGCCAGCCCCATCATCGAGCCGGGATTGGCGCAATGCGCCACCACCTCGCGCCCATCCTCCAACCGGCAATCGGCCAGAAAGCGTTTGTAGCGGCGGATCAGGGTGGCGGGCACAAGTTCGGTTTGAAAGCGCATGGGGGCAGGCCTATACCGTGACTGGCCCCTCAACAAGACGGGTCAAGAAGGAAGCACAAGATGCCGAACCCCACCGCCGCCATGCTGGTGATCGGAGACGAGATCCTCTCGGGCCGCACCCGCGATGCCAACATGCACCATCTTGCCGGCCAATTGACCGAACACGGTATCGACCTGAAAGAGGTGCGCGTCGTCAGCGATGACCAAGACGCGATTGCTGCAGCGGTCCGTGCTTTGTCAGGCGCGTACGATACCGTATTTACGTCCGGCGGCATTGGCCCCACCCATGATGACATCACGGCTGACTGCATCGCGGCGGCCTTTGACACGCATATCGACATCCGTGATGACGCCCGTGCCATTCTGGCCGAACACTATGCAAAATCCGGCACTGAACTGAATACCGCGCGCCTGCGCATGGCGCGCATCCCTGATGGAGCTGCCCTGATCGACAATCCGGTGTCCGCCGCGCCGGGCTTCACAATCCAGAACGTTCACGTCATGGCGGGCGTGCCATCGGTGTTTCAGGCCATGGTCGCTTCTGTCCTGCCGACCTTGACGGGTGGCGCGCCCCTCATTTCGAAAACCCTGCGGATCGAGCGGGGTGAGGGCGATATCGCGGGTCCATTGGGCGAATTGGCGGCGGCCCACCCTGATCTCAGCATCGGCTCATATCCCTTTATCCAGAACGGGCGCTTTGGGGCCAATGTCGTCATTCGCGGCACAGATGGGGCCGAAGTGGATGCGGCCCTCAGCACATTGTCGGATCACTTCCCGGCATGACTGACACGGCCGCGTTCTACGCTGCCATTGATGGCACATGGCCTGCGGCAAAGGTAACGCGCGCCGGACCGTGGGCTATCCGCGATGGTCAGGGCGGTGGCAAACGGGTGTCTGCGGCAACGGCTGAGGGGCCGGTAGCCAAACCTGACCTCGCCGTTGCAGAAGCCGCAATGCGGGATATTGGTCAGGCCCCGCTTTTCATGGTGCGACAGGATGAGGACGCGCTTGACCATCTGCTCGACGCCCACGGCTACACCATTGTTGACCCCACGAACGGCTACATTGCACCTGTTGCGACGCTGACCGATATCCCCATCCCGCGCGTCACCGCCTTCTCCATCTGGGAACCCCTGGCGATCATGGAAGACATCTGGGCCGCAGGCGGCATCGGTCCCGCCCGCCTGGCTGTGATGCACAGGACCAAGACAAAAACAGCCATCCTCGCCCGGCACAAGGACAAACCGGCGGGCACCGCATTCGCAGCCATCCACGATGGCATCGCCATGGTGCACGCGGTTGAGGTGCTGGCCCACCAGCGCCGACAGGGCGTCGCGCAGTGGATCATGCGGCGCGCGGCGTTCTGGGCGGCGGAAAATGGCGCAGATCGGATCGCCGTGCTGACCACAGCGGCGAATGGTCCCGCCAATGCGCTTTATCGGGGGTTGGGGTTCCGACAGGTCTGTGGCTATCATTACCGCACAGCGCCGGAGACCACATGACACACCAGCCCACCGCCCTCGACCTGCCCATGGTCGATCCCCTGCCCGAGGCCACGCAGAAGTATTTCGATGTGTGCATGGACAAGCTGGGCATGGTCCCGAATGTGTTGAAAGCGCATGCGTTCGACATCGACAAGCTGAATGCCTTTACCGGGCTCTACAACGACCTGATGCTGGCCGATAGCGGGCTGTCAAAGCTCGAACGCGAGATGGTGGCCGTCGTCGTCAGTGCCACGAACCGCTGCTACTACTGCCTGACGGCCCATGGGGCAGCGGTGCGCCAACTGTCGGGAAACCCGGAACTGGGCGAACAACTGGTGATGAACTGGCGTGTAGCGGATGTCACGCCACGCCAGCGCGCCATGCTGGAGTTTGCGGAAAAGGTCACCGTAGTCTCCGCCCGGATCGAGGAACTGGACAGACAGGTCTTGCGCGATCACGGGCTAAGTGATCGTGACATCTGGGACCTGATCAACGTGGCGGCCTTCTTCAACATGTCCAACCGCGTGGCGAGTGCTACTGCTATGAGGCCGAACCCCGAATACCATGGGCAGGCGCGTTGAACATGCGGGTCTGCTTGACGGCTTTGGGATGCATACTGGCAGGGCCCGTCCTCGCCCTGCAACTCGAACTGCCCTCAAACGCCCGCCAGACGGCTGCGCGCGACAGCGTGTTGGACCGCGTGTCGGTCGCCACCGCGCCCTATGCAGACGGGCAGGTGGCAGCGGAACGCATTGATGGTCCCGTGCAGCGGCGCAGCTACCGTATTCCGTCACCGGGGCTGACACCCCTGCAAATCCTGGCTCCGCTGCGCGCGCAATTGGCTGATGCGGGCTATGACACTTTGCTCGATTGCGACGCGAATGCATGCGGCGGTTTTGATTTCCGTTTTGGAATTGATGTGCTGCCCGCGCCCAACATGTATGTGAATGTGCGCGCTTACCACTTCCTAAGTGCGCGCCATCCGCGCACAGGGGATGCCGTGTGGCTGCTGGCCAGCACGGCGCCTGATGCGGGGTATCTGCAAGTGGTGCAGGTGGGCGCGCAAGAGGCTGCCGTACCAACGACCCCATCCCCGACTGCAGACATCCCCGTGGCTCCAACCGCAAATCTGGGTCAATCCCTTCTCACGTCCGGATCGGCCATTCTGCGCAGCCTCGACTTCGCAACTGGCACCACTGACCTTGGTGAAGGGCGTGCGCCCGAGCTCGAACAGATCGCCCAGCTGATGGAGAACCGCCCCAACCTGCGCATCGCCATCGTCGGGCATACGGATACTGTCGGCGGGCTTGAAGCGAACATCGCCATTTCCCGCGCCCGGGCGAGCGCGGTCCGGGATCGCCTGATCGAACGTTATGATGTCTCACCAAACCGGATCGAGGCAGGCGGCATGGGGTATCTGTCACCGGTGGCAAGCAACCTCACCGCAGCGGGGCGCGAAGCGAACCGGCGGGTTGAGGTGATTGTGGTGGGGGAGGAAAACTGAGGGGCCACTCTCTGGGCTAAGCCTTACCTTCAAATCGTGGATTGAACCCAGAGCTGTCCAGCAGTTTCATAACTTCTGCCTGCCATGCCCCGAGCAGGTTCCTGGCGATTACCGAAATCGGTCGATAGCGAGGAGAGTAGATCGCATAGTAGTACCTGATCGGGTCTGCCATCGGACGAATTGCAATGCCCCCGACCATTGGTGCATCCGCATTGACAAGAAAAACCGACAGCGGGTCCAACACGGTGCAGCAACGGCCCGCAGTGACGAAATGCAGGATTGGCAAGAAAGTTTGGCTTTCAATCGTTGCCCGCAGCGACAAGCTTTCAGCTGCAAATCGGTTCGCAAGATCCTGGGTCTGCCGATGCGATTGCGGCAAGGTGCCCAGTGGCTGACCATCAAGGTCCGCAAAACTGATTTCGGATTTTCGCGCGAGCGGGTGGTTTTCCGGCACGGCCACCGGGCAGTCGGCGCTTATGACAACTGAACGATACAGGTTTTCCTCGGGTTCAGTGTTTGCGGCATCGGCAAAGCCAAAGTCGATGGACTGCGCGCGCGTGAGTTCAGCGATCTGGTTGGACGTTCGGGCCTGGATCGAGATGGAGATGCCCTCAGTATCGCTTACATTTGAAGCAATGAATTTCGGAAAGATCAGCGAGACCGGGCCTGGCATGGCAGCCACTTTCAGAGTCCCGCTGTGACCGTCTGAAAGACTGCGCATGGTCTGCCGCACGCGGTTGAGCTGCGAAAGAATTGCGTCGGCCTCGGTCAGAAGATACTGGGCTTCCGGCACCGGGATCAGTTTTCTTCCTCGTCTTTCAAAGAGTTGCAGTCCAAGTTGATCTTCGAGCGCCTTTATTGCGGCGCTCACTGCGGGCTGCGTCCGGCCCAGTTTGGTTGCCGCGTCGGACAACGAGGCGGATGTCATGACGGCTTGAAATGTCGATATCTGGGTAAAGTTCATAGTCACCTTATAAACTAAATCTATCAAAACACAGATTAATAAAATTGGAATTTATTTATTCGGCTGTCTAGGCTTCTTCGCATGACACGCTTTCAGAAGTCTGTTCACAGGGAGTATATAATGAACAAATCATCAAAACTTTTGGCTTTTGCTGTCGCCGCAACGTTGAGTGCAGGCACAGCCTTTGCACAGGACCCGACATTTTTCCGGATCGGCACAGGCAGTGCGGGCGGCACCTATTTCCCGATTGGGGGCACCATCGCAAACGGCATTTCAGCGCCTCCGGGATCGCGGCCCTGCGATGAAGGCGGCCAATGCGGCGTGCCGGGCCTGATCGCAATTGCTCAGTCGACCACGGCGTCGGTCTTCAACAACACCGCCGTGCAGAACGGCGAGTTGGAGGCGGGTATGGCCGCCGCGGACGTGACGCGCTCGATGTATTTGGGCGAGGGCAAGTTCGACGGCAAGCCGCATGAAAAGCTGCGGGTCGTTGCGAACCTCTATCCCGAAGACCTCCATCTGGTTCTGCCCGAAGGTGCAAGCATCGCGTCACTGTCCGATCTCGAAGGCAAGCGCGTCGGCATCGCGCAGGCTGGTTCTGGCACGCAGGTCGCTGTCGAGATGATGCTGGCCGAATGGGACCTGAACCGCGACAACTACGACGAGGCTGAATTGAACAACTCGCAATCCGCTGAACGTCTCGCCGATGGTCAGCTGGACGCCTACTTCTACGCGGCGGGCTGGCCCGTCTCGGCGATGGTTCAACTGGCCACAACCAAGGGCATGGAGCTTCACACGTTCACCGAAGCGGATCTCGCCAAGATCAACGAGGTCATCCCGGCCTACATCCCGTCGATGATCCCGGCAGGCGTGTACGAAGGCATCGACTACGATGTGAAAACGCCTGCGGTGTCCGCGCTTCTGGTGGTGTCGTCCGACCTATCCGAAGAGCTTGTTTACGGCATCACTGCTGCGCTGTGGAACGACAACACGCGCAAGCTCCTGGACAACGGGCACGCGAAGGGCAAGCAGATCACACCGGACACGGCGCTTGACGGCATCGCTGCTCTGGGCGTGCCGCTGCATGCCGGTGCAGAGAAGTTCTACAAGGAAGCCGGGCTTCTCGAATAACCTCCCAACAGAAACGGACGGCCATAGCCGTCCGTTTCTTTTTTGATCAACGACATTCGACCTAAGGAGGGCGCGTCATGAGCGATCCGCGATCAGAAGACGTGCGCGAGTTGACGGAAGCTGAGCTCGCAGCGATCGAAGAAAAATACGATGAAGGGGCCGCAACCCGCTCGGTCACACCGGTCTTCGGCAAATTCCTTCGCTACGTCGCCCTCACCTTCGCCGTGTACCACTACCTTACCGCAGGTTTCGCGCTCCCGCCGGACTATTGGCACATGGGCTGGCATCTATCGGGTCTCTTTATTCTAACCTATTCCTTCTATCCGTTGATCAAAACGAAGACCTCATTTGATCTGAATACCGGCACCTTGCGCCTTGGCGGCGTGCCTTACCTTGACATCATCCTGATGATCCTCGGCGTCGCATCGGCGCTATACCTTGGCTTTGCGTGGCGCGGCGTCGCCTGGCTGGGGGTTGAGGAGATGACCTTCCGGATGGGCAATCCGAACGGCTTTGACATGCTGTTCGGCTGCATCCTGATCGTGCTTGTCCTCGACATTGCGCGACGCACCCTGGGCTGGATCTTGCCTTTGATCATCAGCGTTTTCATCTGCTACGCGCTGTTCGGGCCGATCTTTCCGGGCCTGCTTCAACACCCGGGCGTGAAGTTCAACACGTTCGTCTCGTCGATGTACTTCCCGCAGGAAGGCATCTTTGGTGTCACGCTTTGGGTCGTATCGACCATCGTGTTCCACTTTGTGCTCTTTGGCGTAATCGCCCAACGCACCGGTCTCGGGCAGCTCTTTATCGACAACGCCACCATCCTCGCAGGCCGCTATACCGGCGGTCCGGCGAAGGTGTCGGTCGTGTCTTCGGCCTTCTTCGGTACCATTTCTGGCTCATCGGTCGCGAACACGGTTTCCACTGGTGCGCTGACCATCCCGAACATGAAACGGCTGGGCTATCCGGGCCACTTTGCAGGTGGTGTCGAGGCTGCGGCCTCGGCAGGCGGTCAGATCACGCCGCCCATCATGGGGGCCGCGGCCTTCATCATGGCAGAGTTTCTCGAGGTGCCTTACACCACGATCGTCATCGCCGCGATCTTCCCGGCCCTGCTGCACTACGTCGGCGTCTTTACTGTTGTCCACCTGATGGCCCGCCGCCTCGGGCTGAAGGGGCTGACGAAGGACGCACTGCCGCAGCTTGGCGCGGTCTGGCGTGACGGCTGGGCCAACATCGTCCCGCTGGTCGGGCTGCTGGTCGTGCTGTTTTCGGGCTACACACCCTATATGTCGGCGTTCTGCGGCATCTCGTTGGCCATCATCGCGGGGATGAGCCGGATGAAAGTGCCGATCACACTGGTTTACGCCGCCGCTTTCATCGCCTTCGTCGCCTGGAAATACTTGGGCGGCGGATTTGACCTGACCATGTCGATCATCCTGATCGGCGGTGCGGTCCTTGCGACACTCAATCCGCAACATCGCACCACGCTGTCTGAAATGGCGGACACGTTCGAGACCGGCGTAAAATATGCGCTAGCGGTCGGCGCAGCCTCGGCAGCGGTGGGCATTGTCATCGGTGTCATCAACACAACGGGTGTCGGCTTCCGCATCGGCTTCATGGTCACACAGGCGGCTACCAACCTTGGCAATGACCTGATCTGGCTGTTCCAGTTCGGCGCCTATGAACTTTTTACTGTCGAAGACCTGACACTGTTCATTAGCCTCGTCTTTATTGCACTGGCCTGCATCCTGATGGGTGCAGGCGTGCCGACAACTGCGCTCTACATCATGCTCGTATCGGTCGCCCAACCGGCATTGGCACAGCTTGGTATCCCGCCGATTGCGTCGCACATGTTCGTGCTCTACTACGGCGTGGTGGCCGAGATTACGCCGCCGGTCTGCACCTCGGCCTACGCCGCCGCAGCGATCGCAAACTCAAACCCGTTCCGAACGGGGATCAGCGCCTTCACACTCGGCCTTGGAAAGGTCGTCGCGCCAATGGCATTCGTCTATGCACCCGTGCTGCTTTTCGTGTCGTCCACTGGCTTCGACCTATGGGAATTCTCCTACACCGCCGCAAGCTGCATCGCAGGTGTTATCTCTTTGTCAGCCGCGGTCGTGGGCTATTGGCTTGCACCAATGGGCGCGATTTTCCGTGTTCTGCTGGCCATCGCTGGCTTGGTGTTTATCGCGCCCTCCCTCCAGGCCGATCTGGTCGCACTTTTGATCGCGGCGCCCGCAATCATTAGTCAGGCTATCGCACGAAGAAGCGCCAATGCCGCAGCCTGACAACAGAACGCCTGTCATTGTCCTCGGTGCAGGCATTGTCGGTATCTGCACAGCGCTATCGCTGCTTGAAAAGGGCGTTCCGGTCACGCTGATAGACAAGGGCGAGCCCGGCCAGGAAACTTCGATGGGCAATGCAGGGGTGGTATCACCCTGGTCGATCATCCCGCAGTCGTTGCCCGGCACGTGGAAATCGATCCCAAAACTCATGTTTGGCTACGGGCGACCTTTGTCCATCCACCCAAGGTCCCTGCTGAAAATGATCCCGTGGGGCCTCAGCTTCCTTCGCGGTGGGCGTGAAGAAAATGTTCGTGCCAGCGCCGAGGCTATGTCCCATCTTTGCGGACCATCCATCGAACTGTATCAAAGGCATTTGGCGGGAACTGGGCACGAGGGGCTGATTACTGACAGCATGTATGTACATGCGTTTCGTGATGGCGGCCGTGCCAATCTGCAATCCATCGACTATCTTATTCGGAGCGAGATGGGCGCCGATCTGGAGCTTGTTGGAAAGAACCGGCTGGCTGAAATCGAACCCGAACTCGGTCCGGACTTTAACGCTGCCGTCCTGATAAAAGGGCAAGCGCGCATGCGTTCGCCAGGCAGATTGGGGCATGTATTGGCAGAGAAGGCCCTTGAGATGGGCGCGGCGTATAAACGGACAATGGCCAAGCGGATCCATCGCACTGACAAGAGCCACTGGGAGGTTGAGTGCGACGACGGAATTCTCCGGGCACAGCGCATCATTCTTTGTCTGGGTGCATGGAGCCCCAGTCTCCTGGCCGATCTTGGCATGTCCGTTCCGCTGATGGCCGAGCGTGGCTATCATGTCGAGTTCTGCGATCCCGGCATCGAGATCAACAATTCGGTTATGGATGTAGACGCGAAATTCGTGGCCAGCAGTATGGAGAACGGCGTGCGTGTTGCCGGTCAGGCTGAGTTTGCACCTGTTGACGCACCACCGACGAAACGTCGTAAACAGCAATTGATTAACGTAGCCGTGTCCGCGTTCCCGAACTTGCGCACGGATGACACAACATTCTGGATGGGCCGACGCCCATCTTTTCCAGACAGCCTGCCCGCGCTCGGGCCAGTCACGGATCAGCCAGGGCTTTTCGTGAACTTTGGCCACTCGCATTATGGCCTGATGATGGCTCCCAAGTCAGGTGACATACTTGCCAGAACGGTATGCAGCGAACCGGAGAACATCAGCCTCAGCGCCTACGCGCTGGATCGCTTCTGAACCGCGCAAACCCGGTCTCCAATCCCGGCAAAAGTTGCCATTCGATCAGGTACCCGCTACCGCGACAACACGGGAGCGGGTTTATGGACGGCAACGCCGATCATAACCAAAGCCACACCAAGCATGTCGGTGGCGCTCGGAATCTGCCGCAACACTATCACACCAATCATTGTGGCGGTCGCAGGCAACAGGGCCAACAAAAGTGCGAAACTGGCGCGGGGCAGGCGGGCCATGGCAAGCTGGTCGCAGACATATGGGATGACCGAGGAACAGATACCAACGCCGATCCCGGCCAAAACCAGCAACGGCGCACCGAAGGCCTCAAGCGCCTGCAAGAACCCGATTGGCATGACGAAGATGAACGCCGCTGTCATGGCAGCCCCCAGACGTTCTACGCCGCCTGATGCGCCACCTTCGGAAATCTTGTGGCCGAGGATGATGTAGAGAACAAACAGGGAGCCGTTCAGCACAGCCCAGAACAAGCCCAGAAGGTCAGACGTAAGGGCGGGTCCGCCCACCGCCAGAAGCGACGGCACGTCGATCAGAAGGGCCACACCGATGATGGCAAAGGCGAAGGCAAGACAGTTTCGCCCCGTGCGAAGACCCCAGAGTGCGATCCCGATCGTGCCAACGAACTCGATGGCGGCGACCAGCGAGATCGGCAGCCGGTCGAGCGCCAGGTAGAAAGAGCTGTTCATCACCGCAAGACAACCGCCAAGCGCGAGCAGAAGAACGCGCTCGCGGGGCGTCGATGTCTTGAAGGTGCGCCACGGCTTCGTGATGGGGGCAAAGATCAGGGCGGCCGAAGCGATGCGGAACCAGGCGACGCCCAGCACCCCGACGACCGGAAACAACAGGACCGCAAAGGCGGGGCCAAGATAGTGGAAAACGGCTGAGACGCCGAACCATGCATGAGGCGGAACAGCCTCGGACATGCGCGACATGGCGCCCGGGGCGCTGGTCAGGGTGGATTTTGCTGGGATGCGATCCGACATGATATCATGATGCAAGGTAAGAGCGGCCTACGATATGGAGACCAAGTATGTCAGTGGCGGAAAAATTCTCAGAAACGAAGGAAAAAGTGCCCAAAAACCTTCGATCTGACGAAACAGGTCTCGACAGCATCGACGCCGCGATTCTGCGAGAGCTGTGCGCAGACGCGCGCATTCCCCGCGCAGAACTGTCCCGCCGCGTGGGCCTTTCCGCTCCCAGCGTCGCGGACCGTGTGCGGCGTCTTGAGGATGTGGGCATCATCACCGGATACGGCGCGCGCATCGATCCCGCTCGCCTCGGCTATGGCCTGACGCTCCTGATCCGCGCAAGACCTCTGCCGGGTGAGATGAAGAACATGATCGAAGCGATTCAGAACACGCCTCAGATCGTCGCCTGTGATCGCGTCTCCGGGGAGGATTGCTTCGTTGCACGCGCGCACGTCCGCGACGTGGCGGAAATGGAAGCGGTCATCGACCGGATCGTGCCATTCGGAGCGACCAACTCGTCCATAGTACAGTCCTCGCCAGTCGAAGAACGGTTGGTCGAGCTGTGTCGCCACGAGCTGTCATTCGGTGCAACCTGATGGATGTGCAGAATAGGCTCGGAGCGGTCGTTTGACGGCTTTGGTTAGTTGACTGGATCCAGCCCAAGGCGGACATGGCAATTCAACACCAACGGCGGGAAGCGGACATTCGACAGTTTGCCTGTGCATGCCTGCAAATTCCTAGCTGACCGCAAGCCAATAAACAGAAAAAAACAGGAATGGATTCTATACCAAAACGGTCCGGCTCAGTGAGTTGAGGTTAAGGTCCACGTTCGCTTTTTATCTCTAGGCTACGTCATCATTAAGTCGCGACAGCAAATGGCCAATTGGGCGGTTCTCATTTGTCAGGTCGTGGAGTGTGAGTTGGGAAAGGGAGTCAAAGAAAGCTGTCTGTGCAGCCTTCAAAGCCGCTGTAAGCGGACACAACGGCGACAAAATGCAGGATCCGCCATCGGCCCTCATGCATTCAACAAGCACGCTTTGACGTTCAAGGTCTCGCAAAACAAGACCCACATTAATGTCTTTCGTATCCACGGCAAGTTTCAGTCCACCCGCTCTGCCGCGCATCGAAACGACATAGCCTTCCCGCACAAGCCACTGGGTGACTTTTGCAAGATGATTGTATTTTGCCCCGTGAATGACTGCAATCTGACGCGTTGTCAGCATGTGTCTATCCGCCACCGCCAGATGCATGAGCGTGCGGATCGCGTAGTCAGAGAATGATGAAAGCTGCATATCTGATACCTATTGCATTTTATTGGTAACTCAAATGCAAAATATAAATTTCATCACAGTATTTCTGATCCTCCCCCCGGAATTGGTCCGCTGATATGTTTAGAAAAACAGAAGATCAAGATGGCTACGAAGAGGCACGAGCGAGACGGAATTTTCACGAAGTTTCGGCAGGTTGAGGTGTTTGTAAGGCAAGGAGTGCTGTGGGTCGACGCGATCCGTGAAGTGCGCATCATCGAGCAGACATACTATCGCTTGCGCAAGCAGTATGGCGGGATGGGAACCACCAACTGAAGGAACTCAAACGACTGCAGAAGGAGAATGAGCGGCTAAGGAAAACGATACGTGACCTGACGTTCGACAAGTTGATCCTGACCGAGGCCGCCATGGGAAACTTCTGAGCCCCGGCGGCCGTCGAGCCTGCATCGACCTCGTGGGTGCTTCGGGGCGGCGTGCCTGCCGGGTACTGCGCCAGCATCGCTCGACACAAGGCAAGCTGTCGCGGGGTCCGTGCGGCAGAAACCCTGATAGAACAGTGGAAGGAGGCACTACAACACCGAACGACCCCACAGGGCTCTGGGCTACCGCCCATCAACCCTGGAAACCATTGTTCCGGAGGAAGCCCGGCCAATCATGAACCAAGAATCAAACCGGACTATTCAGATGGGGCTGATCATTTCCCTATGGAAACTGCGATTGCCCTGACCGAATGACTGCGACAGCAGGATCGTACTGCTTTTGGGGCTATGATCCTGTGTCAGAGTTTTGGCGGATCACCCGGTGCTTTCTGGAATTCGGTCAAACCAAAGGACAATCCGCGACCAATCCTGTGCACTAACGTGGACCATTGCTCACGTTGCGGCGAGCTGATGTGTTCTTTCAGGACCTCGTCAAAAAGGGTCAACCACCCCTCAAAATGTTCCGGTCGAACGTTTCCTGCATCCATGTGCGCGCGCATCGGATTGCCGGAATAAGACCGCTCAAACAGCAGTGCATTCGCCCAGAAACGGGTGATCTTTTCCTCATGCTCTGGCCAGTTTTTGACACGCTCAGCAAAAATCGGGGCGAGCGTTCCGTCCTTCCGGACGCGCTGGTAAAATACCGCCACCACGTCTGCGATAGCCTTCCGATCAACATCAATGCGGGGTGGGGTCACTTGGCAAGTCTCCATTCGATGGCAGGCAGGATGAAGCTACTTTTTTGGTGCATCACTCAAGAAGCTAGTTAAAGCTATTTTTTTGATGTAGATGATTCTGACAAGCGCGAAGCACCCGAGCTGAGATCAAGTGAGCATACCCAAAGTGCCGGCACATACTTCTGGTTTTTCATGCTTTAAATCATACGCTTAAAATAGGTATTGTAAATACCATTTAATAGCTCTAAAATACTTTCACAGAATTCGTGGTCGGGGCAGCTAAGGAGTGAAGCGACAAAAACAGTGTTTTGCCTGACCTCTCTGCGTCAGGCATCCGATAGGGCGATGAGTTTGCGGCAGCCCTAACTGGAATAGCCGCAGTCAGGGATCAATGCACATTTGGCCATCACCGCGCGCGGTCGCCATCCACTTTCCAGGCGGCCATCGCCCAAAAATCTGCTTGAGATCAAAGAAATGCCTCTCCGGCCTCATGCCCCTTGCTTGTCAGTGGGCAACAGGGATTTGTACATGCTGATTGCCGCGCGACTGTTAATCGTAATGTCTCTGCTCATTTGGGCCGGAGCATCAATTTCAGCCAATATGATTGCGGCGCCTGCGAAGTTTCAGGTGGCCGACTTGACGCGGCCAGTTGCCCTGCAAGTCGGGCGCGTGCAGTTCTTATGGGTGGGGTATCTGGAGATGGTCCTCGCTGCATTTGCCGCGCTTGCCATCGCGATCGAAACGCGCCGTGTGCAAACATGGGTCCTTGTCGCCCTGTCAGTCTTTGTCGTCCAACGCTTTGTCGTTCTGCCACAGCTGTCAGAGCTCACAGATCAAGTGATCGCCGGCACCGCATTGAGCGGCTCAAAGCTGCATCTGGTTTTCATTGCGCTGGAATGCACAAAACTACTTGCCTTGTTGCTGGCCGCAGCGATGGCATTGCTCTCTCCCACACTTCAGACAGGACGGATTTGATATGGATCTTGCAGCAGCCCGCACCCCCCCCTGGAAAGCGCGCCGGGTTGAGGAACCAATCGCCGCGGTGATCAAGCGCTGGCTGCAGTTGGCAGTATCAGATCTGAAGCGGCACCCAACTACGGCGGTCTGCTACGGCATCGCTCTTTGTGCCGCCGGATGGGTGACAATACTGCTGCTTTGGTATTTCGACCTCGAATGGGCGCTGCTGCCAATTCTGGCGGGAGGCATGTTGGTAGGGCCACTGGCGACCGTCGGACTTTATAGCATGAGCCGTCGCGGTCAGGACGGGGGGGCAACTGATGTGGCGTCCCCTGAACAGGTCATCCTGATCGGCATCATCTTGATGGTTTTCGCTCTGGCCTGGATTCGCGCCGCAACACTCATTTTTGCGATCTTCTTCGGCCTTCTGCCCTTCGCGGGGTTTGTCGAGACGATGACGACACTGCTGTCAAGCCCTCAAGGGATTGCCACGATTGTGGTTGGCAGTGTGTTTGGCGGGCTGTTTGCGGCGCTTGGCTTTGCGATCTCCGTTTTCTCTATTCCAATGTTGGTGGATCGCAAGATCGATTGTTTCTCTGCCATGGGCCTCAGCTTCAACGCAACCACACATAACTTCCGCCTGATGATCAGCTGGGCGGTTGTTGTCTGTGCAGGCATTCTGATCGGCCTGCTCACTGGTCTTCTGGGCCTCATCTTCATTTTCCCGCTTCTCGGGTTTGCCACATGGCATGCCTATTGCGACCTCTTCAAAGGAGCGCGCGCATGACTGTTTCTTTGCCTCACGACGCAATTAAGTATGCGCAGACCAAAACCTTTGATGAGACGACCATTCCCCAGCCACTTCTGAGCAATCACAGTACCAAGCCTAACTCTTGGGGATTGATCGTGATCGAAAGTGGCCAGCTGCTGTACACGCGCATTGACCGGGAGCCGCAGCTTTTGGCTCCCGAAAACACGGGCGTGATACTGCCCGGAGAACTGCACAAGATTGCGCCGGATGGGTCGGTCCGTTTCCACATTGAGTTCTACCATGATCCCGCGACCAAGGACGCGGACCGTGACAACGAGGAGGTTGCGCTATGACCAACTCTGAACGCGTCGAAATCGGTGTCATCTTCGCTGTCACGTTCTTGGTGTTCCTCCTCGGCGTTGCGATCCTGGGGTTTGGCCGGGAGGCTGGATATGTCTTTCACGGCTGGCTGATCGCAATTGTGGCCGGCTGGGGGTTAATGAACCTGATCAACCGGCTGAACGACACGCGACCCGATATCCCCCATGAATACAGTGACACAGTTATCAAATGGGGTGTTGGGGCGACCTTTATCTGGGGCGTGATCGGCTTCACCATCGGTGACATCCTGGCGTGGCAACTGGCGATCCCGTCCTGGAATGGCGACATGTCATGGTCCAACTTTGGACGTATCCGACCCATGCACACCACTGCCGTTATATTCGGCTTTGGTGGTAACGCTCTGATGGCCACATCATTCTATGTTGTGCAGCGGACATCGCGGGCCCGGCTGGCCAGTGAAGTCTCTCCATGGTTTGTCTTCTTCGGCTACAATCTGTTCGTCCTGTTGGCGGTCACAGGCTACCCGATGGGCATCACCCAATCCAAGGAATATGCCGAGCCAGAGTGGTACGCCGATCTGGTTCTGACCTTTGCATGGGTAGGTTACCTGTGGATTTACATGCGCACGCTTGCCAACCGGGCAGAGCCACACATCTACGTCGCGAACTGGTACTACATGGGTTTTATCGTGGTGATCGCGATGCTGCACGTGGTCAACAACCTCGCAATGCCGGTCAGCATTGCCTATCCCAAAAGCTATTCACTGTTTTCCGGCGTTCAGGATGCCATGACGCAATGGTGGTATGGTCATAACGCCGTTGGTTTCCTGCTGACCGCCGGATTCCTCGGGATGATGTACTACTTCCTGCCCAAGGCGGTGAACCGGCCGATTTATTCCTACCGCCTGTCGATCATCGGGTTCTGGGGCATCACCTTCCTGTACCTCTGGGCCGGGTCTCACCACCTGCATTACACGGCGCTGCCCGATTGGGTGCAGTATCTGGGTATGACCATGTCAGTCATCCTGCTGGTGCCCAGCTGGGGGTCGGTGTTCAACGGGATCCTGACCATCAACGGTGCCTGGGACAAGGTGCGCACCGATCCCGCCGTACGCTTCATGATGGTCGCGATCCTGTTTTATGGGCTGGCGACATTCGAGGGGTCCTTCCTCGCCATTCGTCCTGTTAACACGCTCAGTCACTACACAGATTGGACCGTGGGTCATGTGCACGCGGGCGCGCTGGGTTGGGTCGCCTTCATCAGCTTTGGGGCGATGTACAAGATGGTGCCGTGGATCTGGAAGCGAGAAGGTACTTATTCACTGCGCCTTGAGGCCTGGCACTTCTGGCTCGCCCTGTCCGGCACGCTGATCTACGTCGGCGCGATGTGGAACAGTGGCATCACCCAAGCGCTGATGTGGCAGACCTATGATCCAGACGGCAATTTTGTCTACGCCTTCATTGATACGGTGGATGCAATGCGCCCCTACTACTTTGCCCGGGCCATCGGCGGGCTGCTCTATCTGATCGGGGCCTGTCTCGGAGCCTACAATATCTACATGACCGTCAACGGGCCCCGCATGGCACCCGTATCTGATGCAAACCGTCCAATTCTGCAGCCGGGGGAATAAAGCAATGAGCACACCACACCAACGGTTGGAACGTAATGGCATCGGGTTCGCGCTGATGATCCTGTTCGTGGCCTCACTGGGTGGCCTCTTTGAGATCGCCCCTCTGTTCACCATTGAAAACACCGTGGAGAAGGTCGATGGGATGCGCCCCTACACGCCGTTGGAAAGCGCCGGGCGCGATATCTATGTGCGCGAAGGGTGCTACGCCTGCCACAGCCAGATGATCCGCACACTTCGCTCGGATGTGGACCGGTATGGTCATTACAGCCTTGCCGCCGAAAGCATGTACGATCACCCGCACCAATGGGGATCAAAGCGCACCGGGCCGGATCTCTCCCGTGTGGGTGCGAAATACTCCGACATCTGGCATGTGGCACATCTGACCAATCCGCGTGTTTTCGTCGAAGGGTCAGTGATGCCAGGTTACAGCTTTCTGCTGGAAAACAGGCTTGATACGCAGCAGCTGAGCGGCGCCTTGACTGCATTGCGGCGCGTTGGCGTGCCCTATTCGGATGACCAGATCAACCATGCGGCAAGAGACGCCTTGCGGCAGGCCGACCCACTTGCGGATTACGAGGATGATCTGCGCGAAAGCTATGGCGAGAATGTGCAGGTCCGCGATTTTGATGGCCAGCCCGACCAGTTGACCGAAATGGACGCGGTTGTGGCATATCTGCAAATGCTGGGGACACTCGTTGATTTTGACAGCTTCGATGCGGAGGCAAACAACAGATGACCCATGATACAGTCCTTGTTTTCTCCAAGACCTGGGGGGCGGTTTACCTGCTGGTCGTGTTCTTGCTGGCCGCTCTCTGGGTCTATTGGCCGTCACATAAGAAAACCTACGACAAGGCAGCACAATCCCCTCTCAGCGACGAGGAAATCAAACGATGAAATCTGAGCTGGACGAGACGAGCGGACAGGAAACCACCGGCCATGAATGGGATGGGCTGAAGGAGCTGAACACGCCTGTGCCACTGGTCTTTCGGATCTCGCTGTGGCTGACAATCATTGTCTCAGTCATCATTTGGGTGCTCTATCCCTCGTGGCCTGGCATCTCGGGATATGTGAAGGGTATTGCGGGATATTCGTCGCGTGACAGGGTTGCCGTTGCCGTGGACGCGCGCCAGGATCTCCGCCTGATGCAAATGCCAGAATTTGCCGAACTCGATGTTACCGCATTGGCTGAGGATACAACGCTTGAGGCCAAGTATGGCGAGGCCATTGGCGTGCTTTATCGCGACAATTGCGCGGCATGCCATGGGCGCGACCTGAAAGGGCAGACAAACTTTCCCAATCTGACAGATGATCATTGGCTTTGGTCCGGCACGCCCGAGGAAATTGAATACACGCTGCAAGTTGGGATCAACCACCTTGATGACGATACCCGTTGGGCGGAAATGCCAGCCTTTGGTGATGGTATGATCGAAAGCTCTGATCTGAAAGCTGTGGTGGAATATGTCCTCCAGATTTCCGGCTCTAAGCATGACACAGAACTGGCGAAAACCGGCGTAACTGTTTTCGAGGACAATTGCTCCAGCTGCCACGAGGAGGGTGGCATTGGCGGCATGGAAAGCGGAGCGCCTAGCCTCGTGGACGACGCATGGATATATGGCGGGTCGCGCGAGGTGCTGACCCAGACCCTCAAATACGGACGCCGAGGTGTCATGCCGGGCTGGTCGGGACGGTTGACCGAAGAAGAGATCAAGAAGCTGACAATGTATGTGCTGTGGGCTGGTCAGGATGAGGACAAGGACGATGCCTCGAACTGAAAAAGAGCCGCAGTTCCGCAACAAGATGTTCGCAATGATCGGACTGCTGTTGCTGGGCTATATCGGGATCAAGTCCTGGCACATCTATATCTCAATTGACGCCTACCAAGGGCAGGTTCTGGAACGCAGCATCAAGGGGGCCGCGAAGTGACACAGGCAAGCCTGACCTTTGCCCTGGATGGCGTGAATTGCGCAGGCTGCATTGCCAAGATCGAACGCCATTTGGGCGCGCAGCAGGGGGTTGTGCTCGCCCGCGGCAATGCCACCGTCAAACGCATTCGGCTGGTCTGGGACCCCGCCCTGCAAACCGCAGATACGCTGATCGACCAAATCCGCGCGATTGGCTACGACGCCCTGCCGTTTCAGATAGGAGATGCAGCACCGGTCGAGCCTTCCTTGCTGCCGCAACTGGGATTGGCCAGTTTTGCGATGATGAACATCATGGCAATTTCATTTGCGGTCTGGGCAGGTGTCGCCACTGATATGGGGTCGGGCAGTATGCAGTTTCTGCATTGGATTTCAGCCGGCCTTGCCACCCCTGTCGTCTTATATTCCGGTGCGGTCTTTTACGCGCCCTCGCTGCGCGCTTTGCGCCATGGCTCGATGACGATGGACACGCCGATCTCCATCGCCATCGCGATCACCTATCTGGCCAGCCTGTTTGAAACCCTGCGCGGTACCGAACACGTCTATTTTGACGCTGTTACGACGTTGGTCTTCTTCCTGTTGATCGGCCGCGTGATTGAGCGTGCGCTGAAACGACGCTCAGGGGATGCGGCAGAGAACCTGCGCAACCTCATGCAGATTGATGCAAGGCGCGAAGGGGCGGATGGGCGCATAGAAACTGTTGCCGCGGGTGATCTGCTTCCAGGCGATGTCATCCTTGTTGGGAGTGGCGAGCGGGTGCCTGCCGATGGGGCGCTGTTGTCGGACCATGCACAGGTGGATGAAAGTGTCATAACGGGCGAAACCCTTCCACGGGAGGTCACCAAATCCCAAGCCGTTGTGGCCGGGGCCATCGTGCATACCGGTCCGGCAAGACTGCAGGTCACCCATATCGGTGAGGATGCGCAGATCGGCAAGATTTCCCAAATGATCACGGATGTCGTTGCAAACAAGAGTGCAGCGCAACAACGGGCCGACCAATTCGCGCGCGGGTATATTCCGCTGGTGCTGGGCGGCGGTGTTGCAGGTTTTGCTCTGTGGTACTTTCTTTTGGGCGCCAGTTTTGCCGACGCGTTGATGATCGCCGTTGCCGTGCTGGTTGTAACCTGCCCCTGCGCTGCCGGGCTCGCGACCCCTGCGGTTTCTGCGCGGGCCGTCAACATGTTGATGCGCGCAGGCATCGTCGTGAAATCAAGTGATGCATTGGAACGGCTGAGTGACGCGAACGTCGTGGTTGCTGATAAGACTGGCACGCTGTCCGAGCCGCTTCCGGTGCTGCAGGCGCCCGATGCCGCCGTACGTCACGCCGCCGTACGTCACGCCGCCGCAAGGCTTGCAGCTGGCAGCGCGCATCCATTGGCCAAGATGTTGTGCGACGGGCTGGACGTGATGCCGTTGCCTGATCTGCGAGAGATTCCAGGGCAGGGAATTGAAGCGCCCGATGGCGCGCGGCTCGGCTCTGCACAATTCGTTGGGGGGGCGGAGACAACGGAGTTTCCGACCCTGTGGTATCGCTCTCCTGCAGGTCAAATACATGGTTTCCGCTTTCGCGAAACCGCCCGCGCTGGATTGCCAGATATGCTCGGGGCGTTGGACGCTCTGGACATGCCACTGACCCTTTTATCCGGTGACGCGCAGCCCTCGGTCGCAGCCTTCGCTCACAGCAATGCAATCCCGTCGCACCGTGGCGGTGCTGCACCACATGACAAGCTTTCATTTCTGAGAACGGCGATGGAAGCTGACAAAAAACCTTTGATGCTGGGGGATGGGATCAATGATGCGCCTGCGCTAAAGGCTGCATATGTCTCGATCTCATTCGCTGGTGCCACAGAGGTCGCCCAGGTTGCGGCAGACGTCGTCCTCGTCAAACCTGA
Organism: Tateyamaria sp. LSS28; assembly: GCF_059611725.1. Lineage (NCBI taxonomy): Bacteria > Pseudomonadati > Pseudomonadota > Alphaproteobacteria > Rhodobacterales > Roseobacteraceae > Tateyamaria > Tateyamaria sp. LSS28. The sequence continues at coordinate 292,724 of NZ_JCAPFI010000001.1, read as the reverse complement.
CCTCACATTGGTACCGCGGACAATTCAGGTTGCCCGGGCCGCCCGCGACCTGATTGGCCAGAACCTGACGTTCTCAGCCGTTTACAACATCGTGACGGTGCCACTTGCCCTTGCCGGCTATCTCAGCCCGCTTGTCGCCGCGATCCTGATGTCGTCTTCCTCCATTGTAGTTCTTGCGAACGGCCTCCGCCTCAGGGTGCCCGAATGACCGCTATCATTTATCTCATCCCGATCTCTATTGGCCTCGGGCTTTGCGCCCTTCTCGGGTTCTTCTGGTCCGTGCGTGCGAGCCAATACGATAACATGGAGAGTGATGCGCATCGCATTCTCGAGGCCGAAGACAAGCCGATGAGCGACGCTCAGCGCCGTGCCCTTAACGAGTTGAGTGGAGACTCTTAAAGCTCTCGGTCCGTTATTCTGAGGCGCGGCCCCGATCCGCTTTGGAAAAGTTCTCTCGGACGAAAAACGCCAACAAACCCAAAAGAGCCTGAGCCTCCAATAACCCGCGCAACGCTCTCAGGATTTTGGCGATGACCTCATGCCACTTTAATTGCCGATGGCAAAAAGTTCCTCTTGCAGATCAGGACGCCACGATTTGGCTTGGCGACCGTCTTCAACACCCAGCTCATAAAGCTTCTTCATATAGGCCGGATCAAAGGCTTGGGTCGGTTTTTCGCTAAATCGCTTTGGGACGGCCAGTCCGTTCACACGCAGCCCGTCGCGCTTGGCCAGCGCAATGATGAACGCGATGTCACCATAGCTTTGCGACCGGATCAGAGTGGACAATGTCCGACCTGCCATGCTTGCCAAACGTGTACTTTGAGCTTCAAAGCGGGGCTCCAAGCGTTTGTTGTGGATGAGCCAGATTGTGTTCTCTGCGTTTGCCAAACCGACCTCTGCAAGGGTGCGTTTCATCGGCAAGTTGGCCGGGTATACGAAAATCTGTTGGGTCAATGCCCCGTCGACGTGAAGTTCTTCTTTGGTTGTGAGCCCGTCGGTTACAGGAATTCGAACCGGCGTGAAGAGCACGGGTATTGCTGCGGAGGCAAGAATGACCTTTCGGACCAATGCAAAGCTCTCTGGTGTGTCTGCGCTGGCAAGTGCCCCGATATCCCAGAGGACCGGACGTTCAGCGTCGATATTGGTGGTGCCAACGATAAGGCGGCGGCCCTTCTGATGCTCCTGACCGATTTTCCGGATAATGGCATCCGTCAGTTCTTCGGCGATGGCATCAGCCAATGGCTTGTTGTCAGCAAGCGCGCCCCCTCCGACTAGCGCACCAACGACTCTGAACCTGGCAACGCGTGTCGTGTCTGTTGTCGTATAGAACCGACGAATGGCTGCGTCATACTCCGGCCCCAGGAACGCGAAGGGCGCTATAATCGCGCCGGTGGAAATTCCTGTCACAACATCGAACTGAGGCCTTTGTCCTGTCTCGGTCCATCCGTTCAGAACCCCTGCGCCATACGCACCGTCAGGCCCGCCACCGGAAAGCGCGAGGATGTTTACGCTGCCCTGTTTTCCCGGCCTTGCAAAAACGGATTTGAACTCAGTGACAATGGACTCTTCATCGATCTCTGAAATGTCGCCAAAAGTTCGAACATCTGACGGCACACCCAGGGGCGCGAAGCTTTCATAGTCATCCCCGGACGGCGCAACAGACGCCCGATCATGCGTCGCGCACCCTGCAGCCAGAATCGCGATCAGGAAAAGACCGCCGAGAAATCGGGATCGCCACCACGTTCTGTCCAATTTTTGCGTGAGATGTCTCGCTGAACCGCTACCTTTTGTTTATAGTCAATGGTCCCAAAAGGCGATCACGTTGGATGAGAACCGCAACAGCGGTGGCTCATTTGGTCTCATGATTGCAAATGTCCCTGCTTGGCATCTGATCAAGTTTGGAGCAGAATGTTCAGGCTTAGGGCATAACGAATTTACGAGCTTTGGTAGCACCCCAAAAATATATAGTAAATACTATACATCCACCTGTCTGGGTTGGTGCCTCCGGACCCGCAGCTGACAGGAGATTGCTATGACGTCGAAACGGCTCGAGAGACGGACCACGCCTTTGCAGACGCGGGCGAACAAGACTGTTGGACTGATCTTGGAAACAGCGGCTAAGCTGCTAGAGGAAATTGGCTTTGAAGAGCTGACAACCAACAAGATCTGCAAAGCGGCAGAGCTGACCCCTCCCGCTCTTTATCGATATTTTCCGAACAAATACGCCATTGTGTCTGAGCTGGCCAAGCAACTGATGCACTTGCAGAACACGGCGGTGGCAGAGAGTTCAGTTGATATGAAACACGATGGCCTCAATGTAGACCGAACCGTCAGGACCCTGTCTGGACAAGTTCAAATCACACGCGACTTCCCTGGCGGCGTTGCCGTGTTGAAAACGATGTATGCGACACCGCAGCTCGTTGAGGTTCGACTGAAGTCTCACGAAGAGCTTACGGACGGACTGACGTCCTCGCTCATGAATCTGGACCTCGGCTTCGCGGAACCTGAACTTCGTAGAAGGGTACGTCTGCTGATCGAAATCGGCAATTCAGTGGTGGAAATGGTGGTGGAAAATCCCGGCATGGACGAGGCTGCCATGATCCAGGACACTGCCGAAGTCATGCATTTCTTGCTAACAAAATGAATTGCGGAAACTGTGTCTGACGAGCGCGCAAGCATGGTTTGGCGGTGATATTGGTCACCCCTTGCAGCCCCGAGATTTGCCTGGACAACGCGGCGCAGCTGCGCCGTCCAGTTGCCCAAATCCACCTATTCATCTAGCTTGGATAGCGATTTTTAGCTTCCTCAGTGCTATCCCAGAAACCGTCATTGATGGGTGTGCAGTTAAATGGCGTTTTATGCCACGCCTGCAGTCGTTAGTTGCCCCACAATCTCGCACAAGGCATGAACGTGTGGCTTTGGGAACCGGTGGTTGCGAGTGCGAGCTGAACCAAATGTCTGGTATGGGTGGTGAGCGCTTGTCAGACGGGTAGATTGAGAGGCAAGTCTGCGCCGAATCCGAGGTCTGGAAAGAGCCCACATTTGACACTGCTTCGCCGCACCAATGAGACGCTTTGACGAGACGCGAGATCAACGAGCGATCATTCGATCAAAACGGTTTTGATGATCTCGGTCTGCCCAGCCGTTTCAGGCCGGTTGAGATCGGTCAGGCGATATCTGATCTCGTACTGCCCGGGCTCTTGCAGCGGAAAGCCCGTTACAACTCCGGTGCGCCAGTAGTCGTCACGGATGGGGACGCTATGGATTGGCTGCCCGGTAAACCGCATGGCATCGTTCTGTGCGCCAATCACGTTGCCCTCGGCGTCCCGCAACTCAATATCCAACCTGACCTCGTAGCTCGCAAGCGGTGTGCCGGGCAGGTAGCGCCCTACATAGTCCAGCATCGCATGGAGCATGATCATCTCGCCCTGGGCAAAGGTTGTGCTGTCGCGAGGTACGACTTGTCGCTCGCCCGTCCATGCATCGGGAACGATCAAGTTGTTGGAAACGACAATCATACCTGGCATCGTCGCTTGTGTTGCGAGGGCTGCACCGTCGATGGATATTTGCTTAAGGGGCGGTGCCTGGAACTCCGCGGGCGCATCTAGGACGTGCTCAACCACCTTCGTATAGCAGGCGCTGCGTTCAGGGGCGCCTTCAACGGTCGCGACGTAGTAAACGGGCACTGCGACATCCGCATCTTTGGCGCTGCGGATCAATTGGCAGAGGGGTGCTCGCAGGATCGTCTCGGCGCCATCAAAAGGGGGCTTCTCAGAGGCAACAAGTGTGTCGAGCAGGGTGTCAAACTGTCCGGCTTGGTCGGGGCGCAGGTTGACAGTAAAGAGCCAAGCGAACGGTGGGTCGCCTTCAACAGAAGCCGCGACCTCGGCCACGCGTTCCATTGTGGTTGGATCCTTCCCGATCTTCCAGTAAATCCGTTCGCTGGCCTCCGAAACGGCGATGCGCCAATCCGCTTCTGAAAAATCAAAGGCGCCGCCCTGATTGCGAAGCGCGAAGTAAGCCGAAGGCATGGGTTGCCGAGTTGTTTCCTGAGCCGAGGCGGCGAAAGGTGCTCCAAAGACGGCCAACGACAGAGCAATTGCAAGGGGTTTCATCATGACACCAGCGAAGCCGGAACTGCGGAAGCTGTCAATCGACACAGGGCATCGTACACCCGACCAGCGGATATCCCCCGGGGTTACGTAATTGGGAAAGCTGGCATGGGACGGGCCCCAGGCTTGCCGACTTGTTGGCCACGAGACGCCGTTCGCGATGTATGCTTTGTCAAAACGGCTCCAGGTGAATAGCGACGCAAACGCTCAAAATGGGCCGCGATCCGGATACCTTTCAGAAGAAATGCTGCGCGATGCATAATGTCCGGTTCGGAGAAGCCCACGGGTCGAGATTTTACCGTCTCAGATGTCGGCAATGGGCCGACACTACGTCGATGCACTTCAATTGCATCCGGCATCAGGCGAACAAATCAATCAAACATCGCTCGCGAGCCTGAACACTTCTATGGGTTCACGAATTCCCTTGAGACTGAGTTCTCCTCTCGTCTCAACCTTGAAGGTATCCTCAACCGCAATTCCTGCTCGCGTACTAAGCAGGATTTCCCCATCATCCGCTTCATCGCACAGCCGCGATGCAAGATTGATCGCAGTTCCAGATGCGGTGTAGTCAAAACGGCCCTCAAATCCCACGAGGCCCACAGTTGCATAGCCAAGGGAGACGCCGACTCCAAACCCGAGACGGTGGCCTAGCCGCTTCCACACCGTACATAGCTCAACCATCCGCGCGCGCATCGCAATTGCAAGCCGAACCGCGTCCCCTGCAGGATCATCACAAGGGATGGGGTCATTGAACAACACCATGATGCCATCACCCATCCGAAGATCAACGCCCGCGCCGTGCTGGTTGATAAGCTTACCCATCTCTTCGTGATAGGTCTGGAGCACCTCGATCGTCTCTTCGGGCTCCGCCGTTTCACAGAAGGCGGTAAAACCGCGGATGTCGCAAAACAGAACACCCAGTAGCGCGCGGTGGCTTTGCAACATCTGCTCTGAACCCGAGGAAACGACTGTATCCGCGACAGCAGACGGCAAGAAACGTTTCAACCGTCCGATCCGCTCAATTTCAACGACCTGTTCGTCGACCTTCGCCTCGAGCGATGCGTTTAATTCCTGTACTTCGGACGTGCGCGCCTGCAACGCCCTGAACTGACGCGCATTTTCGATTGCGATGACGGCTTGGGCGGCAAAGGTCTCGACCAGCGCGATTTCGTCTGGGGTGTAGGGTTTCACCACCTTGCGAAACAGAATCAAAACCCCGATGGCGCCTTCACTCGTGATCAGCGGAACAAGCAGGTTGGACCGGATACCGGTTTCTTCGACCACCGAAACAAATACGGTTACGCCACTCTTGTAAGCATCCGTTTCGGCCATGTCGTGGATATGAACCGTTTCTTGTGACACGATGGCACGCGCACCAACGGATTGGTCGGGGTCCATTGAGACAAGACCATCGTCATAGACTTTGACGGTGGCGGCATCCAGCCCGTAGGACGCCTCCATCGTCTGATGTTTGTCGCCGACCTGGCCCATCGCAAGCGCGGCAGCATGCGCACTGCACAAGTCCGCAGCCGTTCTAAGGATCAGGTCAAACACCGGGGCCTCGTCGTCGCGACTTTGACTAATCATAGTCAGGATATCGCTGGAGGCTTTTTCGCGTTTTAGCCGTGTCTCTACTTCGCGGAACCGGCGGACGTTTTCCAGCGCGATGACGGCCTGCGTGGCGAAAGTTTCGACCAACGCGATCTGCTCGTCGCTGTAGGGCCTGACTTCGTGGCGAAAGATGATGAAACAGCCGATCCCCTCGCCATCCCGAATAAGCGGGACAAAAAGGTTCGTGCGAATGCCTTGGACATCGCACAATTCGACAACGTTTGGCACACCAGCACGGTACTGCTCTGTGTCCATCATGTTGTGCAGATGCACAGGGCGCTTTTCGATGATTGCACGTGCCGCAAAGGATTGGTCCGGGTCCATCGGTACCTTGCCTTGGCTGTAGAAATCCTCTGTACTTTGTAGGGCCCCATGATGGGCGATCATGGTTTGGATTTCGTCCGCCGCACGCCCCAGTATCAGCGCTGCGAAAGGGGCATCGCAGAGTTTGCGCGCGTTGCCGAGAATAGCGTCAAAAACCGGTCCCTCGTCGTCACTGGCGTTGCTAATCGCTTCCAAAATCTCACGCGTGGCCGCAGCTCGATCCAGACGATCGCGCAACGCGCGAAACCGGCGGACGTTCTCGATTGCGATCACCGCCTGTTTGGCAAGGTTTTCGACCAACGCGATACTCTCGTCCGAGAAAGGCGCCACTTCGCGGCGGCTTAGGACAATCGCGCCGATGCCTCTGCCTGCCGCGATCAAGGGGACGCATAGATAGGTGTGGTAACCTTCTTCCTCTACCATTCTGACGCGGGTCGGGTTGCCGCTTAGATAGAGATCCGATTTCGAAAGGTCGTGAACGTGGCGCACCACACCTTCGCGAATGGCGGTCGGCAGGTCGTTCGGTTGGTCAAGCGGCAATACCTCGCCAATCTTGAACGACCGCATCTTGTCACCCCAAGCGGCAGCACAATAGTGATTTTGCCGCGCGCTGTCGGCCAATTCCAGTCGGGCCATCGGGGAATTGCAGAGTTTGGCGGCATTGCGCAGGATGGCATCGAAAACTGGCCCTTCGTCATCGCTGGATGTGCTGATGGCGTCCAGAATTTCGCGGGAGGCGGCTGACCGGTCCAGGCGCGTCTCCATTTCCTTAATGTGAAGAGAGTTTTCAATCGCGATGGCAGCTTGATCTGCAAAGGCTTGCGCCAATTCCAGAGCACGGTCGTTGAACGGATGCACGCGGGTCCGGTAAACACTAAAGACGCCGATCAAACGCCCACCCGCCGTCATCGGGATCGCAGCCAAGGATCGCGCGTGACCAAACTTCACGGTCGCAAAACGAAGCGGGTTATCTTCGTAAGAAACCTCATCTGCATTTACATCAACAACGCTGATTGGCTTCAAAGATCTGGCCGCTCGGCCTACGGCGGTGTCGGCCCCGGGGTTGAACGCTCCTTGTGTCGACAGCCAATCCGAAAAAGGCGCACTGATGTTGCTGGAACGCATTTCCGTGAACGTGAAATTCCCGTGATGCTCCATTAGAATGCCGAATTCCGCCTCGCAGATTTCAAGGGCCTGCTCCAGCACCTCGTCAATCACCTCATCAAGGTTTCCGCTGCTGTCATTGATGATCCGCAAAACGCGGGTCATCGCGCGCTCTCGCCGTATGGCTTCGTCCAGCTCAAGTGCCAGATCAGCCAACAGGCCTGTTGTATTCTGGTCCTCGGTCGATGATGCGTGTGGATCGGCCAGCGCTTGCGCCAATGCGATTTTCGACGTGACATTCAGCTTGCCATAGACTGTGCGCAAGTGAGACCGAACTGTCGTGGGAGAAATGCCAAGTTCGCGTGCAATGATCTTGTAGCTGGCACCGTCCGCGTAGGCAGCCGCTACCTCCGCTTCTCGTTTGGACAGTGTTTCAACAATTTGTGCGGCGTCCGACATAATTTCCTCGGCTAAATGTAGAGAACCATACCCTACATGCCTCCTGCATCAACTGGTTCATTTGAACGATATCTCTACACCGCAAGCTTGCCTAACTGTAACGCATGGCGCTTTGGGGATTGTCCCCGGTGCCGCATGCAAGGAGATGGCAGAATGAGTATGACAGTGACCGCACGACAGTTTTTCGAAGCCTGTGAAACCGGCAAAGGCTGGGATGGATGCGCCGAGTATTGCAGCGCAGATGCCAGTTTTTCGTGCCAGTCCAGCGCGCTGGAGGATACACTCACGCTGGCGGCATACGCAGAATGGATGAAGGGGCTGCTGACACCCATCCCAGATGGTCACTACGAACTGAAAGGGTTCGCATCCGACGAAGACCGGGGTATCGTTCTTGCATTTGCGGTTTTCCACGGCACGCAGTCCGGGCCCGGTGGCCCCGTCGACGCGACCGGTGCTAAAGTGGCGTCAGATTACGTGTACGCTCTGGAATTTGCGGGTGGTAAAATCACGCATATGACCAAGATTTGGAACGATGGTCACGCGCTCACACAGCTTGGCTGGGCATGATGTAAGCGGGAAGGGGCGGATGTTCCGTCCCTTTCGGTGTTATAGACGCTATTGGCTCCCGAATAACTCAACTCTATGCGCGCCCTCAGCTTGCCGCGTCCAGCCGGATCGCTTCACACGTCCGCAAGCTGCTAACCTCTTTAACGCAAGTAACTCGCTTAGAGCAGTTTCAGCCAAGTCGAAACTCTTCCATATCCATCAAATTCATCACCTTAACTAGATGTCTGCTTTAAGGAAGCGGCATTGCAGCGACCGGTGTGAGCTCCAAGGTGGGCTCAGGGCCGACGTTGGACTTTGCAAAGTCCGCTTCCTGCGCGTAGCTGCCGCTGTCCACAGCGCTGCATCCTGTAAAACGGGTGCAAACCGGAACTCAACCGACAAAAAACCCCGGCGCTTGCGCACCGGGGCAGTTACATAACCGAGGGAGGTTGGTTAATTCTTACCAGTCTGTCGGGCCTTTTTCGGCAAAGGCGTGGACCAGGAAATCGATGAATGCACGGACCTTGGGCTGCGTGAAGCGACCGGGCGGGTAAACCGCATAGATGCCTTGCGTTTCCATCGGCAAATCAGGGATCGCATCCGCAACCAGACCCTGCTCCAGCGCGTCGGCATAGAGGAAGCTGGGCAGATACGCGATGCCAAGGCCCGAGATGGCCGCATTCAGCAACGACTGCCCGTCATTCACGCTCAGCCACCCGGCCGTGCGCACCTGACGCTTTTCACCCGACGGGGCGGTCAGCTTCCACACGTTGCCCGACGATTGGTTGGAATAGTGCAGCAGCTTGTGCTCGTTCAGATCGTCGATCTTTTCCGGACGGCCATATTGCTCGAAATACTTGGGCGAGGCGATCATGCGCTTCGTCGTTTCGGTCAACTTGCGGGCCCGCAGGGTGCTGTCTTCCAGCTCACCAATGCGGATGGCCATGTCGAACCCTTCGGAAATCAGTTCAACATAGCGGTTGTTCAGCACCATGTTCACCGTGATGTCCGGGAAATCCGCCAGGAATTCGGACAGGCGTGGGGACAGGTGATTGACCCCGAAATCCGTCGCAACCGAGATACGCAGCAGACCAGAGGGGGCGGATTGCATGGACGTGACAAGGGAATCCGCCTCACCGGCATCATTCAGAACGCGGCGGGCGCGGTCATAATAGGCCAGGCCAATCTCGGTCGGGCTGACGCGCCGTGTGGTGCGGTTCAACAGTCGGGCGCCAAGCCGAGCCTCCAGCGACGACACGTGCTTGGAGACGGCGGATTTCGAAATCCCCATCTTCTTTGCCGCGTCGGTAAAGCCACCCTGGTCCACGACCGTGGCGAATGCTTCCATCTCGGTAAGGCGATCCATGCCTGCTGCCTCTCAATCCATGCGTTGTTGAGGCTCAGGTATGGTGGCGAATAAAGGCACGATCTTGGCGAGGGTTGGATAATATCGGGGAGATTGCGGGGATCGTTTATGGCATGGAAACGATCTGTTAATCTTCAGGTAGCGATATCCGCGCTCCAGTTTTGGAAGGTTTCCGCCTCTTGCTGCAGCGGGGCATTGTCCGACCCACCGATCAGAAGAAAGCCGTAGCCGGGCGTGTTCCACCGGGCCAGTTCCATGCCCTCGGCCTGCCCCATGTTCACCGGTTTCGCATCGGGACCGGCGGGAATGATGCACAAGGCAACAGGCGTGCCATCGGCACGGGCAAAGGCAATCTGGATCAGTGGCTTGTCATTGAAGCCCAGCACCTGCGCGCGTTTGAAGGTCAGGCCCTCGGCTTGCGGCAATCCGCTCAGGTCCAGTCCCAGCGCGTCGGATACACTCGCCAATTGCAGGGCCGCATCGGACGAAGATGGATCGGCAAGGGCCAGCGTGTCCGGCGTATAAAGCGCTTGATAAGAGGCAACAAAACTCACCCACCCCTTAGGGGCCGGTTCCGGCGTGCCGAACCCGGTGAACATCGCCACGGCCAATCCGGCGGCCAGCCCTGTCGCGAAAGTGCCCACGCCCCATGCCCAACGTCCCCGCGGGGCAGGTGTAGCCGCAGGGGCGACTACAGGTTCGGGCAGGGCAGGCATTGGCGGTGCGTCCTGTAACAGCGCCTCATAAGCTTCGGTAATCGGAGCAAGCGGCACATCAAGTGCGGCAAGCTGATCGCCGAGGGCCGCGTCCTGCTCCAGCGCCGCTTCGATTTCGGCGTGCAGGGCATCGTCCGCTTCCCCGTCCAGGAAAGCGGTCAATTCCTCATCCGAAAAGGCTCGCACGTCCGTCATTGCACCTTCGCCTTGTCCTCGGCCATCTCGGAGTTCAGCCGCTTGCGGGCGGCGGCCAACCGGCTCATCACTGTGCCGATGGGAATCTCCATTATTTCAGCCGCTTCCTTGTAGGCGTACCCTTCAACATAAACCAGAACCACCGCCTGACGCTGCGCCTCGGGCAGTCTGTTCACCCTATTCAACACGTCACGTGCCAGAATATTCGTTTCTGGTTCATTTTTTTTGTCAGGAAGATCGATTTCTTCTACCGGGACCAATCCGCCCCCCGTCCGAACCTTGCGCGAGCGCAGCTCGTTCAACCACACGCGTTGGGCCATTCGGAACATCCAGCGATCCAGATGTGTGCCCGGTTCGAACTGATCAGCCTTGTCGAGCGCGCGCAGGCACGTGGTCTGCACCAGATCATCCGCCCAGTCCCGCCGACCGGTCAGTGAAACAGCATAACGCCACAGCCGCGGATAGACGGCTGGGATACCGCTCCGAACGATGCTGGCAGAATTTTCAGACGAGGTTTGAATGGAAATTGTCCCGACGTGCTACATTTGTTGTCTACCCACCATGCCTCGGAGGAGAATAGAAATGAACTCATTTGTCAAAGTCGTGACTTTTGCAACACTGCTTGCTGCTGGGCCTGTCTATGCTCAGGACACGCCCGCACCCGCAAATGCCAAAGTCTATTTCGTCAACATATCCGATGGTGACACGCTGTCGTCACCGGTCACCGTTGTCTTTGGCCTGGACGGCATGGGCGTCGCCCCCGCCGGGACGGAAAAGGAAAATACGGGCCATCATCACCTGCTGCTCAACCGTCCACCATTGGGCGAGGGACCGGAGGGAGCGGACGAATTAGCCTATGGTCTGCCCGCTGATGACAATCACATTCACTTCGGTGGTGGGCAAACGCAGGTGACTCTTGACCTGCCGGCGGGCCAGCACACGATGCAGTTGGTGATGGGCGATCTGAACCACGTGCCACATGCAACGCCTGTCACAAGCGAAGTGATCACGATCACGGTCGAATAACACCGTTCCGGCGGGCGGACGACACGTCCGCCTTAGAGCGTGGCGGCCAGCCTTGTGCCTTGATCAATCGCGCGCTTGGCGTCCAGTTCGGCCGCTACATCGGCACCGCCGATCACGTGGCAGGTGATGCCCTCGGCCTCCAGCGCATCGGCCAGTGACCGTTCAGGGACCTGGCCCGCGCACAGGATGATGTCGTCAGCCTCGATCAACGTGGGATTCTCGCGCGCATCGCCAAAGGACACGTGCAGGCCCTTGTCGTCGATGCTTTCGTAGTTCACGCCGCCGACAAACTCGACATCCTTCATCTTGAGTGCCGCGCGGTGGATCCAGCCGGTTGTCTTGCCCAGCCGTTTGCCGTGCTTCTCGGCCTTGCGTTGCAGCAGGGTAACCGCGCGTGCAGGTGCTTCGGGTTGTGGTCCCTGCGGGGACAATCCGCTGCGATGTTCTTCGGTGTCTGCGACACCCCATTCCTTCATCCATTCGGGCAGGTTCTCGGTCGGGCTTTCGCCTTCGTGGACGAGGTATTCCGAGACATCGAACCCAATGCCCCCGGCGCCGATGACAGCAACCTTCTTGCCCGTGTCCACCTTGTGGCGCAGCAGGTCGATATAGGAGTGCACGTTGTCACCATCCTGACCGGGGATTTCAGGATCACGGGGCAGAACACCGGTGGCGATGATAACCTCGTCATAACCCTTCAGCGTGTCGACGGTCGCCTCGGTGTTCAGGTGAACGGTGATCCCGGCCTCTGCCACCATGTTGCGATACCAGTCGACGAAACCCCAGAACTCTTCCTTGCCCGGCACCTGCTTGGCCATATTAAGCTGGCCGCCAATTTCGTCGGCGCGGTCGAAAATGGTCACTTCGTGCCCGCGCTCGGCGGCAGTCAAAGCGGTGGAAAGCCCTGCCGGTCCCGCGCCCACGATGGCGACGGTTTTCTTGGTGTCCGCGGGGGCCACGACCAGTTCGGTTTCATAGCATGCGCGCGGGTTGACGAGGCACGAGCTGATCTTGCCTGAGAAGGTGTGGTCCAGGCACGCCTGATTGCAGGCGATGCAGGGTGCGATGTGAGCCGCCTTGTCTTCAATCGCTTTTCTGACGAAATGCGGATCGGCAAGCATGGGGCGGGCCATCGACACCATGTCGGCGCAGCCGGTGCTAAGCACTTCCTCGGCCACTTCGGGCGTGTTGATGCGGTTGGATGTGATGAGGGGGATCGAGACCTTGCCCATCAGTTTCTTGGTCACCCACGCAAAGGCTGCGCGAGGCACGGAGGTGGCGATGGTGGGAATGCGCGCTTCGTGCCAGCCGATGCCGGTGTTGATGATCGTCGCCCCTGCTTTCTCGATCTCTTGGGCGAGTTGCACGACCTCTTCAAAGGTCGAGCCGTTGGGCACAAGGTCGATCATCGACAAGCGGTAGATGATGATGAAGTCTGTGCCCACGGCCTCGCGCGTCCGGCGCACCACTTCGATGGGCAGGCGCATGCGGTTCTCATAAGAGCCGCCCCAGCGGTCCTCGCGTTTGTTGGTGTGGGTGACGAGGAACTGGTTGAGGAAATACCCTTCGGAGCCCATGATCTCGACCCCGTCATAGCCTGCTTCCTTGGCGCGGGTCGCGGTGGCGACGATGTCGCTGATCTGCTTTTCGATACCTTCTTCGTCCAGCTCGGCGGGCGGGAAGGGGGAGATGGGGGATTTCACGGGCGAGGGGGCGACGCACATCGGCCCATAGGCGTAGCGGCCTGCGTGCAGGATCTGCATCGCGATCTTGCCACCGTTTTCATGCACGCGGTCCGTGACGATCTTGTGGTTGGCGATCTCTTCGTCGTTGGACAGCATCGCGGCACCGGGAAGCACGGAGCCTTCGAGGTTCGGGCCAATGCCGCCTGTCACCATCAGGCCGACTTCGCCCCGCGCGCGTTCGGCGTAGAACTCGGCGACGCGGTTCCAGTCCTTGGTCTCTTCCAGCCCGGTATGCATGGAGCCCATGAGCACGCGGTTCTTCAGGGTCGTGAACCCGAGGTCTAGCGGTGCGAGCATGTGTGGATAGGCTGTCATGGTGTCCTCCCAAGCGTGTGTTCTCTTGGTTTCAGACATAGATCGTGTGATGTCACGCGCAACGCGGCGTCATGCGGTGACGGGTGTCCCCGCGGGGACAGGTTTGTGCGGTTTTTTGCTCTTGTCACAGGGTGTTGGGGGTGGGTGCAAATATGGGACGCGCAGAGGCCTGGTTTCTTACCATCAACATAACGGAACGGACGGTGAAATGATGGACGAGGCAACGGATATGCACCTGCGCGGGATGATCACGGGCGAGGCGGATGCGCTGGGGCGGGTCATGTTTCGGGCGATTCACGATGGATACAGCGACTACACCAAGGCCCAGAGGATTGCGTGGTGTGCCATGCCGCCTGAGGGCGAGGGCTGGGCCGCGAAACTTGCGGCGCAAGATGTTCGTGTGGCCGAAGCGTTGGGCGCACCCGTGGGCTTCATCAGCCGCGACCGCGCGTATGTCAATCTGGCGTTTGTCCTGCCTGGGTGGCAGGGGCGCGGCGTGTTTTCGATGTTATATGACAGAACCGAAGCGGACGCCCGCGTGGCGGGGCTACGTCGTTTGTGGGTGCATGCGTCGCTGATGGCCCAGCCCGCATTTGCGGCCAAGGGGTTTGCTGTTGTCCGGCACGAAACGGTTGCGCGGGACGGGGAAACACTGGACCGGGCGGAGATGGAAAAAGTGTTTGATGGGCTGACCTAGAGCAAAAGGGTGGCGCTCAGTGTTACGACGATCGGTAGGCTTGTCAGAACCTAGCACGAGATGGCTTCGATCTTCGTTTTAAACGCTGACCCCAAATATGAATGACTGTTCGTCTCTCGGACACGGCGGCCGTCCGCTTTTGAGCCCAACTTGACACAGCATCTGATAGCAGACTACTCGGTGGATCCACTTTGCGAAAAAGGAGTTCAAGTTGGCTGGCGCCTTTGCAGTTTTGCTTTTTGTACCGTTGGTCGTGGTAATTCTAGCATTTGTTGTGTTCCGATTTTTGGCACTGGCACATGGTTTTCGGCCATTGGCGATGTCTGGAAGCCTATGGTTAATAGCTTTGTTTTTTTGGCTATTTCGGAGCGGAAACGACTGTAATTTGCCGCTCGACGGTCAGAGCGATAACGGGTGCGGCTTCGTTTCGTTTCTTGGATCGTTTGAGGCGCTTAGTATCGGCGGCGCAATAGTCGGGTCCATTCTTGCGCTAGCATATTGGCTATCCAGAGCTCGCAAGCCGCTGTCCGACTCTGCTGAGCTGTAGCGTCCAATTCGTTCGTATAACCGACATGCGGCCTGTCCAATACAGGCCCGTGGGCTGGTGTTGCGCCTGATCTTCAGCAACACTCTATGGCGGCCAAATACATCTCATAGAAATTCTGTTCGGCAGGGCAACCAAAACAGCAGCCCGTCGGGACGGGCTTGTGCTGGACATGCGCTTTTGGCTTGCTTCCGGTCCTGCCAGCGCGTTCGATAAATGGCGCTTTCGTCCGCGCAGCCGACCACGCTTCAGTCTTGGAAACGAAACACCCTCTTCACATCATCGGGAGAATAGTATTTTCCGAATGCGGAACTGCCGGAGACACCCAAGATGACCCCCGAAGAGATCGAGAAGCTGCCCTATCGCAAGAATGTGGGGGTCATGGTGATGAATGCCGATGGTCTGGTGTGGGTCGGTCAGCGCCGGGACCGGTACAGGGAGGCCTGGCAGATGCCGCAGGGCGGTGTTGACAAGGGCGAGGATGCGCGGACGGCGGCCCTGCGGGAGTTGGAGGAGGAAACCTCGATCTCTGCGGCTTTGGTCGATGTGGTGGCCGAGACCGCCGATTGGTTGCCTTATGAATTGCCCCATGACCTGATCCCGCAGCTTTGGAAGGGCAAGTATCGGGGGCAAAAGCAGAAGTGGTTCCTGCTGCGCTTCAACGGGTCGGATGACCAGATTGATCTGGAGACCGCGCATCCAGAGTTTTCCAACTGGAAGTGGATGACCCCGGCAGAGTTGCCGGAGGCGATCGTGCCCTTCAAGCGCGATGTTTATATGCGGGTTCTGGCGGAATTCGCGCCGCATTTGTGAGTGCTATTGCATAACAGGCAGCGGCGTCCCCAGATCGGTGACATGGTTTCGCTGAAAGGTTTGCCGATGTTGCGTGTTCTGAGTGCTGTTCTGGCCTGTGCCCCGCTGCCCGCCCTTGCCCTGTCCTGCATGCCGCATGGTGTGACCAACGCCTATCAGGAGGCGGCCGAGGCGGAAGAGGGGTATGTGCCGGTCTTGGGCACGCTCGACTTCGACGAGGAGCTGTTGCCGGAAATGGACCTGTCAGGCCAGAGCGAGGTGCCGCCGGTGACCCTGATCCCGGCGACCTTCAAGGGCGATGCCCTGACCGTGCGGGGGGTGAGTCAGCCCTTTGAGACGGATGTGGTGCTTGAGGTGCAGTGCTTTGGCCCGTGGTGCCCGCAACCGCAGCCGGGTGAGATGCTGGGTTTCCTGCGCCAGACGGACCACAGCTATGTGCTGCACACCAATGCCTGTGGCGGGTTCCTGTTTGGACGTCCGACACAGGAACAGGTCGAGCAGGTCAAGGACTGTCTTGGCGGTCGGTCTTGTGAGGCGCGTAAGCTGCCTTAGGGGTCGATAACCGGGATGTGCGGGGCCAGATCGCGGTCATAGCCGTGGGCCACGCGCGGATCGTCCGCGATTTCGATCCTGCGTCCTATCGGCGTGAAGCCTGAGCGTTGGTAGAACCCAAGGGCTTGCGGGCTGTCCATTGTGCAGGTGTGCAGGTGGAAGCGCTTGATGCCCCGGTCAAAGGCCTCTCTGATCGCTTGATCCATCAGGAACGCGCCTGCTCCGGACCCGATCAGCGCGGGTGTCAGGCCGAAATAGCCGAGCTCGCACTGGCCTTCCACGCTGAAGTCCAATTCCAGCAGCGCTTCGGCCTGCCCGTCTTTTTCAAGTGTGAAGAGACCAGTTTTCTCGTCATTGAGAATGTCCGACAGCTCTTGCTTGTTCATGAGCGTGCGCCCGAACCACAGCCACGGCGCGCCAACCCGGCGGAACAGCTCGAGATAGGCGGTCGTGTCCCGTGACAATGTGGTGAAGGTCAGCCCGTCGGGGCAGGGCACGCCGCGAAATTGCGGCGTGGTCATTTCGAGATCGGTGACCACCATTGCCACCTTGCCCGGTGGCACATTGTAGTGGCCGTTTTCCAGCATCAGAGCAGGCCTGCGGATGCAAATTGCTGTTTCATGTCGATCTGCGGGCGGGGGCCGATATGGCTGATCACTTCGGCAGCGCAAAGGTTGCCCATGCGTCCAGCCGTGTGCAGCCCTGCCCCTGTGGCGAGGCCATAGATGAACCCGGCGGCGAACTGGTCGCCTGCGCCCGTGGCGTCCACCGGGGTGATCGTCTCGACCGGGATGTCGTGGCGTTCGCCGTTGCCGATGATGGTGACCCCATCGCCGGACTTGGTGCAGACCAGCAGGTCGATCATGTCGGCTGTCTTGTTCAGCGCCGTTTCGAGGTCGTTGATCTCGAACAGGGATTTGATCTCGTGTTCGTTGCCGATGACGAAATCCAGCTCGTTCCCGATCATGTCGAGGAAGTCGGGGCGGTGGCGGTCCACGCAGAACGGGTCAGAAATGGCGATGCCTGCCTTGCCACCTGCGCTACGGGTGAGGCGGGAGGCTTGGCGAAAGGCCTCTTTTCCCTTGTCCTTGTCGAAGAGGTATCCTTCGAGGAACATGATCTCTGCCTGGCTGGCGACTTCTTCGGGAACGTCATCAGGGCCAAGTTCCGTCGAGATGCCGAGATAGGTGTTGAGTGAGCGTTCGCCGTCGGGTGTGACGAAGATCATGCAGCGGGATGTGGGCAATTCACCGTCGGGGATCGGGGCGTTGACAAAATCGGTGCCGCTTTCGGCCATCGACTCTGCATAGAAGCGCCCGAGCGCGTCGTCATGGACCCGCCCGATGAACGCTGTGGGCAGACCCAGTGCGCCGACTCCGGCGATCGTGTTGGCCACGGCCCCGCCCGGTGTTTGCAGCCGTTCGGTCATGGAGGCGTAGAGCACCTCGCCCCGGTCCTGTTCGATCAGCTGCATGATCCCTTTTTCGATCCCCATGAGGTCGAGAAAGCTGTCATCGGCGTGGGAAATCACATCGACAACGGCGTTGCCGATGCCAGCGAGCGTGTATTTGGTCATTCGGTTTTGTCCTCAAACGGGCAGAGATCTTTGATGATGCAGGTGGGGCATTGCGGCTTGCGCGCTTTGCAGTGGTAGCGCCCGTGCAGGATCATCCAGTGGTGGGCGTGGAGCTGGAAATCAGCTGGAATGTTGTCTTCGATGGCGCGCTCGACCGCGTCGACGGTTTTGCCCGGCGCGATGCCGGTGCGGTTGCCGAGGCGGAAGATGTGGGTGTCCACGGCCTGGGCCGGGTGGCTCCACCACATGTTCAGAACGACATTGGCCGTCTTGCGCCCGACGCCGGGCAGTGATTGCAGGGCGGCGCGGCTGTTGGGCACTTCGCCGCCGTAGTCGTCGACAAGGATCTGCGACAGCTTCATCACGTTCTTGGCCTTTTGGCGGAAGAGGCCGATGGTTTTTATATGCTCGGTCAGTCCTTCGATGCCCAGATCGAGCATCTTTTGTGGCGTGTCGGCGATCTGGAAGAGTTTCCGGGTCGCCTTGTTCACGCCCGCATCCGTGGCCTGCGCCGACAGCGCCACGGCCACGACGAGGGTGTAGACGTTGACGTGCTCCAGCTCACCCTTGGGTTCTGGGTCCGCCTCTTGGAAGCGGGTGAAGATCTGCCGGATCGTATGGTAGTCGAGCTGTTTTGCCATGGCGCGGGGTTATGGTGGAGATTTGAGGAGTGGGCAAGCCATGGTTGCGGTGTCCGCACCGTCGTGCCGGTGCGGCCATCGGTTCATTGCTCTTTGTGTTTGTTGCCACTCGTTGGGCGACCGGTCAGCCGACGATCAGTTGCTTGAGTTGCAGCGCTTCATGTTCCAGTTCGTTCAGGCGGAAGTTGATCACGTCGCCAATGGTGATCATGCCCATGAGTTTGCCGCCCTTGACCACCGGCATGTGCCGAAAATGCCCTTCGGACATGCGCCGCAGCACCTTGATCAACGTGTCCTCGGGCTCGCACGTGACAACGTCGCGCGTCATATTCTCGGCCACGGTCTGTGGTAGTGTTTGGCCGGGGGTTTCGGCCAGTTTGCGCACGATGTCGCGTTCCGACAGGATGCCGGCGAGTGCGTGATTGGCGTCCAACACGATCAACGCCCCGATGCGCTTGTCACGGAGAATGCCGACGGCGGTGGCAATCGTGTCGGTTTCAGCAATCGCGATCGCGTCGCTGCCCTTGCTTTGGAGCAGATGTTCGACCCGGGCGGTTTCTGTTGTCATGTTGGATGACACCGACTGGCTTGCATGTTTGTCCTTGGCTTTGTCGCCAACCATTGGGGCCTGATATGATGCGGGCATGTCTGGAGGTCCTTTTTACTGACGATGCAAACAGTGTCTTTTTTCACGGTAGCAAAAAAGTGCGGCAGGGCCGAATGAAATTCGCGCTTCGGTAGATCATCGCCGGGATTGCGCAGTAGGTGGTTATAGTTCGCTACTGACTCGAGATGGATATGCGCCACCAAGGTGGTCGACCGCCCCGGTAGGAATGCGCGGTTGGCACCAGATCGTTGCGTCCAGTGTCGTCGAATGCACCGACCAGCAAAGCGATCACCGGGTCGTCGTCGATCGCACCCAGTGTGCTGCCGCAGGTCGGGCAAAAGGCACGGCTGGAATAGTCTGACGAGCGGTAGGTTGCCGGTGCCCCGCCCGGGCCGGTCCACGACACTTTGTCCGCGGCAAACTCCACCCAAGCTGTTGTCAGCGCTCCGCTATGGCGTTGACACATCTTGCAGGAACAGGTGTGTGGTTTGAGGGCTGGGCCAGTCGCCTCGAACCGGATTGCGCCGCAGAGGCACCCGCCTGTATGAACGGCTATGTCAGACATGATGTCCCCCTTGTGGTTCGAGTAATAGCAGTGCTTGAGGCATATTTGGGAGCGGACCGGTACAGGTCCAAGTCAGCGGCGCTAGTTCACCAAATCTGCGATGTCCGCGCGCGCCCGATTTGCACAGGAAACGGGTCGCATGCCGTGCGCCCATCCCCTACATTTCCATCATGGAACAGATACAGCACAACGACGCCGAAACCGGCTACCACTTCAATGTCATGCGGCGCGCCATCGATCTGATCGACAGCGCTGACGGGCCGTTGAGCCTGGATGCCCTGGCCGCCGAGATGGGCATGAGCCCCGCGCATTTCCAGCGCATTTTCTCGCGTTGGGTTGGGGTGTCGCCGAAACGGTTCCAGCAATACCTGGCGCTGGGCCATGCAAAGGCGTTGCTGAATGAGCGTTTTACCACCCTTGATACCGCACATGCCACGGGCCTGAGCGGGTCGGGTCGTCTGCATGATCTGTTCCTGCGATGGGAGGCCATGAGCCCCGGAGATTATGCCAAGGGTGGCGCGGGGCTGATCATCTATTGGGGGTGGTTCGACAGCCCGTTTGGCCTTGCCCTTGTTATGGGCACCGACAAGGGGATTTGCGGTCTGGGCTTCGCTGCCGAGACGGGCGAGGACTGGGCCATGGAGGATCTTGTCCGCCGCTGGCCCAAGGCAACCTTTGTCGAGGATCCGATGCGGTTGCGCCCTTGGGTTCTGGCCGCGTTCGGGGCCGAGGATGCGGAGTTGAAGGAGGCGCCGCTGTACCTGATCGGTGCCCCGTTCCAGATCAAGGTGTGGGAGGCGTTGCTGCAGATCCCGTCGGGGCATGTCACCACCTATTCCGAGATCGCGGAGAGCATTGGCAATCCACGGGCCGTGCGTGCCGTGGGAACGGCGGTGGGCCGCAACCCGGTCAGCTGGCTGATCCCATGCCACAGGGCGCTGCGCAAATCCGGTGGGCTTGGGGGCTATCATTGGGGTCTGCCCGTCAAGCGGGCCTTGCTGGCCTATGAATCTGCCCGCGTTGAGGCCTGAGTTTCCGGTAACCCGTTGATCACAATGATGGGCAGGATGCTGCTTATCATATTTTCCCCCTATTTATGGGGGCCGTACGCACCTATCTTGCATTCCCATAAAGGGTCATGCCCGAACATGGCCCCGTTTTGGAAGGCAGTAGGACCATAGATATGCTTAAATTCCCCACCGTCATCGCCATGGGCGCCGTTGTTGCGCTGAGCGCGTGTACTGATCCCGGCGCCTTGGGCACCGTTGGACCAAGCGGCGAGCCGATCAACCAGAAACGCAACACGGGCGCTGCCATCGGGGCCGCGTCAGGGGCCGTGATCGGGGCCGTGACAGGCAACCGCAACACCGCGATTGCCGGGGCCGTCGTGGGCGGCCTTGTGGGTGGTGCCATCGGCTATGACCTTGACCAGCAAGAGGCCGAGCTGCGGCGCGAGCTGGCCAGCGGTGTGACCATCACCAACACGGGCGACCGTCTGATCGTATCCTTCCCCGAAGCGATCCTGTTTGCCGTCAACAGCTTTACCGTGCGTCCGGGTCTGAATTCGGACATGGCGGCGCTGGCGCGCAGCCTTGAGCGCTACCCGGCGTCGACCGTGCAGGTCGTCGGCCACACCGACAGCGACGGTGATGCCGCGTTCAACCAGCAGCTTTCCGAGCGCCGCGCCAATGCGGTCGCCGATGTGCTGCTGAACCAGGGCGTGCCGTTCAACCGCGTTCAGACCTTTGGCCGCGGCGAAAGCCAGCCCATCGCGACGAACCTGACGCCAGAAGGCAAGCAGCAGAACCGTCGGGTCGAGATCGTGATCCTGCCCAATTCGCAGTAATCACCAGCGACAATTCAGTATCAGAGGCCCCGGACATGTTCCGGGGCCTCTTGCGTTATGGGGTGATCGCGCCATGTTACCCGCGATAACGATACAAGGGACAGATCATGACGACGCCAACACTCCTCGGCATTTCGGGGTCGATGCGCAAGGCATCCACCAACACCAAGCTGGTGCGCGAAGCCGCCCGATTGTTTGGCGATTGCACCTATGTCGAGGCCGATCTGCATATGCCTTTGTATGACGGTGATGTGGAAGCGTCCGAAGGGGTGCCCGAGGCGGCCCAGCTGATCGCCCGTCAGATCGCAGAGGCTGATGCGGTTGTGATTTCGACGCCTGAATACAACAAGGCGCCCCCCGGTGTATTGAAGAACGCGCTGGATTGGGTCAGCCGGGTCGAGGGGCGTCCGTGGACAGATAAACCCGTCGCCGTGATGTCTGCAGCTGCCGGACGAGCCGGGGGTGAGCGCGCGCAGATGGTGTTGCGTGGCTACATGGTGCCGTTCCGTCCGTGTATCTTGCAGGGGCCGGAGATTCATCTGGCCGCGTCATCCAGCCAGTTTGACGATGACGGCCAGTTGACGGGCGAGATCTATGTCCGCGAGTTGACCCAGCTGATGCAATCCCTGCGTGCCGAGATCGGGCGCTAGTCCGCCCGCACGGCGATTTCGATCAGGTTACCATCGGGGTCGCGGATATAGAGCGATTGCATCGGCCATTGTGCCCCGGTGCGCGGGACAGGCCCCAGCTCGATCGCTGTGCCTGTCGCTTCCAAATGCGCCTGCCAATCGCTGAGCGATGTTTCGGTCAGGAAGCATAGGTCGGCTGTGCCCACATCGGCCTTGTGCGCTTTGGGTTCGAACTCTGCCCCCAACTGGTGCAGGTTGATCTTGTGCGCGCCAAAGAACAGCGCGTGGCGTGGGCGTTCGCCGGGGGTTTCGAGCACGCGATGCGTCATGCCGAGCACCTTGGTGTAGAACGCGATTGTGGCATTCATGTCTGCCGCGGTGATGACAAGATGATCGAGGCTGTAGAGAGTGGGTTGTTCCATTTTCCGGTTCCGTCGCGCAGGGTGCACCCATGCAGAGTGCCAAGAGTGATATCCTTCGTCAAAGCGATGTGATGGACCCCGCCCGCGCCCGCGCCATGCAGGTGGCTTTGGGGCGTGTGCCGGACCTTGTGGCCGGTGCGCCGATGCCGCCGTTCTTTCACCAGCTCTATTTCTGGTCCCCCGAGCCGCCGGATCGTCTGGGCCGGGATGGGCATCCGCAAGTGGGTGGGATCATCCCTGACATGGGATTGCCCCGCCGCATGTGGGCCGGGGGGCGGTTGCAGTTCCATGCGCCGCTGTTGCTTGGCATGAGGGCGGAGAAGGTGACGTTGTGCGAGAGTGCGACGTGCAAGGAGGGGCGGACCGGGCCGCTGGCCTTTGTCACCTTGCGGCACGAGATTTGGCAGGGTGGCGCACTGTGCGTGACCGAGTGGCAGGACCTTGTGTATCGTCACGACCCTGATCCGAGCGCGCGGCGTCCGGTGCCGCCTGTTGCTGCGACGGATGAGGATGTTGCGCAGGCGCACAGCTTTGATGCGACGCTGTTGTTTCGCTACTCGGCGCTGACCTTCAATGGTCATCGCATTCACTATGATCAGCCCTATGCCCGCGATGTTGAGGGGTATGACGGGTTGGTTGTGCATGGTCCGTTACTCGCGCAGCACTTGATGCTGTTGGCTGAGGCAGGGCTGGGGCCACTTGAGCAGTTTCGGTTTCGGGCGACCTCGCCCCTGATGCATCACGAGGTGGGGACGTTTTGCCGGAGGGGTCGAAAGCTGTGGGTGCGCGGCCCGGACGGGCGGCAGTGCATGGAGGCGGAGGCCTGACGCTGGGGTCTCGCCCGGCCTTTGGGCCGGGCAGCGCCGACCCGCCCCCATGGGGCGGTGCTATCACGCCAACCCGCGGGTCGACGCTGCCCTCAGTCTAAATCATTGACGGCAACGCGTCGCTAAAGCGAAGCCGCGACCTCGAACCCTTGCGGGATGGTATCGCGTCCGTCGAGGATGAGGTGGGCCATGGTCTGGGCGACCTTGGGGGCCATGCCGAAACCGATCTTGAACCCTCCGTTCGCAATGTAGTGCCCTGGCCTTTCGGGCCATGGTCCCAGCATGGGTGCGCGACTGCGGCTGCGGGGGCGCAGGCCTGCCCATCGGGCAAGCACCTTGGCATCCTGAAGCGCCGGGATGGCGGCGCGGGCGCGGGTCAGGATGTCGTCCAATTGCGTGTCTGTGGCGGTGGGGCTGTCGTAGTCCCGTTCCGTTGTCGATCCGATGGCCGTCGTTCCGTCGGCATGCGGGATGATGTGCAGTGTGTCAGCGAAGAGTTGGGGGGCGTCTGGTGCGGTGAAATCCAGAAGGGCCGCTTGCCCCTTGATCCCGGCGCCCACCATGCGGGTGTGGCTTGCGTTCAGCTCTTCGAGGCCTGCGACGCCGGTGGCGTGGATAGTGGTGTCGGTCTCGGGCGCTTTGCTTTGGATGTCGACGCCTTGGGTTTTGAGCGCGGCGGCGAGGGCCGCGCACGCTTGCTGCGGATGAATACGGGCGCTGAGCGTGTCGAAGATTTCCATGCCTGTTTTGCTGTGCGCCGCCCAGTTGGGGTTTGCGATGGGCCGGACGGTCCAAGTGGCCGCGTCACCCCAGAGGGTTTTGGCCGTTTCGCCGCGTTGTCGGGCGAGCGTCAGCACCGTATCGTCCACGATGGGTTGGCAGCGGCCTGTGCGGGCATAGCCGGGGGACTGACCGCTTGCGGCCTCGACCTCGGCCCAGAAGGTTTCGGCCATCAGCAGGCTTTCCAGTTGGAACTGCTTTTTCGGGTTCCAGTTTTCCGGCACATGCGGGGCAAGGGCACCCACGATCCCGCCCGATGCCCCTGCGCCAAGGCCATTGGGATCGACCACCTGCACCCGCGCGCCACGCTGGGCGAGAATCCATGCAATCGACAGGCCGAAGATGCCCGCGCCGCACACGGTGATGTCTGCCGTTGCCATTCCAGATGCCTTTCGCCAAGGTCGCCGCGACACCTTCTACAGGGGCGGATGATGCAGGACCAGCGGGCAGAGCTTGAGTGGCGTGACGGGGCGGTGCCGGTGTCCACGCGCTTTGACGATCCGTATTTTTCGCTCGACAACGGGCTGGCCGAGACACGGCATGTGTTTCTGGATGGCAACGACCTGCCGGCCCGGTTTCGGGACGGGTTTCACATTGCAGAGCTGGGGTTTGGCACGGGGCTGAATTTTTTGACCGCGTGGGCGGCATGGCGGGCGGCGGGCATTGAAGGGCGCTTGCACTTCACCAGTTTCGAGGCGTTTCCGATGGAGCGGGCTGCGATGGAGAAGGCCTTGGCGGCATTTCCCGAAGTGGCTGATCTGGCGGCGCAGCTTTTGGCTGCGGGCGGTGGGTCGGCTGCATTTGAGGATGCAACGCTGACCGTGATCGAAGGGGATGCGCGCGAGACGCTGCCCAAGTGGGAGGGCAAGGCGGATGCGTGGTTTCTGGACGGGTTTTCGCCCGCCAAAAACCCCGAGCTGTGGGGCGCGGATCTGATGGTCGAAGTGGGGCGTCATACTGTACCCGTGGGGACAGCGGCCACCTATACGGCCGCGGGCTTCGTGCGCCGTGGTTTGGAGGAGGCGGGATTTGCCGTCACCCGCGCACCCGGCTTTGGCCGCAAGCGGCATATGACACGCGCGGTACTGGGGTGAGCCAAGGCAACAACACGCGGTTGGGCATTGCGCTGATGATCGCAGTGTCGGTGGTGTTCGCGAGCCAGGATGGTATCTCTCGCCACTTGGCCGGGGAGTACAACGTCTTCATGGTGGTGATGATCCGGTATTGGTTCTTTGCTGCCTTTGTCATCACCATTGCTGCGCGCAAGGCGGGCGGTGTGCGGGCGGCGGCGCAAACGCGGCAGCCCGTGGTGCAGGGGCTGCGTGGGCTGTTATTGGCCGCTGAGATTTGCGTGATGGTCACGGCCTTTACCGTGTTGGGGCTGGTGGAGAGCCATGCCGTCTTTGCCGCTTATCCGCTGCTGGTTGCTGCCCTGTCTGGGCCGATATTGGGCGAGCATGTTGGGTGGCGGCGCTGGGCTGCTATCGGGGTGGGCTTCATTGGCGTTTTGTTCATTCTGAAACCCGGCTTGGGTGTCTTTGACCCGGCGGCGGTGATCCCGCTGGCCTCGGCCATCATGTTTGCCGTCTATGGCTTGCTGACCCGCTATGTCGCGCGGGATGACAGCACGGCGACCAGCTTTTTCTGGACCGGGACCACGGGGGCTGTTGCGATGACCTGTGTGGGCGTCTGGTTTTGGGAGCCGATGACCGGCCCGGATTGGGGCTGGATGGCGGCGTTATGCCTGACGGGGGCCTTGGGACACTGGCTGCTGATCCGCACCTACGAGGTGGCAGAGGCCAGCGCAGTACAGCCCTTTGCCTATTTTCAGATGGTCTTTGCCGCGCTGGTGGGCATCTCTGTCTTTGGCGAGGTGCTTGAGATCAACGTTATCATCGGGGCTGCCATCATTGTGGCGGCGGGCCTATTCACCCTGTGGCGCGAACGACAGCAGGGTTGAGCCCACGAGTTCCTCGCTGAACGGGATCGGCAGAGGGTCTTTACCCAGACGCGCGCGGTAGATCGGCAGGCTTTCGGTCACCCGCATGACGTAGTTGCGGGTCTCGCGGAAGGGGATGTGTTCGATCCAGTCGATGACGTCGAAATCGTCGCGTTCCGCGCGGGGATTGCCATAGCGCAGCATCCACTGGTTGGGGCGCGAGGGACCCGCGTTGTAGGCGGCAGACATCAGGACAACATTGCCGTCAAAGCGCCGCGCCAGTTGGCTGAGATATGTGGCCCCCAGTTTCGCGTTGTATGCGGGATCAGAGATCATGCGCCCTGTTGTGTGGCCGGCGGACAGGCCAAGGCTGGCCGCAACCTCGCGCCCGGTGCCGGGCATGACCTGCATCAGCCCGCGCGCACCGACGCTGGATTGAACAACCGGGTCGAATTCGGATTCGCGGCGGGCGATGGCGAGCGACATTTCGGGGGCCATGGGCAGGTCGGCCTCGGCCAACGGATGCAGCGGGTAGTAGGACGCGTGGATCGTGATACCCCGTCGCGCCACGCGTTTGCCGATCATCACCCCGAGATGTGGCTGATCCGCGTCGACGGCGGCTTGGCCGAGCTGACCGGCTTCCGCTCGGTCGAGGCTTTCGGCGAGGTGGGTCCAGAACCGTTCAGCCAGTGAGAGTTCTCCGGAGGCTTGCAGCAGGAGGCCGGCTTCGAACAGGTCGCGGGTGGCGAGGGGGCTGTCCTGCCAAGGTTCAAATTGCTCGGAACCGTCAAGGCCGGGCTCAATGGGGAGGCCGCCCTTTTCGGCGGCGAGGAGGCCATAGAAGGAGGTCTGGTATTGCGCCCCCTCGGCATAGGCGGCTTGGGCTTCTTCGGTATTGCCCATCGCTTCGTGCGCGCGGCCGATCCAGTAACCTGCGCGTCCGCGCGAGATGGGGGAGCGGGTGGCGTTGCGGTGGTTCTGGAAGTGGCCGAGTGCGACCTCGGGGTCTTTGAGCAAACGCAAGGCGATGTAGCCCGACAGCCATTCCAGATCGGCATAGGCGGACCCTTCGGTCAGGAAGTGCCGGGTGGCAAGCTGGTAGGCAAGGGCGGCGTCGCCGTCCCGCATCTCGTCGCGTGCAAGGGCCCGGCGGCGATTGGACCATTCGTCGGGTCGACCGAGGGCTTCAACGGAGCGGGAGCGGTCCATGAGAAGTTCCTTGGCGTCGTCCCAGCGCCCTTTGCGCAGCCGCCATTCGAAGCGGGCGTGGGCGAGGCCGGGATCGTCCTGCAATGCGTCTGGCACAGCTTCGATCAGGCCGTCGACATTGTCTGCCAGCGCGCGCAGGCCGATGCGGGCGCGGGCGAGGGCGCTTTGGCCCTTGTCCACGAGGTCGAACATGCGGCGGGCGCTGGTCAAGTCTTCGGACCAGAGCAGCGAGTCGAGACGTGCGGCGTGATGGGGTTTCAGAAGGTCGGTGTGTGCGGCGAGGTAGCGCGCCTGGGCGGTGTTATCCATGGGCATCGTGCGCCATGCCAGCACGAGGTTCGCCTCTGCCTCGCCCACCCGCTCCGCACGGATCAGGGCGGTGGCGTGGGCGAGCACGCCTTCGGGCGTTTGTGGGCCGATATTTTCGAAGAAGGACAGGATGTCAGCGTCGGGTTGGTCGGCCACGACCTCTTCTGATCGTTCGCGCAGCAGCGCCTCGCCCGGCCAGTCGGGGCGTCGCTCAAGGAAAGCGACGACGTCGGCATAGGTTCCGCGTGCAGCGCGCAGGCGTTGCCATTCGATAACATCTGCGGCCACCTCACCGTCGCGTGCGGCCAGGGCTGCGGCACTGTCCCAATTGCCTGCGCGCAGCGCCTCCATCGCCCAGCCAAGCGGGCGGGGTCGTTCGGCCAAAGCCGCCACAGACAGTGTAAAAAACAGGGCCAAGGCGAGGGCAATCCGGGTCATGTCTTGCAATTCCTGTCGTCGCGTGGCTAGAGCCTAGAGCATATGTTCTGGGCGTGACGTTTCAACTCACGTTTCCGGGCATATGCGAAAATCATCCCAGGCCCTCTGCCTGCCAAACGTAAAAAAGGAGCGTGAGAATGTTTAAAGGTTCTATGCCTGCCCTCGTCACGCCGTTTCGTAACGGCGCTTTGGATCTGGAAACCCTCAAGAAGCTGGTCGAGTGGCATATCGGTGAAGGATCGCACGGGTTGGTGCCTGTGGGGACCACGGGCGAAAGCCCCACGCTGAGCCATGAGGAGCACGAGACGGTGATTGAAACCGTTGTGACGGCTGCTGCGGGTCGGGTGCCGGTGATTGCCGGGGCTGGGTCGAACAACACGGTGGAAGCCATCCGTTTTGTCGAGCATGCCGCGCGCGTTGGTGCCGATGCTGCTTTGGTCGTGACGCCCTATTACAACAAGCCCACGCAGCGTGGTTTGATTGCGCACTATACGGCGCTGCATGATTGCGCTGATATCCCGATCTTCATCTACAACATTCCGGGCCGGTCGGTGATCGACATGACGCCCGAGACGATGGGCGAGTTGGCCAAACTGCCCCGCATTGTCGGCGTCAAAGATGCCACCGGCGATATGGCCCGTGTGTGCGACACGCGTATCACCTGTGGCAATGATTTCATCCAGATGTGCGCTGAAGATGCGGTGGCGCATGGGTTCAACGCCGTGGGCGGTGTGGGCTGCATTTCCGTGACCGCCAATGTGGCGCCAAAGCTGTTGAGCCAGATGCAGGAAGCGTGCCTTGCAGGCGACTATGCAACCGCGCTGGACTTACAGACCAAGCTGATGCCGCTGCATAAGGCGATCTTTACCGAGCCTGGCTTGGTGGGTGCGAAATACGCGATGTCCCGTCTGGGCCTGTGTTCGGACGAAGTGCGTTTGCCGCTGACCGGCTTGGCGGACGAGACCAAGGCCCTGGTCGACGCGGCCCTGGTGCACGCAGGGCTTCTCTGAAAGTGAAAAGGCGGGCTTCATGGCCCGCCTTGTTTTTATCGTTTGCCGTAGTAGAGGCCCACCACGTGCTCGGCTTCCGCAAAGAAGAGCCAACGTGAGGCGAGTGCACCTGCCACGTGGCTGATCACTGCCAGAAGCGCGAGGCCATGCGAGAATGGCGCGGCCGCCAGCAGCAGGACCGGCAGAACCACCATCAGCACGAATGAGATGATCCGCAGTTTCATGCTGTGCTTGCGCCCCACGACAAATGCAAATTCGCGCAGCAGGTAGTTGGTGCCGGTGTGTGGCGGTTCAAACGCACGCACGCTTCCCCGATTGCCAAGGCCGGTGGCGGTTGCGAGCGTGGTGCCAGAGCTTTTCAGCGCGCCATCGCCTTGCATCCAAAGCACCACCTGAATGACGCCCGAGATGGCGATCAGTGCCATGGCCCATTTCACCTGTCCGGCCAACAGCGCGCCGCCTGCAAGGCTGTAGCTAAGGAACATGACCGGTGTGAGGGGCGAGTTCCAGCGCGGGATGGTCTTGAGCTGGGTGTAGATCATGGAGGTGGTGAACACGGTCAGCAGTGAGAAGATCGCGCCGATCAGGCCCAACAGGCCCCAGCGTTGGCCAAAGAACACGAGGCCCGCGCCATAAAGCGCCATGACGATCAAGGCAATGACAGCGCAGACGCCTTCGCGGCTGAGCCATGAGGAGCGCCATTGCGTGAACGCTTTCATCGCCCGTTCGGGGTGGCCGAGGTGGAAGGTGGACGAAATCAGCCCGCCTACTGCGCACAGGTAGGCGATGACGAAGAAGGCGAAGGCCGTCCAGCCCGTGACCGCCGGAAAGCCGAGGCCGAGGAATGTCAGGAGGCCGAAACCGATGCCGGAGAAGACCGTGAAAAAGATGACGGATGGTGCTGGATGCATCAGAGTTTCTCCAACGTCTTGTCGAGCCAGCCGAGGAAGCCGGAGGCTTCCTGCGCGACGGGTTCGAGGTAGGGGGCAAGGATGTCGATGTCGCCTGCGCCTTCGGACAGCGTGTCCTTTGGGCGGGGCGGCAGGTACTTGTTGACTGGCTTTGTGCCCTGTTCCGGCATCAGGTCCATGCCGCCGCGCTCTGCGGTCAGTTTGGACACGTTGCTGTCGGGGTCCGCGAAGTCGCCGAAGTGGCGCGCGCCTGCGGGGCAGGTGCGGACGCAGGCCGGTTCGCGGTCTTCCTCGGGCAGGTTTTCGTTGTAGATGCGGTCAACACAGAGGGTGCATTTCTTCATCACCTTCTCGACGGCATCCATTTCGCGTGCGCCGTACGGGCAGGCCCACGCGCAAAGGCCGCATCCGATGCAGTCGCTTTCGTTGACCAGAACGATCCCATCCTCGACCCGTTTGTAGCTGGCCCCCGTGGGGCAAACCGTGACGCACGGCGCGTCCTCGCAATGCAGGCAGGATTTGGGGAAGTGGGTCAGTTGCGCTTCGCCCTGTTCCGGTTGCACCTCGTAGCTGTGCACGCGGTTGAGGAAGGTGCCCGAAGGGTCCGACCCGTAGGCGTCGGTGTCGGCCAGTGGTGCGCCGTAGTTTTCGGTGTTCCAGCCTTTGCACGAGATCACGCAGGCGTGGCAGCCCACGCATGTATCAAGGTCGATGACGAGGCCGAGTTTGCGGTCTGTGGATGTGGGAAGTGTGGTCATGCGGTTGTCCTCACTGAGAGGGCAGGACTGGGGCTCTGCCCCAGACCCCGGGATTTTTTGGAAACAGGGAAGAGTGGACGGTCGTGCTTCATCCCGATGGGCTCGGCTTTGGAGGCGTCCCAATTGGCGATGAAGTAGATGAAGGTGCCGACAGCGACTGCGATGAACGCGGCGATGGCGAGGAGGGTGCGTTGGATCGGTGTCATTTGCCCACCTTCCATGCCAGTTGCTTTGGCCCTTTGCCCACGGGTGATTTGATGGGTTCCATTGCCGGTTGGGATTCCGCTGGTGCTGGCGCTTTTTCGATGCGGACCTTGAGGTCGAACCAGGCGGCTTGGCCTGTGATCGGATCGGAGTTGGCCCATCTGAGGCCGTCACCCTTGGGCGGCAGCAGCTCGTGGATCAGGTGGTTGAGCAGAAACCCCTTGGTCGCCTCGGGCGCGTTTTCGTCTAGCGCCCAAGCCCCCTTGCGCTTGCCGATCGCGTTCCACGTCCAAACGGTGTTTTTGTTGAGTGCGGCCATTTCGAGGACCGGCACGGTGATTTCGCCGTGGGGCGAAGTAACCTTGGCCCAATCGCCGTCGCTGAGGCCGTTTTCCCGCATCAGCTTGGTGGGCAGGTAGAGCGGGTTGTGTCCGTGCAACTGCCGCAGCCATGCGTTCTGACTGCCCCAGGAGTGATACATCGCCATCGGGCGCTGGGTCAGCGCGGTGATCGGGTATTGGTCGCCGTGGTTGTCTGGTGCCGGGTCGTACCATATGGGCAGTGGGTCCATCGTGGCCTTGATCCGCTCGCGCAGATGATCCGGTGGCTGGCGGTCGCCGTGTCCTTCGGCGGCCAGTTGGAAGCGCCGCATCGGTTCCACGTAGAGCGTGAAGAGGTAGGGTTGCGGGCTGTCAAAGAGACCCATGCCTACCGCCCAGTCCTGATATGCGGCGTTCCAGGGTTTGTAGTAGTTGGCCCCATCGGGGATGTGTTCGACGAAGAAGCCGCCGTTTTCGATGTAGCGGTCGAGCTGGTCCGGGTTCACGTCGCCGCGGCCCGTATCACTGCCATCGCCGCGGAACCCTGCGAGTGGGCCGATGCCGGGCTTGCGTTCGTGGTTGACGATATAGTCGCCGTAATCGGCATATTTCTGGCTACCGTCTTCGTTGATAAAGCCGGGCAGGCCGAGTTTTGCGCCCAGTTCGCACAACACCGACTGGAACCCGCGGACGTCGCGGTCGGGTTCGATCACGGGCCAGCGGATGGCGTCGGCTGCGGCGTCCGCCTCGCAGATCGGACGGTCGAGCAGCGAGATACAGTCATGCCGTTCGAGGTACGTGGTGTCGGGCAGGATCAGGTCGGCATAAGCGACCATTTCCGAGCTATACGCATCCGAATAGATGATGCGCGGGATCACGTAGTCGCCGTTTTCATCCTTGTCCGTCAGCATGTCGATCACACCACGAGTGTTCATGGAGGAGTTCCACGACATGTTCGCCATGTACATGAACAGCGTGTCGATCTTGTAGGGGTCACCCGCATAGGCGTTCGAGATGACCATGTGCATCAGGCCGTGGGCGGACATGGGGTTTTCCCATGAAAATGCCTTGTCGATGCGGGCGGGTGTACCGTCTTCTTTCAGCGCCAGATCGTCAGGGCCTTGCACGAAGCCCAGGTGTGGACCGTCGAGCGGGCAGTCAGGTTGCACGCCGCAGTGGGGCTTGGGGTGCGCCGTCGCAGGTTTTGGATAGGGTGGTTTGAAGCGGAAGCCACCCGGGACTTCGACGGTGCCCAGCAGGATTTGTAGCACGTGCAACGCGCGACACGTCTGGAAACCGTTGGCGTGGGCAGAGATGCCGCGCATGGAGTGGAAGGACACGGGGCGGCCTTGCATCGTCTTGTGCGTTTCGCCGCGGAAGTCTGTCCATTCCTGGTCCAGCTCGAACGCTTCGTCAAAGGCGACGCGGGCAATCTCGGCGGCCAGGATGCGGATCCGCTCGGCAGAGATACCAACGCGCTCGGCCACGGCCTCGGGTGCGTATTCGTCGCTGAGATAGCGTTCGGCCATGTGCTGCATGACTGTGCGGTGGCTGATGCCCGCGTGACGGTGGGTGGCGGTGAGGTCGGGTTTGACGCCCTTTTGATCGAAGGGGGTCAGCTTGCCCGTAGCGCGGTCGATCACCAATTCCTTGCCATCGTCGTCGCGCAACAGCAGGCCGAATTCGGGCGACTTTTCATCGCCATTGATCAGGCAGGGCGCGTTGGTAAATTGGGCGAGGTAGTTCACGTCGATCTTGCCCGCTTTCATCAAGCAGTGGACAAGCGACAGGATGAACAGGCCGTCGGTGCCGGGTGTAATGCCCACCCAATCGTCGGCCACCGCGTTGTAGCCCGTGCGGATCGGATTCACACCGATGACGCGTGCACCGCGTGCCTTGATCTTGCCGATCCCCATCTTAATGGGGTTGCTGTCGTGATCCTCGGCCACGCCGAACAGCATGAACAGCTTGGTGTGGTCCCAGTCAGGCTGACCGAACTCCCAGAACGCGCCGCCCATCGTGTAGATGCCCGCCGCAGCCATGTTGACCGAGCAGAAGCCGCCGTGGGCCGCGTAGTTGGGTGTACCGAAGTTCTGGGCAAAGAAGCTGGTGAAGGATTGCGACTGGTCCCGGCCTGTGAAGAAGGCCAGCTTGCTGGGATCATCCTTGCGGATGGGGGCCAGCCAATCGGTGGCGATTTGCAGGGCTTCGTCCCAACTGATCTCTTCAAATTCGCCCGATCCGCGTTCGCCGACACGCTTCAGGGGTGCGCGCAGGCGCGAGGGTGCGTTGACCTGCATGATGCCAGCCGAGCCCTTGGCGCAGAGCACACCCTGGTTCACCGGGTGGTCGCGGTTGCCTTCGATATAGGCGACCTTGCCGTCTTTCATGTGCACGTTGATGCCGCAACGGCAGGCGCACATGTAGCATGTTGTCTTGCGCACCTCGTCCGAAACATGCGGCGACGTGTTGATCTTAGGTTGCTGGAACGTCATCTGGCCTCCCCTTCGCCTGTTGGTCAGGCAAAATAATAAATCCCCGCAAGTATCAGCGCTGCGATAAACACGGTTTCGGTGACAAGCAGAGCGATGGCGGCTCCTCCGACCGCCAGCACCCGCTTGAGGTTTGTTTTCATGCCGACGGCGGCGATGGCGACCAGGAGCATCCAGCGCGAGGCCTGGCTCATCAGGTCGGTGACCGGGGTCGGGATCAGGTTGAACGAGTTCAATGTTGCCAATGCCAGAAACCCGATCACGAAGACCGGCAGGAGCGGCGGGCGTTTGCCATCCTCTGGCGCTTCGACAAAGGACCGGATCAGAATGGCCGCAATCAGAACGACCGGGGCCAGCATCGACACACGGATCAGTTTGACCAGCGTTGCGGTGTCGCCCGCGCTTTCCGAGATGGAAAAGCCCGCGCCGACCACTTGTGCCACGTCGTGGATCGTGGCGCCCAAGAAGATGCCCCCAGCCGTGTCGTCCATGCCCAACTGCGTCACGACGATTGGGTAGGCGATCATGGCGACCGTCGACAGGACGGTCACGCCCAGCACTGTAAAGATCAGGCGCTGCTCCGACCGTTCATCCTTGGGCAAGATCGCACTGATCGCGAGGGCGGCAGATGCGCCGCAAATGGCGACGGAGCCCGCTGTCAGGAAGGCAAAGCGCCAGCCGTGGCCGAAAAAGCGTGCGATCAGCAGGCCGAAGCCGATGGTCGCCGCGACGCCGCCGATCACCAGTAGAACGAGGTTCAGCCCCAGTCCGGCCATCAGTTCGAAAGAGATGCGCACGCCCAGAAAGGCGATGCCCAGCCGCAGGATCGTGCGCGCGGCAAAGGCGATGCCCTCGACCGTTTTGCCCTCGTCCCCGAGGAAGGCGACCGCGATGCCCAAAAGCAGCGCCATCAGCATGGCTGGCGTGTCGTAATGTTCGGCTAGGAATTGCGCGGTGATGGCGACAAGGATGGCAACCAGAACGCCTGGGAACAGCACGCGGGCGCGTTCCGGGAGGTTTTGGAGGAAGTTTCCTGGGGATCCGGTTATTGTCACGGCGGTGCCCCTTGCATCAGGGCGCGTGCGTCGGTTGCGATCTGGCGTTCTTCGTCGGCTTTGACCACGTGTACCGGGACATCACCGAAAAGGCTGAGATGCTCCATGATACGGGTGCGAATGGGTTCGGCGTTTTCACCGATGCCGCCGGTGAAGGCGACGGAGTCGAGGCCGCCCATGGCGACAATGGCTGACCCAGCGTGGCGGGCCGCCCAGTAGCAGAAGTGATCGACGGCAAGCTGTGCTGCCTTGGTGTCAGCGGCCAAGAGGAGGCGCATGTCATTGCTGCCACCCAGGCCCTTGAGCCCGCTTTCGTGGTTGAGCATATGTGCGGCTTCGTCCGCGCCATAGATCTCGGCCAGCCGCAGGACGGCCATGCCGTCGATTGCACCCGATCGCGTGCACATCGTCAGTCCGTCCAGAGGGGAGTAGCCCATGGATGTCGCGACCGAGGTGCCGTTGTGAATGGCGCATAGCGAGGCGCCGGAGCCGAGATGGAAAGCAAGCAGCCGCTCAGGCAGTGCATCGCCGAACTGCGTGACAATCCAGGCGTAGCTGAGGCCGTGGAACCCGTAGCGGCGGATGCCCATGGAGCGGGGTTCCTTGGGTAGGGCGTAGGTGGTTGCAACCTCGGGCTGGTTCGCGTGGAACGCGGTGCCGAAGCTGGCGTATTGGGGCAGAGCGGGTGCGAGGGTTTGCAGGGCGCGGATGCCCGCAAGGTTCTTTGGGTTGTGCAGGGGTGCGAGCGGTGTTGCGGCTTCAATCCCGGCGATCACGGTGTCATCGATGACGCAGGGGTCGACCAGTGATGTGCCGCCATGCACCACGCGGTGGGCTGCTGCCGTCAACTGGTCCGGTGTGATGCCTTGTCTGGTGAGGCTGTCGAGGATCGTTGTCAGTGCCGCGTCATGATCGGGTGCGGTGACGTTCTGGTCTTCGTCCCCAAGTGTCAGGTGGGCCAATGCGCCGCCAATGCCGCTGACCTGTCCTGCCATCACTTCTGTCAGGTCCGGCCGGAACAGCGCGACCTTGATGGAGGAGGAGCCTGCATTGACGACAAGGATCATGCGGCGGCCATGATGGCCCCGAGGGCCACGGAAGACAGGCGCGCCGCGGGAGGGTCCGCGCGCGAGGTCAAAAGGATTGGCACCTTGGCGCCCATGACGATGCCGCCTGCGCAGCCACCGGCAAGGTAGACAAAGGATTTGAATAACCCGTTGCCCGACACGATGTCAGGCACGATGATTGCGTCAGCTTTGCCAGCGACGGGGTCGTCGGTCATCTTCTTGGTTGCCACGGATTTCGGCGACATGATCAGGTCAAAGGCCAGTGGGCCGGAGAAATCGGCATCCACTATATTCTCGCGCGCCCAATCGCGCAGCGCGCGCCCCTCCATGGAGGACGGCACGCTTTCGATGGCGGATTCGGTGGCTGACAGGAAGGCCACCTTGGGGCGTACATTGCCAAGTTTATGCAACAGCTTGACCACCTCACCCGTCGCATCCTGACGCGTTGCAATGTCGGGGCTCACGTTGACGGCAGCATCGGAAATGGTGATCGACCCGGTGCCGTCGGGGGTGGTGATGTGGAAGATGTGGACAAAGCGGCGGCCCGTGCGCAGGCCCGCATCGCGCGACACCGCGGCACGCATGAACGCGTCGGTATGGAGCTGGCCCTTCATCAACACATCAGCGCGGCCTTCGCCGCAGGCCAGTGCGGCAGCAGCACCAGAGGCTGCTTCGCCCTCGGCTTCGATCAGCTCGAAACTCGAGATGTCCCAATTCAGCTTTTCAGCCTCGGCCTCGATCATGTGACGCTCACCCGTGAAGACCGGGATCATCATATTGGCTTCGGTTGCTTCCTTGGCCGCCAGCATCGGCAGGGGCGCACCGGCGCGGGCAATGGCCACGCGGGGGCTGGCCGCCTTTTGCGCCATTTCGATGATGTGCGCAGGTGCAATTGCTGTGGCGTCAGACAGGAAGGATTGGGGCACGAAACCACCTTTCAAAAATGAAAAAGAGGGGATGGGCGCGTGCCCATCCCCTCGGGTCTTAGCAGATTAGGCCACAGTTTGCGGAACCATATCGTCTTTGGAGATGCCAGCCACTTTGACGGGCTTCTTCATCGCGTCGCGGCGGAACGGGTCGCCCAGTTCCTGGTTGATCATGGCTTCGATCAGCGTGGTGATGCCATTTTCCATCTGATCTTTGATCGCCTGGTTCAGCGCCGCTGTCAGTTCTTCCTGCGTCCGGGCAACGACGCCCTTCAGGCCACAGGCGTTCGCGATACCGGAATAGGACACTTGTTCATCCAGTTCGGTGCCGACGAAGTTGTCGTCGAACCACAGGGTCGAGTTCCGCTTTTCCGCACCCCACTGGTAGTTGCGGAAGACGATCTGCGTGATGGCAGGCCATTCGCCGCGGCCGATCGCTGTCAGTTCGTTCACCGCGATACCAAAGGCGCCGTCACCGGCAAAGCCGACAACCGGAACGTCAGGCTGGCCGATCTTCGCACCCACGATGGCGGGCAGGCCGTAGCCGCAGGGGCCAAACAGGCCCGGCGCCAGATATTTCCGGCCTTCCTCGAACGACGGATAGGCGTTGCCGATGGCGCAGTTGTTGCC
Source organism: Tateyamaria sp. LSS28 (assembly GCF_059611725.1). Classification (NCBI taxonomy): domain Bacteria; kingdom Pseudomonadati; phylum Pseudomonadota; class Alphaproteobacteria; order Rhodobacterales; family Roseobacteraceae; genus Tateyamaria; species Tateyamaria sp. LSS28. The sequence goes on along the minus strand of NZ_JCAPFI010000001.1, from coordinate 255,438 downwards.
GATGTCGGAGGAGATGATGGCCTCGACCGGCAGAGCGGCTTGGATCGCACGCCACGCCATGCGAGGTGCCATCCAGTCAGGTTTCGCTGCGCGGGCACGCTCGTTCCAGTTGGTGCCGGGGTCGTCCTGCTCTTCTGTCATCGACGTCAGCTCTTGAGCCCATGCCGATTTTGTTTGAGCGATCTTGTCCTTGCGTGCGTCGCGGCCTGCGTCGCCTGCATCATCCGCCAGTTGCGACAGGATGCCGTTGGCCACTTTGGCCGCGTCACCCACGATGCCCACGGTAACTTTCTTGGTCAGGCCGATGCGGTCGGGGTTGATGTCGACCTGGATGATTTTCGCATCCGTAGGCCAGTAGTCGATGCCGTAGCCGGGCAGTGTCGAGAACGGGTTGAGGCGGGTGCCAAGGCACAGAACAACGTCCGCTTCCGAGATCAGCTGCATACCGGCCTTGGAGCCGTTGTAGCCCAGCGGGCCAGCGAACAGCGGGTGGTTGCCGGGGAACGCGTCGTTGTGCTGGTAGCCCACGCAGACGGGTGCTGTCAGACGCTCGGCCAGTTCTTGCGAGGCTGCGAGACCACCCTTGGACAGGACAACGCCAGCGCCGTTCAGGATGACGGGGTTCTTCGCCGCGGACAGGATCGCCGCCGCTTCGGCAACCGAGTTTTGACCGCCGGGGGACGCTTCGAATTCGATGGGGTCGGGGATTTCGATGTCCACCACTTGGGTCCAGAAGTCACGCGGGATGTTGATCTGGGCCGGACCGGACAGACGCTTGGCCTGGCTGATCACACGGGTCAGAACTTCGGCGACACGGGTCGGATCACGGACTTCTTCCTGATACGAAACCATGTCTTCGAACAGTTTCATCTGTTCGACTTCCTGGAAACCACCCTGACCAATGGTTTTGTTCGCAGCCTGTGGTGTGACCAGCAGCAGCGGTGTGTGGTTCCAGTAAGCGGTTTTCACAGCAGTCACGAAGTTGGTGATGCCGGGCCCGTTTTGCGCGATCATCATCGACATCTTGCCGGTGGCGCGTGTGTAGCCGTCAGACATCATGCCGGCGGACCCTTCGTGGGCGCAGTCCCAGAATTGGATGCCCGCATCGGGGAAGATGTCGGAAATGGGCATCATGGCCGAGCCGATAATGCCAAAGGCGTGCTCAATCCCGTGGCGCTGCAGGCACTTCACGAATGCTTCTTCGGTGGTCATCTTCATGGGGCAGTCTCCAATAGAGGCGGGGGCGTCGAATCGCCCCGGAAATGTTGCAACAGACGTTACTGTTGTGGTGGATGCTGGGTTAGGGCCAGTTGTGATCTCCGAATAAGTCCAGGCTAGTGTGGCAGTGCTTGTGCGATCAGTCCAATTCCATCCTTGATCCGATCGACGTGAATTGAGGAGTATCCAAGGCGGTAGAAGCCCTTGGGTTGATCATCCCCGGAAAAGAAGGCGTGCCCCGGTTCAATCAGTACGCCTGTCTCTTGCAGGCGTTGCGTCAGTTCGCGTGTATCCACTCCATTTGGCGCGCGCATCCAGTAGGAAGAACCGCCAAAAGCGCCCTGGCCTGCGATCTCCAGTCCGTGGTTTTCGATGGCGGCTTGCATTGCATCCCGGCGGACGTGCAACGCTGCTCCCATCTTGCGGATTTGTGCATCGTAGTGGCCCATTGAAAGGAAGTAGGCCGCAGTGCGTTGAATGTGACCCGGCGGGTGGCGCAGGACGGATGTGCGCAGTGCGCGGGCTTCGCGTACAAAGGGCTCCGAGCCAACAAGATAGCCCAGACGCAGCCCTGGGAACAGCGACTTGGAGAAGCTGCCCACATAGATCACGCGCCCGTCTGTATCCATGGACTTGAGCGCGGGTGAGGGCGGGTTGAGAAACGACATCTCAAACTCGTAATCATCTTCGACAATCAGGGCGTCCAACTCGCGTGCGCGGTCCAGCAGGGCCTGCCTGCGCGCCACGGGCATCGTCGAGGTGGTCGGGCATTGGTGGCTGGGTGTTGAAAAGATAACGTCCGTATCCGGCGGAATGCCGTCTGGCGGCAGTCCGTCCCGATCCACGCGCACTGGTGCAAGGTGGCAGCGGGATTGGTTCAGAATCTCGCGTAGAGCCGGATAGCAGGGGTCTTCGAATGCAGCCGTCCGTCGTTGGGTTAGCAGGATTTGCGCGGCAAGCCACAGCGCGTTCTGCGCGCCGAGCGTGATGAGGATCTGATCAGCGTTGGCCGAGATGCCCCTGCGGGGAAGCGTGTTGCGCTGGATGAATTCAATGAGCTGTGGATCGTCCTGATCAAAGTAGTCAGATGTCAGGGCCGCAAAGTCTCTCTGACCCAGTGCCTGCAGCGCACATTGACGCCAGTTTGCGTGGTCAAAAAGTTGCGGGTCCGTCTGGCCATAGATGAACGGGTATTTGAAGCGTGCCCAATCCTGCGGTTTGCTGAGCGTGTGCCCGCCAGAGAAGCGCTGTCCGATGGCGCGTGTCCAGTCGACTGCGTCGCCGGACGCCGGTTGTGGCTGGTAGCTTGGCGGGACGGGTGCATTTGCTGACACGTAGTAGCCCGAACGTCCGCGTGCGGTCAGGTAGTCCGAGGCGACGAGTTCAGTATACGCAAGCGTCACCGTGATCCGACTGATGCCCAGATGGGTGGCCAGTTTGCGGGTCGAGGGCAGTTTTTCACCCGATCCGAAGCGCCCAGACAGTATGCCATGTGCGATCATCTGCTGCACCTGGCTTTGCAGCGTGCCCTGATGTCCGGGCTGTAAGAAGAATGTTTCGACTGGGAGTGCCATGCCTGAAGGATATTCTGGACCTAATCAGAAATCAATCTGGCATTAAAATGCAGCGAAAAGAAAAGCGCCTGCACTAGGCTTAGACGCAGAAAGTGCAATTAATGAGATAATTTGTATCATTATCGCTGCAGGAATGCAATATGCTTAGCGCAATCACTAGTATGCCTTGCGCAGGTTATGATTCTCACGAAGGGCAAGGTCTTGGAACAACCAGTTCAGGCGTCAGCTTTCGGCTTCAACGGCTGGTATGGGCGTTATACAAGTGCGTGCTGTCCAACAACGATGCCAAGGTATCCGTTCGTGAGGACAGCGCGCCTTGTCGCAAGGTTGCCAATACAAGAACCCGGCGAAGCGGCTTCGGTAAAGGTATCTTTTGCACTGACCCGGTTCGATAGCGGTCCACATCCGGTTTGGGAAGCAACGTGAAGCCAAGCCCGTTCGTGACGCACTCCATAATGGCTTCGAGATTGTCCAGAACAACCGTATTGGCGGCTGTTTGGCGATCATGTCGCGCCATTTCGTTGGCGATGAGTTTTCCGATGCCGGTGTCTGGCATGAAATGGAAGAACAGGTGTTTTGCAAGAAGACCGCGCATGCCGTCAGCCATCAACATGGAATGGGCTGCAAAAACGAAAGGCTCCTCGCGGATAACGGTTGCTGACAGTTCGTTCGGTAGGCCATCAGCATCGGTCAGCACGGCCGCATCGATCTGGCCAGCAAGAACCCTGTTCTGCAGGGTTCTTGAGAGGCCGGTCTCGAATTCGAATGTCGCATGTGGCGCATTCTTTTGTGCGTTGTCCAAGAAGCCGGGCAGCAGCCGCACCGCCGCTGTTGTGATAAAACCTAGCCTGAACCGCCCAACCAATGAATCGCTTGGGCGGCAGAGTTCAATAAGGCTGTCCTCTGTTTGTAACAGCGCGGCTGCCTCATGAACGACGGACCGTCCAATGGGTGTCAGACGCGGTGGGCGCACGGACCTGTCAAAAAGCTCCACCGCCAATTCGCTCTCCAATGCTTTCATCTGCATGGAGAGCGCCGGGAGCGTCATGTTCAACTGGTCTGCTGCCTTGGCGAATGATCCAACCGTTGAAATCTTGACCAGGCTTCTAAGCGCGCGTGTCTGCATAAGTTCAGGGTCTCTGAATATGTTATTAAATCTTATTCGATTGCCCTGAACTTTGGCAAGCGTACCCTTGGCGCAAAAGCCGAGGGACCCTTCCATGACACATCCGCTTGTTGACGTTGCAAAGGAATTGGCGCCCAGTTTTGAAAGGCGTGCGGCCCATTGGGACACGACCCGCAGCTATTGCTGGCAGAATGTGAAAGAGCTTGCGGATGCAGGGATCATGGGCATGTCCATCCCACAAGAGTTTGGTGGGCGGGGCGCGAATTTCCTTGATGTGTCCATGGTTGTCGAAGAGATCGCCAAGGCCTGCACCCTGACAGCGCGTGTCGTCGTCGAAGCCAACATGGGCGGGATCAGCGCCGTCATGGCACACGGGACGGATGCGCAAAAAACCTTCTGTGCGCCGTATGTACTTGCTGGAGATAAACCCGCAATTTGTATCACGGAGCCGGAAGCGGGGAGTGCAGCCACGGAAATGCGCACAACCGCGCGCAAGAGTGGCGCCTCATATATCTTGAACGGTACGAAACATTGGATCACCGGGGGTGGCGTGTCGAAGCTTCATCTGGTCTTTGCCCGGGTGTTGGACGAGGCAGGGACTGACCTTGGTATCGGTGGGTTCATTGTTTTTGCCGATCACCTGGCTGGAGACGTGCCCGACGGTTTTCACGTTATGGGGCGCGAGCGCACAATGGGTTTGTGCGGGATGCCAGAGGCCGAACTGTGTTTCGAGGATGTGGAGGTGGATGAGAAATGGCTTCTTGTCCCGCCGTCAGGTTTGCGACGTGGGTTTGCCGATCTGATGAACGCGTACAACTCGCAACGCGTCGGTGCTGGCACGATTGCAATGGGCGTCGCGGCAGGAGCGCTGCGCCATGCGCAGCGGTACCTGCTCGAGCGGGAGCAGTTTGGCCGCCCGTTGGCTGAATTCCAGGGACTGCAATGGATGCTTGCGGACATGGACACGCAGGTCCATGCCGCGCGTTTGATGTTGCATGACGCCGCGCGGTCGCGCGGACCCGATGGCAGTCTCTTTCCGGACATGACGGCGGCGGCACGGGCCAAGCTCTTTGCCTCTGAGATGGCAATTAAGGTTGTCAATGACGCGCTTCAGATGTTCGGTGCACGCGGCTACAGCGACCGCGAGCCGTTGGAGCGGATGTATCGTGACGTGCGGATGTTCACCATTGGTGGGGGAACGGCACAGATCCTGCGCACCCAAATCGCGGGGAACGTCCTTGGTATCAAAACCCCTCAGACACGCGGTGGATATGTGCAGTCCCCGAGCGTTGCACGATTTGTTGCGGAGTAAGAGCCGCCCCGCAACCTCAGGCCGTTTTTCGGCTGATCTGCAGTCCGCGGAACAGTAGTGTGCCACCGATGGCGATCCCGATCAGGTCGGTTTGCCAGGACCCTGAGATCATGCACAGCGCACCGGCAAGGAGGATCAGGCGGATCACTGGACCGGCCGGTCCGATAAACCAGCCCTGTACGGAGCCTGCCAACATGTAGACTCCAACCAGCGCCGTCACCATGTTGCGCAGGATGATGTACCACGGTGCCTCCATCAGCAGGCCGGGGCTGTAGAAGAACATGAACGGCACGATGAAGGCGGCAAGCCCGACCTTGAAGCTGGTGACCGAGGTGCGCATCGGTTCTGACCCGGCAATGGCCGCACCTGCATAGGCTGCCAGCGCAACGGGCGGTGTGATGGCTGAGACCACTGCGAAATAGAACACGAAGAAATGTGCAACCAAAGGCTCGATCCCGATCTCGATCAGGCCCGGGGCCACGACAGAGGCGGCAACCGCGTAGGCCGCAGTTGTCGGCATGCCCATACCCAAAATGATGGCGATCATCATGGCAAAGATGAGCGCAAGAAGCGTGCTTTGCTGAGCCAGATCGAACAGCAGGTTGGAAAAGCGCGCGCCGACGCCTGTCAGGGAAATGACCCCGACGATCAGACCGGCACAGGCGCAAACTGTTATGATCTGAATGCACATGCGCCCGCCAAGGCCAAGTGCCTCATAAATCTGACGTGGGCCCATGCGGTATGGCGTTAGCCAACTGACGACTGCGGCGCTGGCAATGGCAAGTGTCCCTGCCCGGATCACGGAGTAACCTGCAAAAAGCGCCCCGATCAGGATGACGATGGGCAGGAACAGATACACTTGGCGCACTAGGTCCTTCAGCTTGGGCAGCTCGTCTGCCCGCATGCCGCGCATGCCTGTCCTGCTCGCCTCGAAATCGACCATCAGGTAGATTGAGGCGAAGTAGAGGATGGCGGGGATCAGGGCTGCGACGACCAGTTCCGTGTACGGAATACCGGTGATCTCGGCCATGATGAAGGCGCCGGCGCCCATGATCGGCGGCATGATCTGTCCGCCGGTAGAAGCGGCCGCTTCGATCGCACCAGCTGATTGAGGGCGGTAGCCCACCTTTTTCATCAACGGAATGGTTAGCGACCCCGTGGAGACCACGTTGCCCGCCGATGTGCCGTTGATCATGCCCATGAGGCCAGAGGCCAGAACTGACACCTTGGCCGGGCCGCCGCGCGCACGTCCTGCCACGGCGAAAGAGAAGTTCACGAAATAGTCGCCCACCTTGGAGCTTTGTAGGAAGGCAGCAAAAACGATGAAGAGGATGATGTAGGTGGAGGACACCGCCGTTGTTGGACCCAACACGCCGTTGTCCGTAAACACATAGGTGAAGAAGCGCTTGGGGTCATAGCCGCGATGTTCAAGAAACCCGGGCATCCACGGCCCCATGAAGGCGTAGATCACAAACACAAGGGCGATGACGACAAGCGCCATGCCCGCCACCCGTCGCGTCATCTCGGCGATCAGCACGACGACAACAAAGGCTGCCCAGCCATTATTCGGATCGGCAAACGGGGTGCCTGCGCGCAGGCGTAGTGACAGTGTATCGAGGCTGAACAGGACAAACCCGAAGCTCGCGACTGTGGCGACGATCAGTGCGATATCGGAGATGGTGAGTTGATTTTGGCGCGCGGGATACACCCAGCCGGTGGCCACAGCCAACAGCGTTCCACCCGCCAACGTCCAGCCAAAGATGGCCATGGTCCATTCAGGTGGAGCGGATTGTCCGGGCTCAAAGAACCACATGGCCGCCAGAACAGAACTAAGCGCAAGGGACGTGGCGACGAGCGAGACCGCGCCCAAAGCGCGAGGAAGCCGACTGGGTGTGCCACCTTCTCGTGCCGGACGAACGGAAAGTGCGGAACTCAATACAAAACCGAGGATCAGTGCCCCTGCCACATGCATGATCCGAAATGTCCATGTTTCGAGCGGGGCGATGTTCAGCACGTAGAGGTGCCAGGCACTGTACAGCGCGCACAGCAAAAAACCGACTTTCGCCAGCCACGTTGTGTTTTGCAGGTCTGGCGAATTGTCGACCTCTGAAGGCAACTTGATGTCAGAAGCGGCTTGCGTGTCGGTCATTTTTCGTATCCCTCGGCACATGCAAAAACGCACCCTGCCATCAGACAGGGTGCGCCTGCGGTGTCAATCGGCGTTCAGGCCTTAGCCCTCAAGTTCGTCGGGGATATCGAACCCGTTTTCCTCGAACCAGCGCACGGCGCCGGGGTGCCAGGGAATGAAGGTATTCTTGTCGAAGTTTTCGGGCAGTGTTTCAACTGCGGCTTTGTGGATCTCGACCATTTTCGCGTTGTTTGTCATCACTGTCTTGACGATTTCGTAGACCATGCTTTCCGGCAGATCTGCATGTCCAACCGCAAAGTTCCACATGGAAACACTCAGCTGTTCTTCGGGTTGCGATGGATAGGTGTTGGCCGGAATCGTGAAGTCAGCAACGGGTTGCGATGCAATGACGGCTGCCTGTTCCTCTTCGGTGAAGCCGAAGAAAGTCACGTCGGTTTGTGCGTCCAACTGGCTGAAGGCGGGGAAGGGCAGACCACCTGCCCATGTTTTAACGTCGATCAAACCGTCCTGAAGTTGACCGGCGAGGTCAGAGGCCCCGCCATTGCGGAACTCGACGTCTTTGCCCATATCTGTGAGGATACGCGGCCAATAGGTTCCGGGTGTCCCTCCGGCCGGGCCAACGCCGACAACGGCCCCATCCGGGATATCTGCAAAGCTGGTAATGCCTGAGCTCGCAAGCGTCATGGCATGGAACCCTGTCTTGTACATGGGAAAGAGCGCACGCAGCTGGTCGTGTTTCAAGCCGGGGGCCAGTGCGCTGTTGCCGTTGATGGCGTCAAACGCAGGACCCATGGTGACCATACCCATGTCGAGGTCACCGGTTTGCACCAGAGCGGCGTTCTGGACAGGTCCGCCGGTCACCTCTGTGCCTCCGGGGATACCCAGCGCTTCGGACACCATATTGGCCCATCCGGCACCGTACACGAAGTATGTGCCACCCTGGCTGGCTGTGCCGACGGAAAAGCTGTCGGGCCAGTCGCTCTTGTCTTGGGCGGAAGCAACAGTACCGACCAGGCCGATCACACTGGCGAACGCAAGGGCTTTGACGCCCTTCAGTTTGAGCAAAGCAGTCATTAATTCCTCCAGTTAATGTGGCGCCATGCGCTGGCGCTTATTTTTTGTTATCGATTGAAGGTATATCTGTGGTTGTTCAAAACAAGAGGAACAGGGGATGTCTGGCCGCCTTCACGTGGTATTGACCGGTGTTGTTCACTCACTGTTGCGCTTGGTACAATGTTCGCGGGACGCGCATCGCCATCCAACAAAAAAAGGCAGGGTCTCCCCCGCCTTTCTACTAAGCTTTTAGAGTTTGATCAGCCAAACACACGTGTGAGTGCACCATCCACCGCACCGACGATCTGGTCGATATCGTCTTTGGTCGCAATCAGTGCGGGTGAGAAACACAGTGTGTTGTTCTTGCCGGGCAGGGAGCGGTTGGTGGCACCAATGACCACGGCCTGCTTCATGCAGTCGCCGACAACGGCTTGTACCATTTTCTCATCCGCCGGGTCGCGGCTGTCGCGGTCTTTGACCAGCTCGGCACCAAGGAACAGGCCTTTGCCACGCACGTCTCCGATGACTGCGTGCTTGTCTTTCAACTCCGCCAGCTTGTCGAGCATGTAGTCGCCCATCTGCGTCGTGTTTTCGAGCAGGTTCTCATCCTCGATGATCCGCATGTTTTCGAGTGCCGCCGCCGGGCCTGCCGTGCAGCCGCCGAAGGTGGAAATGTCGCGGAAATAGTTCATCGGATCGGTGGTATCGTCCTTGAACATGTCGAAGACTTCGTTGGTCGTGGCCAGGCACGAGATGGCGGCGTAGCCCGAGGCGACGCCTTTGGCCATCGTCACCATGTCCGGTTTGATGCCGTAGTGCTGGTAACCGAACCACGTGCCGGTGCGGCCCACACCACAGACGACTTCGTCGATGTGAAGCAGTATGTCGTACTTCTTGCAGATCTCCTGCACACGCTCCCAATAACCTTCTGGGGGTACGATCACACCACCGCCTGCGGTGACGGGTTCGAGGCAGAGCGCACCCACTGTGTCGGGGCCTTCGCGCAGGATAACTTCTTCGATCTGGTTCGCGGCCCATTCGCCGTAGTTCGCCTCGGGCGCACCGTCTTGTTCGTGCTTGCGGTATTCGAGGCAGTGCGGCACGCGGATGAAGCCGGGTGTGTATGGCCCGTATTGCGCGTTGCGTTCGTCCTGTCCGCCAGCGGACAGACACGCGATCGTGGTCCCGTGATAGTCGCGGTCGCGGTAGAGGATCTTGTGCTTCTTGCCGCCATAGCGCTTGTGCGCAATCTGACGGACCATCTTGAAGGCTTTCTCATTCGCTTCGGACCCGGAGTTGGCGTAGTAGACGCGGTCGAGCCCGGGCATCTTGGTCAGCAACTTCTCGGCAAAGAGCGCACCAGGGATCGAGCCTACGGTGCCGCCGAAGAAGTTCATTTTGACGATGGCGTCGCGCACGGCGTCGCCCATCGACTCGCGGCCATAGCCCACGTTTACCGTCCAGACACCACCGGACACCGCATCAATGTGCTCGATACCCTTTTGATCCCAGACACGCAGGCCCTTGCCTTCGATGATGATCTTGGGATCAGCACCGGTAAAAAAGGGTTGGTGCTGTACCAAATGGTGCCAAACATTTGCGCGGTCGGCTTCGATCACGCGGCTCATGTCGTTTTCGTTGAACGTACCGTCCATGGGGTCAACCTTTCGAGAGAGAGTGCGGCCCATGAAACAAAGGGCCAATCAAGCTTGCTGACGCGTACAATCGCTGAGAATCTGGTCGTAACAGTAGGGCCAGTTTGTGCCGACAAGTAAAGCCAGTTGATGTGGCTTTGGGTGTATCTTTGTAAGGGTGCCGTTCGAAATCCCCTTGTTTTCATGGGGCTGCCCGGAATTTGGGAATCCGAAAGACTTGGTTCACCTGCACAGAATTATGACAGAAGTCCCGATTTTACGTTGATCCGGGCGAGATTATCGGCTCGGATCACGCCAGCGCCGCGGCAGGCCGCGTGCGACCAGAGGCGGAACACCGCCCGACATGATCCAAAAACGGACCTGACAGGTTCGTGGAAAACACGGGAGTACTAAGATGACATTCAAGACAAAGCTGATGGGTGCTGTGGCAGCCACTGCAATGCTGGCGGGCGCACAGGGCGCCGTGGCAGCGGGCCATGGTGGTGAAATCACGGTTGCCTACTTCCTGGAATGGCCGATGCCTTTCCAGTTCGCCAAAGAAACCGGCATGTATGAAGAAGCCATGGGTGGCACCAAGATCAACTGGGTGAGCTTCGACACAGGTACCGCGATGTCGGCGGCCATGGCGTCGGGTGACGTTCAGCTGTCCGTAAGCCAAGGCATCCCGCCCTTCGTGGTCGCGGCCTCTGCCGGTCAGGACCTGCAGGTGCTGGACGTGGCTGTGTCCTATGCGGACAACGACAACTGCGTCGTGCGCGCCGACCTCGAAATTGACAAGGACAGTACTGCCGAGCTCGCTGGTAAGAAAGTAGCTGTTCCGCTGGGCACCGCGGCCCACTACGGTTTCCTTAAGCAGATGGAGCACTTCAACGTCTCCCTCGATAGCCTTGAGGTCGTCGACATGGCACCGCAGGAAGGCGAAGCTGCGCTGAGCCAAGGTGCGGTTGACATGGCCTGTGGTTGGGGTGGTGCGCTGCGCCGCATGCTGAACTCGGGCAACGTGCTGCTGACCGGCGCGGAAAAAACCGAGCTGGGCATCCTGGTGTTTGACGCGACAACCGGTCCGACATCCTTTGTTGCTCAGGAAGCTGAGCTTGTGTCGCAGTTCCTGTCGGTGACGGCAGCGGCCAATGCGATGTGGGCTGATGAAGCGAACCACGCCAAGATGCTGCCTGTGATCGCGAAAGACGCTGGTATGTCCGAAGATGACGCGGCGGCCACGTTGTCGACTTTTGTCTTCCCAACTGTTGATGACCAGCTGAGCAGTGCATGGCTGGGTGGCAACGCGGCGACCTTTATGAAGGGTGTCGCGGACGTCTTTGTTGCATCTGGTTCGATCGACGCGGCGAAAGCTTCCTACACAGACAACGTGAACGCAGAGCCTCTTTCGGCTGCTGAGTAATCACGTTTTGTTTCGGGGTGGGCACTGGATATAGTGCCCACCCTTTTTCGCTCTGACCTCAGAGCGACCCACCCTGGCAAGAGGGGGCACCAATTGTCTGGACTTCTCATAAATGATATTTCGATGCGCTTTGATCTGCCGAATGGCGGGCATGTGCAGGCGTTGAAGAACGTGACGCTGGACATCAAATCCGGTGAACTGATGAGCGTGCTTGGCCCTTCGGGCTGTGGTAAAACCACGCTTCTGAACATTGTTGCGGGCTTTCTCGCTCCCACCGAAGGCAACATTCAGCTGAACGAAGAAGTGGTGCACGGCCCCGGTCCGGAACGCGGCATGGTGTTCCAGCAAGGCGCGCTGTTTGAATGGATGAGCGTGCGGGACAACGTGAGTTTTGGCCCTGACATGAAGGGCATGAGCCGCGCCGAAAGCAAGGAGAAGGTGGAACACCTTCTGGATGTGGTTGGCCTGCAGGACTTCAAGGAAAAGGCGGTTTACGAACTGTCCGGCGGGATGCAGCAACGTGTGGCCCTGGCCCGTTGTCTGGCAAATGACCCCGATGTCATCCTGATGGACGAACCCTTGGGCGCGTTGGACGCGCTGACCCGAGAAAAGATGCAGAGCCTTGTGCTGGACCTGTGGAAGGATACGGGAAAGACGATCATTCTGATTACGCACTCCGTCGAAGAGGCGTTGCTGTTGGGTGAACGCCTGCTGGTGATGGCCCCGCGTCCGGGTCGTGTGCACAAAGAATACCGCCTGCCATTTGCGGATATGGGCGTCGGCAACGATCTACGTGAAGTCAAGAAGCACAAAGACTATGGGCCGACGCGGGAAGAAATTCTCGAGATGATCTGGAACATGGAAGAAGAGATTATGGGCCGTACGGAGGAAAGCGCATGACTGGGTTACTTGTTCTTGCGCTGTATGTTGGCGCATTTTTCGGATCGTTCTTCCTCGCAAAGGCCGTGTTCAAAAGCGCCTTTGAGAAGAAGGGCTTTAACAAGCTGAAAACCGTTACCTTTGGTGACGAAAGCGCGATTACGGCAAACCGAGTGGCCTCTGTCATCTCGGTAATCACGGTGTTCTGGTTGTGGGTAGCGTTCACCAACTCTGTTATTCCGTTGCCCAAATTTCCAGGGCCGTTCTCGGGTGATATGAGCTTTACCTACACAGCACAGCTGGAAGATGGCACCACCGACGACGCGACTGTCACGATGCGGGTTTATCGTGAGGACATTCAACAAACCCTTGATGATGAGGGTAACCCGGGACGCGAGCCCGAAGCGGCCGAGGTCGAGCCGGGTGACGGGTTTGCCAAGAATGACAGCCTGACCGTCGCCCGCTATTCTTTCAAGGTGGTCAACGTTTGGGCCAATGACGAGGTGTCGAAGAGAGACGGTTCGTCTATCCTTGCCATCAATGGGGAGCCTATCGCGCCTGGTGAGTCGATCAAGGTGGGCGAAGGCACAATTGGCCTGACGGACAAGGGTACGCCCACGTTCGAGCCAGCTGTGGGTCTGCGCATGGCACGTCTTTACCTGCCTGCACCCGAAGTCGTGTTCCAGCGCTTCATCTGGCTGAACAAGGAAGGCTATCAAGGCTACACCCTGCTTGAGCACACCTGGTTTTCGTTGAAGCGTGTTGTTCTAGGGTTTCTCATCGGTGCAATTGTCGGTGTTCCGATTGGTTATGCGATGGGTCTGACGGGCTGGGCGCGGGGTTGGTTTGATCCGATTGTCGAGTTCATGCGCCCCATTCCGCCCCTTGCCTTGATCCCGCTGATCATCATCTGGTTCGGGATTGGTGAGGTCGGTAAGGTTGTCTTGCTGTTCCTAGCGGCATTGTGGATCATGATTATCGCAGCGCGGTCCGGTGTTTCCGGTGTGGCCATTTCAAAGGTCCATGCGGCCTATTCATTGGGCGCGTCGAAATGGCAGATTCTGTCCAAGGTCATTGTTCCCAACTCGCTGCCCGACATCTTCACCGGTGCGCGGGTGGCTATGGGGGTGTGTTGGGGCACAGTTGTTGCGGCAGAGCTTGTCGCCGCCAATGTTGGCCTCGGCAAGATGATCGTGACGGCGTCCAAGTTTCAGCTGACCGACATCATTATCGTTGGCATTATTATCATCGGTGTGATCGGGTTTGCCATCGAAGTTGGCATGCGTGCGCTGGAAAACTGGCTGATCCCGTGGAAGGGTAAGGTCTGACCCGGGCCAAACCGGTAGAGTTTGAAGACGGCGCCCGATGTGGCGCCGTTTTTATTTGCAGTGTTGGCTCAGGTAACTTGTCATTGCTGCCCGTGTGTTCGCCCGAATATCGGTGCGGTGATAATCCTCGACAAATCGGCCATAGAGTTGTTCGCCTGCAAAGAAGGGGAAGGTTGTGTCATGTTCGATCTGTGGCAGGACGCCACTGGACAGGAAAGCCTGAACATCCTGCGTTGCCAACCCGTGGGTTCGCTCGCTGGGTCGGGCGCTATCGTGGATTTGTTGCCAAACAAGGAACCGCGCCGCTTCGCGCGCCAACGCACCCCAGTATTCTCCATGGATGTCGACGCCACAGATGGTGCCGCGGTGGTAGTGCGCATTCATGCCCACATAGTCTCCGTGTGACGCGGCTTGAACCACTGAACATCCTTTGACGTGATCGTTCTGGACGCGCAGCGCGGCGATCATTCGATCAAGGAGGGCACGGTCCTCCGGCGCAATTGCATCGTGATCGCGGGACAAGCAGCGCTTGATCCAGAACCCCGGCCCGAAGGTTGAGCTGCGTCGTCGATCGCCCGGGTAAGTCGCGAGCCAGCGGCCTGCATGTTGCAGGAGTTTCTGACGCGAGCGCCCTTGCGCACCTGCAATTTTCTTATCAAGCCGAGGACCAGGAGCGTGTGACAGGATTGCGATCCCATCCTCGGGCCATGCTATCAGGCAACGGTTCGCTTGACAGTCGCTATCAGCAAACGTTTTTTCCAGTCTGAATAGTTCGCCGTTCAAACTGCGTACCGTGTGTGCGCTAGCCTCGTTGAAGAAGCGCTTGATCACGACCCTTTCGCCATTCAGCTTTGCGCTGAACACCCAGCTTTTGGATGAGAATTTGAGGGTTTCGAGAATGCGAACTGATCGGACACCGGGACGATCTTTCAAATAACGGGTTAGTGTCTTCGCCGCTCTGATCGCATTGGATGCACGTTCGAATTCCCAAGGACCAGCGCGCAAGCCCAGCCGGTCCGGTGAAAAACCCTGATTGGTGAAGGCCTGAAGGATATCCATGTCCAAACCGGGATGGTCCAGGGCGAGGCAAAAGGTGCTGAAGTACCAGTACAGAAAGTGTTGGTAATCATGTTGCGCAGACAGCGCACGAGTAAGATGGTCGTGGAATTTTTCGGGATCGATTACTGTTTCGCATACGTGGTGGAAGTCCGACTTGCCGAACAGAATGGCGGGCTTGTGATGAAGGAAACCTTCCAGTGCCACGGCCGAATTAAATGTTACTGTGACAGAGCACGCAGCCAAGATGTCGTGGATGTTTGCGTGTGTTGGGATCAGTTTCAAACCTTCGGCTTGCAGGGCATGGATCATCTGCTGTTCAGCCTTGGGGTTGAAAGACGGGTGCGCCTTGATCACCACCGGCCGATCCTTTGCCTGAGCGGCGACACTGCGTACCATGACCTCAGGATCGCAATGTGCGGTGCCCCAACGTTGTGGTGTGTCACCTTGGAGGAAGATGGCAACACAACCTTCCGGGATTGCGCTACGCTCTTTCGGCTGGTCATAGCGAGACCACCTTCTTTCGACAAAACGGTGTTGCAGATTGTCCAAGAGTTTTTTTGCTTGCCCTTGATCGATTGTCGCTGGATCAAAACGGGCATGCCCGGCAGAGCTGTGGGCCAGCACGCCGCGCGGATCAAGATGGTAGAACGGCGGCAGGTAAGCGAGTGTAGTGTTCAGCACGCCTGGTTGTTGGACCAGCCCGTTTTCGACGATGTGTAAGCAATCCGATTCCAGCAGGTCGGACCAATCCGTTCTAAGCGGATCGCGCAGGCGTTCGTCGCGACTGCGCACCTCGATGTTGCCCCCTCTTGCCGCGATCAAATCCTGAATACGCGCATGCAGCCCGAGGTATGGCTAGTGATAAAAGGTTCGCGAAAACCTGTGGGAAAGGTGAAGGACGACTTTGGACGTTACGGATCGTTTGGCTCGTGCTGGACTGATGTTGCCTTTGGAGTAGCGGCTTTTGCGTTGCCTGTCCAAAACTGCATTAACGTTCGCCGTCAGACGAAGGACATGACTTTTTTAAGTTTCAAATCCCTGATGCCTTCACTACGTTCGCCATGATGATTGTCATCGATTTGGATACCCCAGCCAACGCTGACGTACAGGCGCTGCTTCTGCGCCATTTTGAGCTGATGCGTGCATCGTCGCCTGAGGAAAGCTGTCACGTTATGGAACCTGGCACTTTGCTGGAGCGTGATGTGGCACTGTTTGCTGCACGCGAAGGTGGGATTGTCATGGGTGTGGGGGCAATGGCCATCATTGAACCCGGCCATGGCGAGTTGAAATCGATGCACACGGCAGCCGAAGCGCGGGGACGTGGCGTGGCGCGCGCCGTGCTGAAGGCGTTGCTGGACCACGCACGGGGCATTGAACTGACCCGCGTCAGCCTTGAAACAGGATCGGAGGATATGTTTGCGCCCGCCCGCGCGCTTTACGCAGCGCATGGATTCACCGAGTGCCCGCCCTTTGGCGACTATGTTGTGGATCCACTGAGTGTTTTCATGACACGGCAGCTTTGAACGCTTGCCCTGTAGGCCGCACTGCGGCATGACAACACCAGCGGTCCCTTAGCTCAACTGGATAGAGCAGCTGACTTCTAATCAGCAGGTTGAGGGTTCGAGTCCTTCAGGGATCGCCACTCTTCACAGCGCTGTCATGCGATCTCACGATCAAGCAGGACTGGAAACCAGTCTTCGCGCAAACGTTCGCCATCCTTCATGTTGTGGCCTGGGAAGGGAGGGGAGGTTGGTCCCGGGCGCGACACGTAACGCGCGTCATCTCCAACGAGGCGCAGAGAGAAGGCGCGCCTGCGATTGGCGGTTTGATTCCCCCGCGCACCATGCAGCGTCATGAAGTTGAAGGCGACAGCATCACCAGGCTCCATCTGCCATTCGCGTACGTCCATACCCTCGACATCGGGATCTGGCACAGGCTGATATGCGTCTTCATCCGGGTAGAAGCTTGTTTCGGCCAACCAACGGGTCGGCAGTACTGGTTTTTTCCAACGCTGTGATCCAACAACGCACCGCAGCGACGCGTCCTCAACAGGATCGAGCGGTGACCAGAAACTGACGGTCTGCCGTCCTTCTACGAAGTAGTACGGCCCGTCCTGATGCCACGGAGTTGGCTTCGAGGTTCCCGGCTCTTTTACCAGAACATGGTCGTGAAACATCTGGACACGGGACGAGCCCATGAGCTCGGCGGCAACTGCTGCAGCCTCTGACGCATGGATCACTTCCTTGAACTCCGGGATGCGGGTCCAGTTGCAATAGTCGTCAAAGAACCGGCCTTCTTCGCCCTTCTTCAGGTTTTCCGCTGCATAGGGTCCGGGCTCCTCCATATTGCTTGCCACGCCTGCGCGCAGTGTTTCGACGAAAGGGGCAAACAGCCCACGGATCAGAACAACGCCGTCTCGCTGGTAGGCGGTGATATCGGAGTTTGTTAGCAGTGGGTGCGTCATTGCGGTTTCCCGTGTCTTTGGCGAAGGTCTCCATCTCTTGTACGATACAAAAGCCTTGGCGGATATTACCGTGATCCATCAATCCCCCTTGGCCTTCACCACGCGGTGCCTGCCAATGCCAGCCTACGACAGCCATAGGGCTTTCCTTGGTCGCCGATAAATCTTGCCAGCCGCAGCATGGCGTGACTTCAGTTCACAATCGACGGAACAACTGAGCGCGGTTACCCACCTTTATGAGATCGAGGTGGATAACCGGTGCAAGTGATTTTGCAAACCGTTTGCGTGCTGTGCATCCGTCACATGCGAGGCGTGAGAACGACTACTGAGAACCTGTCGGCCGCATCCGCGTAACGCACCGCAACGTCCCATCCGGCACTTAGCGCAAGAGCACGCAAGCTGTCGGGTGTGTATTTACGGGCCGCGCTGACATGGATCGCTTCCTCTGCTTCAAATGCGACGGTCGTTCCAGCGAGTGTAACGTTCTGATCGCGGGACGAGACAAGATGCATGTCGATCCGTGCCAAGGCTGGATCCCAGCTGGCTCGGTACTTGAATGCTTGGGTGTCGAAATTTGCACCCGCTTCTCGGTTCAGTCGCACAAGGATGTTTCCGATGAACTTGGCGGTGATGCCTTGGGCATCATCATACGCTGCTACAAGATCACTGATATTTTTGACCATATCCATGCCGACGATGAATGCGGTGACCCCATTCCAGGCACGGACCCCTGTCAGTAGAGCCTGTGCACGGTCAGGCGTGAGGTTGCCAATCGTCGACCCGGGGAAAAAGCCAACTTTGGGAATGCCTGCCAGGTCATCAGGCAATGTGACCGGGGCCGAGAAGTCAGCAACCACCGGTGCAATGCTCAAGGCTGGATAGCGGTTTTGAAGATCATTCGCTGTCTCCATCAGGAAATCCCGCGAGATATCGACAGGCACATAGCTGCCGAAATGCGACCCGACATCCAGCAATGTTCGGGTTTTGACCGACGCGCCTGATCCCAGTTCAACGAGTGCACCATTGTGCGGGACGAGAGCAGCCAGCGCCGCAGCGTTGTCGCGGAGAATACCCGCCTCGGTTCGTGTGGGATAATACTCGGGCAGCTGCGTGATCTGTTCAAACAGCGCACTGCCATTATGGTCGTACAACCATTTTGGGCTGAGTGATTTTTGCGGTGCAGTCAGGCCTGCAATCGCATCTGTGATCAATGCATTGGTTTTTGTTGAATCACGTGCCGCAAGTTGGAGTGTGCCGTCCATTACGATACATCCCGTGCCAGGCGCAGGCCCAACATTTGCCAGCGTTGATGAGGGTAGAAGAATGTGCGGTATGTTGGCCGCATCTGCTCGCGTGGTGTCGCGCAAGACCCACCGCGCAGCACGCGCTGATTCACCATGAACTTGCCGTTGTATTCGCCAAGCGCCCCCTCGGGTGGTCGGAAGCCCGGATATGGGCTGAAGTCCGACGCAGTCCATTCCCAAACATCACCCCAGACGCCTGGACCTGGTAGGGGCCGCAATGCTCCGGTCGCGCCTGCGTCGCCCATCAGATTGCCTTGGATGGGAGTGTCGCGAAAGGCGATCTCGTGTTCAGCCTCCGTTGGTAAACGTGCGCCAGCCCATCGTGCAAAGGCCTCTGCTTCGTAGTAGCTGACATGTACAACCGGGGCATCGAGGGCCACCGGTTGCGGACCGCGCAAGGTGAAGGTCCACCATTCATCGTCTTGTTGCCACCAATACAGGGGGTGTGACCACTCCTCCCGCTGGGCGACGGCATGTCCCTCCATCAACCAGTGCCGGGTGTCATCATAGCCATTGTCTTCCATGAATGTGATCCAGTCCCGGTTGGTGACGGGGCGATCGGCGATGTCGAACGGGGCAACATAGGTTTTGTGGCGCGGCCCCTCACAATCATATGCAAAGCCGATCCCATCATGCCCCATCTCAACAAGGCCGCCATCATATCGGGTAAAGGTGAGCGGTACTTCGGATGTGACGGGAAGCGGTTCGGGGTCTTTGTAGACCGGCAGAAGTGGATTGAAGCTCAGCCCGTGCAGCAAGTCCGTGACCAGCAACTCCTGATGTTGCATCTCGTGGTGGCAGCCCAACTCGACCAGAGCGGCAATATCATCGGCATCATCACGGGAGGCTGCCAACAGGTCTTCCAAACTGTCTTCGACATGTGCGCGGTATGCCTGGACTTCCTGAACGCCAGGGCGCGATACCAACCCCCGCCGGTCACGCGCGTGACGTGGTCCGGCCTGCGTGTAATACGAATTGAACAGAAACGCGAAGCGATCATCGGGGGATGTGTAGCCCGGCATCCTTGGTTTCAGAATGAACTCTTCAAAGAACCAAGTGGTGTGGGCGAGGTGCCATTTCGCTGGTGAGGCGTCTTCCATGCTTTGCAGCATCATGTCTTCGGCGGTTAGGGGGGCAGCCAACGCGTCGGTGCGCGCGCGCGTGCGGGAAAACAGGTTCGTTACCTCGTTTGGTGCCAGAGAAGGGGAGAGTGTGGTCATGACTGCGATGTTCCTTGGGTGGCGAAGGGTACGTTCATCTCATCTGTTTGTCTGAGCCCATGTTGTCAGGAATTGGCGACAGAACCACAGGCCACACAGGAAAGTGTAGTGCGTTGATTTTCCGTGCGATGCAGCGAATAGTTCAGCATGGCGGATCGGCAACGATCCGCTTGGATGGAGGTCGCGATGAATTGGGATCATATGCGCATCTTGCTGGCACTTCATCGGGCGGGCAGCCTGCGTGGTGCTGCAAGCGCGTTGAAAGTCAATCATGCCACAGTCGCAAGGGCACTGGAGGGGGCGGAGTATAGTCTTGGTACCCGCTTGTTTGATCGATCCGCACGCGGTTTGGCCTTGACCCAACCCGGTGAGTTACTGCTTCCGCATGCCCAGGAAATGGAGCAGCGGATGCTGGAAGTGCAGCGCCGCCTGACTGGTTTGGACAGTGTTCCCAGCGGCATTGTGCGGGTCAGTTTGCCGCCCTCATTTGGTCACGGCTTTTTCGTGTCGATACTGGCAGAGTTCACGGAACTTTTTCCGGATATTCGCATTGATGCGGTGGCGACCAACAAGATTTCGGACCTGTCGCGACAAGAGGCAGATGTATCAATCCGCGCGGCCAGGCAGATCGATGATGATCTGGTGGGGCGCAGGATGGTTGACTACGTCAATGCCGCATTTGCTAGGCCCGATTACATATCAGCCCATCCTGATTTGGTATCTTCGCTCGGAGAGGGTGCGCACTGGATCGGTTGGGGGTCTGATGATGCTTGGATTGCGCAAACGCCACTGCCAAAGGCGACGCCGCGCCACAAGTTGCCGGAAGTCTTTATGCAGACCGAGGCCGCGGCAGCGGGCTTGGGTATGGCATGGGTGCCCGCTTTTCTTGGTGACACGCATCCGGATTTGGTGCGTGTTCCAGGCGTGCCGGTTGGTCCGGGGCGAAGTATTTGGGTGCTGATGCATGGGGATCTTCGCAACAGCGCGCGTGTCCGCGCATTTGTTGATTTCATTGCAGAGTGGATCGCCGCCCGAAGGTCGATGTTTACCGCCTAGCGGTCAGCGCGTCGTGACTGTTCGTGCGCGATCACCCGAAAGCGATGCGGCGCTGCTTTTGCCATCGGCTGGGCGCAAGAGTGACGCCCTCTGGCCTTGCGCCTCGGGTACAAGAACGGCACGGCGTGCAACGAACCGGCCAGTGTAGGGGCCAAAGTACACTGCTCGGTTGTCAGCGAAACTGGCCAATTGGAGGCGTTGGTCAAAACTGTGACCCAAGCCGGCCAACCGGAACCCGGGGGCATTTGACACCGGTTCAAGATACCCCTCTACCGACAGCTGTCGCAAAGTACCGCCACCTTCCCGGAAACGTCCAAACCGCAGCGAGTTGACCTGAAGGGTCCCGTGGGTGAATTGCCCCTTGGCAACCACGAACTGCCCGGCAATCAAGCTTTGCCCGCGAGGTGGAGCAATCGGCGTTTGGCCAATACTCCACCCCTCGGCCGCTGATCCTTCAAGGACGCCTGAGACACTATCTTCCTGGCTGGATGTGCGTTGCATCAGGCTTGTTTGTACCGATCCATCGGCTTGCCAAATCCCACTCACAGTGACCCGCTCGCCGACCTGTGCATTGACACTGTCAGCACCGTGCAAAGTTGTGCTGTTGACCGAAAAACCGGATCCGTGGCGCAACAGCACCCCGGTCAGCGGATCATCGATGTCGATGCGTTTCGCTTCGAACCGGCCGAGCCGTGCGCGGGCCAGCATTGTAAGGGTGCGACCGGGTACGAGCAGAGTGTCGTTGGTTCGTGCATTTGCGGAAAAAATACGAGTCGCGGATGTCACCTCGACCCGCAGGCCGTTCACAAGCACACTGCCGGTGCCTGTCATCAAACCAACAATCCCGGTGCCGCCGATGCCTCCCTCAAAAGGATCGTCGCCGAGTTGCGACGTTGAGATGGCTGGAGAGCAAGCGGTCAGTGCGGTGCCGCCCAACAGCCCAAGCGTGTTCCGTCTGGTCAAGCGCGTCACGTGTCTTGGGCCTTCTCTTCTATTTCCGCGTCTGCAGCGTCTTCTCGATAGAAGTAAATGCCCAGTCGGTAGCGTTGTCGAGGGCCATCATGCCCTTTGCTGGCATGGTGAAAACCACTCGACTGCTTGTTCAAGTCTTCAAGAAGAGCCTGAGCCTGCTGGCGCGCTGCTGTTTCAATCGCGTCCACCGAGTCTGGTGGAAGTTGGTTGTAGAACACGGCACGTTCGAAGAACGGAGGGGTGTCGGCAAGCAGGTTTTCTGTTGCCGCTGCCAAATGGTCGCCCACATTTGCAGCAAAGAACGCTTCCTTGTCCGGCGCGTTACCAGTTCCGACGACGGCTTCTGCTTTAAGGTGTAGCAAGCCATCACTGGTTTCGGTCACCAAGCCTGCAAATTGCAGTTCATCCAATACAGTTCGCGGTCGCACATCTCGGCTGACGGATCGCACAAGCGTTTCAAAGTTCACGGCGTCATCTGACTGTCGCGGCAGTGGTATTGGTGCGCCATTTTTGTCGGTAAAATCAGGTGCGGACATCCATTGCCCAATCACCGTCGCAAGAAGCGCACTGTTGCGGCGAGTCTGGCCGGTCGTATCGGTGTATTCAGCTTTGATGGTCCGGATGTCTTTGCGGTGCACGCCTGTCAAAAGGGCGATCCGGCTGTCGGTCAAAGGTTTGTCATCCAGACGGAATGACTCTTCTGCAACCTCGACATAGACCCGTTTCAGCAAGCTGTAGATTGCTGGGGCGGTCAAACCGCGTGCAATCATTGTGCGCACCAGTGGTCGCAGTAACCCCCTGAGAACACGCATAAATGCGTCGGATGCGTTGGTTTGCTCGCTTCTTGCCATACTTCGACAATATCGCGCGTGGAAAATTTTTCCACGTAAAACCTTGAAATCTGGCGGGCCTGCGTCATTTCGCCATGCGTGGGAAATATTCCCACTTTCTATCCGGCCCCGCGCCATACCTTTGAGGAGACACACCTATGAAACGCCGTTCCTTTATGAAAATGACCGCCGTCGGCGCGGCCCTTGCCACTCTGGGCGCATGCGCCGAGACGAACACTCAGCCCGATATCGTCGATACCGCAGTCGCTGCTGGATCGTTTAACACATTGGTTGCTGCCGTGCAGGCCGCCGATCTGGTCGATACGCTAAAGAGCCCCGGCCCATTCACCGTTTTCGCGCCCACGGATGAAGCGTTTGCTGCACTGCCCGCAGGCACCGTCGAAAATCTGTTGAGGCCCGAGAACAAAGATCAACTTGTCAGCATCCTGACCTATCACGTTCTGCCGGGACAAACCCTGTCGTCCGATCTTGCCGGTCAACGTTTGAGCGTCGCCACCGTGAATGGCGCCAACGTCCACATCGATGGTCGCAACGGCGTGAAGGTTGAAAAGTCCAACGTGATTCAGGCAGACATTCTGGCCTCGAACGGTGTGATCCACGTCATCGACCGCGTGCTCATCCCCTGATTTTCACAAACCGGAAGGACTGTGACAAATGTCAATGAACATGTTCACTTTTACCGGTTTTGCGGAAAGCGACCTGACCCAGGGCAATCTGGGTCACGGTACGGTTTTCACGCAGCCGGCTGTTGCGACACTCGAATTTGCCGTGTCCGATAATGATCCGTTCCTAAGTGGCGATTTCCTGGATTTCTCTCTGGATCGCCACGGACAGAACGCAGCGATCACATCTGCTGGCGAAGACATCGGCAATGGTGGCCGACTTTATGCTGAGCGGGTGTTCCATCTTCAGGACGCAGACGGCAACCAGTATGCGTTGGTTGAGATCGAACAAGAGCATAATAGAACGGATTTCTTCACCTATCGCGGGCCCGTGCCTCCGGCGGGGACCGAACTGACAGTTGTAGGCGGTGTAAACGTCGGCCATGTGCGGTACGAAGATCTGGGCGCAGGAGACACCACGCAAAACATCGTTGCGATTGCTGCGGGATCTGACGATTTCAACATCCTTGTTCAGGCGTTGACCGCCGCGAACCTTGTCGAAACGGTACAGAACCTGGACGATATTACGGTGTTTGCACCGACGGATGCGGCTTTTGTCCAATTGGCGGTTGATCTGGGATTTGACGGCGACACGTCGGACGAAAATGCCGTCTTCGGTGCAATTGCAGAGGCATTGGCCGGGCTGGCCCCAGATGGGGACCCAATTCCACTTCTCACGGATGTTCTACTCTATCACGTGGCAGCGGGCGCCAGGTCAGCCGAGGACATCGCAGCGGCCGGAGCCGTTGACACTCTTCTGTCCGGCGCGTCTTTTGCTGCTGACGGCAGTGAATTGATCGACGCCGAGCCGGACATCGAAAACCCCAACATCGTTGTGCCCGATATTGCCGCCACCAATGGCACGATCCAGGCCATCGACCGTGTGCTCTTGCCCATCGACATTCCGGGGAACACGCCGGAACCGGAGCCAGTGTCAACTCTGGCCGGGCTTGTTGCGGCGAGTGGCGGGGTGTTTGACGCAGACAGCACAGACTTTGATATCCTGTTGAATGCGGTACAGGCAGCAGGCCTTGCCGGCGCACTGGATGATCCAGAGGCGGATCTCACGGTCTTTGCCCCCAATGACGCGGCCTTTGTTGGGTTGGCGCAAACCTTGGGCTTTGATGGATCGGACGAAGGTGGCGCCTTTGCCTACATCGTGGATGCGCTGACGTTGTTGAGCGCGGGCGCTGATCCAATCCCGCTTTTGACGGACATCCTGCTTTATCATGTCTCGCCAGGGGCGCAGGATGCAGAAGCCGTGCTGGGCGCGTCTACGTTGGATACGCTTCTGGGGGCAACGCTTGGGGTCGACGGCACGCAACTGGTCGACAACGACCCTGACCTGGCCGATCCAAACATCATCGAGGTCAACCTTGAAGCTTCAAACGGCATCGCGCACGTGATTGATGGCGTGTTGCTTCCTGTTGATGTGCTACCGGACAACGGGCCAGGGCGTGTCGATTTCATCATCGACGGTGATGGCCGATCCTTCAATTTCACCGGCGCGAATGACGACTTTGTCTTTGGCCGAGGTGGGAATGATCTGATCGCACTTGGTCGCGGCAACGATGTTGGCCTGGGTGGTGATGGCCATGATGGCTTGCGAGGTGGTCGCGGCAACGACACCCTGGACGGCGGTGCCGGGCATGATCGCTTGATCGGCGGGGCGGATGACGACGTTCTGACGGGTGGCGCGGGCCAAGACATCTTTGTGTTCGGCCGCCACAATGGCGATGACATCATCACCGACTTTACCCAGGACGAAGACACAATCGTGCTGCGCGGTTTCCGCGACCATTGGGACATCATGGACTTCGTAGAAGACGGTGAAACCGGCGCGGTCGTGAGCTTTGGGCGAACCACCATCACGCTGGAAGGGGTGAGCGCCGATCTGTTGTCGACGGACGATTTCCTGCTCTAGGCACCGGGGTCGTCAAAATCCAAAGCGGTCGGCATCTCGGTGTCGGCCGCACTTTGCGGGTCAAGCCACCTGCCGCCCAAGGCTGAACACCTCGCGGGCTACGGCACCGCCATCCATTTGCGCAAAGCGAACGAGATCGGCTCGTTTGCCCACTACAATCTCTCCCCGATCCTCAAGCCCGACTGACTTGGCAGGTGTGCGGGTGACGGTTGCGATGCCGCGCGCCATATCGCCCCACATGTTCCCGAGTTGGACCGCAGACATTAACAGCGCGGCTGGCACGTAGTCCGATGACAGAATGTCCAGAAGGTCACGTTCAGCCAAGTCTTTGGCTGCAACATTTCCCGAGTGGGACCCGCCCCGCACCAGGTTGGGTGCGCCCATGATGATGGCGATGTCTTTGTCTCGACACATTTCTGCGGCTTCCACGGTGGTCGGAAACTCGGCAACTGCGACGCCATGCCTTGCGGAAGTGGTCACTTGGTCAGATGTCGTATCATCATGGCTGGCAAGGACCGCGCCCAGTCGACCTGCCTCGGCAACCGCCGCCGCCTCGTGCTTGGCTCCCAGCCTGTCCTGCAAATCTTGCAACTTTTCGACATGGGCGGCGAACTCGTCTTCGGTGAGGTTGTTCTTGCCCATGACATAGGCTTTCATTTTGTCGATGTCGCGGAATTGGCGTTGACCGGGGGTGTGGTCCATCAAGCTGACGATCCCGACCCGGTCATCGGGCGTGAACTCTGCGAGCTCGTCTGTAAGGGTTTCCGAACAGATTTCGGCACGCAAATGCAGAAAGTGACTGATCTTGAGAACGCCTTGCGCGCGCAGGGCCAGCATTTCGGATGACAATTCGCGCGCATATTTGAGATACCGCCCCTTGCCGGATGGTATCGACCCGACACGCATGGCGTCGAAGACGGTGGTAATGCCAGTGCCCGCAAGTTCCCGATCATGTGCCAGGATCGCCGGTCCGTGCGGCCATGGCACTTTGGGACGTGGTGAGATGTGTCGCTCAAGGTTGTCGGTATGCAGTTCGATCAGTCCCGGCGCGAGGAAATCGCCTTCACAGTCCAAAGCCCCTGCAGGCACTGACGTGCCCGTGCCAATTTCGGAAATCAGGCCATCGCGCAGCACGACATGCCCTGTGACCACTTCTGTCGGTAACACAAGCTTGGCGTTGGCGAGGATCGTGTCTTGTGTCATGTGCCTGTCATCTCGAACTGGAATTGGGTGGGATATGTTTAAGCGCTACGCCATCTACTACACGCCCGAACCGGGTACGCCGTTGGCTGATTTCGGTGCGAGATGGCTGGGATGGGACAGCGCCAGCGGAGTTGGGTGCACGCACCCTGACGTCGGCGATCTGGATGTGGCTGCGGTGACGGAAACCCCACGTAAGTATGGGTTTCACGGGACGATCAAGCCGCCCTTCAGGTTGGCGGAGGGACAGACTTTGGATGCATTGAATACGGCACTGGCTGTGCTGTGTGCGGATGCCGCGACCGTGTCGCTCGATGGCCTTGAACTGGCGCGCCTCGGGCGTTTCCTTGCTCTGGTTCCAAGTGGTGATGCCAGTAGCCTTGGTGTTTTGGCTGCCCGCGCTGTGCAAGAGCTTGACGTTTTTCGCGCGCCGCCGACTGAAGCTGAACTGGCCAAGCGCCGTAGTGCAAACCTGATGGCTGAACAAGAGGCGCATCTTGTGCGCTGGGGCTACCCTTATGTGCTGGACCAGTTCCGGTTTCATCTGACACTCACCGGCAAACTGGACAAACCTACTATTTCGCAAGCAGAGACCGTCTTGACTCCGGCTTTGGCGGGATTGGAGTTGTCGCCCTATCGGATAGACGGCCTGACCCTGCTGGGAGAAGATGAGAACGGACTGTTTCATCAGATACATCGCTACGCCCTGACCGGATAAAGCGCGTTCAATGCCTTTTGAACGGTGGTTTCCAACGCGCCCGAATTGTCGATGATGGTTGCCCTGATGCCGTCCGGAAGGCCCGCACCAACCCGTGCAAGGCGCGCTGCAATGTCGGCATGGTCCTCGCGCCCACGGGCCGCCAGACGACGCGCCAAAACGTCAGGATCTGCTGTAAGGGCAAAAACAATCAAACCGGGAAACCGAGATTGCGCCTGCGCTAACACTCCGCGCGACAAGTTGGCCAGCATGTCCTGACCTGACGCGAGGCATGCATCAACCGATGTCGGAATCCCATAGGATAATCCATGCGCTGTCCAAGACAGGGCAAATGCCCCATCGTGCTTCATCGTCTGAAACGTCGCTTCTGAAACACCGTCAAACACCTCGCCCCCCGACATTGCGGGGCGGGTGATCACTCTGCGCACTAGGCCAAGCCTGGGGGCGGCCTTGGACATGGCGTCCATCACGGTGTCCTTGCCAACGCCAGATGGCCCAACAACGGCGATGAGACGCCCGGTCATGCTGCCCGCTCCGGCGTAAAGAGGCTGACATCAACCTCGCGATCACAGACCTGCGCGCGCGCGGCTTCATCGTGGAAAATGCCGATGATGGCCGCTCCGCGTGCCTTTGCGCGCTCAATCAGCTCAAGCACGACGGCGCGGTTCGTTGCATCAAGGCTCGCTGTGGGTTCATCAAGCAGCATGGCCGGATAGTCATATGCAAAACCACGCGCGATGTTCACCCGCTGCTGTTCACCACCGGAGAAGGTTGTCGGACTAAGCGACCAAAGCCGTTCTGGTATGTTCAGCATCATAAGAAGGTCGCGTGCCCGTGCGTCAGCCTGTTCAGCGTCAACACCGACGGCGCGCAACGGCTCGCTGACGACGTCGATGGTGGGCACACGGGGGACCACGCGCAAAAACTGACTGACATAGCCCAGCGTCTCGCGCCGCAGCGCCAGAACGTCGCGTGGCGGGGCCGACGCGACATCGACATCTCCGACCATAATCTGCCCGGCCTGTGTGGTGTAGTTGCCGTAGATCATGCGCATCAACGTCGATTTTCCGGCGCCCGATGCGCCGACCAAGGCCACGCACTCGCCAGCGCTCGCCGTCAGGGATGCGCCGTGCATGACTGGAATGACTGCGCTGCCTTGATTGTGCAGAACAAAGGATTTGGCGACGTCTTCAACTCTGATCATGTTCATCTTCTTCTTGCCAAAAGCTTCGGGTTTGTCCTGCTCGTCACACCTGCAACACACTCGACACCAGCAATTGCGAATAGGCGTGTTGCGGATCATCCAGCACCTGATCGGTCAGCCCCGTTTCGACCACATGCCCGTCCTTCATCACCATCAACCGGTCAGCGAGCAGGCGCACAACGGCCAGATCATGGGTCACAATGATCGCGCTCAAACCCATCTCGCGCACCAACCCGCGCAGCAGATCCAACAACCGCGCCTGCACCGAGACGTCCAGGCCGCCGGTTGGTTCATCCATGAAGACCAGTCGCGGACCCGTCACCAGATTGCGCGCAATCTGTAGCCGCTGTTGCATGCCGCCCGAGAACTGTCGGGGGCGGTCGTCGATGCGGTCAGCAGCAATCTCGACCCGCCCCAGCCAATCAATGGCCTGATCGCGGATGTCGCCGTAATGGCGCGCACCCACGGCCATCAGGCGTTCACCAACATTCCCGCCAGCACTGACGTTCATCCGCAGCCCGTCTCGGGCGTGCTGATGGACAAAGGCCCAATCGGTACGGCCGAGCATGCGCCGTTCCGGCTCACTCATCGTGACAGTGTCGCGCATTCCGTCTGTGCGCGTATTGAACAGCACCTGGCCAGTGTCGGGCGGCAGGTGACCGGCCATGCAGTTCAGCAGGGTCGACTTGCCCGACCCACTTTCGCCAACGATGCCCATCACCTCACCAGGATACAGATCAAAGCTTACATCCGCGCAGCCCACACGTTGCCCATAGAACTTGGACAGCCCTTCGACCTGCAACAATGGCGTCATTGGTCTTCTCCAATCGCTGCGCTGAACGCGGTTGGCGTCAAAACAATGTCTTCGATCCCCAGCACGAATGTGCCGTGCTGTGCAGCAGTTTCTTTCTTGATCCGCGCCCAGTCTTCATCGGCCATGAAGGCGGCCCATCGATCTTTCATCTCGGCCTCGTCCTGCCAAGCCAGCAGGTAGACAAAGCGCAACCGGTCCTCAGTTTGCTCTGTCCACATTGCTTGGATACGAAACCCATATGTCTTCATCAGCCGCGCCGCATGGTCGCGAAAACGGTCGAGGAACGGCCCCGCATTCTCTGGTGGAACGTCATAGATACGCAATTGATTGATCATACTGCATCCTCCTGAAGGGGTGTTCCTTCAGCGCCCACATGACCCTTGGCCCGGCGCGCGCCGCAGTAGTACGTGTCGGAACACATAAAAATGCGCCCGCCCGTGTCGTCGACGATCAGCTCGTCCAAATAACTGTCCGTCGATCCACACAACCCGCATGGATGGTCGGCTTTGGTCGCCTCGAATGGATAGTCTTCAAAGTCGAGGCTGACCACCTGCGTGTAGGGCGGCAGCGCATAGATACGCTGTTCTCGCCCGGCACCAAAGATTTGGATGGCAGGCATATTCAGCTTGGGATTGTCGAACTTGGGGATGGGGGACGGGTCCATCACATAACGCCCTTCGACTTCGACCGGGTAAGCATAAGCCGTGGCGATGGCTCCATGCGCGCTGATGTCTTCGTACAGCTTCACATGCATCAGGCCGTAATCCTCAAGGGCGTGCATCTTGCGG
Organism: Tateyamaria sp. LSS28; assembly: GCF_059611725.1. Lineage (NCBI taxonomy): Bacteria > Pseudomonadati > Pseudomonadota > Alphaproteobacteria > Rhodobacterales > Roseobacteraceae > Tateyamaria > Tateyamaria sp. LSS28. The sequence goes on along the minus strand of NZ_JCAPFI010000001.1, from coordinate 225,509 downwards.
GTCTCAACCTCAGACGGCTCGAGAAAACGCAGGGGCTCGGGGATCGGCACTTGGTACACAAGAATCTGATCTGCTGTTAGCGGTTCTTCAGGAATGCGGTGGCGGGTCTGGATAACCGTGGCGTCTGTTGTGGCCTCTGTCGTTTCGACATCTGCCGTGCGTTCAAAAAAGCGTCGAATGGATACGGCGTTGGTCGTGTCATCAGCGCCTTGATCAATCACCTTGAACACGTCTTCTTGGGTCATGACAGCGGCAGACACCTGCACTCCGCCGGTGCCCCAGCCATAAGGCATTGGCATTTCGCGGCTGGCAAAGGGCACCTGGTAACCTGGAATAGCTAAGCTCTTGAGGATCGCACGTCGGATCATGCGTTTGGTTTGTTCATCCAGATAGGCAAAGTTGTAGTCCGTCACTCGGCGGCCTCCTGCTGCTGGTTACATCCCATTGCCTCGCGCCGTAACTTGCGGATCAGTTCAAGCTCGGACTGGAAATCCACGTAGTGGGGCAGTTTGATGTGCTCCAAAAAGCCAGTCGCCTGGATATTGTCAGCATGGTACAGGACGAATTCCTCGTCCTGCGCAGGTGCCCCCACATTGTCTTCGCCCAGCTCTTCCCACCGCAGCGCCCGGTCTACCAGCGCCATAGAGATCGCCTTGCGCTCGGACATGCCGAACACCAGCCCATAGCCACGCGTGAACTGAGGTGGCTCCGTCTTGGACCCTTGGAACTGGTTCACAGTCTCGCATTCTGTCAGTTCAATTTCGCCAATCTCGATCGCAAAACCCAATTCGGGGATATCCATCTCGAGCGCGCAGGTGCCAATGCGGAGTTCGGCTACGAATGCGTGATTGCGGGCGTATCCACGCTGGGTCGAATAAGCCATGCCAAGGATGAACCCTTCGTCCGCTCGCGTCAGAGATTGCAGGCGCAGCGCCCGATCCGCCGGCAATTCGAGGGGTTCCCTTGTTAGATCCGGCGGACTTTCCGCGCCCTCCGGTTCCGGCTGGATCAACCCCTCGCGGTCCAGATAGGACATGATGTGCGGCTTGGGGCCATCACCGCTTTGGCGTTCGAGCGCGCTGGGCACATCCCCATCGGCGGCCAGTTTGAAGTCCAGCAGCCGGTGTGTGTAGTCAAAGGTGGGGCCCAGAACCTGCCCCCCCGGCGCGTCCTTGAACGTGGCCGACACGCGGCGGTCGCAGGACATGCTTTCGGTGTCCACCGGCGCCGATCCACCAATTCTGGGCAGCGTGGTGCGATAGGCGCGGATCAGAAAGATCGCTTCGATCATGTCGCCGCGCGCTTGCTTGATTGCGAGCGCAGCGAGGTCCGGGTCATAGAGCGAGCCTTCGGCCATGACGCGGTTTACAGCCAGTCTCAATTGTCCCTTGATCTGCGATACCGACAACTCTGCAATGTCTGTTGGCCCGCGCCGTTCCTCGGCCAGCCAGGCGTGGGCTGCGTCGATGGCTTTTTCGCCCCCTTTGACTGCAACATACATGTCAGGACACCTTTGTGCTGCGGGGCAGGGCAGCGATTTGCGCCCCGCATGTGAACATGAAGTCCAGCCCAAGTGGGAAGAGCGTAGCATTGCGCTGGAACGCCTCCAGACCAGGCAGGTTGAGCCGCGCGACGTCCTTGATGCCCGGTCCTTGCAGTGTTGCTCCTTCCGCCTTCAATACAGGCAGGTCGACAATGACAGTGGTCGACCGGTCGGGATATTCTGCGGTGCCGACCGCAAGATTGGACAGGTCGATATCCTCCCAATTTCCCAGAACGAATTGAGCGTTGGCGGCATCAACCAGAGGCGCGCCCGTCTGAAACGTTACCCAATCGCGTACGGCTTGGACGTTGTAATGTCCCGCCAAGTGTATGCCAGTGTCGTGGTCGGCGAGGGTTATCAGAACGGTCCCTGCCGCGACGGACAATGGGGCGGGCGGCACGGCCCCCGCGACATCGCAAATCGTTCCAGGACAGGCCATGGCGCGCATGATCCCGCGAAAAGCCTGTGCGCTTTCCTGGGGCGGGTCGGTGAAGCCGCCTGCCAGACTTGAATGCTCCATCAGTCCTCCCCTCGTACCATTGTAAAGAAGTCCACCTTGGTCGCCGCCGCCTTTGCGCCTCGCGTCGCGCGACGTTGTTCAGCGGCTTTGCGCAAGGGCGCAATGATTGAGGCGTCGACGTCCATTGCATCAACAGTCTGCATGAGAGCATCGGCCAAAGCAGCTTGCGTCGCGTGGTTCTTGTCGCGCCCTTGAACATAGCCATGGCCCACTTCTCCGGAAGCGAGGCGGATGGAACAGCGCGTGACGGTCATTTCGCCCAGATTGAACGGTGCGCCAACCGCACCGGCGCGGCCACGGACCATCACGGCGCCAATCTCCGGGGCACGCAGCACCTCGTGTGCCGGATCGTAGCCAGCTTTGGTCCAGAGGTTTGCAAGGTCAGTCGCCGGGGCCTTGGACAACACCGATAACCATGCCTTTCGAGCTGCATTTGGGTCGCTTGATCCGTCCATCTATACACCTTGCGAAGTTGTTGAGATTCCTATACAACTAGACAAATTATAGGCGAGTCGCTTCGCCACGTCCACCGACTTGATGTGAAAGTTCCGTGACACATGGCGCGCACGCCCATCTGGAAATCCATTGCGGATACCCTCTCCGGCGAAATTGCCGATGGCCTGTACAGTCCCGGCGACAAACTTCCGACCGAGGCGCAGCTATCGGCCCGGTTTGGCGTGAACAGGCATACGGTGCGCCATGCGCTGTCTGCCCTGGTCAAATCTGGAACCGTACACACACGTCGTGGGGCGGGCGCATTTGTTGCGCAAACGCCGACCGACTATCCTATTGGTCGACGCGTGCGCTTCCACCAAAACCTCAGGGCCGCCGGCCGCACCCCGGGCAAACAGGTTCTGTCGGTTATTACCCGCCTTGCCAGCTCGAAAGAGCAGGAGGCGTTGCAGCTTGGAGAAGCCGCGCAGGTACATGTTTATGACGGCCTCAGTTTTGCCGATGATCAACCTATCGCGCTGTTCTGTTCGATCTTCCCCGCTGCGCGGTTTCCTGACCTTCCGAGGGCTTTGGAAGCGTCGGGCTCGGTCACCGCGGCGCTGAAGTCTGGTAAGGTCTCCGACTACACACGCGCATGGACGCGATTGACGGCCACAGCCGCGACCGCAACGCAGGCCCTTCACCTCCGACTTGCCGAAGGAGCACCGCTGTTGCGCAGTGTCGGCGTGAATGCCGACCTGACCGGGCAACCGATTGAACTGGGGCGGACATGGTTCGCCGGGGACCGCGTTACGCTGACCTTGTCAGACGACATGTGAAAGTTCTGCGATGTCACGGCGCTGACATATCCACAGGCTATTCTATCCAGACGAGTATCAGCACAAGTGTTCGAGCAGATTGATGCACCAGTCTTATCCTTCCATGCGCCTTGTCGGTGCACGCGTTTTGCGCGGTGATGCATTGGTCGATGCACCCGTTAGTGTCGCAGACGGCATGCTGGTCGATGCGGCGGATCGTGATTTGAACCTGCACGGATACCTGGTTATGCCAGGCATCATTGATTTGCACGGCGACGCATTCGAGCATCACATGGCGCCACGGCCGTCAGCACCTTTCCCATTGCAAACCGGCCTCGTCGGGACCGACCGAGATGCTGCCGCCAATGGCGTAACGACGGCCTGGATGGCTCAAAGCTGGAGCTGGGAAGGCGGTCACCGCAGCCCTGACTATGCCGAAGCGTTCCTTGCCGCCCTCGCGGCCTATCGCCCGCAGATGCAGACCGACCTTCGTGTGCAGATCCGGTGCGAAACGCACACGATGGACCATCAGGATCGATTGCTGGCTGCGATCCGGGAGCATGGGATCGACTATGTTATCTTCAACAACCATCTCGACGAGGCCGTTGAGCTGGCAACTGCCAAGCCGGAGGCAATAACCGTCTGGGCGGCCAAATCAGGGCGCACGCCGGATGAGCATATGGTCCTGGTCAGGGCAGCCAAGGAGCGGGACAAGGATGTTCCCCGGTATCTGTGCAATCTCGCCTCAGCCTTTGATCGTCTCGGTGTGACGTATGGGAGCCATGATGATCAGGATGCTGCCACCCGTGAACGCTATTCCATGATCGGGGCAAAGGTTTGTGAGTTTCCAACCTCCATGAAGGCCGCGGTCGTCGCCCGCACATGGGGAGACCCGATCCTCATGGGCGCTCCAAACGTGGTGCGTGGTGGCAGTCAGTCAAACAACATTGCGGCTGCCACGCTGATCAGCGAAAGCGCGTGTGATGCGCTTGTGTCCGACTACTACTATCCCGCCTTGGCGCAAGCCGCATTTACCTTGGCCGACCAAGGTCTGCGGAGCTTGCCTTCCGCTTGGGGCATGATTTCGTCCCGCCCAGCCCAGATCATGGGGCTGGATGATCGCGGCACCCTGGACGTCGGAAAGCGTGCGGATTTGACCATCATCAATATCTACACACGTCAGATAGAAGCGACCATGGCGGGTGGTCGCTGGACACATCTGTGTGGTGATGTTGCCAACCGCGTCAGTGCGCTGCATGCGTCGCTGTCGGTCGCAGCGGAATAACTCAGAGGCGTTCGTATTTTTCCAGAAAGGCTTCGGCGTTCAGGTGGCGGAAGTCATCAAGCCTTGTGCGCAAGGTGGCGTGATCCCAATCCCACCATGCCAACGCCATCATGCGATCCGCGACACCCGTCGCATACCGGTCGCGGAGTTTGCTGGCGGTGACCCCGCCCACGATGGTGTAAGGTGCCACGTCCTTGGTCACAATGGCGCCGGATGCGATGACGGCACCATGGCCGATGGTCACGTCGGGCTTGATTTGCGCGTTGTGGCCAATCCACGTGTCGTGCCCGACAAAGGCGCGCCGTGACGCCCGATGTGCGAACCAGTCCGCGTCATCCATGGCATCGTCCCAGTAACTCGCTGAACGATACATAAAATGGTGCAGTGATGCCCGATCCAACGGGTGGTCTGTCGCCCCGATGCGGACGAAGCTGGCGATGTTGGCGAACTTGCCTACCGTCACGTTGGCCAGGTCGCAGAACCTGTCGCAATAACTGTAGTCACCCATCTCCACTTGTGCGAGCCGAGTGTTCTGACCGATCTGGGTGTACCGGCCCAGCGTTGTGTTCACGGCTTCCACTTGCTCATGCAAGTATGGCTCTTCGCGCAGTCGTGGGATCAATGTCCGTCTTTACCCCCTTTGATCAGCTTGCGCCGCAGCAATCCCGATAGCCAGTCCATAAAAACGACCATCACGACAATCAGCATAATGTAGTAACTAACCTCTTCCCAATCCTTCTGGGTGATGATGGCTTGTGTAAGCAACAGTCCGATACCGCCGCCAGTGATGGCGCCGATAACTGTGGCGCTGCGGGTGTTGGATTCAAGGAAATACAAAATCTGTGAAATCAGCACCGGCGTGATCTGCGGGATCACACCAAACCGGTAGCGCTGGATCGGTTTCGCACCGGTCGATTGCACACCTTCGATCTGCTTCTTGTCCACGTTTTCCAGCGCTTCCGAGAACAGTTTGCCAAAGGTGCCAGTGTCCGTGATCAGGATGGCCAACGCTCCCGTCAACGGACCAAGGCCAAATGCGCGCGACAGGATAATCGTCCAGATCAACGCATCCACCCCGCGAATAAAGTCGAACAAGCGCCGCGTTGCCATGCGCACAGCCACCAGTGGCGCAAAATTGCGCGCAGCGAGGAAAGCCAAAGGAAGCGCGACGATGGCCCCGCCCATGGTTCCAAGAAAGGCCATCAGGATGGTTTCAAAAATGGCCCAGGCCACATCGCCATGCCGCCACATCTTGTTGGTCCAGAAGTCCTGCGCGATGGCTCCGGCCTCGCCACCAAAGGCGCGGCCGACCACTTCGCGGAACCCGAGGCCATGGTAGGGGCTGTCGAGTGTGAAAAAGAACAGTTCCCAGCCGACAAAATACCGGAACACCTCGGTGCGGTTGCGGGTGATCGACAGACGACCGGCTTCTGTCGTCACGGCCACGCGGTTCTTTGATGCGTTAACCCAGTCTGGAATGTCGCCCGTCGGGTAATTCTGGATAACGCCTTGCGATCGGGACACTTCGAATGTCATCAGCCCATATCCGGGCACGTTATATGTCACGCCATTGTTCGCGGGCAGGTAGGTGACGATGTGACCACCTCCCAGATCAATGATTGTCTCTTCGCCAAGTGCCACCCAGTCCGGGCTGGCCCCTTCGGCGTAGGCCCCTTTGCTTTCGCCCTCGATTGCGACACGCACCGTGCCATTTCGGTTGTCGCGGGTCACATGGACCTTGTGACTGTAGGTGTCGGCCATCAGCGCGCGTGCATTGGCTCCGCTGGCCCTGGCAATCAGGTCGGGGACACCGAATGCAAAGAAGACATAGGCCAGATAGGTCAGAACCAGAGCGGGCAGGGCAAAGCTGACGATCCGCTTGCGGGACATCACACGGTCTGCGGACCCTTTCAGGTCGGCGGTGTCTAGCATGGTCATGCGCGGCGCTCCGGTTTGGCCCCGTGGGTCAGTCGATCCCGGTAGTGGCTTGAGGTCTGGTCAATCACGACGATGGTGATGAACAACAGAAGGAAGATCGCGGCGGCTTCGTCGTAACGGCCTTGCCCCCAGCTGATGGCGTTCTTGAGCTCGTAACCAAGCCCGCCCGCGCCCACAAAGCCCAGAATAGCAGAGGCGCGCACGTTGATTTCGAACCGCAACAGCGCGTAGCTCAGCCAATTGGGTGCAACCTGAGGGACGATGCCAAGCGCCATCTTTTGCCCCCAAGCGGCTCCGACCGATGCCAGGCCATCAAGCGGTTTCAGGTCTGCATTCTCGTTCACTTCCGAGAACAGCTTGCCCAACGCGCCCGCTGTGTGGAGTGCAATGGCGATCATCGCCGGAACCGGGCCACCGCCCAGGATGAAGATCAGCACCAGCGCCACAACAATCTCGGGAATGGCGCGGCTGATGTCCATGATGCGGCGAAAGACCGGGATCAGAACGGGGAAACACGCCATGCCGCGTGTCGACAGCAGGGACAGGAAAATAGCTGCGATGGCGCCGATCAAGGTGGCGGCGGCGGCAATGTTCACCGTTTCAATCAGGGCCGGAAAGAAGGTCACGAAATGGCCCGGCAACTCGGACAGTTTGCCACTCGCCTCGATCACCAGCTCCGCAGGGTAGTCAAAAAAGTTGTCCAACCCGCCCCAAAAAGATCCGGCATTGCGGCCCCCCGCGACAGAGAACCCGGCGACCATGAGCGCTATGAATATGATCAACAGGATAAAGGAATAAAGACGCTTTTGTCGGGTCAACGCCAAGTAATCGTCTTGGATGCTGCCCAGATCGCGGATGACCGCAGTTGTTTCTACCATGCCCATACCCCAATAAATTACCGGGCCCCCAATTTCTGGGGACCCGGCAGACACACACTCAAATCAGTTTGATTTGGCTTTACGTGCTTCGATGACAGAGACGTACGCCTCGTGGGTGATCGGGTCGAAGCCCAGGCTTTCACCGGCCGAGATGCTGTATGTGCAGTCTTTGTCCGTGTCGTACATGTTGTCGACCAGCGCGATCATCTTTGCTTTGACGTCTTCGGGTAGGTCCTTGCGCAGAACGATGGGACCTTCCGGGATCGGCTTAGATTTCCAGATTTGCACCAGGTCGTTCATGTCGATCAGGCCCGCGTCCACGGCTTTGCGCAAGGCGCCCGAGTTGTAACCGTCTTCCCAGTTGCCCTGGCCGTCTGCCCAGGTCACGCCAGCGTCGATGTCACCGTTGTTGACCGCAACGATGGTTTGCTCGTGACCGCCGGTGAACTTGACCTCGCCAAAGTAGTCGCCGGACTCCATTGTGATCTTGTCAGCGGCCTGCGGGATTTCGATCGAAGGGATCAGATAACCGGAGGTCGAGTTGGGGTCACCAAAGCCGAACACTTTACCTTCCATCTCGTCCAGGTTGGTGATGTTGCTGTCGGCACGGGCAAACCCGATCGAATGATAGCCGTAAGAGCCGTCGAGGTTGATCTTGACTAGCACGGGCTCAACCGCGTCGGGGTTCTGCAGATAAGTCGCTGCATAAGACGAGGCACCCAGCCATGCCATGTCCAGCGTGCCACCAACCAGACCCTGGATCACACCTGCATAATCGGCAGGGGCAAAGAGCTTGGTTTCAACGCCCAGAGTTTCCTCTGTGTAGGCGCGCAGGCACTCATTCGAGTTCAGGCGATCCTGAGCGTTCTCACCGCCCAAAAGGCCAATGCGGAATTCGGTGATGTCTTCAGCCGAGGCGACTGTCGCCAGTGCTGTGGTTGCCAGGGCGGCAGCGGTGATCTTTTTCATGGTTCTCTCCGTTGGAACGAAAAATCCCCGCCGGATGGGCAGGGACGAAGGTCAGACGTAGGCCTCGGCCTCCATCTTGGCTTTTTCCGAAGCGTCGAGTGTCTCGATCTCGGTCGAGGTTGCGCTCTCGGAAAACTCGGCGCCGGCGCCATAGATTTCGCGGGCCATGGATGTGGTCAGCTTGTCAGGCGTTGCGTCAAATACGATCCTGCCCGCCCGCATACCGATCACGCGGTCACAATAGCGCCGCGCTGTATCCAGCGTGTGCAGGTTTGCGATGACCATGCGGCCATCTTCCTCGTGGATGCGTCGCAGGGCCTGCATCACGACCTGTGCGTTCATCGGGTCGAGAGAGGCAATAGGCTCATCTGCAAGGATGATCTTTGGGTCCTGCATAAGCGCGCGGGCAATCGCAACGCGCTGCTGCTGACCGCCAGAGAGGGCTTCGGCCCGCATTGGTGCATGTTCTGCAATGCCCAGCCGATCAAGGATGTCGATTGCGCGATGAATGTCTTCGGTTGGGTACAAATTGAACAGGGTCGCGACCGTCGACCGGCGGTTCAAAGTGCCATGAAGCACGTTCGAGACCACATCCATCCGCGGGACCAGGTTGAACTGTTGGAAGATCATCGCGCATTGGCTTTGCCACGCGCGCTTTGCCGCACCTTTCAGAGCGGTGATGTCCTGCCCTTCGAAATGGATCGTGCCGGACGTGTGATCGGTGAGACGGTTCAACATCCGGAGCAAGGTCGACTTGCCCGCGCCAGAGCGTCCAATGATACCGATCATCTGGGGGCGGTTGATTTCAACCGATGCAGTATCAACTGCTATGTTCTGCCCAAATGCTTTGGTCAGCCGTTCGATCTTAAGCATACCATTCCCCGGTTTTATGCCCGGGTGTATCGGCGGTGTTGGATTCGAAAATGTATCAGATAAGCGAAATTTTTGTGACACGGCTGCGTGTCGCTACAGCGATGGACCATCCCAAAAGCCTGATTGAACACCTGCGTTCCGACTGACTTCGTCGCAGACAACATCCTTATAAAATCGGCGTCGTCGCACAGCATCAGAAAGACTGAATGCTGAGCCATGGCGGGATCGAACCGCTGCACTCACAGTGGCAGCACAGCAGACGCGCGCAAGTCAGGGCCTGACATTGATGCCGCATTCTGCGTGATTTGCGAGAGAGGGATGGTGGAGCATAGCGGGATCGAACCGCTGACCTCCTGCATGCCATGCAGGCGCTCTCCCAGCTGAGCTAATGCCCCATCCTGTGTGGCTGTTTCCAGCCGTGCGCTGCTGATTAGGCGCTTTGCCAAACGGGATCAAGCGAAAAAGACCCCGTTTGGCTCATGCGTTTACGACTCGTCTTCTTCGACTGCCACGTCTGCCAGCTCGTCGAGCGGGACGTTGTCTTCGTCGTCGTCATCATCATCCAGCAGATCATCATCCAGCTCGACCTCGACATCGTCGTCGTCCAGCACCTGATCCTCCCCGTCCGCGACGGTCTTGGCCTTGTTTTTGGCCGATGCGGCATCTTCGGCGTCCGCCGCGATCATACGGGTTTTCGTGCTGTCGACCTCGACCGCATCACCGGTGTAGGGGCTGATGATGGGTGTCCAGTTCATATCGTAGAACCGTTTTCCGGTCGTCGGACATAGTCGTTTCGTGCCCCATTCTTCCTTTGGCATGTGTCATCCTCTTGTATGCGCGTAGCCCGGTCCGGCGCTGTGAAAGCGGGTAAAAGGGCGTGCCTCGTGTTGCGGCGATTCTGGGCAAGTGCCATAAGGTCGGGACGGAGTCAAAGCCTTATGGGTAGGTGTTGGCCCGCGATGCGGAGATGGGATGGCTGAACGGGTACTTCAAGGACGCCCTGACATTGTTCTGACGTTGCGCCGGTCCACGCGGGCGCGGCGCATTACCTTGCGTATTTCATCCTTGGATGGTCGCGTCACGTTGACTTTGCCAACGCATGTCGCCGAGCGAGAGGCGTTGGACTTCGCGCGCCAGAAGGAGCTTTGGATTCGCAAACATCTGGCGGCAAGGGTCGAGGATGTGATTGTCGGCGCGGGAACACGTTTGCCGGTAGAAGGGCAGCAACGCAGCATCGCGCAAGGCACCGGTCGGCGGGTCGTGATGACGGATGACGCATTGCTGGTTCCCGGCGCGCCAGAGACGGCCCCTGCTCGGGTCGTCGGGTTTCTCAAGGCGCGTGCGCGTGATGCGCTGGCCGACGCCTGTGATGACTATGCGCAGCGACTTGGTCGATCCTACAACGGCCTGACCCTGCGCGATACGCGATCCCGTTGGGGGTCATGTTCGTCGGCAGGCCGGTTGATGTTTTCATGGCGCCTCATTCTCGCGTCGCCCGAGGTTTTGAACTACGTGGCGGCTCACGAGGTGGCCCACTTGGAACAGATGAACCACTCACCAGCCTTCTGGAATGCCGTGTCACGCATTCACGGACCCTATGATGCGCAGCGTCGGTGGCTGAGGACTGAAGGTAACACCCTGCATCGCTTCCGTTTTGCCGATTGACCCGCGTCACGTCGTGTGATCACAAAAGATGATGCAGCAGGTTCCACGCACCCGAGACACCGCGTCCGCCGCCCATGACCGCGTTTATCGTCGTCTGCGGACACGCATCATGCATGGTGATATCGCCCCCGGGCAGGCTTTGACCTTGCGCGGGATCGGCAAGCAGTATGACGTATCCATGACCCCCGCCCGCGAAGCGGTACGCCGTCTGGTGGCCGAAGGCGCGTTGACCCTGTCGCAGTCCGGACGCGTCTCGACGCCAGAACTATCCAATGAACGGATCGAAGAGCTCGCTGCCCTGCGCGCTTTAATCGAGGTGGAGTTGGCGACCCGGGCTTTGCCGCGCGCGCACCTTGCCCTGATCGAACGATTGCAAAGCATCAACGGCGCCGTGGCAGAGGCTGTCGCCCACCGCGACGCTGTCAGTTACATCCGTACGAACCTCGAATTTCACCGCACTCTCTATTTGCGGGCTCAGGCGCCTGCGATGCTGGCAATGGCGGAAACGGTGTGGTTGCAGATGGGCCCGACCATGCGGGCGCTTTACGGTCGGTTGCGACGGACCGAGCCGCCGCGATACCACCGCTTGATCATTGCAGCTTTGCGCGCGGGTGACGAACCCAGTCTCCGCCTTGCGGTGCGGTCTGACGTGACGCAGGGGCTGCGGATGCTGGCCAGCTGATCAGGCAGCGAGCCCGGTGCTGCCAAGGCTCAGGAATTTTTGCCTGCGGTCGCTGACAAGTGCCGCGCAATCCTTGCCGTCAAGTTCATCCAGCATCGTGGACAGGGCGTTGCCAACAGACGCAATGGTTGCGTCACGGTGTCGATGTGCGCCGCCCACGGCTTCGGGGATGATGCGGTCTGTCACGCCCAGTTGCTTGAGATCTTGCGCTGTTAGGCGCAACGCTTCAGCCGCTTCACGCATCTTTTCCGCATCTTTCCAAAGGATCGAGGCGCACCCTTCGGGGCTGATCACCGAGTAGACCGAGTGTTCGAGCATCGCGACCCGGTTCGCGGTGGCAAAGGCCACGGCCCCGCCCGATCCACCTTCACCAATCACCACGGACACCAGCGGCACACCGATCTGCAGGCACTTTTCGGTTGAACGCGCAATGGCTTCGGATTGGCCGCGTTCTTCCGCCCCTTTGCCCGGATACGCGCCGGGTGTGTCGACAAGCGTGATGACTGGCATGTTGAAACGGTCCGCCATGTCCATCAACCGGATCGCTTTGCGGTAGCCTTCGGGACGGGCCATGCCGAAATTGCGTTCTATGCGGGATTTGGTGTCATTGCCCTTTTCGTGTCCAATCACGACGACAGGCCGATCGTCCAGGCGGGCCAACCCGCCCATAACGGCGTGATCGTCTGCAAAGTTCCGGTCGCCCGCAAGCGGAGTGTATTCAGTGAACAGCGCCTCGATGTAGTCGCGGCAATGGGGGCGGTCTGGGTGACGCGCCACTTGGCATTTGCGCCAAGGCGTCAGGTCACCATACAGATCCTCAAGCATCTGTACCGCTTTGGCATCAAGCCCGGCGGCCTCGTCGGTGACGTCCATATCTTCGTTTTGGCGTGCGAGGGCCCGCAACTCTTCTGCCTTGCCTTCGATTTCAGCCAAGGGTTTTTCGAATTCAAGATACTGCGTCACGCCTGCGTCCCCGATGCGATTTTTCGCTATATGGCGGCAGGATGCAGCATTTGCAACGTTATGGAAAGATCACGGGGTAGAGCGACGCGACCAGAAGCGCAGCCATGGTCCAGTTGAATGCAGTCAGACGGGCCGGATTTGTAAGTACCCGCGCCATCTGTTGGCCGAGCAACGTCCATGAACTGACCGATGGAAAGTTGATCGCGCCAAAGACGATTGCCACAAGAGCGATCGCCCAAAGTGTCGTATCAGGCGTGTAGACGGTCACGGCTGTCAGGGCCATCGTCCATGCCTTTGGATTAACCCATTGAAAGGCGGCCGCTTGGAGGAACGTCATGGGCGTACCCTTTTCAGCGCCATCTTTTACGGGCGCCGCGGTCGCAATCTTCCATGCGAGGTACAGAAGATAGGTCACCGACGCCACTTTCAGGACCGTGTGGCTGGCGGGATATGCGTCAAACACCTGAACAAGTCCGGCACCGACCAGAAGCACCATGAACACAAAGCCCAACCCAACGCCCAGCATATGTGGGATCGTCCGGCGAAAGCCGAAATTTGCGCCGGACGCCATAAGCATCAGGTTGTTGGGTCCAGGTGTGATGGAGCTGACAAAGGCAAACGTGGCCAAGGCAGTGAGGAGATCATACGTCATGCACAATAAATGCGGTAAGATCAGGCGAGATAGATTGCGAAATGAATGAATCCTAGCCTATCTTTGCAACTAATGATGAAGATCGATCAAATAAATGACCAGATATTGCAAGAGCTGAGCCGTGATGGCCGGATCAGCAATATCGAATTGGCGGATCGCGTGGGCCTGTCGCCGTCCGCTTGCTTGCGGCGTGTTCAAGAGTTGGAGCGGGCAGGGGTCATTGCCGGGTACCGTGCCGTGCTGGACAGAACCAAGATGGGCATTGGCTTCGTCGCCTATATCGGTGTTGGGTTGAACGACCATTCAAAGGCCAGTCAGGAAGCATTTGAACGTGCGATCTCGCGCGCGCCCGAGGTGCGCGAATGCCACAACATCACAGGCACAATCGAATACCTGTTGCGCATCGAATGTGCCGACCTGCCCAGTTACAAGACATTTCACACCGACATGCTGGGCGCACTGCCGCAGGTGAATGCCATTACATCCTATGTGGTTATGGGGTCACCGAAGGATGAGCGCGCCTAGCGTCACGCTTTATTGCGTGGCTTGGTCCGAGATCGCTGCGAAGATCGCGTCCAGGTCCTGCGCAAGAGTTGCGAGTTCCGGGCCAGCTTCCTCTGTGTAGGGCGCAAATACGCTCGATGGCGTCTTATAGCTGAGGGTCGCTGTCCCATCCGCATTTTCGGTCACGTAGACGCGCACTGGCGCTTCGATCATTGCGGCTGTCGACAGGTTCAGGATGTTGACCGCATAAACGTTGTTGAACAGCCCGATCACCCGGTTGCCTGGAATGGTAATCCCCCGGGACTTTGCAGCTCCGGTAGGGCCAGCTTGGGTAACGACACCCATTTTATTCGCTTTGGCCGCCGTTTTGACATCCGCGATCAACTGATCGTAGCTCTTGGTTGTTGGCGTGACGGACCAACCTTCGCGCGGTGCAATCTCGGCTTGAGCGGCGAGTGGTGGCAGGATCAGTGCGAGGATGGCGAGTGTCAGGCGCATGGACGTCTCCGATGGTACAATGATCCAAGCAGGGAAGCATGTGAGCGAGGACTTGCCCAATCACGTCTGTGTGCGTGGTGCATAAGCCCGACTGCTATTAGTCATCCCTCATGACACGATTTATCCTGATGTGCATTGTGGCCTTGGTCGCCGCTTGCTCGAGCCCCGAACCAGAAGCGCCGCCGGTATCTGCGGTTCCGCTCTATCCAAATGAAACGCCCGAACTGCGACAACAGATCGAGGCTGCTGCAGCGGCAAATGACGTGCCCGTCGCCTTGGTGCAGCGCGTCGTCATTCGTGAAAGCACACACAGGCCGGGGGCACGGAACGGGCCTTACTACGGCTTGATGCAAATATTGCCCGCCACGGCGCGCAGTATGGGATTTCGGGGGCAACCGAACGACCTGCTCGACGCGGAAACGAACCTGAAATACGCGACACGCTACCTGCGTGGGGCGTGGCTGGTGTCGGGGCAGGACATGGATGCCGCGGTGATGTGGTACGCGCGTGGATACTACTTTGAGGCCAAGCGGTTGGGTCTGATCGAAGAGACAGGCGTTGATGGTCGCAAGGTCTGGCCGGATTGAGGACGCCGGGTGGACGCTGTTTGCCGTTGGCAAAGGCGCCCCAGCCGCCGTCCCGTTTGGTGTCTAGCTGCCAGCGATCATCTCTGATTGCCGCACGATGACTTCCGCCTGTTTGATCGAGGCGATGTCGACAAGACGGCCCTTGTAGACGGTTGCGCCTTCGCCTTTGGCCTTGGCCTCTTCCATGGCGGCGAGGATCTCGCGGGCTTCGGCCACGGCCTCCTCGGACGGTGTGAACACTTCATTGGCCAACGTCACTTGTTTGGGGTGGATCGCCCATTTGCCAACCATGCCAAGCGTTGCAGACCGCAGGGCCTGTGCCCGGAAGCCTTCGTCGTCCGAAAAGTCGCCGAAGGGTCCGTCCACTGGCAGCACGCCGTGGGTGCGGCAGGCGGCGACAATGGCGGCCTGTGCCCAATGCCATGGGTCTGACCAGTGTTTCTGTCCTTCATGCATCATGTAGTAGTTGGCTTGCGTCCCACCGATCCCGGTCGTGGCCATGCCCATCGATGCCGCGAAATCGGCCGCGCCCAATGACATGGCGGCCAGCCGGGGCGAGGCGGCGGCGATGTCCTCAACATGTGCGATGCCGGCTGCGGATTCGATGATGACCTCAAACGTGATTGGTTTGCTGCGTCCCTTGGCGGCCTCGATGGATGTCACAAGCGCATCGACGGCGTAGATGTCGGCGGCATTGCCCACCTTGGGGATCATGATCTGATCCAGCCGGTTACCCGCCTGTTCCATCAGATCCACCACATCGCGATACCAATAGGGGGTATCAAGGCCGTTGATGCGGACTGATAGGGTTTTGGTGCCCCAGTCGATATCACCGATGGCATTTATGACGTTCGCGCGGGCACTGTCCTTGTCGCTCGGTGCGACGCTGTCTTCGAGGTCAAGGTTGATGACGTCCGCTGCCGACGCTGCCATCTTTTCAAAGATGGCAGGGCGCGATCCTGGGCCAAAGAGTTGGCAACGGTTTGGACGGGCCGGAGGCGTGGGTTGAAGGCGAAAAGACATGGCGCACCTTTGGTAAGATAATTTCGTATGAGGTTACTTGGCTGGTATTAAATTGCGCACCGGTTCGCAAGGCGCATTTTGCAGGTGCAGCATGGCACGGCGATTCTGCTGCCTTCATAAGCGAATTCGAAAGAAACGCTTCTCATTCCCCATATCGCGCAAGATTATTCGACATATTGTAAGATATGAGAGAGTTTCACGATGCGATTGTGTGCGGTATCGATAGAATACCGCGCAACGACGAAGGGGATGTCAGATGATTCAAACACCGTATCTATTGTTCCTCGGCGATGCGCCGGATCAGTTGGCTGCAAAAGTGGCACAAGGGATCAAGGACTGGCGTCCCGAGAATGCCGTGGGTCAGATCCGGCTGGAGGGCTGCGGCGCCGATATGGGGCTGACAGACATGACCCTCGAGGAAGGTCTGGCCGCAGGTGCCAAGACCCTCGTGATTGGCGTCGCAAATCGCGGCGGTGTGATCTCTGATGCCTGGAAGGTCGTGCTCGTGAAGGCGTTGCAGATGGGGTATGATCTGGCCGCTGGCCTGCATAACCTGTTGCGGGACGAGGATGAATTGCAAGCGGCCGCACGGGTCAATGGCTGCACGCTGCACGATGTGCGCATTCCCACGATTGCCTACCCCATTGCCAACGGGAAAAAGCGCAGCGGCAAGCGCGTATTGGCCATCGGCACGGATTGCTCCTGTGGCAAGATGTACACCGCCATGTCGATGGATGCAGAAATGCGCAAGCGCGGCATGAATTCGGATTTCCGGGCAACGGGTCAGACGGGTATTCTGGTCACGGGCAAAGGTGTGCCACTGGACGCCGTGATTGCGGACTTCATGGCGGGTGCGGTCGAGTATCTGACACCTGACAATGATGATGACCACTGGGATCACATCGAAGGGCAGGGCAGCCTGTTCCACGTCTCGTATTCCGGTGTAACAATGGCCTTGATCCATGGCGGTCAGCCAGACGCGCTGATCCTGTGCCATGAACCAACCCGCACCCACATGCGCGGACTGCCCCACTACGGGCTGCCTTCGCTGGAACAATTGCGCGATACGGCGCTGCCGATTGCCCGTGTTGCAAACCGGGATTGCTTTGTCGCTGGTGTGTCGGTGAACACAAAGGCACTCGACGACAACGCGGCACGCGCATGTCTGGCAGAGATAGAAGACCGTATGGGCCTGCCTGCTGCCGATCCGTTCCGCTTTGGGGCTGGCAAGCTGGTTGACGCACTGGCATCCTGAGGCAACGACGTTGTCTCCGGTTAGCTCCTCGGAGAAGGGGACGTGTAGACAGAGAATGGTGGGCTTATGCGCATTGATATAACCCGTGATGTCTTTCGATTGGCGCAAGCGTTCACCATTTCGCGCGGGTCGCGGACCGAGGCGCATGTGCTGACCGTCCAGATCAGTGATGGCACGGATACCGGATGGGGAGAATGCGTGCCCTATGCGCGGTATGACGAAACGCTGGACAGCGTGACGGCAGAGATTAAGGCTTTGCCAACGGCGCTCAGTCGGGCGGCACTATATGATCTCTTGCCAGCAGGAGCTGCGCGCAACGCCGTGGATTGCGCGCTTTGGGATCTTGAATGCAAACGTGCCGGAAAGCGTGCTTGGGAACTTGCGGGTCTTCAGACACCGGGCCCCGAGATCACCGCTTACACTCTGTCGCTTGGCACGCCCGAGGCGATGCAAGCGCAAGCGGCGCAGAACGCACATCGCCCGCTTCTCAAGATCAAACTGGGCACACCTGATGACATGCCGCGGCTGGAGGCCGTCAGAGCGGGCGCACCCAATGCCCAGATCATCGTGGATGCGAATGAAGGTTGGTCAGCGGCGGTGTATGCCGACCTTGCTCCGCATCTTGTGCGTCTCGGCGTCCAGTTGGTCGAACAGCCCTTGCCGGCGGGCGAGGATGACGCCCTGATCGGAATGGAACGGCCAGTGCCGGTCTGCGCTGACGAAAGCTGCCATGACAGGGCCAGCCTGCCTGCGCTGAAAGGCAAGTATGACCTGATCAACATCAAGATCGATAAAACCGGTGGACTGACCGAGGCGCTTGCCCTGCGGGATGCGGCGCGCGCCGAAGGCTATGGGATCATGGTGGGCTGCATGGTGGGGTCATCCCTGGCCATGGCGCCTGCGACGCTAGTGGCCCAAGGTGCAGCAGTGACTGACTTGGACGGGCCACTCTTGCTGGCCGAAGATCGCAATGCACCTTTGGTTTTTGATGATGCGGGGGTTCATCCACCAACAGCAGAGCTTTGGGGATGAGCCGGACCGCGATCATCTACGATTGTGAATTCGCGACAGCGCCGGGCGCGCCCCAACGGTTTTGGTGTGGTCCCAACGACCCTGACCCCGTTGTCTTTCAGATTGGTGCCGTCCGCATGTCCCTGGCAGCACCCTACAAGGATCTTGAGCGTTTCGAGGTGCTCATCCTACCAACGGACCGCTCGGGTGCGCCACTGACCCTTGATCCGTTGAACGCCAGGTTGACGGGCGTGACCGATGATCGGTTGGCGAAGGAGGGTGTAACGCTCGCCAATGCTCTGGACCAGCTCAGCCGGTTTGCCGGCGATGATCGGATGTGGGCCTGGGGCAAGGATGAATTCAACATGATCGCCGTCAGCTGCTACGTGGCTGGTATTGTGCCGCCTATCCCGGCAGATCGGTTCGGGAACGCACCCGAGCTGTTCCTTGAGGCGGGTGTACCGTTGGACGTGATCCACGGATTGCGCAGCAACACTATGCTTGAGCATTTCGGCCTGAGCCTGCCAGACGCGCGCGGGCATGATGCGCTGGGCGACGCACGCATGGTCGCCGAAGCGCTACGCCACCTCATGCAAACTGATCAGCTTGACCCAATGCGGCTGTCCGCCCCATTGCACGCCAAAGACATCTGACATAACGCCAGCGCCAATGCGCTCTGCCAGAAGGAACCCCGCCATGACCAGAACCGTATACGTGAACGGAGAGTACTTGCCCGAAACGGAAGCGAAGGTCTCCATCTTTGACCGTGGGTTTCTGATGGCTGACGGGGTCTATGAGGTGACCAGCGTGCTGGATGGCAAACTGATCGATTTCGACGGCCACGCCGTGCGCTTGCAACGGTCGCTGGACGAATTGGAAATGCAGTCGCCTATATCCAAGGAGGATTTGCTTGAGGTCCATCGCGAACTGGTCCGCGAGAATGGGATCGAAGAAGGCATGGTCTATCTTCAAATCACCCGTGGTGCGCCGGACGATCGTGATTTCGTATTTCCCGATCCGGAAACGACCGAACCGACAATCGTGCTGTTCACCCAGAACAAGCCCGGTCTGGCGGACAACCCGGCGGCCAAGAAGGGGATGAAGGTCATCAGCATTGATGACATTCGTTGGGGACGCCGCGACATCAAAACGGTGCAGCTGCTCTACCCGTCCATGGGCAAGATGATGGCCAAGAAGGCGGGGGCCGACGATGCCTGGATGATCCAGGATGGGTTCGTGACCGAGGGCACATCGAACAACGCCTACATCGTGAAGGGCAACAAGATCATCACCCGCGCCAAGTCGAATGACATCTTGCACGGGATCACCCGTGCGGCCGTGCTGCGTTTTGCGGCTGAGGCACAGATGGAGGTCGAAGAGCGCAACTTCACCATCGAAGAGGCACGGGAAGCGGACGAGGCCTTTATCACATCTGCCTCGACCTTCGTAATGCCGGTGGTCGAGATCGACGGCGTCACCTTGGGGGAGGGTGTGCCCGGACGGGTCGCGCCGCGCCTGCGCGAGATCTATCTGGACGAAAGCCGCAAGGCCGCCGTTTGACGCCTTAAGCTGTTTGCTGCCGTTTGGGAGTGCCGCGACGACTGGTTGCCCGTCGGAGCGGCGCACCGGCGCTTGGACTGAGCAGGGCGGAGGACACCTCCGCCTTACCAGAACCACCCGCTTGGGCGGAGTGAACTCCGCCTTACGCGCCGTTGCCCGAACGGTCGACGGTTGTTTCCCCATTGTGCACCAGGCGCGTCGACCATGGGATCGGGTTGCGCAGCGCGAAATGCGCCATGCACGCGCCTTCTGCCTCGGCCAACAAGGCCTCGATCTGTTCGCGGGGTTCGGGGCTTTCGATCAGAACATGTGTTTCCACCAGTTCCGTCTTGCCATCCGTCGTGTGTCCAAAGTCCCGCATGTGCCCAAGGTTCGTCGCGAACCGCACGCGCTGCTCAAGGCGCAGTGACGTGATTTCGATCTTGCGCGCCGTATAGATGTCCGTGAGGTGCGTCATCAGGCAAAAGCCGATGCCCGCACAGAAATAGGCAAGTGGCGGGGGCGCTTGATCTTCGCCCACGGGGGGCTGTTCATCACAATAAAGGGTAAGCGGTGAAAATCCGGGGATGTTGACCGAGACAGACCCCGTCTTGTGCTGCTTCGTACCCGCTTCGGCGACCAGATTGACCTCGAATTGCAGCGGGTCTGGCGCCCTGGCCCGTTGGAACGGATCGGGTGTAAACGCTATTGGTTTGGGTGCCGCGCTCGCCCGTTCGCCGACGCGGTAACTCTGATCATCAGACATGTGCCAAACCCTAGCCTTTCTCGACGTTTTCAGTGAATGCCGTTTGGAAAGCATCCTGCTGCGCGGGCGTTGCATCGGTCTGGTGGTTGGCTTTCCACTCGGCCATGGTCATTCCATAGAATGCCTCACGCGCCTCATCCTTGGACATTTCAATGCCCTTTTCTGCCCCCGCCTCCTGATACCAGCGCGATAGACAATTTCGGCAGAAGCCAGTCAGGTTCATCATGTCGATGTTCTGAACGTCCGTGCGGTCCTCCATCAAGTGCTGCCTCAGACGCCGAAAGGCCGCGGCCTCAAGCTCGATACGGGTTTGATCGTCCATGTGACTTATCCTTGTGATTGCGCAGGATCAGGTGAATGTGCCCACCTTGCAGTTTTCTGACGCGAGCGAAACTAGACTAAAGATTGGCGTCAGTCTTGGCGGCTTCAAGATGATGTGCCAATACCGCCGCCCAATGTCGTTGTCCGGCCGGGTCAGAAATAAGATCCTGGCGGACCTCCAATATGATGTTGGGCCGCCCTGGGATATGCGCATGTTGGCTCATGGCGTCGCCAGGAAAGAACCCCGCGTAGGGTGCGTTGTCGCCGACCTGGCTGCTTAGGGTCCTTTGCAATCCGGCGATAAGCGGGTTCGCGATGCGCCGATCCTCGGCTGAAAGAACTCCGATCTCCCATGGTCGCCGCGGACGGTTCACCAGCTGGGGTGTGAAGCTGTGGACCGCGAGAAATGCAATGTCTCGCTGTGCGGCCGTGCGGGCAATCGCATCATGGTACGGCGCGTACAGGGTATCGATGCGCCGTTGGCGTTCCGTCTCCGGCAGGATTCGGTTACCGGGAATAATCGTGCCGTCATAAAGCTGCGGGATCAGGGTCGGGTCGTCGGCACCGCGGTTCGGATCGATGACAAGGCGCGAAAAGTTTGCGCTGACGACCGGGGCATTCAGCAACTCGCCCAACGCATGCGCAAGCGCCAAGGCACCAATGTCGATCGCAATGTGCCGTGACATCTCTGTTTCCGGCAGGCCCAGCGTGCCGCCGTTCACATGATTTGGAACGGTGTTTGTCGCGTGATCGCAGGTGATCACCCAGCCACCGTTTCGGTCTACGCCGTCAATAAAAAAGGGAGTATGTGTCATCCGCCTGTCACCTTTTGTGTCGCAGGTTTAGGCCAGTTGCCTCGCGATGTGAATTGGGCAATAAGGGCGCTGTTAGCGGTATCAGAAGAGGACCAGACCATGCGACGCCTACGCAATGTGAAAATCGTGGCTACTTTGGGTCCGGCCTCGGACACATACGAAACCATCCGGGCGTTGCACGAGGCTGGGGCGGATGTTTTTCGTCTGAACATGTCCCATGGCAGCCACGAAGAGATTGCAAGCAAACACGCAATCATCCGGAAAGTGGAAGAGGACACAGGGTCTGCCATCGCCATCTTGGCTGACCTGCAGGGGCCGAAGCTCCGTGTTGGTGTCTTTGCCGGTGACAGCGAAATGCTGGATGAGGGCGCAAAGTTTCGTCTGGACCTGAATGAGAAAGACGGTAACAGCAGCCGCGTCTGCCTACCCCATCCCGAGATTTTCGAGGCACTGGAAGTTGGCAAGACACTTCTCGTGAATGACGGAAAGATACGCCTGAAAGTCGAGGATTGTGGCCCCGACTTTGCCGATTGCGTGGTGATTGCGGGGGGAGTGATCTCCAATCGCAAAGGTGTGAATGTTCCCGATGTCGAACTGCCTCTCGCCGCCTTGTCTGCGAAAGACAAAGCAGATCTGGCCTTCGTTGCAGATCTGGGTGTGGATTGGATCGCACTCAGCTTTGTGCAGCGTGCCGCAGATGTCGAAGAGGCCAAGGATTTAATCAAAGGCCGCGCGGCGGTCTTGTCCAAGATCGAAAAACCCAATGCCGTCGACCGCTTTGATCACATCCTGCAGGTCAGCGACGGTATTATGGTGGCGCGCGGGGATCTGGGCGTCGAACTGCCGGTTCAGAACGTGCCGCCCATTCAAAAGCGCCTGGTGCGCAAATGTCGTCACGCTGGCAAGCCGGTAATCGTTGCCACGCAGATGCTGGAAAGCATGATCGAAAGCCCGATGCCGACCCGCGCCGAAGTCAGTGACGTCGCCACCGCGATCTATGAAGGTGCAGATGCGGTCATGCTTAGCGCGGAAAGCGCGGCGGGCAGCTATCCCATCGAGGCGGTGACCACCATGGACCGGGTCGCAGCCGAGGTGGAGCAGGACCCGACATATACCCAGATCATCGAGGCCAGCCGCAGCGCCAGCCGCGCATCCGTGGCGGATGGCATCGTGGCGGCGGCGCGCGAGATTGCAGAAACCACCGACATCAAGGCGATCTGCTGCTTTACCCAAAGTGGGACCACAGCGCTTTTGGTTGCACGTGAACGGCCCCGCGTGCCAATCCTTGCACTCACGCCGCTCGCGCGTACTGCGCGGCGCATGACGTTGAGCTGGGGCTGTAACTGCTACGTCACGACAACCATGGAGCGCTTCAAGCAAGCGGTTGTTGGTGCAGCGCGCGCTGCGCGTGACGGTGGATTTGCAGGACCGGAAGATCAGATCGTTGTCACCGCGGGCGTTCCCTTCAACGTCCCGGGCACAACCAATATCCTGCGCGTGGCGCCGTGTGATGAACGTTTGATTTACTCAACTGATCCAGAGTAACGTTACCTGACTTAAGGTAAGGTTACGTCCATGAGCCCTGATTTTTATCTGGTGCTGGGTATTCTGCTAGCAGGATTCTCCATTCCGTCCGTGTTGTCGGCGATCTCTGACCGCCGCGCGCCACGTGCATCCGCGATAACAATCCTGATCTCGGGGGGGCTGATACTGCTGGCAATCCAGACACAGCCAGGCGGTTACACAATCGAAGAAATCCCAGACGTTTTTGTACGTGTGATCGCTCGCCTTATCTGACGTTGCAGCCCCGGCGACATGGCACCTGAAAAGAGTCACTTGCCATGGGGCGCATCTGCCCCTATACGCCCAATTCGTTCCGCGCGTCCGGCCCAAGTGGCATGCCGAGTCGCGCATCTACCGAACTCAAACGATGGAGACGGAAATGCCCAAGATGAAGACGAAATCAAGCGCCAAGAAGCGCTTCAAGGTGACCGCCACCGGTAAGGTGATGGGTGGTCAGGCCGGCAAACGCCACGGCATGATCAAGCGCACCCGCAAATTCATTCGTGACGCCCGTGGCACTACGACCCTGTCTGCCCCCGACGCGAAAATCGTCAAGGGCTTCATGCCCTACGATCGCTAAGAAGAAGGAGCAGATACATGTCCCGCACCAAAGGTGGAACCGTCACCCACGCCCGTCACAAGAAGGTCATCAAGGCCGCCAAAGGTTACTATGGCCGCCGCAAGAGCACCTTCAAGGTCGCACGTCAGGCGGTCGACAAGGCCAACCAGTACGCAACGCGTGACCGTCACAATCGCAAGCGCAACTTCCGCGCCCTGTGGATTCAGCGCATCAACGCCGCCGTTCGCGCCCATGACGAAGCACTGACATACAGCCGCTTCATCAACGGTCTGAACCTGGCCGGCATCGAAGTGGACCGCAAGGTTCTGGCCGACCTGGCCGTGAACGAACCCGATGCATTTGCTGCAATCGTGGACCAGGCCAAAGCTCAGCTGAACGCCTAAGTACACGTCAGAATTGATTAAGGCCGTCCTCACTTCGAGGGCGGTCTTTTTTTGTGCGATATGATGCGTTTGTGGGTTGGTTTTGCTTGATCCTGTGGTCCATAGAACGCACCATACTAAATATGCCGTTTGTCTGGGGGGACGACCAATGAATTTGACGCGCCTTGTTTACTACTCACAGCGCAATCCGTCCGAGAGCATGGATGCGCAAGATCTGATCGCGACCTGTGAACGTAACAACATGCGCCTGAACCTGACCGGTATGCTGCACTACAACGGCGATCACTTCCTGCAAGTGATAGAGGGCGGACGGGTCGAAGTGTCGGCGCTCTATCACCGGATCGCCCGTGACCCGCGGCACAGCAATATCATTCTGCTCTCGTGCACCGACGTACGTGAACGCATGTTTCCAAACTGGTCCATGGGCATGCATCAGGGCATGGATGACCGCACGCGCGGCATCTACCTGCGCTACTTTTCCACGGACGACATCAACCCTGAGACAGTGAACGTGGAAAGCCTATTGGACGTGCTGCAGGACTTGTCCGTCGAGATGACCCCACGGTTACGCGTCAGCAACGGTTAACGCCGTAGCCGACGCCGTTCCCGCGTCAGGGCATTTTCGGCGGTCTTGGCGCGATCCTCGGCATTGTTTGCCCGACGTCGCCATTTGGCAGTTTCACCCGCCAGCAAGGCCGTCCGTGTCGCGTTTTCACTGCGATACCTTTGGCGCGCCATCACGAACCCGATAGCCGCTGCCACGCCCATGAATGCAATGACTAGGATGAATTGAATGACAAGGCTTGCGCTGATCATGGCCGCACCTCGGCCCGCATGACGCGTATCTCAACGCGTCGGTTCAAAGATGATGCGGTATCGCTGCCTTGTTCCAGTGGCACCCGTGACCCAAACCCGACGGCTTCCATCTGACTGATGTCGGTTCCATAGGCCGCCATCGCATTCACGGTGTTTTCGGCGCGTGCCCAACTGAGCTGCAGGTTTGAAAGGTCGTCGCCAGAGCTGTCCGAATGTCCGGCCACCTGAACCTGTGCCTCCGGGCACGCATTGATGCGCTCACCCAGTTCACTCAAGCGTGGTTGCGCCGCCGGATCTATGTCCGCGCTGCCAGCGGCAAACTGCAAAACCACGCCCGAGACATCGGATGTAAGCGCAACCACGCAGTCGGTTGCCTTTACAGGATTGGGCGTGACCTTGGCGGGCGCTGCTGCCTCATTGGTGGCTTCTCGAAGGGCAACAACCCATGGCAATTCGCTCGGCGCATCCGGCAGAGAGGGAGCGGCGGAGGCGGTCGATACAACGGTCTCGGCCTTCACAGTCTCTACGGCTGGTACATCTGCGGCAGGTTGCACGTCTGGCGCAACCGTTTGGGTTGTTGGGGATGCCAGTGCCAGATCGGTCGCCCCGGTCGTTGGCAAATTCATCGTGTAGACGCCGACGCCAGCCATCAGCCCAATCGCCGCGATACCGACACCGGCCAAGGCCCAAGTCGACCCGCCTTTCTGCGCTGCCAATCGGTCCGCGCTTGCCAGTGTGAGCCCGGCGGCTCTGAGCGTGCGAAGATCTTGGCCCTTTTTGCGTGCTTTCATCAATTGTCCCCCCAGACAAACTCACTGATAAAACGTAACGGACACACTGTTTTCGTTTGTTTCGAAATGAACCTGGATGCCAAGAAGCGATGCGGTTTCCCGGATCATGGCCTCGTTTTCGCTCAGGCTGACCTCGGATCGGCCATCATCCAGAACAACCGTCAGCCCAAGGTCGCGCACACTGTGCTGCAGAACCGACTTCAGCCGGTGCGAATACATAATGGGTGCCATCAAGCTTCCTGAACGCGTGTCTTTGCAATCTGATCCTGACTACACCACATACAGTGTTGTGAAAAGAAGTTTGGGCTAAATATCGTATTATTGTGCACGTTATTGAACGGCTTACATGCACCTTGTCGGTGTTTGCCATCCCGCTGCGTTGTGGTAGCAGGGCACCGAATAAAGGAGCACGTCATGGACGACCTCAAAGCCAAGTATTTGACACAGATCGCGGACGCGGCAGACGAGACGTCTTTGGAAGACATTCGCATCGCGGCCGTTGGCAAGAAAGGCGAAGTCGCCCTCAAGATGCGCGAACTGGGCAAGATGACGCCCGAAGAGCGGCAAGTGGCGGGCCCTGCCTTGAATGCTCTCAAGGACGAAATCAACAGCGCGCTGGCTGCGAAAAAAGCGGCCCTCGCAGACGCCGCCTTGGACGAACGCCTGCGGTCTGAATGGCTGGATGTGACATTGCCCACCCGCACCCAGCGTCGCGGCACCATCCACCCGATCAGCCAAGTGACCGAAGAGATCACCGCCATCTTTGCCGAAATGGGCTTCTCCGTTGCCGAAGGGCCGCGGATCGACACCGACTGGTACAACTTCGACGCGCTCAACATTCCCGGCCACCACCCCGCGCGGGCCGAGATGGACACGTTTTACATGCACCGGGCGCCGGGCGACAATCGCCCGCCCCACGTGCTGCGCACGCACACTTCACCGGTGCAGATCCGGTCGATGGAGGCAACAGGCGCCCCGACCCGCATCATTTGCCCCGGCGGTGTCTATCGCGCCGACTATGATCAGACGCACACCCCCATGTTCCACCAGGTCGAAGGCCTGGCCATCGACAAGGACATCTCGATGGCAAACCTGAAATGGGTGCTGGAAGAGTTTGTGAAATCCTATTTCGAGGTGGACGGCGTCGACCTGCGCTTCCGCGCCTCGCACTTCCCCTTCACCGAACCGTCGGCAGAGGTGGACATCCGCTGTTCGTGGGAAGGCGGCACGCTCAAGGTGGGCGAAGGCGACGATTGGCTTGAAATCCTCGGGTCCGGCATGGTGCACCCCAAGGTGCTTGAGGCAGGCGGGATCGATCCCAACGAATGGCAGGGCTTTGCCTTCGGCATGGGCATCGACCGGATCGCGATGCTGAAATACGGCGTCCCGGACCTGCGCGCCTTCTTTGACAGTGACCTGCGCTGGCTGCGGCACTACGGCTTTGCGGCACTGGATGTTCCCACATTGCACGGCGGGTTGAGCCGCTAAAAGTCGGTCCATTCCTTCCCTGTTTCAAAAAAAATCCCCCCCGGAGGGCCGATTGGCCACCGGGGCGCGCTTCGATCGGTGTTGTCTCGTAGCACGGTGCCGCTACCTTGACCCCATGCGTCGCGCCATCGTCATCCTTCTCGTCACCCTGATCGTGATCGCTCACATCTTCCTGTGGCGTTCTGACATGCCCACGCATCTCAAGCTGACCTTCACGATCATCAATGCCACCGGCTGGACCATCGTGCTGGCCCCCATCCTGCTGATCGATCGTTGGCTCGACGCCATCCAAAGGCGCAACCGCGATGACCACGACAATGTGACGTGACACGGGGCCGTATCTGCGTAGCGTGCGGCGAATGACACGTCTTATCTTCTTCCTCGCCCTTGTTTGGGCTTTGCCCGCCGCTGCCATGGGACCCTGGCAACGCGACACCTGCCATCTGGAGGTGCCGTGCGCATTGGGTGACCGATCCTATCACGTCAAAGAACCAGACGGATGGGACGGGGAAACGCCCATGCCGGTTCTGATCCACTTCCATGGCTGGCAACGCACCGGCGCACTGCCTGTAGCGCACCAGCGTATTTCGGGCGCCACCCGGCGGCGCGGGGTCCTTCTGATTGCGCCCAATGGCAATCGCAAGACCTGGAACATGTGGTCGCCGGAAACCGAGGATGTGCAATTCGCAGCCGACGTGCTCGATGACGTGATCAAGCGCTATCCGGTGGACACCGACAACATCTATCTGTCGGGCTATTCCTACGGCTCCATCATGGCGTGGCGGGTGGCCTGCGATCGTGGCACGGACATGAACGTGCGGGCGCTTCTGGGGATCTCGGGCACCATTGACCTGTCCGAAGACTGCGCGCAGGCCCCGCGCGAGGCGCGCCATGTGCATGGGCTCAACGACAACGTGCTTGATTTTCCATATGGCCCGGATGGGGACACCACGTATCCCGTATCGCTCTGGCGTGACCATTTGGGATGTAAAAATGCGCAGACGGATGGTGGCGACTGGGCTGTTGTCGAATTTCTCTCGCTCTCGCGGACCGAATGGCAGGAATGTGAAGCGGGCATCAAGGTGACGCTGGATGTCCATCCGGGCGGGCATTTCATTCCCCACGGCTGGATCGCACGGCAGCTGGATGAGCTTCTGGGCCGAGAGCCTGTGTATCCCTGACACGCAAGGCGGGGCGTTCACTGCCCCGCGCTTGCACCTTGGGCCGATCTTTGCCATTGCAGGCCCGTACTGGAATGCAGGGGACGCTCCCATGAAATTCACGCTCAGCTGGCTCAAGCAGCACCTCGATACCACCGCGACGGTGGACGAGATCACCTATGCGCTGACCGACCTTGGACTTGAAGTCGAAGGGGTCGAGGATCGCGGGGCGAAGCTGGCCGATTTTACCATCGGCAAGGTGCTGAGCGCGGAAAAACACCCCGACGCCGACCGCCTGCGCGTGTGCCAGGTCGCAACGGACGAGGGCGAGAAACAGATCATTTGCGGCGCCCCCAATGCGCGCGAGGGGATCACCGTCGTGGTCGCCAAGCCGGGCGTCTATGTCCCCGGCATCGACACCACCATCGGCGTGGGCAAGATCCGGGGCATTGAAAGCTTCGGCATGATGGCCTCCGAGCGTGAGATGGAGCTGTCCGAGGAACATGACGGCATCATCGAACTCCCTTCGGGAGAGGTCGGCGACCGTTTTGTCGACTGGCTGGCCGAAAACGACCCGGCCAAGGTCGACCCGGTGATCGAGATTGCCATCACCCCCAACCGCCCCGACGCGCTGGGCGTGCGCGGCATCGCGCGTGACCTGGCTGCGCGTGGCTTGGGCACTATGCGTCCGAACCCGGTTCCTGAAGTCGAGGGCGCCTTTGTCTCGGACATTACGATCAGCATTGACGACGATACGCTCGATGGCTGCCCCGCGTTCTTCGGGCGACTAATCCGGGGTGTTCAGAACGGACCAAGCCCGGCGTGGTTGCAGGACCGCCTGCGCGCCATCGGCCTGCGCCCGATCTCGTTCCTCGTCGATGTGACCAACTACTTCACCTACGACCTGAACCGTCCCCTGCACGTCTTTGACGCAGACAAGGTGGCCGGGAATTTGCGCGTGCACCGCGCCAAGGGCGGCGAAGAAATCGCCGCCCTTGATGAAAAAAGCTACACGTTCCAGCCCGGCCAGATGATCATCTCGGATGACAATGGACCCGAAAGCATTGCGGGCATCATGGGCGGTGCCGAAACGGGCTGCACCGAAGAGACGGTGAACGTCTTTGTCGAAAGCGCTTATTGGGACCCGGTGCAGATTGCCTATGCGGGCCGCGCGCTCAAGATCAACTCCGATGCGCGCTACCGCTTTGAGCGCGGTGTCGATCCGGCCTTCACCCCCGTCGGGCTGGACCATGCCTGTGCCATGATCATGGAACACGCAGGCGGAACCGCCTCCAGCATGATCAGCGCGGGTGCCGTGCCGGACACGCGCCGTGCTTACAAACTCGATGCCGCGCGGGTGCAAAGCCTTGTCGGCATGGACATCCACGAAAGCGAACAGCGCCAGACGCTGACCGCCCTCGGTTTCAAGCTCGAAGGGGACATGGCCCACGTGCCAAGCTGGCGCCCCGATGTGATGGGCGAGGCCGATCTGGTCGAGGAAGTCGCCCGGGTCGCGTCGCTGACCAAGCTGGAGGGCAAGCCTCTGCCACGGCTGACGCCCGGCGTGCCGAAACCGGTGATGACGCCCATCCAGCGGCGCGAGCAGATCGCGCGCCGAACGGCGGCGGCGCTGGGCTACAATGAATGCGTCACCTACAGTTTCATCGATCAGGCCTCCGCCAAACTCTTCGGCGGCGGTGATGATGCGACGATGCTGGAAAATCCAATCTCCAGCGACATGAGCCATATGCGCCCCGCACTTCTGCCCGGTCTGCTGCAAGCCGCAGCGCGCAATCAGGCACGCGGCTTTGCCGATCTTGCTCTGTTCGAGGTCGGCCCGGCCTTCAACGGCGGTGAGCCGGGGGAACAGCACCTGCTGGTCTCGGGCCTGCTTGTCGGACGGACGGGACCCAAGGACGTGCACGGCGCGTCGCGACCCGTCGACGTGTTCGACGTCAAGGCAGATGCCGAAGCGATCCTGTCGGCCATCGGCGCACCGGCCAAGGTGCAGATCCTGCGCGGCGCGCAGGGCTGGTGGCACCCGGGCCGTCACGGCAAGATCTGCCTTGGTCCCAAGAAGGTGCTGGGCATCTTCGGCGAACTGCACCCCCGCGTCCTTGAGGCGATAGATGTGAAAGGGCCTGCCATGGCCTTCACCCTATGGCCCGCAGAGGTGCCTTTGCCGCGCAAGGCAGGGGCCAACAAGGGCGCGCTGGACATCAGCGACCTGCAGGCGGTCGAGCGTGACTTTGCCTTTGTCGTTGACGCAGAGGTCGAAGCACTGACGCTGGTCAACGCGGCCATGGGCGCAGACAAGGCATTGATCGAGGATGTCCGCATCTTTGACGAGTTCATCGGCGGCTCCTTGGGTGAGGGCAAGAAATCCCTGGCCCTGACCGTGCGCTTGCAACCCAAGGATGCAACCCTCAAGGATGCCGACATCGAAGCAGTGGCGCAGAAGGTGGTCGATAAGGTCACCAAGGCGACAGGCGGCAGCTTGCGCGGATAGGTCCGGCACTGGGGGGCCAGCCCCCCAGACCCCCCGAAGTTTATCTGGCAAGATGAAGGGGCGGATTAGGTTTCGCTCAGCATCTCCGCGAGCAGGTCGAACACAAGGCGAATGCGTTTGCTTGTGTGCAGTTCGCGGTGGGTGACCAGCCACACCGGGAAACTGAGGTCGGTGACACCGTCCAGCAGGCGGACTGCATCATCGAACTGATCACCAATGTGGTCCGACATTGGGAAAATACCGAAACCTTTGCGCAACAGCTCCCATGTTGTGATTCCGCTGGTGGAACCGGAGCGCAAGTTTGCGCGGCTTACGGGGATGCCATATTCTTCCATGGCCGCGACAAAGGCGTCATCGTCGGCCATGCTGATGAAGTCGTGTTCCTTCAGATCCTCAACCGTTTTGGGCGAGCCGCGAGCCGCCACGTAAGACTTGGAGGCGTAAAGATGCGCTGACGAGTCGCCAATCTTGCGCGCGATCAGGTCAGGTTCGGTCGGGCGGACATGGCGGATGGCAATGTCGGCTTCGCGCTTGAGGATATCGCGGATATCGTTGGCAGCAATCACGTCAACGCGCAAGCGCGGGGCAAGGTCCCGCAGTTTCAGCAAGGTATCGGGCAGGACATAGGCGCTCATCATGTCAGAGGCCGTGACGCGGATTATGCCGTCCAACCCTTGCGTCCGGCCTTGTGCCATGACGGTGATGCGGGCGGCGGCATCGCCCATCTTGCGCGCCTCAATCAACAGGTCACGGCCTGCATCCGTCAGCGTCATGGAACGGGATGTGCGTTCGAACAGGGTCAGGCGCAACGCGTCCTCCAACGCACTGACCTGTCGCCCGATCGTGGGCTGGGCCAGACCAAGTTGCCGGGCGGCTGCGGACAGTGACCCGGTTTCGGCCGTTGCCAGAAATGCGCGCAGATGCGTCCAGTCAAACCCTCGCTCCATGCAAATTTGTATACATATGTTGCGAAATTCGTCAATTTATTGCGCCTGAAGTCACCTGTATATGCAGTGGTGAAGGAGATAGATGATGAAACCGAACGCACAATTCTGGGACAAGTTGGCGGTCAAATACGCGGCACAACCGATCAGCGACCCGGATGCATATGAACAGACACTTGAGCGGGTTGTGTCTTACCTCAAGCCAACAGACAGGGTACTGGAGCTGGGTTGCGGTACAGGTAGCACGGCGCTCAAACTCGCGCCTCATGCAGGATCAATCCTGGCCACCGACTTTTCCGAAGGCATGATTGCGCAGGCAGAGGCCAGGATGGGCGTCGATAATGTGCGCTTCCTGCAGGCCGATACATTCAGCCCGGCGCTCGCGGATGGATCGTTTGAGGTCGTTATGGGATTCAACCTGTTCCATCTTGTGGACCGCGTTGATGAGGCTCTCGCACGCGTGCACGACCTGTTGGCGCCGGGTGGCGTGTTCATCTCGAAGACACCCTGCCTTGGCGAGCGGTCCCTTGGGTTGAAGTTCGGGTTATTGAAGCGGTTCATTCCACTGATGCAACTTGTTGGAAAAGCCACGTTTGTCCGCTTCGAAACGATAGAGAGCCTCGAGGCGCGGATTGCGCGCGCCGGGTTCGAGATTGTCGAAACGGGAAACTACCCGCTGCGCCCTCCCAGTCATTTCGTTGTGGCCCGGCGTCCTTGACCCTTGTTTTTGGTGCTGTCAGACGCAGGTTAGGTCCAGCTGGGAACAAAGGAGCACTGCGATGCTGAACGTATACCTGTCCGGGGAAATTCATACCGACTGGCGAGAGCAGATTGTCGAGGGCGCACAGGGCCTTGATGTGACCTTTTCCGGGCCGGTGACCGATCACGCTTCGAGCGATGATTGCGGCGTTGCGATCCTTGGGTCCGAGGACAAGAAGTACTGGCATGATCACAAGGGCGCGATGGTGAACGCCATCCGCACCCGCAAGGGAATTGCGGATGCGGACGTGGTCGTTGTGCGCTTTGGCGACCAGTACAAGCAATGGAATGCCGCCTTTGATGCGGGGTATGCTGCGGCACTGGGCAAGTCGTTGATCATCCTGCATGGCCCCGATCATGCCCATGCCTTGAAAGAGGTGGATGCGGCGGCCCTGGCCGTGGCCGAAGAGCCCGGGCAGGTGGTGGATGTCTTGCGCTATGTCCTGACGGGGTCTTTGCCCGGATAGGTCATCTGGTGGCACTGTTCCGGGCTTCTGGCCCGGAATGCGCCCACCCGCCGACCCTGGGTCACGCTTGTAACGCTCCGGGTGCGCTCTTAGCCTTTTTGAAAGGGAGGCGCGCAGATGAAATTTGACTACGTGATCGTTGGCGGCGGGTCCGCAGGGTGCGTGATGGCATCGCGTTTGAGCGAGGATGCTGCTGTGTCGGTGTGCTTGATCGAGGCGGGTGGCTCGGGGCGCGACATCTTTGTCCGCGCGCCTGCGCTGGTGGCGGGCATGATCTCTGGCAGACCCAAGATCAACAACTGGGCCTTTAACACGGAACCGCAGCCCGAATTGAATGGACGGCGTGGGTTTCAACCGCGTGGCCGTGCATTGGGGGGATCAAGCGCCATTAACGCGATGCTCTATGTCCGAGGACATCAGCGCGACTATGATGAATGGGCGGAGCTGGGCGCCGACGGGTGGGATTGGGACAGCGTGCTGCCCTATTTCAAACGGTCAGAGGGCAATGTACGCGGTGCGGATGATCTGCATGGGGATAGTGGGCCGTTACAAGTCGCCGAGCAGTCCGATCCGCGCCCGATCACGAATGCCTTTATTGAGGCCGGCGCGCAGCAGCAGTTGCGTGTCACCGATGATTTCAATGATGCGGAGCAGGCGGGAGTGGGTCTGTACCAAGTGACGCAGCACTATTCCGGCACGGCCAAGGGTGAGAGATGCTCGGCTGCGGCGGCCTATCTGCCGGACAATGTTCTGGCGCGGACGAACCTGACCGTGTTGACACGCGCCATGGCGCATAAGGTGGAAATAGATGGCACGCGCGCGGTTGGCGTACGCATCAAACATCAAGGCAAGGTGAAGCTGGTCACGGCGGGGCGGGAGGTCATCCTGTCTAGTGGTGCATTTGGATCGCCCCAACTGCTGCTCTTGTCCGGGATCGGTCCGCGCGATGAACTGGCGTCGCACGGCATCGAACCGGTCCATGAACTGCCTGGGGTCGGGCAGAACCTGCAAGACCATCTGGACTATATCATCAGCTACCATTCCAAGCGCGATGACGTTGTGGGGCTGGGTCCCAAGGGCTTGATGGCGTTGGCCAAGGCGGGGTTGCAATGGCGCAAGGACGGGTCGGGCATGTTCGCATCACCCTTCGCCGAAGGGGGGGCTTTCCTGCGCTCTGATCCGTCTGTTGACCGTCCTGATCTGCAACTGCATTTCGTTGTGGGCATCGTGGACCAGCACATGCGCAAGATACATGTGAAGTTTGGCTATTCCTGCCATGTCTGTGTGCTGCGCCCGCACAGCCGCGGCCATGTTGGTCTGCACTCTGCTGATCCGTCAAAACCGCCGTTGATTGATCCCGGTTACCTGACCGACCGGCGTGATCTGGATGTGATGATGAAAGGTGCACGGCGAATGGAGAGCATACTGACCGCACCACCGCTGGAGCCGTGGCGCGGCACGCAACTCTATCCCCATGACGGCAGCGATGCGGGGTTGGAGGCTGACATTCGGGCGCGCGCAGACACGATCTATCACCCGGTTGGCACGTGCCGGATGGGACAGGACGAGATGGCAGTAACGGACGCTGCGGGCCGGGTGCATGGTGTTGAGGGGCTGCGGGTTGTCGATGCCTCTCTGATGCCGCGCCTGCTTGGCGGGAACACGAACGCCCCCACCATCATGATGGCAGAAAAGATCAGCGCCGAGATGTGCGCAGCGTGATCCAATAGACGCTGCGCGACACCATTCCGTATTGGGGGCCAGCCCCCAAACCCCCGAGGTATTTTCAGCCAGAAGAAGGGGTCAGGGGCGTGGCGGAATGTTCTTGGCCTTGTCCACGGCCGGGCGGGCCATGAAGCGATCAAGGTAGGCTGCAAGGTTTTTGTGGTCGTCCCAACCGATCATCTCCTTTGCACCATAGAAGTTCAGGGCGTTGAGCCAGGGTGCGATCGCGATATCCGCGATGGAATATTGCCCGGTGATCCAGTCCTTGTCGCCGAGTTCCTTGTCCAAGACGGACAGCAGGCGTTTGGATTCGTTGACGTACCGCTCTTGTGGGCGTTTATCCTCCCAATCGGAGCCGGCGAATTTCACGAAGAAGCCCATTTGACCGAGCATCGGACCGACACCGCCCATCTGGAACATGAGCCATTGGATCGTCCGGGCCTTGTCGCTGGCCGTCTCGCCAATCAGCTTGCCCGACTTTTCCGCAAGGTAGATCAGGATCGCACCGGATTCGAACAGGCCGACCGGCGTGCCATCCGGGCCATTTGGATCAATGATCGCCGGGATCTTGTTGTTGGGGTTCAGGGACAGGAATTCCGGGCTTTTCACATCCGCATCCGACAGCGTGACCAAGTGCGCCTCGTAGGGGATCTCCATCTCTTCCAGCGCAATAGACGCTTTCACACCGTTCGGTGTTGGAAACGAAAACAGTTGCAGAACGGACGGATCCTTGGGGATCCATTTCTGTGTGATGGGAAAGGCGCTGAGGTCAGCCATGGGTCGTCTCCTTGAAATGATGGGTCCGACATAGGCGAAATTCCCCCCCAAAATAGTCTTTGTCATGTGAGGAGATGTGTTAACCAGTGTTTGCACGCGCACATCAAAACAAAATAGAGCGTGCGGAAGCCAACAAGGGACTAGATATGCTAAACGAATTCAAGGACTTCATCGCCAAGGGCAATGTCATGGACATGGCCGTGGGTATCATCATCGGTGCAGCCTTTACCGCCATTGTCACATCGCTGGTGGGTGATCTGATCAATCCGATCATCGGTCTGTTTACGGGTGGACTGGATTTCACTAACAACTATGCGGTTCTGGCGGGTGATGTGGCCGAGGGCGCATCGCTGGAAGCGGCCCGCGAAGCCGGGGCAGCCGTGTTTGCCTATGGCGCGTTTCTGATGGCCGTGATCAACTTCCTGATCATCGCGTTCGTGGTGTTC
Organism: Tateyamaria sp. LSS28; assembly: GCF_059611725.1. Lineage (NCBI taxonomy): Bacteria > Pseudomonadati > Pseudomonadota > Alphaproteobacteria > Rhodobacterales > Roseobacteraceae > Tateyamaria > Tateyamaria sp. LSS28. Next base: position 189,564 of record NZ_JCAPFI010000001.1, on the reverse strand, counting down.
ATGTTGGTGCGCTACGTGAACAAGGTCAAAGCGGCAGCAGAGAAACCGGAAGAGTCCGCCGAAGAAGCGCCAGCAGGTCCGTCCGAGTTGGATGTGTTGCTCGAGATCCGCGACGCTCTGGCCAAGTAAGGCTCAACACCGCAACAAGACCAAGTGGGGCCGCCCGGTGCAATCCGAGCGGCCCCTTTCTTATTGTTTGAGGGCAAGGTTGGGGGCAACCACGTCGATGCCCAGCGCTTTGCCAACGGCGTAGTAGGTCAGTGTCCCGGCATGCACATTCAGTCCGGCCAGCAGGTGCGGGTCATCCTCGCAGGCCTGACGCCAGCCCTTGTCCGCCAGTGCCAGCATGAACGGCATCGTTGCGTTGCCAAGGGCGATGGTTGATGTGCGGGCAACGGCACCGGGCATGTTGGCCACGCAATAGTGCATGATCCCGTCGACATCGTAGATCGGATCGTCATGCGTGGTCGCGCGGGACGTTTCAAAACAGCCGCCCTGGTCGATCGCGACATCGACAATGGCAGCTCCGGGTTTCATGGTCGATAGCTGATCACGCGTCACCAGCTTGGGCGCTGCGGCGCCCGGGATCAGGACCGCGCCAACCACCATGTCGGCCTCCGCCACCAGTTCGGCCGTATTGCCCGCACTGGCGTAGCTTGTCTTGAAAAGGCCGGAAAACGCGTCATCCAGGTAACGCATCCGGGGCAGGGACCGGTCCAGGACCGTCACGTCAGCGCCCATACCGGCGGCAACGCGGGCTGCGTGCGTGCCGACAACACCGCCTCCGATCACGACCACCTTGGCAGGCCCGACACCGGGCACGCCGCCCATCAACACGCCGCGCCCGCCATTTGCCTTCTGCAAGGTCCATGCGCCAACTTGCGGGGCCAGGCGGCCCGCCACCTCTGACATGGGGGCAAGCAGGGGCAACCCGCCATTGGTGTCAGTCACCGTCTCATACGCGATTGCGGTACAGCCGGACGCGAGTAGGTCGTGGGTCTGTTCCGGATCCGGGGCCAGATGCAGGTAGGTGAACAACAACTGTCCCTCGCGCAGCATCTTGCGCTCGACCGCTTGGGGCTCTTTCACCTTCACGATCATGTCTGCGACGGCAAAGACTTCCTCTGCCGTATCCAGGATATGCGCGCCTGCCGCCACATAGTCGGCATCATCGAAACCAGCACCCTTTCCGGCACCGGCTTGCACGCTGACAGTATGACCATGAGTTACAGCCTCGCGCGCTGCATTGGGTGTCAGGCCGACACGGTATTCTTGTGCCTTGATCTCAGTTGGGCATCCGATGTGCATAGCAGTTACTCCTCCAGTTGCGCCCAGAATCGCGCAATTGGCTTGCAATTGGGCACTAGAAATGGATCGTGTTGGTGCGCAAACATCGAAGAAATGTGCGTACCTACGCTATTGTGACGAAGGATCCTGCACGCATGGCACTTGATTCAACAGATCGCCGTATCCTGTCTGCTCTGCAAAAACAGGGGCGGATATCGAATGCAGACCTGAGCGAAGCGGTGCATCTGTCACCATCTGCATGCCACCGGCGTGTGCAACGGCTCGAACAAGCGGGGTACATTCGCGACTACGTGGCCTTGCTCGACGCTCGAAAGATGGGTGTGCCGACAACAGTTTTCGTCGAGATCACACTGCAGGGTCAGGCGGACGAAGTGCTTGAAGCCTTTGAAAAAGCAGTCGCGCGCATCCCGGATGTGCTAGAGTGTCATCTGATGGCGGGCACCGCGGACTACATCCTAAAGGTAGTTGCAGAAGGGACTGAAGACTTCGCGCGCATCCACCGTCAACATCTCGCGCGCTTACCCGGGGTGGCACAAATGCAGTCAAGTTTTGCACTTAGAACTGTTTTTAAAACAACGGCTTTGCCGGTCTGACCTGCACCGCGATATAGCGCCATTATTTTGGCCGTCGTCATACAGCGGTGATGTTCATCAGGCACGCACACGGAGGGCGCGAATCGCCGCAATCCAACTACATATTTTGGAGTTCACGATGAAAGACGCAGATACTCAGGAGTTGTCCTTTGACGATTGGGACGAGCTGAAATTTCCACGCAAAACAACGCAGGGCTTTGATGAGGTCGTAGAGCGCGCCATTTCGCGCCGGGGCTTTTTGGGGGGCGTGGTTGCCTTCGGGTCGGGCGCGGCCGTGATGGGCACCGGTATGCTGAAGGGGACAACGGCAATGGCCGGTCAGTCCTCACGCTTTGCCTTTGATCAGATCCCGATACAAACCGACGGCACCGTACATGTGCCCGACGGCTACAGCTGGGACGTACTGGTCCGTTGGGGCGATCCGTTGTTCTCGGACGCACCCGCATTCGATCCGGCGAACGGTGTGCCCGTCGCGGGCTCGGACCGTGTGTTTGCCGAAAACACCGACGGCATGCATCTCTTTACCGTGGGCAACAAACAGATCCTCGCGGTCAACAACGAGTACGCAAACCGCAAGACCAACCTGCCCAACAACGCAGAAGGCGTGCCTGCCTCGGCAGACGATGTGCTGATCTTCCAGAACCTGCAGGGCGTCACCATTATGGAAGTGGCCGAAGGCAATGACGGCTGGAGTGTTGTGATCGACAGCCCCTACAACCGCCGTATCACGCACAACACACCGGTGACGCTGGATGGCCCCGCAGCCGGCCACGATCTGCTCAAGACCGAGGCGGATGCCACGGGCACCGCATCGCTGGGTACAATGAACAATTGTGGATCGGGTCCGACCCCCTGGGGCACCTACCTGACGTGCGAGGAAAACTTCAACGGCTACTTCGGTGCAACGGGCGACATGCCCACCGACGAAACGACGGCCGCAGGCTTTGAACGCTACGGCGTTGGCCCGGATGGCTGGGGTTATGACTATCACAAGTGGGACGCCCGCTTTGACGTCAGCCAGAACCCGAATGAACCGCATCGCGTGGGCTACGTGGTCGAAATCGATCCAACCAACCCCGATGCCACGCCCGTCAAGCACACCGCCCTAGGGCGTATCAAGCACGAGAACGCGGCCTGCGCCTTGGCGCCTGATGGTCGCGTAGTCGTCTACATGGGCGACGATGAGCGGGGCGAGTTCATGTACAAGTGGCTGTCGCGCGAAGTGTACGTACCGGGTGGCGATACCTCGACCTTGCTGAGCGACGGGCAGCTTTATGCCGCCAAGTTCAACGACGACATGACGGGCGAATGGGTGGCGCTGACACCCGACGCAACCGGCATGGACGAGGCGCATATCGCCATCTTCACCCGCATAGCTGCCTCAGCCGTGGGCGCGACCACGATGGACCGCCCCGAATGGGTGGCCGTGAACCCCACGGCGGTCGAAGCCTATTGCTGCCTGACCAACAACAAGAACCGTGGCGTGCAGCCCAATGCAGGGGGCGACGACACGTCGGCCAACGGTCCCAACCCGCGGGAGGCCAACAATTTTGGTCAGATCGTGCGGTGGCGTCCCCATGGGGACAACCATGCCTCCAACACCTTTGACTGGGATCTGTACGTGATGGCGGGCAACCCCAAGGCGCAGGAAGGACCCTACAAAGGGTCGTCCAACGTCAACGAAGGCAACCTGTTCAACTCGCCCGATGGCATGGCGATCGACTCGACTGGTTTGATGTGGATCCAGACCGACGGGGATGACAGCAATGAGGGTGAATTCGAAGGCATGGGCAACAACCAGATGCTGGCAGGTGATCCGGTGACAGGTGAAATCCGACGCTTCCTCACTGGTCCCAAAGGCTCCGAAGTGACCGGCCTCACTTGGTCGGCAGATCGCCGCACCATGTTTGTGGGCATCCAGCACCCGGGCGCAACGTTCCCGGATGGCGAGGAGGTACTGCCCCGCTCGTCCATCGTTGTGGTCAAACGTGACGACAACGCATTGGTCGGCTAGGCCGAAAGGCACAAGGTCCGGGCGTCTGTTATGAATGACGCCCGGGCCGGCAGCACGCCAGTTTCTTCGGTTTCATTGCATGGCATTGCAAAGCACTGAGCGTTACTATTTGTAACTGCCTCGCTGGACAGCGTGCGCTTTCACCACAACTTAACCTGTTTCCGTTTCGACGTTTCAAATGCACTTATGGGCGCTGAAATTTGCGACGCGCCTCGTCAGCTGCGGCGCGTATGGCACAGCCTTCGCTATGGTCGTTGATCAAACCCATGGCTTGCATAAACGCAAACACAGTTGTTGGGCCCAGGAATTTCCATCCCCGACGCTTCAATTCGCGGGCAAGCGCGATTGAGGTTTCGCTGGTCGATTGCGATTGGGGCGGGCCCAGATCCTCTGCGTTTGGCTCAAACCCCCAGAAAAACGATGCAAGCGTGCCTTCCGTTTCGACCATCTTCACTGCGCACGCGGCATTGTTGATGACTGCGGCGATCTTGCCCGCGTGTCGTACGATGCTCGCATCGTTCAACAGGCGATCGATGTCTCGGGCGTCGTAGCGGGCGATCTTGTGAAAATCAAAGTCGTCGAATGCTGCACGAAAGCCTTCTCGCTTGGTGAGGATCGTGCGCCAACTCAACCCCGACTGAAAACTTTCCAAGCACAGTTTTTCGAACAGACGAATGTCGTCCGACACCGGAAATCCCCATTCGTGATCGTGGTAGTCAAGAAACTCGGGGGCCGCGCCGCTCCACTTGCATCGGGCCAGCCCGTCTGCGGCAACGAAGTCTGTCATGCGGCGTCGTCCTTCAAGAACGCCAGGCGCGGATCGGTTCGCGCTGGTGCAAGTTCCTGGATATGCGGGGTTGCAATCCCTTCCGATACAAATGGGTCCGCAGCGACACGCTGCTCAAGCGCGGACAAGTCGATGTTTGTCGCCAGAATGGCACCGCCACCTTGCGGTTTTAAACCACCGACCAACACAAACACGCCATCCTCAAAGCCGCGGGCGATCCAATCGTTGTGGGCGGCCATGAAGTCAGGAGCCTTTGACTTTTGTTCGGTCAGGGTCAGCGTGACAACGTACATGTTCAGTCCTTCTCATCATTTTGGTCTTGTGATCCCGCGACCGCATCAAGCCATGCCAGCATCTGCGCAACCTCAGTTTCAAGGAACGGCTCGTCAGGATAAGCGTTGGCAAGGGTTGCGGCACCTTGGCTGCGGGCCAGAATGTGCATGGCCAGCGCATCGGCATCTTGTTCCCTGCCCATCTCTTCAAAACGGCGGCGCAGCCAAATGCGGAACAGGTCGAACAGTTCGCGGGCTCCTGATCCGCCGGGGTGATCCAACTTCGCCAACTCAGAGAACAAGGTCCCGACCGGACACCCGAATGACCGGATCTTCATGTTGTTCATCACCAGAATGCCAATGAAGCTTGCAATGCATTGTTTGGGTGTCTGGTTGCTGTCGACCCAACCTTCAAGCATTTCATGACGATCCTTAATGCGGCGCTCAATCACCGCGTCCAGAATTTCGTCCTTGGTCCTGAAATGGTAGTAGAAGTTGCCGCGGGATATGCCGACCAATTCGGCAACACCCGCAAATGAGGTGGCCTCGAACCCGCGTTCATAAAAGAGCCGGTCGGCCGCGGTGACGATCTTCTCGCGTGTGGCGGATGCTGCCATTTTTAGGTCCCTCCCATCGAATCCCGTCTCAGGCCGCCGACATCAAATCGCGATCGGCGAAGGGGTAATCATTGTATCCTGTCTTACCCCCGACATAGAACGTTGCCTTGTCGATGGCGTTCAGTGGAAGGTCTTCGCGATATCGCCGGACAAGATCGGGATTGGCAAGAAAGGGTGCACCGAACGCCACAAGATCAGCGTGGCCGGACTGGATCGCGGCAATGGCGTCTGCCTTGCTGTAGCCGTTATTTGCAATGTAAGTCCCGGGAAAGTGGCTCCGCAGCCTACGATAGTCGACGTCTTTGGCGGAACCTTCAATATGGCCCGTGATCCCCATGCTCGCCTCGGTGACATGAAGGTATGCCAAGCCATGGTCGGCGATTGCGGCAACAATTTTTTCGAAATGCTGCTGCGGCTCAGAATCGCTCATCTCATTAAACGTGTTTTCAGGGGACAGCTTCACACCGACACGGTCAGCCGGAAAGACGGTAGTGACCGCTTCGATCACTTCTTGGAGGAACCGCGTTCTGTTTTCGACGGATCCGCCATAGCCATCCGTGCGCTTGTTGGTCCCATCTCGCAGAAACTGGTCGATCAGATAGCCATTTGCACCATGCACTTCGACGCCATCAAGACCCGCATCCTTCGCATTTTGTGCGGCAAGACGGAATTGATCGACAACATCGGGAATTTCTGACGTCTCAAGCGACCGGGGGGTCTCGAATTCCTGATAACCACTGGCAGTGAAGGCAAATCCATCAGGCTTCATGGCAGATGGGGCGACGGGCAATGCATTGTCCTCCTGATGAGAGGGGTGCGAAATGCGGCCACAATGCTGAAGCTGCGCGAACATGCGGCCGCCCTTTGAGCGGACGGAATTCATAATGCGCAACCAGCCCGACGTTTGCTGTGGGGTGAATATGCCAGGCGTATTCGGATAGCCCACTCCCTGCTGAGAGACTGGCGCAGATTCTGAAATGATCAGTCCTGCCGTGACCCGATCCGCATAATGCTCGACCATCATTTGGCTTGGAACACCGCCGTCGATGGCGCGACTGCGGGACATCGGTGCCATTACCATCCGATTTGGAAGCTGCAAACTTCCCAAGGAGGTCTTTGAAAAGAGGTCTTGTGTCATTCAGTTTGTCCGCCTGTGATATTAGGTCGATTGTCCTAGAATCATGAATAGGACGCTTGACCTATTCTGTCAATCGAATCCTCTTGGGTCGACGGGTTCGCGTGGTGTACGGAAGCAGGTTTTGGTGCTGACGCGTCATTTGGAAGAATGGGATCGGGCATTTGTCCGGCAGATGCAGAAGCGAAGGGCATCGTCGGCTGACAGTCTGTCTGCCGCACGCGTCACCACTCGGACGCTGGAACAGCGTGATCCCTGCGCGCCGGTTCACCCGCCGCCTCATTGGCCATTGCCAAAAAACAAAAAACCCCGCAGCCGGGCGGCTACGGGGTCCTTGAATTCGTCAGCTCACGCTGGTGGCTTAAAGCAGCCCTTCGCGTTGCGCTTTTTTCCGAGCCAACTTACGGGCCCGGCGGATCGCTTCAGCTTTCTCGCGCGCTTTTTTCTCAGACGGTTTCTCGAAATGTTGCTTCAGCTTCATTTCACGGAACACGCCTTCGCGCTGCAGCTTCTTTTTCAGGGCACGAAGCGCCTGATCGACATTGTTGTCGCGAACACTAACCTGCATGTGGTTGTCACCACCTTTCTAGATAAGAGTTGCAAGGATTTGCAGGAGATGTGCGCATAGCAAACCAGATCGGCTTTGTCCATAGCGAGGCGTTGGCGATCAGAACAGGAAATCACTTGCCTGAAGATCGTCTATGTCCACACCCCGAAGGATCATGGTGTTGCCGTCCAGATCATCAATTACAGCGTTGCTGCCTGCCTGCCGAAGATGCCCATCGTTCACCAGGTCATTGTAGGATGTGATCGAAGCAACAGCGCGTAGATCGACCACTTCCGACTGGGCCGCAGTGTTGAAATCTGTGACCACATCACGGCCGGCGGAAAAGACGAATACATCCTCACCGGCACCGCCGGTCACGACGTCATTCCCGGTGCCGCCATCCAGCCTGTCACGGTCTGCGTATCCCAGAATGCGGTCATTGCCAGCACCACCCAAGAGGAGATCGCGCCCGCCGCCGCCGCCCATGACATCGTTGCCCGAACCACCATTAAGAGTGTCATTGCCGCTCTCACCCGTCAGGGTGTCGTTGCCGCCGGTGCCAAAGAGCGCATCAGCGCCGACACCGCCCTTGAGACGGTCATCGCCTACACCGCCGTTCAGCCTGTCGTTGCCAGCGCCCCCGTTCAGGGTGTCATTGTCACCTCCGCCGTTCAAAACGTCGTTGTCAGCGCCGCCAAAAATGTTGTCCCGTCCGGCACCACCCTCAATCGTGTCACTGCCAGCCTGACCTGCAAGGAAGTCGTTTCCATTCTGACCGCGCAACATGTCGTTGCCTGCCCCGCCGTCCAGTCGGTCATTGCCTCCCGTGCCAACCAGCACATCATCATCGTCGACCGGGTCAACGGGCGGTGTCGGAGAGCCTCCGGTATCAAGGTTTACCGGAGCGGACGTGCGTGCGAAATTCTGCGTGACGTAAACGGCGTCATACCCAGGGCCGTCGCCTTCCTCGATTCCGATCCCAATCAGTTCAAAGTTGGGGTTCAGGATGTTGGCACGGTGGCCGGGGCTGTTCATCAACGAGGTGTGCAGATCGACCACGTCATCCGAGATGCCAGGTGCACCCCGTTCGGATTGGAAAGCTATGTTCTCGCCCCAGGTCCAATTGCCGGAAAATGTGAAACCGGCATCGCGCATGCGGTCGCCGGGATCGGATTGGTTGATACCGGTATGACTGAAGTTACCGGTTTGATCCATCCAATCGCTGTGGTCCTCACTTGCGTCGTTCAAACGCCTTTCGAGGGTCAGCGGATCAAGGCCGCGAGATGTGCGTTCCTCGTTGATGAGGTCGAGCATTTGGCGTTCAAAACTGCTTGCAACGGACATCATGTGTTCCTTTCCTGAGTGCGTAGCGGCTCCTGTCTCGTTAGGCAGCAAGGTGTGGGCAAGCGGAGGAGCTTGCGCTGAAAATTTCAGCAATTCGGCGCGGAAATGGCTGTGTTTTGCGGCGGCAATCCGCGTTTCATAACGCCAAAGGGCACTGTTGGCTGACTGTCGCTTCCGTATGGTGCGCTATGCAGCGGGAGGTTGCGCAAAGAGCCGTTGCTGGGATGCGACAGCACAGACACTTGTCTGCTTGCAAGGCCCGCTCTAGGTCTCTTCACATGACAGATTCATCGCAAGACCTGATCGACAGGCTTCTGGGCGCCGCCCTGATGCACGTCCCATTCGACGGTTGGTCCGAAACCACGTTCAAGGCGGCGGCAACGGATGCGAATGTCGATTTGACCATGGCCCGCGCCATATGTCCCCGCGGGGCAGTGGACCTTGCCCTTGCCTATCACGCGCAGGGCGATGAAGCGATGCTGGCCCGCCTCAAGTCAGAGCCATTGCCGGATCGCTTTCGCGACAAGATTGCCGCCGGCGTCAGGTTTCGGATCGAAGCGGTAACGGACAAGGAAGCGGTGCGTCGTGGCACCACCCTGTTTGCCCTGCCCGTCTATGCGGCGGACGGCGCCAAGGCCATTTGGGGCACGGCGGACAAGATCTGGGATGCGCTGGGGGACACTTCAGACGACGTGAACTGGTACACCAAGCGCGCGACGCTTTCAGGTGTCTACTCGTCCACGGTACTGTATTGGCTGGGCGACGACAGCATAGACAATCAAGCCACCTGGGCTTTTCTTGACCGGCGCATAGACGACGTGATGCAGATCGAAAAGGTCAAGGCGCACATGCGTGACAGCAAGATGCTGTCGACCCTCTTTGCCGGGCCGAACTGGCTGTTGGACCAGATCAAGGCGCCGTCGCATAGCTCGAATTCAGACTTGCCCGGAACCTGGTCATCCCCCCGTAACTGACCACGCCAGGATCACGGCAACCTGCACGATCAGGACAAAAAAAGGTTTGTCAGGATGACGGGGCTTGCCACACCCACAACCACTGCGCTTGCCAGCTTGTAGGAAATCTGCACGCCAAAGAGCGCAAAGGTCATGGGCACGGCCCATGGATGGTTCACCACGTTCAAAACAATGAGTGCAGCACTCGTAACCGCGAGGCCGAAATAGACACATGCAAGAATGCGTCGTGCATCCGTATCCGGTCCAAAAGCGCTGTCCATCGTGCCGTTCATCAACCCAGTGATCACCGGGATCAGGATCACCAGGTTCAACCCGAGCGCGGCAACCAGCATGTGGGTTCCTTTCCTTGTCCATGCCGGGATACGGTGGGCAAAACGAAAGGGATCAGAATGGCTCAGGACATGCGCGCTGTCGAAATCACCAAACCCGGCGGACCGGATGTGCTGCAGCCCGTCACCCGTCCCCGTCCCACAGCGGATCACGGCCAGGTCGTAATTGAAGTGGCTTGGGCCGGTGTGAACCGACCGGACGCGCTCCAAAGGGCTGGCCTGTACAACCCGCCGCCGAATGCAAGTGACCTGCCGGGTCTTGAAGCGTCGGGCACAATTGTCGAGGTCGGTCCGGGCGTAAGTGGCTGGGCTGTCGGGGACAAGGTCTGTGCCCTGCTGCCCGGTGGCGGCTACGCCGAGTATGTTGCGACACCCGCCGCCCATTGTCTGCCGGTTCCGGACGGTATGGGACTCAAGGAAGCGGCCTGCCTGCCCGAAACCTATTTCACCGTGTGGTCCAATGTCTTCATCCGCGGAGGCTTGACGGGCGGCGAACGCTTTCTTGTGCATGGGGGGTCATCCGGGATCGGTACAACCGCAATACAGTTGGCCAATCATTTTGGCGCACGTGTGTTTGCCACGGCCGGATCCGAAGAAAAATGCCAGGCATGCCGCGATTTGGGCGCCGAGGTGGCCATCAACTACCGCGAGGACGATTTCAAACAAGTGATGAAGGACGAGGGCGGCGCGCACCTGATCCTGTGCATGGTCGGCGGCCCTTACATTGCCAGGAACCTGTCGGCACTGGCGGATGACGGACGGCTGGTGCAGATCGCATTTCTTCAAGGCCCGAAGGCCGAGGTCAACTTTGCCCAGCTCATGACCCGCAGGCTGACCATGACCGGCAGCACATTGCGACCGCAAAGCGATCTGGCCAAGGCGCGCATCGCGCAGGATTTACGGGAAGCGGTTTGGCCACTGCTGTCGGCGGGTCGGATCAGGCCGGTGATGGATTCCGAGTTCCCGCTGGACGATGCCACGGGTGCACACGCGCGCATGGAAAGCTCGCGTCATATCGGGAAGATTGTTTTGGAAGTCGCAGGCGGCTAGGGCGTGATCCAAAGGCCGCCTGTCGGCGACACTATTGTCCAGGGGGCTCTGCCCCCGTCCTTCGGACTCCCCCGTGGTATTTTCAGTCAGAAGAAACGAAGCGTTAAGGTTAACGTGCTCCTTTCTTGAGGCGGTACAGGCTGTGGAGCCGATGACCGTGTCAGGAGAAGCAGCAGCTTCCCCCGCTCGCCCGCGGTGCTCACACTGGATGAGTGGCGCGGGCGATTTCGTTTCTTCTGACTGAAAATACCACCGCCGGAGGCTCCGACACGCGTCTGCTGCGCCCTAGGCTGAAAATGAATTGATCCGGTCTCCTTGAACATCAAATCGAATCGAGACATATGTGTCTCATGCGAGACAAAGATGTATCAACAATAGATCATATCCTCGAAGCGGCGTTCGAGGTTTTTAGCCAAAACCCAGGCGCATCGCTGGCCGATGTCGCCAAGCAGGCGGGCGTTGGACGCGCAACGCTGCACCGTCATTTCGCGGGGCGCGATGACCTGATGATCGCGCTGACTCTGACCGCGGCCAAGGAACTGGATACCGCAGTGGAGGACGCAACAGCCAATTGCCAAACCTATACCGAAGGGTTGGAAGCCGGGCTGCAGGCCATTCTTCCGCTGGCGGCCCGGCACATGTTCCTGTCAACCGAACCGGCCAGCCAGGATCCGCGTGTGACCGAGGTCTATGCCACGCAAACACGCGATCTCGCCCATGACATCGACATGGCCAAGGCCGAAGGCACCTTCGATCCGCATGTCCCCACCGAATGGATCGTGCAGGCCTACGAAAACCTGATCTACGCTGGCTGGGCCACGGTCGTTGCCGGTGATGCAACTCCGAAACAGGCCGCCGCCCTGGCCTGGCGTACCCTGACAAAAGGAACCTGCCCATGACCCCTGCAAGTCTGGAAACACTTGGCACCCAGATCGATGAAGTGTTCTTTTTCATTGGCATCGCCATCCTGTTGATTGAACTGGCCGAGGTCTTGTTCAAAGGCAGCCACAAGGGGCGCACGATTGCTGAGATGTTGGTAAGTGCCAGCACCCAAATACCGTCGATCGCCGTGCAGGTCTTCATCCTGACGGGTGCCTACATCGTCTACTATATCTTGGCCGAAATCGCGCAGCCCTGGCAGATTCCGCTGACTTGGTGGGGCATCCTGCTGGCCGTGATTGCAGCCGACCTGACCTACTACTGGGAACACCGGATTGCACATGAGGTGCGTGTGCTCTGGACCCAACACGCGGTCCATCATTCCTCGCGCGATTACAACATCATCACTGGCATCCGCTTCGGCCCGCTTGAGGGTGTCTGGAGCCTGATCGCTCACATCCCATTGGTCTTCCTTGGCTTTTCGCCCGAGATGATCTTTTTCGGCATCATCGTGGTGCTGGCCTACCAGACGTGGATTCATACGGAAGTGATCGGCAAGCTGGGATGGTTCGACAAGGTTATGAACAGCCCGGCCAACCACCGCGTCCACCACGGCTGCGACGATAAGTATATCGACAAGAACTACGGCGGCATCACCGTGATCTGGGATCAGCTTTTCGGCACCTACCAGGCCGAGGAGGAAACGCCGCGCTACGGCCTCAAGCGCGACTTTGACAGCCGCAATCCTATCCGCGTCTGGTTTTCGGAGCTTCCCGGTCTTTGGCACGATGTCGTCAACGCCCGCAGCTGGGGCGAGGCATGGCGTTACCTGATGCGGCCCCCGGGCTGGACGCCCGGCACGACCTCAACGGACCGGAGTGAATAGCGCATCGCGCGCCGTGCAATCCCGCACCACGTCCTGACCACAAGGCACGGGGTCAAGATCACGGGACAGGCATATCCGGGCTTCCTGGATATGCCCATCGCGACAGGTGATGGTCACGCCGTCGGCTTCCATGTTCGGATTGGATTGCAGGAACGCCTCTTCCACCACGGATGCGGGCAACTTGACCGTTTCATCAAGTTTGCGGAACACGGGCGGGCGCACCACGCGGCCATACGCCTCGCGCGACAGGGCATAGTAGGCGGATGCCGACAAGCCGGAACACACACCATGTTTCCTCCACTGGTGCCACGCCAAACCGGATGTGCCCATGATGTCCGCCATGTCCCGCGTCATCGCACGGCTGGGCGGACGCTCGGCTGTTTGGCAGTATTCCGGCCAGCCGCGATGGTATTGCGGCCACAGACCATGCATAATCCACCCGTGATCATGCCGCGCATCGCATTGGTCGGATCCGCGCGCGTCCCCTTCGTAGGCGCACCAGTTCGGCGACCAACTCAGCGACAGGACGTAATAGTCAAACTCGCCTGATCGATCCTGCGCCCAGGCCCCCGCTGCCATAGCCAGCCAAATCAAAACAACACGCATCAGGCTTCCCTTTTCCCGTTGATCCGACTATATCGCCTCCAAGTTCCCCCACAACGGAAACCCGCCTTGGACCCCAAGGCCGCCTCTTTCAGGCGACGGGAAAGATATGCATAGGAGCATGTGACAATGGCAAAACCGATCATGGCCAAGGCCACCGCCGTCTGGCTGGTGGACAACACGACGATCAGCTTCAAGCAGATCGCGGACTTTGTCGAAATGCACGAACTGGAAGTGCAGGGCATCGCGGACGGTGATGTGGCGACGGGTGTCAAAGGCTTTGATCCCATTGCCAACAACCAGTTGACGCAGGAAGAAATCGACGCCGCCGAACAGAATCCGCTGCACAAGCTGAAGCTCAAATTCAACGCTGCCGCCGTAGGCGAGGAAAAGCGCCGCGGCCCGCGCTATACCCCCCTGTCCAAACGGCAGGACCGCCCGGCGGCGATCTATTGGCTGGTGAAATTCCACCCTGAACTGACCGACGGACAGATCTCGAAGCTCGTGGGCACCACCAAACCGACGATCCAGTCGATTCGCGAACGGACCCACTGGAACATCTCGAACATCCAGCCAGTAGACCCGGTGGCTCTTGGCCTGACCAAGCAGTCCGAACTGGATGCCGCCGTTCAGAAAGCCGCCTCCAAGAAAGCGGCAGAAGGCAGCGTGATGTCCGATGACGAGCGCCGCAAACTGGTCAGCACCGAACAGTCGCTCGGCATGGAAGCCGAACCCAAGATCCCGACGGCCATCGAAGGTCTCGAAACGTTCTCGCTGGCCGATGACGATGATGACGACAGCGAAGACGAAAGCACGCTGGTCGATGCCGACAGCTTCTTCAACCTGCCCAAAGGCGACGGCGAAGAAGACGAACAGCCCTAATCTAGTGCTCCAATTGATGGTCAGGGCAGCAACTGCCCTGGCATGACGTCCGACATGTGATCGATGAACGCCCGCACCGCCGGGCGCATCAACCGGCGCGATGTGAACGCCAGATGCACAGGCGCACGGCGCGTGTGCCACCCGGGCAGTACGTGGCGCAGCGCCCCATCCGCAACGGCTGGGGCGGCCACGATGTCGGGCAACACCACCACCAGATCCGACCGAACCGCCGTTTCCAGCAACAGCCAAGGGTTCATTGCGATCATGCGCGGCTGGACGGAAACCTCATGCACATGCCCCTCAGGGGATGTGATGTGCAGGCTTGGGGTTGCGGACATGCCGGGATGCATCAGCCCGATCGGGCAAGCCGCCAGATCATCCAGGTTTGCGCAGGCGGCAGCTTTCGATCCACAGAACAGGCTGGCAAAGACTGTGCCTAATGGCTTGGCGATGATCTCGTCACTTTCAGGCGGCCCGACACGTACAACGGCATCAAAACGCTCTTCGATCAGGTCGACATGGCGGTCCAACAGATCCACCTCCAACGCGCAATCGGGATAGGCCGCCAGAAACCCCGCCGCGGCCGGGGCCAACAATGCCTGACCAAAGATCGTCGGCGTGCTGATGCTGACCGTCCCGCTTGGGACTGCGCGCAACCCATCTATGGTCAGCTCTGCCGTCTCCGCCGCAGCCACCATGCGCTGGGCCTCGTGCGCCGCGACCTCACCTGCTTCGGTAATGCACACCTTGCGCGACGTGCGCTCGAACAACCGCAAACCGGCGCGCTCCTCCATCTTGGCGATCCGGCGGCTGACGGTTGTTGTCGGCACCTTCAACACCCGCGCGGTGCCAGCAAAACTGCCGCACTGACGCAGCTCGACCAGAATACGCGCATCTACCAGATCGCTGATGATCATCCCATTTCCGCCATTGCTGCATTCCAAATTTGTTCAATTGTTTCAATACGATCCCGGGCCATGTCATGGCGCGGCGGGGCCAGAGCGTTGGTGACACGGACCCGCCGGTCAATTCAAGACAGAACCCAGGAGAGACCCAAAATGGCACTACCCGCTTCCGACCTGACCCCCGACAACTGCGTGTTCCTGATGATCGACCACCAGGTCGGGCTGATGCAGTTCCTCCCGTCAATCGACCCGCTGCAACTCAAGAACAACATCCTTGGCCACGCCCGCACGGCCAAGGCGTTCAACATCCCCGTGATCATGGGCACCAGCTGGCCCGATGGCCCCAACGGACCAACCATGCCGGAGCTGAAAACGCTTTTCCCGGACGTGAACGTGATCGACCGGCCCTTCGTGAACTTCTGGAAGGATGACACCTCGCGGGCTGCGGTCGAGGCCACGGGGCGGCGCAAGCTGGTCATCTCCGGTCTCGCAACCGAGGTATGTGCTGCTTTCCCTGCCATCTCGGCCCTGCGCGACGGCTATGAAACCTATGTCGTGCTGGACGCCTGCGCCGACTTCAACCCGATGATCCAGCAGGTAACGGCACAGCGGCTGGCAGCAGCCGGGGTGATCGTCACAACATGGGTCGCCGTTCTGGCAGAGCTTGCCTCGAACACCGAGGTCAACGGCCAGCATATCGGGCGGCTGTTGGGGGACCATATGGGCCAATACTACGCTGCGATGAACAACTTCCTCGGGACTGCGGCGCATGCGGATGCCGTGCGCGAAGGTGTCGGCCTGACAGGCAATCCACCAATCCCGGCCATCCTCGACTGACCGTTCCCATCTTGCGTTCTCAGCGGGCGCGCCTACGATTGGCGTGCCCGTTCTCGTTTTTCGCAAAGGCGCATCCCATGAACCAATACGCTCAGGTCGAGGGCGACAGCCCCGCCAACATCATCTGCGATCTGCGCAGCGACACAGTCACGCGGCCGGATGCTGCGATGCGCAAAGCGATGGCCGACGCGGATGTGGGCGATGATGTCTTTGGCGATGATCCCACCGTCAACCGGCTCGAAGCGACCCTGGCCGAGCGTCTGGGCAAAGAGGCGGGCCTGTTCCTGACCTCAGGTACACAAAGCAACTTCGTGGGCATGCTGGCCCATTGCGCACGGGGCGAAGAGATCATCACCGGTCGACCCTACCACATCTACAAATACGAGGCGAAAGGTGCCTCCGTCCTCGGAGGTATCGGGTTCGAAGCGCTCGACGTGGCCGAGGATGGCGCATTGAACCCTGCCGACATCGCCGCCGCGGTGAAAGAGGATGACCCCCATATGCCGATCACCCGGCTTCTGGGGCTTGAAAACACCCATAATGGCATGGCGATCCCGCTCACCCGACTGGGTGACGCGGTGCAGGCAGGCCGCGACGCGGGGTTGGCCGTACATCTGGATGGCGCGCGCTATTTCAATGCCGTGGCCGCGCTCAATTGCCCCGAAACCGCGCTGGCCGACATGTTCGACAGCGTCTCGATCTGTCTGTCCAAGGGGCTGGGCGCCCCCGTCGGCTCTGTCCTCGTCGGCCCTCAGGACCTGATCGACCGCGCCCGCCGCTATCGCAAGATGCTGGGCGGCGGCACACGACAGGCCGGCATCCTTGCCGCCGCTGGCCTTCATGCGCTGGACCACAACACGACCCGCCTGACCGAAGACCATTCCCGCGCCACATCACTCGCCGACGCCCTGCGACAGTACGGAAGCGTACAGCAAGCCACCAACATGATCTTTTTCACGCCGCCCGGCGGGGTCACTGCGGACTTGCCGCATCACATGGCCGCTCACGGCGTTCAATTGACCGGGGCCACCGGCACAACACGGCTCGTACTGCACAAGGATGTCACCGATGACGGGTTGCAAGCCGCGATCACCGGGTTCCGCAGCTATTTCGATTGATCCCGAACAGCCCGTGACCCGGCAAAGGTCACAACCAGTGCTGCAAAGGTGATGGCAAACACACCCAGCAAGCCGGTGACACCGGGAAAGACCGAAAACAGGATCAGGTCAAAGCCCAAGGCCCAGATCAATCCGGTGAAATCGAACGGGGCCAGCGCACTGACCGGCGCGCGGGCCACCGCTTCGTTTGCCACGATGTGACCGACACCGCCGATTACGCCTGCCAGCACCAGCCAACCCAGCACCGCCGCGTTCAGCGCCACCCAGCCAAGGGGCAGGGTGGCCAGACCGATGACCGCCGACACCACGGCAAAGTAAAACGCAATGGTCGACGAGCTTTCGGTCAGCGTCATCGTCTTCGTATGCACCCGGACAAAGGCCATGGTCACGGCGTAGGCCAGCCCGGCGGCAACGCCGATCAACGCTCCATCACCCGGTCGCTCGAACGCATCCCACAACAGCAACAGGACCCCGCCAAAGCCTAGGGCGATGGCAATGAAAATGGCGTTCGAAAGCCGTTCCTTCAGCATCAGGGCGGCCAGCGGCAGAACCAGCACGGGCGCGAGGTAGGCCAGCGCCTGCGCATTCGCGACCGGCAGATAGGCCAGCGATAGAAAGGACATCGCCATGGAAAGTGCCCCGAACACGCTGCGCGTGACATGCAGGCCCGGACGGTCCGTGCGCAGACCGTGGGGAAAGTCACCCAGCCACATCATGTACAGGCAGATCGGCACCAGCGCGACGGCTGACCGCCAGAACATGATTTGCCCGATGGGCACGGTTTCAGCTGCGCCATGCACGGCCGCTGACATCGCGGTCATCAGAAAGGCAGCCAGCAGGCGCAGGCCCACGCCCTGCAGAAAGTCTTTGCGCGATGTCATATGTGCTGTGTGTCAGAACGGGGTGGGGCGGGCAATCGGTTCCCGCGGCACTGCACAAAACTTAATCAAGTGTTATCAAGCCCTTGGAAACGTTAAGATGTCATGATCCTGAACGGGGTGTTAACGCTATGCCATGTTGCAAAAGGTGCAGTTTGCGCGGCAAAATGTGCAGTTTCTGAAAATGGGCGGAATTTGCTTGGGATATCGCGTCTGGAAATATGCAGTTTCCGGTCCAAAATGCGCAGTTCGCCAAAATCGGCCCACCGAACGGTGGCTTAAGACCTACAGCGCTTTCCGCGCATTCAGCGCTGCCGTGATCGTCCCGTCGTCCAGATAATCCAGCTCGCCCCCAATCGGCACCCCTTGGGCCAGCGACGTCAGCTTGACCTGACCTTCAAGCTGATCGGCGATGTAATGGGCGGTCGTCTGACCGTCGATCGTGGCGTTCAGGGCCAGAATGACCTCGGTGATATTCTCGGTCTGCACCCGGTCGATTAGCCGTGGAATCCGCAGCTCGTCGGGGCCAATAGCATCCAGCGCAGACAGCGTTCCGCCCAGCACATGATAGCGTCCCTTGAACACACCCGCCCGCTCCATCGCCCACAGATCGGACACATCCTCGACCACGCAAAGTTCTGAATTTGCACGTTTTTCTGACGCGCATATATCGCAGATGTCGCTTGTGCCGACGTTCCCGCAATTCAGGCATTCTCGCGCCGTGGCAGCGACGGTCTGCATCAGGTCAGCCAAGGGGGTCAGCAACAGCGCCTGCTTGCGGATCAGGTGCAGAACAGCCCGCCGGGCAGAGCGGGGGCCAAGACCGGGCAGCTTCGCCATCATCTCGATCAGGTTGTCTATGTCACGGGTGCTGCTCATTTCCTTGATCCTATTGCGCTTTTGGCAGAACAAAAAGGGTCTATTGCGGTTCACCAGTTCGAAATGAAATGAAGTTAGCCTGTGCTAAATCAGCAATGAAAACAGGCAAATGCAACGCTCTCTTTCCCGATCAACGCTTGCAGTGACTGCACTTCTGCTGTGGCACAGTACGGCACTGGCGTGCGCCTATCCGGTCCCCTTGCGGGTTGCCAATGGGACGCTGCTGTCTGTCCTTGACGGCGGCGGAAACGTGTCTGTTCACCAACGGGACCGTTTGGCGCGGGCCATGGCGCAGATGTCACCAGAGGTGGTGAAGCGAACCCTGTCACAGGACGCACGGCGTCGAGATGCCCGCGCGGCACATGCCGTAATCGACACCGCACTTGCCTTGGCAAGCGGTCGGGGGGTGACCGTAGATGAAGGTTTGCGTGACCATGTTGTGCGCCTTGATCAGGCGGTTGACGCGTCGTGCTCAGGCAGTGATAGCGCAGTCAGCGGCAGCGAGGACGCAGACGGCGCGGAACATGGTGTGACGCGGCCAACAGATCGGGGCGAACGCTCCCTCACATTTCGCGAGGGGGTCAAACGGCTAAGCCTGACATTCACCATTTACATGGTGTTTTTGGCGTTCTTGTTCGGACTGCGTAGACATTTGCGCCAGCGCTCGACCGAGGCAACCTCAGCATCAGAACCGCTGCAAGCGCATGATGCCAAAGCGTCCTAGAACGGCAATTTCATCCCCGGTGGCAGGCCCAGACCTTCGGTCAGTTTGCCCATCTCTTCCTGCGCGCGCTCTTGCGCCTTGGCTTGCGCGTCCTTGATGGCGGCAAGGATCAGGTCCTCGACCACTTCCTTGTCGTCGCCGTTGAAGATCGATGGATCGATGTCGAGCGCGGTCAATTCGCCCTTGGCCGTGGCTGTAGCCTTGACCAGACCTGCGCCGCTTTCGCCAGTGACCATGACGTTGTGCAACTCGTCCTGCATCTCGGCCATCTTGGTCTGCATTTCCTGGGCCTTCTTCATCATCCCGGCCATATCGCCAAGCCCGCCAAGTCCCTTGAACATCTAACTCTCCGATCCATCTGTGCCGCTTTTCCGCGGCTTCGTATATAAAACAATCCCGACACATATCGCAGCGACGGCCACGATGAACAAGGTGGGTGGACCAATGCAGCCTTCAACCATCGCCAGTCCCCGGACACCCGTTGGGTCCGCCATGGTGACGACAGTGATGAACACGGTCCACAGGATCACCGCGGCCAAGCCTGCCCACTGGTGGCGAAGTCGCAGCGCAATGAGCGACAGCAACAACAAGGCAACGCCGGCTGGCGATAGAAAAAGGCTGATCGCTTCGCCGACCGCGCCCACGGGCGCACCGTCCCAACCGGGGCGCGCCTTGTCACAGACTTCAGCCATGGCTGCTCGGGGCAAAATGCTGAGGTGCAAAAGGAAGTATGCCGATTTCATTTTGCCATCCTCAAAACAGTGCGACCCATGCGGAACAAGCCAAACAAAGCAACTGCTGCGAGCACGGCCCACCAAAGTTCTTGATTACCTATGCAGCCCTCACGCTTCGCCTGCCATCGCGCGTCATCCAGAAATAGCGGATCGACAAACAGCAAGGCATATCCAGAGATGATGAGCACGCCGAGAAGCACAAGTTTCAGTTTCTTCTGCAAAACGAGAGCAATCGAAAGACCTACTAGGATTGCTGTGAATGGTTTTGAAAGCTGACCAAAGACCTCTTCGAACATATTGACATGGGTTCCGTCCCAATAGGGGCGCACCTTGTCGCAGACATCTGCCCACAGGACGTTCGGAAAAATAGTTGCAGCGATTCCAAGCCCGTAACCCTGTCCCCGCGGGGACAGGAGGTGCATCAGTCCTCTTCGAAGGGATCCCATTCATCGTCCACTTCTGGCAGCGCTTCGATATGGGCCTCTTGCGCAATCTCTTCGGGTGTGCGGATTGCGGTGATCCTGGCCTTGGGAAACTGCTCCATGACCGCCTGCACCAGCGGGTGTGCTTCAGCTTTGGACTTCAGCTCCAGATCGGCGGCATCGCGCACCTCGGCAATTGTCTTGCCACCGCCGTCACTGACAATCGACACGCCCCAACGGTTGCCGGTCCACAGCTGCAGTCGGGCACCTAGACGCTGCGCCAGATCCCGCGGCGCGTCCTCGGTTGGTTGAAATTCGATCCGCCCGGGCTGATAGGCCGCCAAACGAAGCGTCGTTTCGACTTCGACCAGCAATTTCACATCCCGGTTCGACCGGATCAGTTCAATCACATGTTCAAAGGTAGGATAGCGGGCCAGCGCTTCGGCCGGGTCCTGCGCCAGAGCGGTTGCCTGCCCATGGGCCGATGGGTTCGTAGCCATCCGTGTCTGGGCCTGCTGCACTGCCTGCGCGCCCGATGGCGTTCCTGCGCCTGTGGCGCCACCATTCCCAACGGGCGCGGCAGGCGGTCGGCTGTCCTGCAGCTTTTTCACCAGATCACCGGGGCTGGGCAGGTCCGCCACATGGGTCAGCCTGATAATCGCCATCTCGGCAGCCATCATCGCGTTGGGCGCACTTGCCACTTCGTCCAACGCCTTGAGCAGCATCTGCCAAAGGCGCGTCAGCACGCGCATCGGCAGCGTTTCCGCCATCTGCAGGCCCCGGCTGCGTTCGTCGGGCGAAATGGTCGGGTCGTCAGCAGCCTCAGGCGTGATCTTCACGACCGAGGTCCAGTGCGTGATCTCGGCCAGATCGCGCAGCACCGCCATGGGGTCGGCTCCGTCGGCATATTGCGCCCCCAACTCGGTCAAGGCCCCGGCCGCATCGCCCTTAAGGATCATGTCGAACAGGTCCAGCACGCGACCCCGGTCAGCAAGGCCAAGCATGGCGCGCACCTGATCGGCCGTTGTCTCACCGGCACCGTGGGAAATCGCCTGATCCAAAAGCGAGGTCGCATCCCGCGCCGACCCTTCCGCCGCCCGCGTGATCAACGCCAGCGCGTCATCTGCAATCTCGGCCCCTTCGGCGCCGGCGATCTTGCGCAGCAAGGCAATCATCACCTCCGGTTCGATCCGACGCAGGTCAAACCGCTGGCACCGCGACAGAACGGTGACCGGGACCTTGCGGATCTCGGTGGTGGCAAAGATGAACTTCACATGGGCGGGCGGCTCTTCCAGTGTCTTCAGCAGCGCGTTGAACGCACTGTTCGACAGCATGTGCACCTCGTCGACGATGTAGATTTTGTAGCGCGCGGATGCGGCCCGGTAGTAGACGGAATCGATGATCTCGCGAATGTCATTCACGGATGTGTTCGAGGCAGCGTCCATCTCAAGCACATCGACATGACGCCCTTCCATGATCGCCACGCAATGTTCGCACTGCCCACAGGGTTCTGTTGTCGGTCCACCCTCGCCGTCGGGGCCGATACAGTTCATCCCCTTGGCAATGATCCGGGCCGTGGTCGTCTTACCCGTCCCACGAATCCCAGTCATCACAAAGGCTTGCGCGATCCTGTCCGCCTCAAACGCGTTTTTTAGCGTGCGCACCATGGCATCTTGACCGACAAGGTCGGCAAAGGTTTCGGGCCGGTATTTACGGGCCAGCACCTGATATTTCTGGGTCTCTTCTGACATGGGCCTTCGCGCGGATTCGGAGTGACCTGTGGACACTACGGGGCAGGGCGGGCGGCGTCCACCATTGCTGTCAGATCAGGCGCGGGATCGCTGCGCTTGCATATCGATTCAAGTGACTTGGAAAATGCCGGTGCCATCGGCGTTGTTACAGCCGATCCGTCATCTTCCGGATAACGTCGGAACTGCGCCGTGCCCGTGCCAGTGCCCAACCACCTTGTATCAGCATGAACAGATGTTCCGATTTGGCCTGCGCCTCCTCTGGACTCAGGCCCAGCCGCGCGGCGTGGTCCTGAACCTCGGCGATCCAGCCTTCGTAGATGTGGCTGGCATGGTCCCGGAAATCTTCGTTGTCTGGGCCTTCGAACAGAGTGGCCGCGATGGGGCAGGTGTCCCAGCCCGTAATGTCGAATAGTTTGGCCAGCTTGAAACACAGTGTCTTTGCGCCGTCATTGAAGCTTTCGGCGCCGTCAAAGCTCGCCGCGATGAGGCGTAGCATTTCGTCCGACGCCGACGTGGCCGCAGCCATGGCAAGGTCGGATTTTCCATTGGGGAAATGGTGATACAGGGACCCCTTGGGCGCCTTGGCATCGGCCAGTAAATCGGCCAGCCCCACGCCGTGGTAGCCACGTGTGCGGAACAATGTGGCGGCTGACAGGATCAGGCGATCCTTGGTTGGAAGTGGTCGGTCGTTCATTCTTTGATCTTGACAGCATTAGACCGATTGGTCCAGCGTTGCAATTAGACCAAATGGTCTAGCGCTGCTACAAGGAGATGCTCCATGTTCGATACGGCTCCAACTCAACGTGCGGTGACCGAACGGTCACTGGCTTTCAAGACGCAGGACGGCGCAGAATTGGTCGGGCGGATGTATCGACCAAAGCAACGTCCCTTCGCCGCGGTGGTGCTAAACAGTGCTACGGGTGTGCCGCAGACTTTCTACACCCATTTCGCGCGCTGGTTGGCTGCGGAACGGGGGATGGCTGTGCTGACCTATGACCACTGCGGCCTTGGGCGCTCCTATGCGGGGCCGATGCGCCGGGTGCAGGCTGACATGACGGACTGGGGTATCCGCGATCAGGTCGCCGCCCGCCGTGCGATGCGCCGCGAAGCCCCGGAGACCAAGCTGTGGGTCATTGGGCATTCCCTTGGGGCGATGTTGTTGCCGAACCAGCCGGAAATGGACGATGTCGCACGCGTCATCGGTGTGGCATCTGGTATGGTGCATCACAACGATCACCCGTGGCCCTACCGCGCGCTGGCGCTGAATTTTTGGTTTGCCATGGGCCCGTTGGCAACGCTGATCTGTGGCTACATGCCCGGCAAATCACTTCGCTTTGGCGAAGACTTGCCATCTGGCGTGTTCTGGCAATGGCGCAAATGGTGCACATCGCGCTCGTTCTACGATGCGGATATTGGTCCAAGCCTGCCGGCCCCGAATTGGCAAAGCAGTGCGAGAGTGCGGTTGCACGCATTCACTGACGACGATCTGATCCCACCGCCGCAGGTGGCAAGGCTGGCAAAGGTCTATGGGACTGAACCGGTCGTCATCGATCCACGGGACCATGGGGTTAAAAGCGTCGGACATCTCGGCGCATTCTCGCGCCGGAACAAAGCGATCTGGCCAGTGTTGCTTGAGGATTAGTCCGCTGTTGGCGAACGCCCTCCCGCGCCTTTCAGATGCGCTGCCGGGCCGACGCGCACCACGCTGCGCTTTGGTGAGAGATTGACAACGACCCAAGCGGGGCTCGTTACGGCTGCTTCCTTCCGGATCTGACCGGGTTGGCGAGGCGCCTGCCCGCGCCAACCTCTCAAGAGGTCATATAAAGCGGGCACCCATCCGGCGCAAGAGGTGCACAATTAGTCATATCGAGACTTGGACCTGAAGAAACCCGCTTTCGTCCAAACCCAAGGGTCGCGGATCAAAGTCCGAGATATAGGACAGATAGTCCTCTGCCACCGGTGATGTCTGGATGATGCGGCGAACGCCTTGGTTAGGCGTGAATCTCCAAGGGTCCGAGCCAGGTACAATGGCCGACTGTATGTCCCCGGCCATTGCAGCCCGCAGTGCTTGCCGCACTTCCACATTCGTCTGCACAATCTCTGTCTGCGGACCGATGCCAGGGTAATTACCTCCACCGGCACCACGATAACTGGTCATGGCGACCACGAAGCGATCTTGCCGGTGCACCGATTGGCCTCCATACGCCAATTGTCTCACGCGAGATGCGTCTGGCAGCACGCGATGACCATTGGTTTCGAACGTTGCGGGTGCGCGCAAATCCACCTCCACCTCCGTTCCATGCAACACATCAAAGTTGAAAGCCGGAGTGTCAGGGTTCACCAAAGCAGCGCCTTCGCCATCGACCGGATTGAAAAAGGCGAGGCTGCGCTCAATCCAGTCCTGCAGGTCTGCGCCGGTTAGGACAGCAGCCCAAACCGTATTGGGATAAGGGCACAACATGGCTACGTGACGTTCGCACAATTGGCCTGATGGAATGTTGACATAGTTGTCCGGGCCTGCCCTGCCACCCAGTGCGGCCGGTGCAACACTTGCCAGAACGGGCAAGTTGGCGAGGTCCGTGCCAGCGACAGCTTTGGCAATCGTGCCTGATAACGCTCGCGCGACCAACGCTTCTGTCGGGGACGGGCGCAGCATCGAAAACCAAGTGTGCAAGTGTTCGGGTGTCGTCCCGATTGGCTTGTCCAGATGCATCCGCGCGGCTTCAACCAAAGGGCTGGTGATATTCACCAATGTCTGATCCTGGGGATCACCGATGCGGACACCAGAACGCCGCACTGCATGCCCGTCGACCTGCCATCCGTTACGCCCATGCACCAGCGTCAGATCAATCACGCCCAGTTCTGTACCTCCGTGTCCCGGCATCACCCCTGGCACACCAAACACTGTGCCGTTGACGGCATCCACCCCGTCGAGCCCTGAGTGGTCTGGTCCAGGAAATCGCAGATGGGTGTGTCCCAGGATCATTGCATCGACCCCGGGCACATCTGCAGCAATCGCCGCCCCAAAATTCTCGCCAGTCGAATCGACGCCGTCGTTCAGTCCGCTGTGACACAAGAAGACAACAACGTCCGCACCTGCGTCGCGCAAGGCTGAGACTGCTTTGCCAGCGGCTTCGACGCCGCCTTCGAATTGCACTGCATCGTCCAGGCAACGCCGGTTCCACACGGCGGTTTGCGGCGGCAGGACCGATGTTAGCCCGACACGCAGCAGGCGACCCTCACCGTCTGAACAGAGGACATTGCGTTCAACGATGGCGAAGGGGGCAGCACATGTGACAGCATTGGTTGTCTCATTGGCGCACAGCACAGGACAATGGGCCTGACCCATCACTTGGTTCAGGAACGGCAGCCCAAAATCAAAATCATGGTTGCCGAGGCCGACAGCGTCATAGTTCAGAGCGTTTAGAATGGCTGGCCAAGGATGGTTTTCTGGCGCATCCACGCAAATATCGCCCAGTGGAGTACCCTGCAGTGCGTCCCCGTTATCGACTAGAATAAAACCGCCGGCAGCCGTCCTGCGCGCGTCTTGGATCAGGTTCGCCAATCGATCCATACCCTTGGTTTGCGTGTGGGTGTTGCGCAGTGCATCCCATCCGGTGAGGTGCATATGGACGTCGGATGTGGCGGCGATGCGTAAACAAGCGGTCGGCAAGGTCATATTGCAACTTGCACCCTACGGTTGAGTTCAAGGCAAGCAAAAAAGAACATCTGGTTCGGAAACATCCGCGTTGGACCATACGCCGTCCCATTGCGTCACCGTCCGGCGCATGCCAAGCAAGGCGCAAATGAAGAAAATGCGAGGGCAGGCATGAAACATGCTGAGACCGTGACATTCGGGGGGTCCCACCTCGACCGGGCGGCAGAGATGCGGGGCGATGCCGAGGCTATCGCCGGGGCGCTGGCTGACCCAACGGCGCGCGCGGTTCTGATTTGGCGTGGCAAACCGTTGATCCAACGTACCCGACCGGCATCTGTGGTGCGCCTTGCGATGGATCACCCCGCTTGTGAAGTCGCAGACATGAAAACTGCCGTGTTTCTTGGGAGCGAAGATGGCGCGCCGCGCTTTGCCTTGGACGTGTCCAGCTGGGCACCAGATGATCTGGACTTGTCCACGTTAGGCGGGTTTCTGGACCCGACAGAGCAACACCACCCTGCCTGTGCCGAAGATGAGGTTTTTGCTGAATTGCGGCGCACCATGACATGGCTGTCGCCGCGCGACGCCGAACTCGCGGCGACAGCCAAAGCCGTCTTTGGGTGGCACGAAACCCACGGGTTCTGCGCCAAGTGTGGCGCGGCGTCGGAGATGACCCAAGCAGGCTGGCAACGCACCTGTCCCTCTTGTGGCGCACATCATTTCCCGCGCACGGATCCGGTGGTTATCATGCTGATCACCCATGGGAACTCGGTCCTGATGGGCCGGTCGCCCGGATGGCCGGAGGGTATGTATTCGTTGCTGGCCGGGTTCGTAGAACCGGGCGAAACCCTCGAAGCGGCAGTGCGACGCGAAGTATTTGAAGAAGCGGGCATCCGTGTGGGCCCGGTTGAATATCTTTCGAGCCAGCCATGGCCGTTTCCGGCTTCGTTGATGTTCGGCTGTCAAGGCGAAGCGTTAACCCGCGACATCACGATCGATCCGAACGAGATCGAAGACGCCATATGGGTCACGCGCGAAGAGATGCTTGCGATCTTCGCAGGCGAACACAAAACCGTCCTGCCCGCACGCAAAGGGGCAATTGCACACTTTTTACTTGAGAACTGGCTTGCGGACACCCTTGATTGAGGGGAGACTGAATCCGGGAAATAACAGGCATATGAAATGAAGCTCTCGGCCCGGGAAGACGTGGCTGCGCATATCGACAAGGTGTTCGCAGCCCTCAACGATTTTGACGGTTTCGAACGTCAGGCGATGCGCCGCGGTGCCGAGGTTCAGCGCGTGGACCCTCTGACACAGGCCGGTGTCGGCATGCGCTGGAAAGTGTATTTCAAGATGCGTGGTCGTCGGCGTGAAATGGACCTTGAGCTTACGCGTTACGACGCGCCGAATGAGATGGTGTTCGATATCACATCTGCAGGGATCAGCGGCACCTTTTCAGTCGAATTGCTGGCCCTGTCACGCACCCGGACGCGCATGGCGCTGGCACTGGACATTGTGCCCCTGACGCTGTCCACGCGGCTGTTCATACAGTCGTTGAAACTGGCCAAGACGTCACTGACGAAGCGCTTCAAGCTGCGGGTTGCAGACTACGCCAAAGGGCTCGAAGAGCGTCTGGAACGCACTGCTTGATCTTGTCGTTGTGCGGCTCTGTTTGACCCATGCGGGTCAAAGGCGCCCGCCCACCGACCCGTGATCAATCCCGACCGGGCGCTGCTGGGTACACCCCAAGGATGTCGAGCCGGTTGGTGAAGTAGTCCAGCTCCTCAAGTGCCCGTGCCAGCTCAGGATCGTCGGGGTGTCCCTCGACATCGGCGTAAAACTGCGTGGCCGTAAATGCGCCACCGACCATGTAGCTTTCCAGCTTGGTCATGTTCACGCCATTTGTCGCAAATCCACCCATGGCCTTGTAGAGCGCAGCCGGAATGTTCCGCACTTCAAAGACAAACGTGGTGATCATGGTGTCGGCGCGGCGCGCCGTGTCCTTTTTGGGCGCCATCAGCAAGAAGCGCGTGGTGTTGTGCCCTTGATCCTCGATATCGCGGGCAAGGACATTCAGACCGTGAATATCCGCAGCCACCGAAGACGCCAGTGCGCCGACGCCCCTCTCGCTTTCCCTTGCGATGGCGGCCGCAGCACCTGCACTGTCTGGCGCTGCCTCGGCCGCAATACCATGCGTATCAAGGTAAGCGCGCGCCTGCGGGATCAAAACGGGATGTGCGCGAACAAGCGAGATATCGTCCAGCGTCTGACCCGGAAGGGCCATCAGCGCGATCCGCACCCGAACAAACGCCTCATCCACGATATGCAGGCCACTTTGGGGCAGCAGGCGATGGATATCGGCCACGCGCCCATAGGTGGTGTTTTCCACCGGAAGCATAGCCATGTCAGCGGCGCCATCACGCACGGCGGCAATAACATCTTCGAAGGCATGGCAGGGGACCGGAGTGGCATCTGGCCGGGCTTTCAGAACGGCTTCGTGGCCGTAGGCGCCCAGATCACCCTGGAACGCAATCCGTGTCGACATCGTTTGTCCTTTGCTGCCGGGCCGCTGCACTTCGGTCGGGCAGGGCGATTGGTCGCGCTTTCTATACCTTGCCAGTGACAAGGGGAAGCCGTAGATACCCGCCGGAACAATATCAAAAGCCACGGAATCGGAAGCCAAATGTTCGACACCATGACCTTTACCAAGATTGCGGCCAGCCTGTGTGGTGCGTTGCTGGTGCTTTTGCTCGGCAAATGGGCCGCGGAAGAGCTGTACCATGTCGATGGTCACGGCGAACAAGCGTATGTCATCGACACCGGCGCTGACGAGGGTGCAGAAGAGGTGGTCGAGGTGGCCTTTGCAGACGTTTACGCAGCCGCGGATGCAGGGGCAGGTGCACGCGTTTTCCGTCAGTGCAGCGCGTGTCACAAGCTTGAAGCCGGTGCAAACGGTGCGGGTCCCTACCTGCATGGTATTGTCGGACGCGCGGTCGAGGCCGCGGATGGGTTTGGTTACTCGGGTGCGTTGAACGCAGCGGTTGACACCTGGACACCTGAGCACTTGAACGGGTTCTTGGAAAACCCGCGCAGCTATGCGCCCGGCACGTCCATGGGCTACAACGGCCTGCGCGACATCGAAGATCGCGCCAACCTGATTGCCTATCTCGAAACCATCAAAGACTGATTGTTTCAAAATCTAACCAAGTCAAAGCCGCATGCACCTCGCCTGCGGCTTTTTTCTTGCCAATTGTTTCAATGATCTCACATGCCGGGCATCGTGATCACGGAATCTCAAGTTGCATATTGGCATGTTGGGCATTTAGCTTACCTCCAACGACAAGACGGCCCTGAATGCCACGAACAGGAGAGTACCAATGCAACCCAACCGCAGACATGCCCAAGCACGGGCCCGTGTAAGTAAGACGCGGGACAAACACATCCTGTGGGGCGGTCTGACGATCCTTGGCTTGTTGGTATCGCTGGCTCTGTCCGGCACGGCGCGGGCGGAAGGGGATGAGAACATCATCTCGTCGCACGGGTACTCCTTCTATGGCGATCTGACATATCCAGCGGACTACCCGCATTTCGACTATGTGAATCCGGATGCCCCCAAGGGCGGTGAATTGGCGATCGCCTTTGTCGGGACGTTGGATTCCATGAATCCCTATGCGCGTCAGGGCCGCGCACATGCTTTCTCAATCTTCATGTATGAAAGCCTGCTGGGCGAGGCACCGGGCGGCGGTGCGGCCCCGGCAGACACCTACGGTGAATACTACTGCCTGCTCTGCGAACGGCTGGAGTATCCAGAAGACAAATCCTGGGTCAAATTCTACATGCGGCCCGAGGCACGCTTTTCGGATGGCACACCGGTCACGGCACACGACATCGCCTTTAGCCACAACTTGCTGCTGGATCAGGGGTTCAAGTCCTACGCAGATGCGGTGCGCAAGCTGATCCCCAAGGTCGAGGTGATTGATGATCACACGATCAAATTCTACTTCACCGACGGCGTTTCGCGCCGGACGCTGATCGAACAAGTGGGGGGCGTGCCCGCGTGGTCCAAGAAGTGGTACGAGGAAACAGGCGCCAAGCTGAACGAAACCCGTCTCGACATTTCGCCGGGTTCTGGCGCCTACATGGTCGATAACGTCGATATCTCGCGCCGTATCGTACTGAAGCGCAATCCGGATTATTGGGGCGACGGCCTGCCGTTCAATGTGGGGCGGAACAATTTTGACAGCCTCCGGGTTGAAATGTTCGGCGACAGCGCTGCTTCGTTCGAAGCCTTCAAGGCAGGCGAATACACCTTCCGCGCCGAAGGCGACAGCCGTATCTGGGCCACGCAATACGACTTCCCCAAGGTGCAATCAGGTGCCGTAGTGCAAAAGGAACTTAGAGACGGCGCGCCGCCCACGCCCACCGGTATCATCTTCAACCTCGCCTCGGACCCGTTGAAAGACCGCCGCGTCAGAGAGGCAGTGGCGTTTGGCTACAATTTTGAATGGACCAACGAAAGCCTGCAATATGGCCTATTCAAACAGCGCGCCTCCTTCAGCCAAGGCACGCCCGTCATGGCCACCGATGCGCCAACGGGTATCGAGTTGGAGATTTTGCAGTCTCTGGGCGACATCGTACCAGAGGAGATGCTGACAGAACCCGCGCGTATGCCACATACATCCAATCCCGAAACCCTGCGCGACCGCCGCAACCTGCGCAAGGCCATGCGCTTGCTTGATGATGCAGGGTGGGAGGTCGGCAGCGATGGGTTACGTCGCAATGCAGATGGTGAAAAATTGACGCTGAATTTCCTGTTCAACAGCTCCGCATCGCCAACGCTGACCGGTGTTATGGAGAATTTTGTGTCGAATGTGTCCGATATGGGCATCGACATCACGTTGGAACGTGTGGACCCATCGCAATTCACCTCGCGTGAGCGCGACCGCGATTATGACCTTATCTATGACAGCTATTCGGCCTTTATCGGTACAGGTACGGGACTTGAGCAACGGTTCGGGTCCGAGGACGCTGCGTTTTCCCTGTTCAACCCCGCCGGACTCGCCAGCCCATTGATCGACAAATTGATCGCAGTGTCTCTGCGGGCAGAAACGCAAGAAGAAGAAACCGCGTCAATGATGGCGCTTGATCGAGCGCTGCGGCACGAGTTTTTCATGGTGCCCGTCTGGTACAACCCAAACCACTGGGTCGCCTATTACGATATGTACGAACATCCGCCGGTCATCCCGCCTTACAACCTGGGCTACCTCGATTTCTGGTGGGTGAACGAAGACAAGGCCGCTGCCCTCAAAGCGTCCGGCGCGCTGAGGTAAGGCAATGGGCCCCTATATTCTGCGACGGCTGCTCTTGGTCATACCGACCTTGCTGGGCATCCTTTTGGTCAACTTCACCCTGACACAATTCGTGCCCGGTGGTCCTGTGGAACAAGCCATTGCGCGGGCCCAGGGTGGGGGCGACGTCTTTGGTGGGTTTGCCGGGGGCAATAATGATGCGGGAGCCGACGAACTCGATACCGCATCCGACAGCACCTATGTCGGCGCGCGCGGGCTACCGCCTGAGTTCATCGCGGAACTGGAACGCGAGTTCGGGTTCGACAAACCGCCCATACAGCGGTTTCTGAATATGATCTGGAACTATGCCCGGTTCGACTTCGGGGACAGTTACTTCCGATCTATCAGCGTTGTGGACCTGATTATCGAAAAACTACCCGTGTCGATCACTCTGGGGCTCTGGTCCACGCTTATCGCCTATCTCGTGTCGATCCCGCTCGGCATCCGCAAGGCCGTCAAGGACGGCACGCCATTTGATACCTGGACGTCCGGCGCCATCATCGCGGCCTACGCCATCCCCGGCTTCCTCTTTGCCATCCTGCTGCTCGTGCTCTTTGCGGGCGGCAGTTACTTCCAGATATTCCCGCTTCGCGGCCTGACCTCTGACAACTTCGATGACCTCAGCGCCTTGGGCAAAGTGGTCGACTATT
The DNA here is from genome assembly GCF_059611725.1 of Tateyamaria sp. LSS28. NCBI lineage: Bacteria > Pseudomonadati > Pseudomonadota > Alphaproteobacteria > Rhodobacterales > Roseobacteraceae > Tateyamaria > Tateyamaria sp. LSS28. Next base: position 157,443 of record NZ_JCAPFI010000001.1, on the reverse strand, counting down.
TCTGGCACATCACTCTTCCGGTGCTGGCAGGTACAATCGGGGCCTTCGCCACGCTGACTCTGCTGACCAAGAACAGCTTTCTGGACGAGATCAAGAAGCTTTACGTGATGACCGCACGCGCCAAGGGCCTGTCAGAGCGCCGCGTGCTCTATGGCCACGTCTTCCGCAACGCCATGCTGATCGTGATCGCGGGTTTCCCTGCAGTGTTCATTGGCGTCTTCTTTGGCGGCTCCCTGATTATCGAAACCATCTTCTCGCTCGATGGGCTTGGGCGGCTCGGGTTCGAGGCGGCGGTGGCTCGCGACTATCCGATCGTTTTCGGCACGCTCTACATCTTTGGCCTCATGGGGCTGCTTGTGGGTATCATCTCGGACTTGATGTACGTGCTGGTCGATCCCCGCATCGACTTTGAGCGGAGGGAGGGCTGATGGCGATGCCAGACCCCGTGACCGATACGGACACCCCGCCAACCGCAGTGGTGCCAGCCCCGCGCCGACCTTTCTTCTCCCTGTCGCCGCTGAACCAGCGTCGTTGGCGGAACTTCAAGAAGAACCGCCGCGCCTACTGGTCCCTCTGGATCTTCTCGATCCTGTTCGGACTGTCGCTGGTGGCCGAACTGATCGCCTACGATAAACCGATCCTCGTACGGTATCAGGGCGAATTCTACACCCCGATCTGGAACTTCTACCCGGAAACCGCCTTTGGTGGCGACTTCCGGACCGAGGCGAGTTACCGCGATCCCGAGGTCGAGTGCCTGATCGTATCGGGCGGGCTGGATACGTGTTTCGATGACCCTGAGGGCGTGATCGAAGACGCGCAAGACGGTGAAATCGACGGCGAAGCGATCACCAAGGGCTGGACCATCTGGCCCCTCATTCCCTACAGCTTCGACACCGCTGTGGACCGCCCGGGTGCTGCCCCGCTGGCACCCAATGGAGAGAACCTGCTTGGTACGGACGGGACCAAGCGCGATGTGTTGGCACGCGTGATCCACGGTTTCCGGCTGTCTGTCCTGTTCACTCTGGTTGTCACGGGGGCCAGTGCGTTCGTCGGCATTATTGCGGGCGCGATCCAGGGCTATTTCGGCGGACGCACCGACCTGATCTTCCAACGGATCATCGAGATATGGTCCTCCACCCCTAGCCTCTATGTCATCATCATCATGTTCGCGATCCTGGGGCGAAGTTTCTGGCTGCTCGTGTTCCTTCTGATCCTCTTTGGCTGGACGGGCCTTGTGGGTGTGGTGCGCGCAGAATTCCTGCGCGCCCGGAACCTCGAATATGTCCGCGCGGCCCGGGCGCTGGGCGTCAGCAACCTGACCATCATGTTCCGGCACATGCTGCCCAACGCCATGGTGGCGACGCTGACGATGCTGCCGTTTATCATCACGGGCACCATCTCGTCCCTGGCCGTGCTCGACTTCCTCGGGTTCGGCCTGCCGTCTTCTGCCCCCTCGCTTGGGGAACTGACGCTGCAAGCCAAACAGAACCTGCAAGCCCCGTGGCTTGCCTTCACCGCCTTTACCGTGTTCGCCGTGATGCTCAGCCTGCTGATCTTCATCTTCGAAGGCATCCGCGACGCGTTCGACCCAAGAAAGACTTTCTCCTAATGGCGCTACTCCAAGTCAAAGACCTGTGCGTCGGCTTCCGCCAGGACGGGCAACTGACCGAGGCGGTCAAGGGCGTGTCCTTCCATGTGGACCGGGGTGAGACGGTCGCGCTGGTGGGCGAGTCCGGGTCGGGGAAATCGGTGTCGGCCCTCTCCACCGTATCCCTGCTGGGCGACAGCGCTGAAGTCACCGGCTCCGTCACCTATGACGATCAGGAAATGATCGGGGCGGACGAACGGCTGCTGCGCAAGGTGCGGGGCAATGACATCTCGTTCATCTTTCAGGAACCCATGACATCGCTGAACCCGCTGCATACGATTGCCAAGCAATTGGGGGAAAGCCTCGCTCTGCATCAGGGGATCGCCGGGGATGCGGCGCGCGCGCGCATTCTCGAACTTCTGGACAAAGTCGGCATCCGGGACGCAGAAAGCCGTCTCAATGCCTATCCGCACGAACTGTCGGGCGGGCAACGCCAGCGCGTCATGATCGCCATGGCGCTGGCCAACAAGCCGGACGTCCTGATCGCCGATGAACCTACGACGGCGCTTGATGTCACCATCCAGGCACAAATCCTCGATCTTCTGGCGGATCTCAAGGCGGCCGAAGGCATGGGCCTCCTGTTCATCACCCACGATCTCGGCATCGTGCGGCGCATCGCGGATCGCGTCTGCGTCATGCAGAATGGCGAGATCGTGGAAACCGGCCCGACGAAAGAGATTTTCGACGCGCCCAAGCACCCCTACACACAGAAGCTGCTCAGCGCGGAACCGACGGGTCAACCGTCTCCCGTGCCTCAGGACGCGGAACTGGTGGCCGAGACAGAACACCTCAAAGTCTGGTTTCCCATCACTGCTGGTCTTCTGCGCAAGACGGTCGGTCATGTGAAGGCGGTGAACGACGCCACCATCAGGGTACACGCGGGCGAAACCGTGGGCATCGTGGGTGAAAGCGGATCGGGCAAGACCACGTTGGCGCTTGCCATCATGCGGTTGATCTCGTCCGAGGGGCGGATCGTCTATATGGGGCAGGACATCCGTGCGTGGTCCGTGCGCGAGCTGCGGCGGTTGCGCAAGGACATGCAGATCGTATTCCAGGACCCGTTCGGGTCTCTGTCACCCCGGATGACGGCGATGCAGATCATTGCCGAAGGGTTGGGTGTACACGGCATTGATGATGGGCGCAGCGCGCGCGAGGTGGTGGCCGAGGTGATGACCGAGGTGGGCCTCGATCCCATGACCATGGATCGTTATCCACACGAGTTTTCCGGCGGTCAGCGCCAGCGCATCGCCATTGCGCGCGCCATGGTGCTGCGGCCCAAGTTGGTGGTGCTGGACGAACCGACCTCAGCCCTCGACATGACGGTGCAGGTACAGATTGTTGAGCTGTTGCGCGGGTTGCAACGAAAATACGGGCTGGCCTTCCTGTTCATCTCGCATGACCTCAAGGTTGTACGCGCGATGAGCCACAAGATGCTGGTGATGAAACAGGGGGATATCGTTGAACAGGGCGTGGCCGAGGACCTGTTTGAACGGCCCCAGACCGACTACACCCGCCTGCTTTTGCAAGCCACGCATTGACGGAGGGCGACGTGCGTTGCCCCGGTTGGGTCAACGACACCCCGCCCACCGTCTCTTCAGGCCAAGGCCAGTCCGATCACCATGGCGGCCAATGCGATGACATGGATCAGCGTCATCGCCATGTCGTTCCAGCGCCAGCCCACGATCAGCCAGCCGATCAGCCCGGCCAGGAACAAATACATGTTCAGGGGCGCCAGCCCGATGGCCGTTGCGCCATAGCCGAAGATCTGGATGACCGACGCGCCCCATTTGATCGTGTTCGTCTCGGTTGAGCGCCGCACGAGCGCGTTCATAGCCGTTCCAGATCGATGCATTTGGTGCGTTTGCCTTGCCACCAGCGGGTTTTGGGGAGGTTAACCCGGATACAGCGCCGTTGGCGGGCTGCTGTCATGAAAGTTTGAGCATAGATGTTGAGCATGGAACACCTCTTGGGCGGTTAAGGAACATGATTATATATTGATCCATCGCGCTCCTTATGCGACTCAATTGGAATACTCATGTGTAAGCTGAACTGACATATGGAATGGCGCAGCCTTCCCCCTCTGGCGGCCCTCCGGGCCTTTGCCGCTTATGTGGATACGGGCAGCGTGGTTGAGGCGGGGCAGGCGCTGTCGGTCAGCCATGCCGCTGTCAGCCAACAGCTTCGCGCGCTTGAGGCGCATTTGGGTGTGAGCCTCTTTGATCGCTCGGGGCGGGCCATGCGGTTGACCCCCGATGGAGAAATTCTGGCCCAAGGCTGCGCTGACGGTTTTGCCAGCATCACCCGGGCCGTGGCACTTGTAACCGGGGCAGAGGCGGCGCGCCCGCTGCATATCTCGCCCACGCCCAGCTTTGCCTCTGCCTGGTTGATGCCGCGCCTGTCCGAGTTCCGGGTGAAACATCCCGAGATCAACCTTGTGCTCAACCCGACATCGGACATCGTGGAGTTGTCGCCGGGCGGTGTCGATCTTTCGATCCGCTATGGCGTTGGTGGATGGGATGGGCTCGACAGCGAGCTTCTGGTCCCGACATCGATGGTGGTGGTCGCGGCCCCCGACCTTGTTGCCGGGCGCGATGTGTCCGACCCGTCCAGCCTTGGTGCATTGCCGTGGCTGGAAGAGATCGGGACCACGGAAAGCTCGAGATGGCTGTCCCAGCGCGGTGCTGCTGATATGCCAAGGGGCCCGGTGACGCAGGTGCCCGGAAACCTCATGCTTGATGGTGCGCGAGACGGGCAGGGGCTTGCCGTCACGGTTCGCAACTTTGTGGCTGCTGACATCGCAGCCGGACGGCTGGTTGTCCTGCACGAGGATGCGGTCGATGGCGCCGGGTATCATCTCGTTACGCGCCCCGGCGTTCTGCGCCCTGCGCTGCGAGACTTTATTCGATGGATCAGAAAGGCGGCGAAAGAATGATCCTGTTTCTCGGGCTTCTCACACTGATCGGTGGTGTGCTGGCGTGGCGCGCATGGTCGAAACGGCAGTGGCAGCAAGAAGTGCTCGCCTCGCGCCTGACAGATGCCGAATGGCGTATCATCCGGGTGCAGGTGCCCCTGATCCGCAAACTGCCCCCAACGCTCAAGGAACCGTTCGAGGGCAAGGTGGCGCTCTTCCTCAACCAGGTCGATCTGGTGGGTTGCGACGGGCTTGAAGTGACGGACGACATCGCGCTCAGCATTGCAGGGCAGGCGGCTCTGCTCGTTGTGGGGACGGATGCCTGGTACAAGAACCTGACGACCGTGCTGATCTATCCCGGCGCGTTCAAATCCAAACAGACCACGCAGGATGGCTATGTTGTGACCCAGGAAGAGGTGGTGCGCCTCGGCGAAAGCTGGTCACGCGGCCCCGTTGTGTTGTCGTGGCGGGACGTGCAGCAGGGCGGGCTGAACGACAACGACGGACTGAATGTGGTGCTGCACGAATTCGCGCACCAACTGGACGACCTGTCGGGCCAGACCGACGGTGCCCCGCCCATGGCAGAAGGCCAAAGCTTTGCCCGCTGGGCGCAGGTGATCGTCGAAGCCTATGACCGCCATGTCGCCAACACGCAGGCCGGACGCCGCACGGCCATCGACGCCTATGGTGCCACCAGCCATGAAGAATTCTTTGCCGTTGTGGTCGAACTGTTCTTTGAAAGGCCGCACGCGCTCATGGCCGCAGAACCAGAGGTTTACGAACAGTTGTCCAAGCTGCTGAACGTTGATCCAGCCAATTGGGCTTAGGATTGCGGCCCGATCATGAAGCAGGTCATGTTGCGCGATTGCAGGCGACGACAGGCCAGATCGGCCCCATCACGGGTCATGCCCATGAAATTGGCGTCAAACCCGGTGGGCCGGCGGACGACCTTGCGCAAGCTGCCATCCAGCGATGACATCTCGGTCAATGCCGTCTGCAACAGCACCTTCTCGGCCTTGTAGCGGCTGCCATAACGACCCACGTTCACACCCCAATGGCGGCCCCCGGACGTGGACACACGGGTCACGACCTCGGGTTCTGCTTTCAACGCAACCTGGGTTGGTCGCGCTTCTGGGCGGACTGTCGGTGCCAACGCGGCAGAGACCGCAGTGGCGGCCGCTGGTGCCGTTGTCTCGGACACTTGCGCCGCGACCAGAGCGGTCTGGATGTCATCCGGCAAAACGGTCGAGGCGACTGGCGCTTCTGCCACCAGAACAGGGGCCGCGCTGCCAGGACGCATCTTTGGGCGATAGCTTGTCTTGACCGCGCCGCTCAGGCGAATGATCTTGCCAGCACCTCGTGGGGCATCCTGGTTTCCTGCAACGATGATGGGCTCATCCCCGGGCACATAGCTGGGTTTGGATGGTTTGCGCAGCGGCGCACGGCTGGGCGCACGGCGGAACCCAAGGTCCAACAGCTCTGCAACCTTGGCATTGCGCGACGCGGTGGACTTGCCGCCAAAGACGGTTGCGATGATGCGCTCATTCCCACGTTCGGCCGACGCAACAAGGTTGAAACCGGCAGCACGGGTGTAACCGGTCTTGATCCCGTCCGCGCCCTTGTAGTTGGCCAGCATGCGACGGTTCGTGTTGTTCACTGTGGCGATCCCCGCATTGGTCGAGGTGCGCGAGAACAGGTTGTAATACTGCGGATAATCATACAGCAGGTGCCGCCCAAGGGTCGACATGTCGCGGGCCGTGGACATATGGCCACTCTCGGTCAGACCATGGGCGTTCTTGAAGGTCGTGCGGGTCATGCCCAACGATTTGGCCGTCCGGTTCATGCGGCGCGCAAACGCGGCCTCGGATCCTGAAATGGCCTCGGCAATGGCCGTGGCCGCATCATTGGCCGACTTCACGGCAGAGGCGCGGACCAGATAGCGCAGCTTGATGCGCGATCCTGACCGCAAGCCCAGTTTCGATGGCACCTCGGCGGCGGCCTTCCTTGAAACCTTCACCTCGGTGTCCATGGTGATCTCACCCCGCTCAACGGCCTGAAAGACGACGTAAAGCGTCATCATCTTGGTCAGCGATGCGGGGTGCAACTGCGTGTCTGCGTTGCGAGAATGCAGTACTTCACCCGTCCGGGCGTCCATTACGAACGCCGCGTAAGGTGCAGCCATGACAGAGGCGGGCACAATGACCACCATCCACAACAATGCAAAAATAATAAGCCCTAGCCGGGCCGGCTGTGCGCGCCGAACCTTCACGGTAAACCTGCCTATGTCTGCCTCTGGCCGTCGATTATTCGACTGACCTTTTTTGTAATTGCCGCGAAGCTAGCACAGGTCGCAGTTTCGATAAAGTGTTGATGCGGCTCACGTTTCCGTTTTTCTGCACTCGCATCAAACAACATGTGGGGGATGCGGCAACGCATGGCCCCAAAAGGGCGATTGTGGCAGGAATGTGGCGGCGGTCTACCGCCGCGTTTTCAGAAAGTCGGACAGGGCGCCCAAATCAGGCAAGGCCGCGTATCGCGGGTGTCCTTCGGGGGCATCGGCAGCCTCCAGATCCCAGGCCAGATCATGGGGCACAAAAACACCGAAACCGCCCGCATCGATCATCGGGCGCACATCGGATTTCATCGAATTGCCAATCATCATGCCGCGGTCTGCGCCACCAAAACGGTCGAATATGCGGGCATAGACAGCCGGGGTCTTGTTCGACACGATCTCGACCCCGTCAAACAGATCACCCAAACCGGATTGCGCCAGCTTGCGCTCCTGGTCCAGCAGATCGCCCTTCGTGATCAGCAGAACGGGGCCATGTTCCTTAGCCCGGGCGACGGCCTCGTCTGCATGGGGCAACAGGTCAATGGGATGGCGCAGCATCTCCTGACCGGCCGCGATTAGATCGCCAATGACATCCCCGGGCACCCTGTTCTCGGTGACCTCAAGCGCCGTTTCGATCATCGACAGCACAAAACCTTTGACGCCAAAGCCATAATGCCCAATGTTGCGTCGTTCGGCAGCCAGCAATTGCGCATCCAAGTCCGGCACATCTGCGTGCGGGGCCAGCAGCTCTGCAAACCGCTCCTGCGTCAGCTTGAACACGCGCTCATTGTGCCAAAGCGTGTCGTCTGCATCGAACGCGATACACGCGGTTTCAAAGCCCATTGGGATCACCATGACGCGACATTCCCGCACCGCCCTCTTTCCTAAATACGCGCTTGCGTTATATAGGGTGATCCAAGCTCACCAAGAGATTCCCGTTTATGAGGACGCGCATGCAGTCTGACATGCACATGATGGCACCCAAGTCGGCAGGTCCGGCGGATGAGGATGGCGATACCGCCATTGTCACCGAAACCAAGCCCAAGACCAAGCGCCCGCCGCTCTACAAGGTGCTGCTTTTGAACGACGACTACACGCCCATGGAATTCGTGGTGCACGTGTTGGAACGGTTTTTTGGCCTCAATCACGCGCAAGCGTTCGAGATCATGCTGACCGTGCACAAGAAGGGGCTCGCCGTTGTGGGCGTTTTCAGCCACGAGATTGCCGAAACCAAAGTGGGACAGGTCATGGACTTTGCCCGCAGGCATCAGCATCCGCTGCAATGCACAATGGAAAAAGAGGAATAGGCCGCCTACGTGCTAGGTGATCGTCTGCCTCTGGCGCTCGATGCGATGGACGCATGGGGCGATGGCCTCGTGGCCGTTCTGCACCCGTCCGAGGATGCTGATTTGTCAGCGCTGTCCAAGGACCGCGTGCATATCGTGTCGCCCTTGGTCATGGTGTGCGACCGGTTTGAACGGATGGGCTACACCGTCTCTCCTGAACTGCCCAAAGATACTCGCTTTGCCGCCAGCATCGTCTGCCTGACCCGTGCCCGGGCCGAGGCGCAATCGCTCGTCGCAGGTGCCATGGCACAAACCGATGGCTCGGTGATTGTGGATGGGCAGAAGACCGACGGCGCAGATTCCATGTTGAAAGCATTGCGCAAGCGCGTCGAGGTGGGCGCGCCCATCTCAAAGGCGCATGGCAAGATCTACTGGATGGCCGGTGGTGCCGATTTTTCCGACTGGGCCCGTGGCCCAGAACTGCATCCCGGCGGTTTCTGGACCGCGCCGGGTGTGTTCTCTGCCGACGGGGTCGATCCCGCCTCTGAATTGCTGGTGGGGGCATTGCCCGAAGCGATGGTAGGCACCATCGCCGACCTGGGCGCAGGCTGGGGCTATCTGTCGGCGCACGTCCTGACCCGTGGTGTCAAAGCCGTACACCTTGTCGAAGCACACGACATGGCCCTGCAATGCGCCCGCCACAATGTGACGGACCCTCGCGCGCAGTTTCACTGGGCGGACGCTACCGTATGGTCACCGGCTGAAAAGGTCGATGCGGTCATTATGAACCCGCCCTTCCACAAGTCGCGCAGCGCCGATCCGTCCCTCGGGCGGGCCTTCATTGCCAATGCGGCGCGCATCCTGCGTCCCCACGGGGCGCTGTGGATGGTCGCCAACCGTCACCTGCCCTACGAAGATGCCCTTGCGTCCCATTTCACCAAAGTGGTTGATCTGGACGGCGATGCGCGGTTCAAACTGGTGCGAGCCGAACGGCCAAAGAAAAACAAGGGGTAGCCCCATGTCCTTTTCCATCAATGGCAAGACAGCGATTGTGACGGGTGCTGCCAATGGCATCGGCCTCGCCATCGCGCGGCATTTTGCGGATCGCGGTGCGAACGTGATGTGTGCCGATATGGATGAAAAGCGGCTGCACGCAGAGTTGGGTGATGTCGCGGAAGAGGGGAACATCCGGTACTTCGCCGGCGACCTGCGGCAACGACTGACCATCGCCAATCTGGTCTCGGCCTCCATTGATGCTTTTGATCAGATCGACATTCTTGTGAATGCATCGCGTCAAGTCATGGAAACCGACGCACTGGACACCGAAGACACCTCTGTCGAAACCTTGCTCGAACAGAACCTGATGACCGCCCTGCGGCTCAGCCAGCAGGTTGCGCGTCGTATGATAAAACAGGCCAAGGACAACGAGGAAGCAACCTGTGTTGGGTCCATCGTCAACCTCAGTTCCATCGCCGCGCATCAGACCCGCCCTGAACTGTTGGGATACTCCATCGCCTCGGCCGGGTTGGAGCAGATGACCCGCTCCATGGCGCTTGCCCTGGCGCCGAAACGCATCCGTGTGAATGCCGTTGCCTTCGGGTCGGTCATGTCGGCATCGCTCAAGGCGGCGATCGGCGACAACCCCGACTGGCGTGAGAATATCGAGGGGCACACCCCCCTCCATCGCATTGCCAGCCCGACGGAATTGGTGGATGCAGTGCAGTTCCTGGCATCGGATGGATCAGGGTTCATGACCGGCGAGATCATGACCGTGGACGGGGGCCGCAGCCTGCTGGACCCCGTCGACGCGCCCGCGCATTAGAGTTTGCGCTTGGCCCCGCGGGGACCGTTGGGCTAGAAAACTGTCAACCAAACAGGACAGCGCGTCATGACCGAACAATTCGACAGCCAGAAAACCCGCGCCGCTGCGTGGTTCCGTCAATTGCGGGACGATATTGTTGCTGCGTTCGAAGGCTTGGAGAACAACCACGGCACAGGTCCGATGTCTGATGACGCACCCGGTCGGTTCGAGGTGACAGACACCAAGCGCACGTCCGACGATGGCTCGGACGCGGGCGGCGGGTTGATGAGCGTCATGCGGGGCGGTCGGGTGTTCGAAAAGGTCGGTGTAAATGTCTCGACGGTCTATGGCACGCTGGGTGAACGCGCACAGAATGCCATGGCGGCCCGCAAGGGCATTCCGGGAATGAAGGACGACCCGCGGTTCTGGGCCTCGGGCATCAGCCTTGTCGCCCACATGCAGAACCCGCATTGCCCGGCAGTACACATGAATACCCGTATGTTCTGGACGCCCCATGCATGGTGGTTCGGTGGTGGGTCCGACCTGAACCCGTGCATCGAATATGCCGATGACACGGCGCATTTTCACGCCCAGCAGAAGGCGCATCTGGATCCCCATGGGGACACGCATTACCCGCGCCTCAAGGAATGGGCAGACGAGTATTTCTATATTCCCCACCGTAACCGCGCGCGGGGCGTTGGGGGCATCTTCATGGATGACCATTGCACCGGCGATTGGGAGGCGGATTTTGCGCTGACGCAGGACATAGGGCGAGCCTTTCTGCCTGCTTACGTGCCGCTGGTCGAAAAGCGCCGGGTGCAGGATTGGGACGAGGATCATAAGCACAAGCAGCTTGTGCATCGCGGGCTCTATGCCGAGTACAACCTGGTTTATGACCGGGGCACCAAATTCGGGCTTGAGACGGGGCATGACGCCAATGCCGTGCTGATGTCCTTGCCGCCTTTGGCGAAGTGGGTGTGATTTGTCCCCGCGGGGACAAGGTGTTCGGGGCCTTGTCCGAAGTTTAACCGATCTGTGAGTGTGCCGTGTTTTCAGTGGGTTGAGCGCCGTACGGTGCGATATGCCTATTTTAACCATGCGCGTGGCACCCTCGTGCCCGATGGGGCGCGGTTTCGCGGATGTCGGTGGGCGGCTCTGTTTACGCGGTGCGCAAAGGCGCCCGCCCGCCGACCCGTTCAGCTTTCGAAACTGGCCAGAACGTTTTGAATGTCGAGGTCAGTGGCGCTGCCTGCAATCTGACCGGATGGTGCGTGGATACGGGTGCTGATGAAGCCGTCGGCGACGGCAGAAGGCGCTTGGCGGATCAGAACGGAGGCCGCCAATAGAAATGCTGTGCGTTCGGCAAAGGCGCGCGCCTCGTGTTCGGCAGGCAGGGCGGGCCAGCGGGCGCGGTGGTCTTTGACCGCTTGATCGTAGCGGGCATCCTGGCCGGTCGCACGATCGAGGTCTGCTGTCAGAGAGGCACCGGCCTCTGGCTCGCGTGCCAGCGTGCGCAGGATGTCGAGACAGATCACGTTGCCTGACCCTTCCCAGATGCTGTTGAGGGGGGCTTCGCGGTAGTACATCGGCATAGGCGTATCTTCGACATATCCCATGCCGCCGAGCACCTCCATCGCCTCCAAGGTCACGCGCGGGCACAGCTTGTTGTTGAGAAACTTGGCGAGGGCAACCGCGATGCGGGCAAAGGGGCGCGCTTCTGGATTGTCGAATGCTTTGGCGACGTGCAGCCCGAGATGGGTCGCAGCCTGCCAGTCGAGGATCAGATCGGCCAGCACCGCGCCCATCAACGGCTGGTCGATCAGGGTTTTCTGGAATGCGCGCCGGTGCCGCGCCCAGTGCATGGCGTGGGTCAGCGCCCCGCGCATGAGCCCCGCGGGCGCGATGGCGGTGTCCAGACGCGTGTGGTGCACCATTTCGATGATGGTCTGTACGCCGCCTCCTTCGTCGCCGAGTTGATAGGCGAGGGCGTTGTGATATTCGATCTCGGACGAGGCGTTGGCCTTGTTGCCCAACTTGTCCTTGAGCCGCATGAGGTGGATCGCATTGCGGTCGCCCTCAAGCCAGCGTGGGACCAGAAAGCAGGTGAGGCCCTTGTCTGTTTGGGCGAGGGTCAGGAACCCGTCGGACATTGGGGCGGAGCAGAACCATTTGTGGCCGGTGAGCCGCCAGTGATCTCCTGCGCGTATCGCTTTTGTGCTGTTGGTGCGCACATCGGAGCCGCCCTGTTTCTCGGTCATCGCCATGCCAAGTGTCGCGGATGTCTTTTGATCGATCGGCAGGATGCTCGGGTCATAAGAGCGCGCCGTCAGTTTCGGCACCCAGGTGGCGGCCAGTTCCGCGTCGGCCTGCAGGGCAGGTATAGCTGCATAGGTCATGGTCAGCGGGCAGCAATGACCCGGCTCGACCTGGCTGGCCATGTAGACCATCGCGGCATGTTCCACGTGGCTTCCGCCATCCCAGGCGGTGGCAGCATAGCCTTCGCCTTGGCTGAGCGACATCATCTGGTGATAGGCGGGGTGAAACGAGACCTCGTCCAGGCGCCGCCCACCTGTATCGAAGAGGGTCAGTTCCGGAGTATGCCGATTGGCCGCTTGTCCTGTTGCACGTGTGTCGGTCCGCCCCAATGCCGCGCCGTACTCCGTCAGGTGATCAGGCGCGATCGTCACCAGAATGGGATCGTCTGCAAAAAGGTTCACGTCGCCCAGCGGATCAGGCTGGTTTTCGACCTCATGCGTGGGCAGATGGCGGCGCGGTGTGGGCATGGTGCAAGCGTGCTGTTTTGCCCCTGAGTCGGTCAAGGCCAGACCGCGCTGGCATTCTGTTGTTAGGTTCCGCCTATTGGGGCTCTGCCCCCGGTCTGCGACCTCCCCCGAAGTTTATCTGGCAAAGTGAAATGGGATCAATGCCAGTCGAAGAAGCCGGGGCCTGCGGATTTCAGAAGGTCTTGGGCCAGGTCGGTGCCCATGGTTGCACCATCTGCAACGGGTCCCTGGCGGGTGCCGCTGATCGCGTCCGAGCCGTCCGGGCGCAGGACTTCGCCGGTGAGGGTGAGCGTGTTGCCGTCGAGCGTGGCAAGCCCAGCGATGGGGGTTTCGCAGGAGCCATCGAGCGTAAACAGGAACTGGCGCTCGGCTGCGAGGCGCTGGCCAGTCGGTGTGTCATGGATGGCCGACAGCATCCCGGCTGTATTGGTGTCATCGATGCGCCGCTCGATCCCAATGGCCCCTTGGGCGATGGCGGGCAGCATGTCGGATGCTTCGATGGGCGTGGCTGGCACGTCGGTCATGTTCAACCGGCTGAGGCCCGCGCTGGCAAGGAAGGTGCAGTCTGCCAAGCCATCTGCCAATTTCTGCAGCCGGGTCTGTACGTTGCCGCGGAACTCGACCACGTTCAGGTCGGGGCGCTTGTGCAGGAGCTGAGCGCGGCGGCGCAGGGATGAGGTGCCGACCGTGGCGCCCTCGGCCAGATCGGTGATCCGTGTCAGGCTGTGCGATACAAAGGCGTCCCGCACATCTTCTCGTGGCAGGAACGTGTCGAGGATCAGGCCGTCCGGCTGGACGGTGGGCATGTCCTTGGTCGAGTGCACGGCAATGTCGATGCTGCCCTCGAGCAGGGCATCTTCAATTTCCCGTGTGAAGAGGCCCTTGTTGCCGATTTCCTTGAGCGGGCGGTCCGCGGCGATCATCGAGCGATTGTCGCCTGTCACCTTGATCACCACGATCTCGAACGCCTCTTCCGGCAGGTCGAACGCGCTGCTCAGACGCTGGCGCGTTTCATAGGCTTGGGCAAGGGCGAGGGGCGATCCGCGGGTTCCGATCTTGAGCGGGGCGGATGGAGTTGGTAGGCGCACGGTCATGACTTTATCTTTTAGATGTGTCAACTTATGTTGACAACTGGAAACGAAGAGACAGGGGCGTGTGTGATGAAAGATGGCGGGACCGGCAAGACCATTTTACGGGCTTTGGCGGGTGAGGTGTTGCCGACGCCACCCATCTGGATGATGCGGCAGGCGGGGCGTTACCTGCCTGAGTACCGCGCGACCCGGGCGCAGGCCGGGGATTTCCTGTCTCTGTGTTACAACCCTGAGCTGGCGGCCGAGGTGACGTTGCAGCCGATCCGGCGCTATGGGTTCGACGCGGCCATTCTGTTTGCTGACATCCTGTTGGTGCCGCAGGCCTTGGGGGCTGACCTTTGGTTTGTGACGGGTGAGGGGCCGCGTCTGTCGACCATCACCGATCAGACGGGTGTGGACGCGTTGAAGTCGGAGGATGACATTCACGAGACGTTGAACCCGATCTATGAGACGGTGAAAATCTTGCGGCGTGAATTGCCCACCGAGACGACATTGATTGGATTTGCTGGGGCGCCGTGGACTGTTGCGACCTACATGATCGCAGGTCAGGGCACGCCGGATCAGGGTCCGGCTCATGCGATGCGCGAGGGCGTGCCGGAGGCTTTTGATGCGTTGATGGCGCGGATCACCGCCGCAACCATTGAATACCTCGCTGCGCAGATCGAGGCGGGCGCTGAGGTGGTGAAGATCTTTGACAGTTGGGCCGGGTCGTTGAAGGGCGAGGCCTTTCAGAGATACGCCGTTGCCCCCTGTGCGGAGATCACGGCTGCGCTCAAGGCGCGCTATCCGCACATCCCGGTCATCGGCTTCCCGCGTGAGGCGGGCGAGGGCTATGTCGGGTTTCACAAAGCGACGGGCGTGGATTGCGTGGCGCTGGACAATTCCGTGTCGCCCGAGTGGGCTGCCGCGCACGTTCAGGTGGATGGCTGTGTACAGGGCAACCTTGCGTCGTCGCACATGGTGACCGGTGGTCAGGCGTTGGTGGACGAGACCCGGGCCATCGTGCAGGCGTTTTCCAAGGGGCCGCACATCTTTAACCTGGGCCACGGCATCACCCCGGATGCGGACCCGGACAACGTGTCGCTGATGATCGAAACGGTCCGGTCCACAAAGTCCTGATTTCTGGCTTGACGACTCTAAGGCGCTGGCATAGGTCACGCCTCCATGGCGCGGTAGCTCAGCTGGTTAGAGCGCTCGACTCATAATCGAGAGGTCGGGAGTTCAAGTCTCCCCCACGCCACCACATCCAACCGTTTGGACGAATTGACAGGGTCCGCGCCGTAGAGGGCCCGACTTACGCGCATCGCCTTTGGCGCTACACTGAGTGCGGGAGTTCAAGTCTTCCCCCACGCCACCACGTTCACATGTTTCGGTCCCTTCGACATCACGCCGAGTTATGCCAAACCTGACGTTCGGTGCGGTGAGGCGATGACGGCTGCCAGCCCGAAGCGGACGCCGTTGGAATGGCCCATACGTTAGATATGCAGTCCGAAACCCCTTGCATTCAGGTCACTGACCAGACCGGAATCAAGCCGAAGGCGCCGGTCCAACACAAGCCCGTCCCGGCGGGCTGGTGTTTTGGCGACTGGCCCCGAACAGAATTTCTGTGGAATGTGCTTGGCCAGTATTAAGCGCTGCCGAACCTTTGATGCGACACCACCCCACGGGCTTGTGTAGGACAGGCTCAGTGACAGCTTTGCGGACAATCCGGACATTTGGTTTGTTTGATCAAATGTCCGGATGACTTTGTTAGCAGTCGTTTGTTGAGGTGCATAACGAAGCGGTCTTCCTATACCAACGGTGCTCTATCGTTTGGCGAAACGTCTGCGATTTGGACAATCGAGGTATTCTTGTTTCACGCCATTCCTTCTCAAGCCTTGATTGGACGGTACAGGCCTGCTTTGATGTCAGCGATCAAAGACGGCTCGGATGGGATCCACCCCAAGACCTTGCGGGTCCATGCGCTGGACGCCGAGGTGTCGGAAGCGGCCATGAAGTGGAACCAATTAAAGTACGTCTGCGCCTCTTCGCCGGATTTGGGCGATACCAACAAACCAAGGCTTTGGCCGAGCGCCTCGGCGATGTCCTTGAACGGCACGGCTTCTTCGGCCACGGCATGGTAGTGGACGCCGCCCTCGTTACGCTCCAAAGCCAGGCGATATAGTCGCGCGGCGTCCTGCTGGTGCACGGCACACCAGCGGTTTTGCCCTTCATCGACATAGGCGGCCTCGCCATTCTGCAGCGCGATGTCGGCCAGCATGCGCACAAAGCCGTGGTCCCGGGCGCCGTGAACAGAGGGTGCCAATCGCACTGCGGCAATCTTGACGCCTTTCCGCGCCATTTCTGTGCTCGCATATTCTGTCGCCACACGGGGGTGTGCCATTTCACCTGTGGGGGCGAGGTCGGTCTCGGTCGAGAATGCCTCAGGTGACAGGATTGCAGTGCCCGATGTCACAAGAAAAAGCCGGTCCGATCCAGCCAGTTCCGCGCCAATGGCACGCACAACCTTGGCGTCATGGGCGCAGTTATCGGCGAATTTTGAGAAGTCGTGATTGAAGCCAAGATGGATCACCGCGTCGGCCTTGGCGGCCCCTTCACGCAGGCTCGACAGGTCTTCGAGGCTTCCCCGATGTGGTTCAGCCCCCGCCTCTTTAAGGGCATCAGTTGAGGCATCGGACCTTGCAAGCCCAATGACCGCATGGTTGTTGTCCAGCAACTCGCGAACGACGGCACGACCGACATAACCTGTTGCTCCGGTTACGAATACACGCATAGCTATCTCCTTTGTTGCACTTGGGTCGGTCGTCCAACCCAAATCTCATGAGACTAAATATATGAGCGTTTCTGATACGTTGAATGTGTGATAGTCGCTAGAATCTTCGCCATCGTCCCAATTTGTAGCTTTGCGACAATCGGTTTGGTATTCTCAATCAAAGCTGAACAACTGAGCAAACCAAATGGACCCCCTGTCTGACATTCTTTCGATCCTGAAGCCGCAGAGCCACCTCGCAGGCCTGATCGACCTAGGCCACCCATCCGCAGTCGCCTTTCCGGATCAGGCCGGTGCGCTGAAATGCAATACGATGCTAGCGGGGCAGTGTTGGGTGGCGGTTGAGGGAAGCGACACGCCGGTTCTGGTTGAGCAAGGCGACTTCTTTGTTCTTCCAAGTGGTCGACCGTTTTCGATTTCTACGGACCCTTCATGTGTGCCCGAACCGTTAGAGCGTCTCTTTTCGATGCCTCTGTCTGAGCAACCTGCTGTCGTGAATGGTGGGGGTCATGCAGCGATCGCAAGCTGTCGTTTTATAGTGTCACAGGTCCAACCGGCGCATTTCGTCTTAATGCTGCCCCCGATCATCGTGATCCCCGCCGAACAGGCTGCCGCAGCGCAATTGCAATACCTGGTCGAACGCATTTTGGATGAAATCGCCGCGGCGCGTCCTGGAGGGTTGTTGATAGCGCAGCATCTGTCCCATGTCCTTTTGGTGCAGACGCTGCGGCACCAACACGTTGCAAAGGATGGTGGCTTAGGCTGGCTGGCCGCTCTGGTGGATGCACAGCTCTCTCTGGCATTGGCCGCGATCCACGCAGACATCGGACGTAGGTGGACGCTCACGGCTCTAGCGGGACACGCTGGTATGTCCCGGTCCGTATTTGCACGGCGCTTCCATGACGTAGTGGGTGAGACTCCAATGGACTACCTGACAAACTTGCGCATGGCGAAAGCGAGCGATCAGCTCAAGACTTCACGCGATACGATTGCGGAGGTTGCCGAGCGCGTCGGGTATCAATCTGAAAATGCTTTCAATACTGCGTTCAAACGGGTCGTGGGCAGCCCACCCAGACAGTTCGCAAACCAGTTTCAATCGCCGCTGGCAGTATAAGTAACAAGGCTTTGTCCTGAAACGGGTGTCCGCTCAGTGGCGGATTGCGAGCATTCGTGAAAGCTGCAGCATTTGCAGAATCTGGGCTCGGAGCAGACATCTGACGGTTTGGCTCGGTTGAATGGTGCCAGCCCGAAGCGGACCGTGGCCGAGGTATCAAATACGGCGCAGCTTCACGAAACCGACCGTTCACCGCATGTGCAAATTGGGTAGCAGGCGAACTTAGCAGCCACAGACATTTCCGACATACAGCCGACGCAGCCAAATGCCTGTCTTCAAACAGCGAACCCCGCCGTGTGCTGTCTTCCAATACCGTCTGGTTCGCTCCGGCGGACGGTTCTTTCTATCGCAAGAAAGGTCCTTTAGAAGAAAATTACACAAATATTACGGGAAGTAATGAACTTACGAGATTTAGAATACGTGGCTGCAGTTGCGAAGTGTGGTAACTTCAGCGCAGCTGCGGAGTATTGCAACGTCTCGCAGCCCGCTCTGTCAAACCAAATCAAAAAACTCGAGAAAGAGCTGGGCACTGATCTGTTCCTCCGCCTGAGCGGCGAGGTTAGACCAACAGCCTGCGGCCAACGCATCATAAAAATTGCCAACGAGATGTTGATCAGCGCTCAACGGATCAAAGACACGGCTACCGAGTTTCGCGACCCCGAAGCGGTGCCCTTTAACATCGGCCTGACCCCGACACTGGCCCCGTATCTGACGGACTACTTCTCAAAACTGTTCAGCGTCCTTTTTCCACGAATGCGGGTCACCATGATCGAAGACCTGCCGCAGAACATGTTGAAGATGGTCGAGGATCACAGCCTGGACGTGGCTTTGGTGGCGAAACTCAATCACAATCCGACGCTCGAATTCACGTCGATCTGGGAAGAGCCTTTGTATTTGGCGGTTCACCAGGGGCACCCGCTTGCGCCACTCCCATCCATCCGGCCTGAAGACGTGCCAATACATGACTTCATTCGTCTCCCGCATTCATTCGGATACGAGCTCGAAGATCGGTTGCCAACACCAGACCAAGCCTCACGCGGCTCCAAAAAGTTCGATCTTACCGCGCTGCGCTTCGAGACCATCTGCCGGCATATCTGTCATTCGGACGATTGCACTATTGTCTCGGCCCTCGCCGCTGAGCAGTTCCGCCAGGACAATTGGCCGTTGTCCTTTATCCCGTTTGATGCCCCCGGGAACCTTCGCAACCTCGGTGCCGCGTCGCGATTGAACTGCCCCCGAAAACCACTGCTCGCCAAGATCGGGGCCTATATCCAGGAAAATCCACCCAAAGGCGTCACGCCCACATTCAGGGCGTGACGCTTCCTTTTCCTACTCGATAAAGGTCCGCGCCAACCGGTCGCTCAGCGGCTGGGTCAGGTAGCTGAGGGCCGTGCGTTCGCCCGTGTTCACGAACAGGTCGGCGGGCATACCCGGCACCAGATCCAGCGCGGCCACGTCTTGGGGTTGGACGTCATCCAGTTTGACACGCGCGGTGTAATAGTAGTCTCCGGTGCGCTCGTCTTCGAGGCTGTCGGCAGAGATGTCGATGATGCGGCCCTCTGCCTCGGGCACATCGCCCTGATCAAAGGCAGACAGGCGCACGCGCGTGGACTGACCGACATAGAGTTTTTCGATGTCGGCCGTATTCACGCGCGCCTCGACCACAAGCGGTTGGTCAATCGGCACAATGTCCAGAATGAGTGCCCCCGGGCGAACAACGCCGCCTGCGGTAAACACCGTCATCTCGACCACACGCCCGCTGACGGGCGCAGTGATTGCCACACGCTTCAGCCGTTCTGAGGCCCCGATAAACTGCGGCTCGAGCGTGGCAAGTGACGCGTCGATCTGCGCCAGTTCGGTCGAGACTGCCTCGTCCCGCAAGGTGCGTGCGCCGATGCTGGCCAGTTGCAACTCGCTGATCTGGTTGCGGGCCTGTGCCTCTTGGGTCAAGAGGGCCGCTTCCACGCCGATCAGGCGCTCGACCTCGACCCGGCGTGCATTCACGCGGGCCGCAGCAACAAGTCCCTTGTCCAGCAAGGTTTGCAGGTTGCCCAGCTCCTGGCGTGTGATGTCCAGCTGCCGGGTGTTGGAGGCGCGTTGCGATTGCAGGCCGCTCACTTGATCCTCGAGATTGGCGATGCGTTGTGCTGTCAGCGCCTCTTCGGCATCGCGCGACCTGCGTTCTGCATCAAACAGCAGCTTCTGTGTCGTGTACGCGGTGGCCCACGTTGTCGGGTCCAGTTCGACACGCATCATCTGCGCAACGGACGCTTGATCAAATGTATCGGCTTCCTGCAGCTGAGCCATCAGCCGCGCACGGCGCACTGATAGATCGCTGAGCTGGCTTTCGATCACGTCCAGATCGACGCCCAGATCGGTGCTGTCCAGCTCCAGTAGGGTCTGGCCCGCTTCGACCAGGTCGCCGTTACTGACAAGAATGCTGCTGACGATGCCGCCATCCAGATGCTCGACCGTCTTGCGATTGCCTTCGACCACAAAACTCGCTTGGGCCACAACCGCGCCATCCAGCTTTGACGCCGTCGCCCAATAGGCGGCACCGCCAAGGAAACTGATGACGGCCAACAGCCCAAAGATCACAAAGCCGGTAATGCCAGCGCCGGAGGCCTTGGGTTGAACGCGGTTGTAGTCTTCAAGGCGCAGAACGCCGGTGTTGCGGGCGGGGGTGAGTGTGGTTGTCATTGTGTGGCTCCTTTCACGGCCGCCGTTTGTGCGCGGCGCGCGGCCAATTGTGCGGCGGCGGTCTGGGCCACGGCTGTGTCTTGCTGGCGGGGACGCAGGATATCCTGCTTGTCGCCAAAGCCGGTTTGCGCGCCTTTGTTGAGTGTCAGAACCTTGTTGACGGCTTCCAGCGTGCTCGGGCGATGCGTCATCACGAAGGTGACGGCCCCGCGTGCGCTGGCGCCACGAATGGCGTTGCGCAGTGCCGCCTCGCCTTGGGCGTCCAGGTCGGAATTCGGCTCATCCAGAACCAGAATGAACGGATCATCATAAAGCGCGCGCGCAAGTGCGATCCGTTGGCGTTGACCGCCGGACAGATGGAAGCCATTGCCGATCTCTGTCGCGTAGCCATCGGGCAGGCTGCTGATCAGGCGGTGCACATCGGCGGCGACGGCCGCGGCCAGCACCTTGCTGTCGTCGATCGACGTTGAAAACCGCGCAATGTTTTCGCGAATGGTCCCATCGAAAAGATGCACATCCTGCGGCAGGTAGCCCACCAACTGTCCCAGCTCTTCGGGATCCCATTTGGCCATGGGCGTACCATCTAGGCGAATGGCTCCGCGTTGCGGGGTCCAGATCCCGGCCAGCATCTTTGCCAGCGTTGACTTGCCGGACCCGCTGTGACCGATCACGGCCAAAACATCGCCAGCCGACAGGGCAAACTCGATCCCGCCGATGGTGGCGTTTTGCGCCAAGGGCGGACCCGCCTGCGCGATGGCTGCGTTCAGCGAGATTTGCGGACGCGGCAGTGCCAACCGCTTGGGCGGTTCGGGGTAGGCCTCAGAGAGGGCGCGCAGGGTCTTGTACGAACCACGTGCAGCCAGGAAGGTGCGCCACTGACCGATCAACTGATCGATGGGCGCAAGCGCGCGGGCCAGCACGATGGTGGCGGCAATCATCACACCGGCGGTGGCCTGACCGCTGACGGCGAGGGCGGCGCCCAGCCCCAACATGCCCGATTGTAGGGCCATGCGGGTCGTCTTGGACATCACCGAAAAGCTGGCCAGCCGGTCAGACACACGGGATTTCAGGTGATGCGCATTGTGTTGCAAAGCTGTCCAACGCCGGGCGAGATCACCAGTCATACCCATTGCGTGGACAAGCTCTGCATTCTGTTCACTGGAGGTGAACAAACCGTCGGACCTGGCGCGCGCCTCGCCAGCGTCTTGCATCACATCTGCGGAGCGCGCGTTGTTGATCAGGGCCATGAGTGTCAGGAACAGCGCGCCGGCAAGACCAAGAGCGCCAAGATAAGGGTGCAGAACATAGAGCACACCCAGGTAAAGCGGGATCCACGGTGCGTCGAAAAATGCGACCAGAGTAGGGCCCGAAATGAAGTCGCGCATCCCGTTCACATCGGCGGCGGGGTTGTCGCCACTGGCCTTGCCTTGAACCCGGCGGCGGATCGAGGCCTGGAGGATCGGTGCGCCAATTTCCAGCTCAAACCGCGCGCCAAGGCGGCTGAGGATACGCATACGGATCAGGTCCAGAAGACCGGTGACCAGGAAAACACCGCCCAGCAGGATGCTGAGGGCAATGAGGGTGTCCATGTTCTGGCTGGTCAGCACGCGATCATAGACTTGCAACATGTAGAGGGGGCCGGCCAACATCAGCAGGTTCAGGATCATGCTGAAGAAGCCGATGGCGACAAAGCCGCTGTGCAGCTTGCCCCATGCGGATTTGACGGTGGATTTTTTCTGAAACATTTGGGTGATCTCTTTTCAGCGTGAAGAGGTGGCGGCTTGTGCCGCCACCTCGGTGTGTTTTGATCAGGCGATGAAGTCGTCGTCGGAGAAGTCGCTGCTGTTGACCCCTTCGAGGCGCACGGAGGCGTCCGAAGAGAAGGTCAGCAGGGCGTCGTCGCCGTCTTGCGACACAACGAGGCTCTCGGCGAAGTCCGGGCCGAAGTCGGAGAAGTCCAACCGGTCCACGCCAACTTCAAAGTCGCCGACCGTGTCGTTGCCGAACACCCCTTCGAAGGTGAAGGTGTCGGAGCCTTCGCCGCCGAGCAGCAGGTCGTCCCCTTGGCCACCGTTCAGCAGGTCATCACCGTCTTCGCCCGACAGGGTGTTGTCGGCATTGGACCCGATGATGACGTCGCCATCGTCCGACCCGATCACGTTCTCGATCGAGCTGAGGATGTCGGTCTCGACCACTTCGTCGATGACATCCAGACCGGACACACCCGTGGGGGCATCTGCGTCAATGGTTGCACCAGCGTCCACCAGCGTGTCCTGCGCGATGGGACCGTTGATCCCGGCAGGTGCGTTGTGCAGGTGGATGGCCGACACGACACCCGGAACCGGGGTTTGCAGGTCTGCTTCGTTCAGGCCCGTCACTGTCAGTTCCGAAGAGTAGACAACCTGGCCGGTGGCTTCATCGACCGAGATGGTCAGTGTCGCCGTGCCTGTCGCGTCGCTGTCGGAGGTCGGACCAGGTTCCTGGCTTGCGTCGAGTGTCGCCACCAGTTCGATGACACGCGCATGCCCGTCGCCCTCATCGCTGACAACTTCGAACTGGCCACGGATCTCACCGCCGGGGAAGTCCGAGGTGTGGATGTTGTAGTACAGGTTCCCGGCAAGGGCTTCTGCTACAAATCCGGCCGCGTCGTTGATGTTTTCGGTGGGTTGCAAGGATGCACCGACCGCAACATTTTCGACAGAGACCGTGAACCCGGTTTCGCGGGTGGCGGTTCCGTTTCCGTTGGCCCCAAGGTTCACGGTCACAGCCACGTCCTGATCGGAGAAGTCAGCCGTGTCGATGCCTGCGCCACCTTCGATGAAGTCGTTGCCAAGGCCACCAACGATCACGTTGTCACCTTGTCCGGCAATCAGAACGTCATCGCCTGCGCCACCGTCGAGAACACCGTTGATTTGACCAAGGTCGACAACAATGTCTTCTCCGGCGCCCAGCAGCACGTTGCCGTTCACCACACCGTCGTCATCGTTGACGAAGGTGACGTCGCCCGCTTCGGTTGCGTCGATGGCGTTGACCGTACCGGTGATTTCACCTTCGTTCAGGATCGCACCCAGCAGGTTCAGGCCACCGTCGATGCGGATACCCGCTGCGGCGTCGCTATCTTCGGACCCTGCGATGACGCCTTCGTTCTGCACCAGTCCGGCAAAGCTTGCGTCTTCCTGGTTGCTGAAGAGGCGCAGGCCGTCACCGACAGTGTTGCCTTCGACCGCGTCGCCGCGACCTTGCAGGATGCCTTCGTTGAAGATGGCGGCTGACACAACATCACCGTCCACGTCGCCGGTCTGCAATGACACGGCGGAACCGTTGTTGCCCAGTCCGGCATCTACAACACCGGTGTTGGTGAAGGTGTAGTTGTCAGCTGTACCGTCGGCATAGACTGTGCCGTTACGCTGATCGCCGGTGCCGAGGATCGTGCCGGAGTTCACAACTTCCAGACCTTCACCATCGATGTTGACCGCGCGGCTGTCAGACGACACTACACCAGAGTTCACAAAGGACCCGCCCGTGTGATCACCCGTGCCGAAGTAGACACCGTTCTGCACACCGGAGATCGTTCCGGAGTTGTTCAACTCACCTTTGAAGTCGATGCCGTTTACGACACGAACACCAGCGACGGTGCCATTGGCACCTTCGGACGTGATGGCACCGGAGTTGTTGATGATGGCATCGGTTACGCCGACATTGCCAACGTTGCCGATCCGTATGCCATCGCCAGCCAGTGGTGTGCCCGCAGCTGCGTTTCCACGGCCTTGGATTGTGCCGGAGTTATCGAGCGTGAAGCTGTTCACCCCATCAGCGGCGCCACCAATCTCGGCCCCAAACCCGGAGCCCTGGTTGCCAGCACCGGCATCAATGGAGCCGCTGTTGACGACTGAAAAGTCATCTGCAGTGCCATCGGCATAGGCAGTACCGTTGCGTTGATCGGCTGTACCAAGGATCGAACCCGCGTTTTCAACGCTCAGGCCCGTGCCGTCGATGTTCAGCGCACGGCTGTCCGAGGACACAACGCCGCCTGCTTCGTTCACGAATGAACCGCCAGTGTGGTCGCCTGTCCCGAAGTAGACACCGTTTTGAACACCAGCGATCAAGCCTGAGTTGGAAAGCTCACCCTGGAAGTTCACGCCATTGACGACACGAACACCTGCGACCGTTCCGTTGGCACCTTCGGATAGAATCTCGCCCGAGTTGGTGATGGTGGCATCAGTTGTGCCGGTGTTGCCGACATTGCCGATCCGTACGCCGTCGCCCGCTGGGTTGTTGCCTGCTGGCGCATTGCCACGGCCCTGAATGACCCCGTCATTGTTCAGCATAAACGTGTTGGCACCATCCGCGGCACCACCAATCTCGGCTCCAAAGCCAGACCCTTGGTTGCCTTCACCGGCATCGATTCTTCCGGTTGCGAGGTTGCGCACGCTGAAGTCATCCGCCGTACCATCGGCGTAAACGGTGCCGTTGCGCTGGTCGCCTATCCCCAGGATGTCGCCTGCGTTGGTCAGATCAACGCCGGTCCCATCGATGTTCACCGCGCGGCTGTCCGATTGGATCGTCCCGAAGTTCAGGACGTCAAGATCATGCTCGGCTTCGCCGATATACAGACCATTACGCACCCCTTCGATCACACCGGTTGAGGTGTTCAGGATACGACCTTCAGCTGCGGCGCCGTCGGCGATACGGATACCTGCCGCCGTGCCGTTGTTGCTTTCGGACGAGATGAGGCCCGAGTTCACGATGTCCGTGTCAGACACTGTGCCCTCTACGCCGTTGTTGACGCGGATGCCGTCGCCCGCGCCGCCGGTGTTCGAGGCCGCTTGGCCGCGTCCTTGAATGGTGGCACCAAAGCCGTTGAAGACTGAGTTCGACACCACGTCGCCTGCTTCGTCGCCGACTTGGAACGAAATGCCGGCGCCGTCATTGCCTTCACCTGCGTCAATCGTACCGCCTGTGAAGTTCGAGATGCTGACATCTTCTGCCGTCGCGTTGGTATAGATGGTGCCGTTGCGCTGGTCGTCCGTGCCAACAATGTCGCCAAAGTTGCGCACGCTGATGCCTTGGCCCTCAATCTCGACCGCGCGGCTGTCGGACGAAATGACACCACCACGGAAGTTGTCGAGCGTGCCCGAGCTGTTTGGCCCGCTGAATTCAACACCATTCAACTCGCCCGCAATGCTGCCAAAGTTGCGAATGTCGGCGCTGGAGCCGTCAGTCACTTCAATGCCCGTGGCGTCTGCGCCATTGGCTTCGATACTGCCTGTGCGGAAGTTAAAGACCTGAACGTCCTCGGCCTCGACCGATACGGCGGACGGTGCGCCATTGGTTTCGACCTCGCCAAAGTTCAGAAACCGGGAAAGGTCGTTGTTCAGCACGAAAGCCGGGGTGTTGTCGACAACGGTACTTTGGAAAAAGCCGTTGGTCAGTGTCTGTCCATCTCGAACAGTTTCCTGGGCCAGTGACGAGGTCGTCAGCAGTCTGGCGCGCAGGCTTGCAAGTAGTTCGGAAAGCATGGGTGATCTCCGCTTGAGATTTGGTTGCTGCGGAGATCAGACCGAGACTGTGGCCTCCCCGCTGTTCAACCAAGTGCGGATGCATGGATGTATTGGAAATTCTTGGTCCGAATACCGTGTATAAGAACGAGAAATAGTCACGACAGTCGTGAGATACGTGAAGAAACTTACGTTTAAAATCAAATGCTTTGCATCAAAATACAAAGGCGTACAGGTTAATCGTTGACGACAATTCACGAAACTGTTCGCGGAGTTTACTGACGAAGTCATAGGAGAGCATGCCTGACATCGGGAACTTGCCGATTTTTCGCGCGCCCAACGATCCGACCGACATCCCATTTCAGTACTCTGGAAACATGCGCTTTCGACTTTGGCAAGCACAGTCCTTTCCAGACTTTCATCCTACCGTGCCGCGCTGCAATACTGCGGCCAACCTGTCGCCGCATAACGGGCCGCCCGATTTAAACTTTCTGAGGGAACATACTAAGCCGCACTAGATGAAGAGCGTGAGCCCGATCATGGATACTATCAGGAATAACACGGTCATAATTCCTCCTGAACGGATAAAATCCACAACCCGGTAGCCTGCGGGACCCATGATCAGCGCATTGACTTGGTGTGTTGGGATCAGGAAGGAGTTTGAGGTCGAAATTGCAACTGTCAGTGCGAAGACTGCCGGATCTCCTCCGGAAGAGATCGCAATGGAGATAGCCAACGGCACCAGCAATACCGTCGCGCCAACATTCGACATCACGAGCGTAAAGATCGTCGCCAGCACTGCCAAACCAGCCTGCAGAGACCAAAGCGGCCAGCCATTCAACAGGGAAAGGATTTGCTCTGCGATCCAAGCCGCCGTGCCGGTGTTTTGTACCGCGATCCCCAACGGGATCAGCGACGCCAGGAGAAAGACCGTGCTCCAACTGACCGCTTCATAGGCTTCATCGATCGACAGCACGCGTGACAAGATCATGCCTACTGCGCCAGCCAACAAAGAAAGTGACAACAGCAGGTCGGTAAACAGAATGAGACCCAGCGTCATCAAAAAGAAACCGAGTGCCCAGTTTACCTTGTGTGGGCGCAATTCCTCTTGGGGGAAATCCGATGTCACGACGACGAAGTCCTGATCGGACTTGAGCCGGGTCAGCCGCTCCCATTGGACGTGGACCACCAGTGTGTCACCTGCTTGTAGAAGGACCTCACCGATATGGGTGGCAACGTGGTCATCGGTTTCAACATGGCTCAGCGTATCTTCACCTCGGTGGATCGCCAGAATGGACAGTCCATGCGTTTGACGCAGGCGGAGTTCTATGGGCGACTGACCTATGACGGTCGAGCCCGGTGGGATGACCACTTCGGCGACGCCAGATTCTGTCGCGGCAAAGTCATCAGCAAACACGTCCAAGCCAGGCAAAATTTCCAGACCATACGGCTCAGCGAATTCATCCTGCAGCACCCGCCGCAGGCCCAGAATAGCCAAGCGTGCGGGTGCCTCGATTGTGGTATCGGCCATTGGTGCGATGACCTTGTGGCCTCTGTAAGACGTGCCGAGAATGTAGATATGATGTGCAACCATGATATCCGCCAGCTTCTGACCGATCAGGATTGACCCTTCTGGCACGCGCACTTCGAACATATCGGCGCGCAGCCCATAGGTGTTCTCGACATAGGTCTGCATTGACCGCGCAGCGCCTGCGTCCTCGCCGCGCCCTCGCTGTCCGGGCAGAATCCAACGACCCAGAAGCACAAAGTAGAGAACGCCGGTCAGGACCAGCATCATCCCGATCGGTGTGACTGAAAACAGGCCAAACGGTTCCATCCGTTGATCGGCTGGCAATGTTCGGTTCGCCGAAATCAGGAGATCGTTCAGCAAGATCAACGGAGAGGACCCGACCATTGTGATCGTCCCGCCAAGGATTGCGCAAAACCCCATGGGCATCGCCAAACGGCTCATTGGTATTTCGGTCCGGGCGGATATTCGGCTGATGACGGGCAGGAACAATGCGGCCGCGCCAACGTTTTGCATGAAAGAACTGATAACACCGACAGTGCCAGAGACGATCGGGATAATCCGCGCCTCGGTCGTGCCGCCACGTTTCAATATCAGCGTGGCAACTTTGGACATCAGGCCAGTTTTATCCAGCCCGGCCCCGATGATCATCACAGCGATGATCGAGATGACCGCGTTTGACGAAAATCCCGCAAAAAGGTCAGCCCGGTTCGAGAGATTGGCCAGTCCGGGCAAAGTGCTCAGCCCACCCAAGATCACCATGACCAGGATTGCGGCCAAATCGATGCGAATGATCTCGGAGATAAACAGAAATACAGTTAGAGCCAGCAGCCCCAGGACCGCCATCATTTCGAACGTCAGAACTGTCGCTTCCATCACTTCTCCCCGTTCAGCAGCATAACGGCGGTTGCCCGATACGCATAGAGCCAGTCCTGCCGAGTTTTTTGGCCAGTGGTCGATTTCGTGATGCTGTTCTTCGCCAAGCAGCAATTGAAGCAATCGTTATCGATGCTCATTTATCCAGGTCGCGGTTATTCCGTCAGCAAAAACACGGCGCAGATGATCAATTCAGCTTTGGTGACTGCTGCATTGCCGCGGAGTACGATTGCATCAAGATCCGCAGGGATATGCCAGTGGCGCGTGGACTGGTCTCTGGCGACAAAGGTGCCGCGCTGTCTCCTACTGTCTGCTTCAAGCCGACATCGACGGATGTTGCAATCTGGCCGAACGGCTGCTTTGCAGCTCAAAGGAGACCTGGGATTTAGATCACGATGGCAGGTCAGCGGGACAAAGCCACCGTTGCTTAAACGCCGGAACTGATCATATCACGGACTTTAACGGCCTTCTCAAAATGATCCAACTCATGTGTTTTGATCCACCATTCCGCCGCTTCCATCAGCAACTCAGGTTCGTCATTCTTGTTGGCAAAGAATGCGTAAAAAGAAAGGCCGACCTTTTCCCCTTTCTTGGCAATCTTCTCGTTGCAGATCTTGATTGCCCTGGTTCTCAAGGTGGATCGCATGCCAACTATACCCATTCTGTTCCAGTGCTGCAGAACAGAACATAAAAAGAACACGCGCTCTCTGCAACCGAAGTCGCTTTGTGGGGCGGGCTGACCGTGTTGGCTTGATTACAAGACTGGCTGCGCATTGCAGGCGTTGCAGGACTATACCGCGTAAAGCCAGGTGGGGCCGAAGCCGATGTTTGACAGTAACGGTCAGTTGGCTGGAGAGCTCTTTTGCCGACATTCGTCGCACAATCCAGCTCTGCGGCGCGGCTTCACCATAAGCACTGTGTTTTCCCGGATCACAACGGCCAGAGCAGCGAGCTTCGGGGCGCGTATCATGCTGTCACGCTTTTGCCGCGCGGCAGGGACAGGAACCCGGCCAGAACGATGATGGCGATACCGGCCAAAGACAGTGCGTCCGGTAATTCCGTGAAGAACAGCGCACCCCAGATCAGGCTGAAAACGAGATAGCTGTAGTCAAAGGCTGCCACCGTCGCGGGTGGCCCATTCTGATAGGCGATGGCCGCGCCCACGCTGCCCACA
Source organism: Tateyamaria sp. LSS28 (assembly GCF_059611725.1). NCBI lineage: Bacteria > Pseudomonadati > Pseudomonadota > Alphaproteobacteria > Rhodobacterales > Roseobacteraceae > Tateyamaria > Tateyamaria sp. LSS28. The sequence goes on along the minus strand of NZ_JCAPFI010000001.1, from coordinate 127,931 downwards.
AGGATCACGGCAGAGAGTGCGGCGACGGTTCCGATGAGCGCGAGATCGAAGCTCTGCCATGGGCCAAAAATGAACGACCCTTCCTGACCCGAGAACAGGCCCAGCCCGGCCCCCGCAACGATGAAGGCGATGTTCAGAGCCAAGGCGAGCGCGAAGGGATTGTCATCACGACATTTCAGCGAGGTCAGCACCATTGCGCAGGCGTAGAGCAGCGCCGCCAACAGCGGCAGAAGCGCCGCCAGATCGAAGCCCGAAGCGTCAGGCCGCAAGACAAGAACCACACCCCCAAACCCCAGAACGACCGCCAGCATCACACGCGGCGCTGGCCTGCGTCCCGCCAGCAGGGCGGCAAGAACCGTGATGATGATCGGCGACGTGTAGTAGGCCGCAGCTGCGAGAGACAGCGGCATGAGCGGCAGTGCAGAATAGTAGCTGAGCCACATGGCGACCAGTAGAAGGCTGCGCAGGATGACCCAAAGCAGGGAAGTGAAGGCAATCGGCCCCTTGCGCCGCGCCAGCCACCAGAGCACCGGGAGAACGAGCGTAGAACGCAGGATGTACATCTGCCAGAGCGGTAGATCGAGGCCGGTGGCCTTGATGATCGCATCGCCAAGCGACAGGGCCAGCACCGCGATGATCACGGCGCCAACCGCAAAGCCGGTGCGATATGTTGGTGCTGTTGCAGTCATACTTGCGCAGCCTTTCTGTCCGGGCGTCTCGCCCCTCCATAGGCCGCGAGGATCGCGCCCGCAAAGTAGATCGTAAGTCTGGTCATGGTTGCGGGGGCATAGTCCACGCGACCTTCAACGATCTGGAACAGAGGGACAAATACCGGTCCGAGCGCGGTGATTGTCGCAAGCGTCAGTGTGGAAATGAGCGAGATCGGCTTTTGTATTGCAAAGACTGGAAACGACATGATTGCGAAGCCGATCACAACAACGACCGCGATGGTCCAGTCACCGCGCAAGAAGCCTGATCACCCAAGCATAGTGATGGCGCATATATAGGCGCTGGCAAGGACCACCACGAGCAAGCCGAACCCTTCAGCGCGGTTTCGCAGCGGCGAGGCCTCCGACACCCCGAACCAAGCGGCGGCAAGAATGGCGACGGGGATCAGACCGGAGAAAATGGTGAAGACCACGGCGGGTTCGATCATCTGTAACGCGAAGAAATAGGCGATCCACACGAAGGTCGTGGAGATATTCAATCCTAGCAATCTCAATCGGTTCGCAGTTGCTCAGGCGCCCGCAAGCCCATCGTTGAAGGCCATAGGAGTCATGAAAAGCTGACTTTTATTCTACGCAGATCACCGGCGGCTCAGCGGGACGGAGCTGCCTTTCCTCTTGTGCTGACACAGGACTGCTCTCAGCCCGAAGCTGACATTGGTTTTACTCATTGAGGACGTACTGCACCTGCAGGCGGCGCGGGAAGCGGGCATCCAAATGCTCGCAAAGTAGTCTTCTACCAGGGAGACCACCTCTTGGACAGGTTTCAAGAAAACTACATAATCTGTCGAAATCCATTGAATGCCTGGACCACTAACTGCAATGTGTCCGATGAAGCTAAGTTGAACAGCTAAAAGACGCTGAGGGTCCCGTGCAGAAAGAACTTAATGCCAATGCACTCACAGCCGGTTCGCTCTTTGCGAGTTCGGTCTTCGAAGTGCCTCCGTTCCAAAGAGAATATTCCTGGACCAGCGATGAGATCAGAGAGTTCTTTAATGATATTCAGGGTGCTTTGGAGCAAGATAGCTATTTCTTGGGACTGGTGATTATTACAGAAGAGGAGAGTCGACGACAGATTGTTGATGGGCAACAACGGATTGTTACCTTAAGTCTGCTCGCTGCGGCACTTTACCACGAAGCACAAAAGCGTGGTAGGGATGCACTCGCAGATCGCCTAAAAGCAGATTTTCTACGTTCAATCAATTACTCCACCGATCAAACTGATCCTCGAGTTGTGTTGACCGATCCTAAAGACGACGAGACGCTTCAAGACATCCTTGACCATGGCTCAAAAGCAAAAAAGGTGAAGGACGCGGATGGGGTCTCAGCGCAAATGCGGTCTTCTTTTGATTTAATCTCTAGATTACTATCTGCAGATTTGGCGTCAGATCCATTCAAACGACTGGGAAAATGGACCGAGTTCATAACGCATAAGCTCTATTTTGCTGTTTTTGCTCACCCTGATCCAGCGACCGTTTATAGCTTGTTCGAGGTTATCAACACTCGGGGCAGAGATCTCACGACCGCGGATTTGCTAAAAAATTATATTCTTAGCCAAACGAAGGAAGATAGGAAGCTAGAAATCTACAATCGTTGGCAAAATCTTGCGGGTGCATTTCCGTCTACAAGCACTACTACTTTTGTTCAGTTCATAAGACATGCCGTGACGGTTGAAAGTGGACATATCCTTCCTCGCGACCTGTTTGCATTCCTTGCTGGTAGGAGCATATCAGCCTCCAAAGAGCCGCCAACCGCTTATGGCCTTTTAGACCTCCTTGAAGATCGCTTTCCCGTGTACTCCCAAATGGTCGATCCAACGCTTCCTGGTCCAGCTGACGACTTTGCATTGCGAGTATTTCTTGCACTCAATCAGTTGAATGTAATCACTGTTCGACCACTATTAATGGCAATTGGCGATTTGGACGAGCCGCGTGAAGGACTGGAGTATATTCTCAAATTAGTGGTTCGACGGATGGTTGTTGGGACGCTTGGTACAGGTAACATCGAAAGACGGTTCTCCGATGCGGCTAAGAAAGTTCATGATGAGAAAACGTGGGGGTTTCTGGAAACAGAGTTTGCAGATCTCAACCCGAGCATGGAAGAGTTTATCAATCAGATAAAAAAGCGCCCCTTCAACAAAGGTACTATGACCTTCCTGCGAAGTTCGATTATTAGCAAAAAAATTGCACCAGATGAATACGAAACGATGCATTACATCATACCCCGAACTCCGACTGATTGGGTCGGATTCAATGAGGATGAGCGCTCAATTTGGGCCCCCAGAATTGGTAATACTTTCTTGTCGACTGAAAGTAGACGGCCAGAAGGTGCATTGAGTTGGCAAGGATTTAAAGAAGTATTGATGCCTACTGCTGTCGCCGGTGAGTGGGTAGATGAGTTGGGAAAATGTGAAGTATGGGACGTTGAAGCTGTTAAAGAAATTGGAGAAAGCTTGGCAGAAACTGCTGGAGAAATCTGGTATGGTTAACGGCACCCCGAAAAGTGTCGATGCAATTGTTGGGAGGATGGCAAAGGTCTTTGATCGGAGAGCTGAAATCCCAGCGCTTGAAGCCCTTGTCTCTGCCTTAAATAACGACAACGGTCCACCAAGTCTAGATGGCGCAGCCATAGCGATTGACGCCAATGCTGTGCTGAGAGTCCCACAGCATCGAAAAAGCTCCGACATTATTGACTATTTGTCGGTACAACATTCCGGCCCAATAGTTTTGCCTGGACAAGTCATCCAAGAGTATTGGAACAATCAGTTAGCCGCGGTTGATACTGTCTCTAAAGGGATGCAGAAAAAATTCGATGCCTTTAAGACGGAAGTCGATAGGTACGCCCAAACCCAGAGTGAAGCGTTCGGTAAGATCAAAGATGGGCTTGAAGCTTTTAAGGACGACAATAGCGAATTGTTCCATCCTGACACAGTTCGTAAGACTCTAAATTTTTTGGAAACTCTATCTGAAAAAGCAATTGTTCCTTATGCTCCGCGTTTGGCTTTTCATCAAGCCGCAGAACACCGAAAACGAGTCAAGACACCGCCTGGTTTCCGCGATGACGGCGACGGAGATTTTTATGTTTGGGTGGACCTACTCTTTGGACTTTTAACGCTTCCTGAAACAGTGGAAGCGCCTTCCAAAGTAATACTTGTGACCAACGATGGAAAGATTGATTGGTGTCGAGAGGGCGAAGCTCATCCTATTCTTTGTGCTGAAGCAAAGTCTCTTCTCGGAATTGATTTTGAAGTCTGGACGCTTGATAAATTCGCACAGGCTGTAACGTGACAGCCCAAACATCAATCAAGACCGAGCACTTGGACCCCGCAGACCGTAGTTTCAAGTCAGTTGTAATGATCCGCCCTGCGGCGAATGACGGCTAACCGGGCTGCGGCCGCAGAAAGCCAGCTGGACCGCGAAATTCTCTTACGGGCCGTCCTCGCCCGAAGTTTGCAAAAACTGCAAAGTTAGCTTTCTGCGCTTTACCCTCATACGGTCGATGCAGTGCAACTGGCACTTTGGACTCAAGCTGTTACACGCACCACGCGTATGACATTTTGTCTGTCCCAATGCACGAAAGCGCTTCTGGTAAAAAGGAACGACTACACGATCAGTGTGCGGCGTTCTGCACATCCAATAGCGTAGCATAGGCGATTCCGGCTTGTGTCTTTGGCACAAAGATATGGTCGTGGTGATATCCGGCCACCACGTTGCATGGGATGTTCTGCTTTGCCAACGCGGTTGCGACCGCAGCGGTCAGGCCGACCCCTTCGAGGTCGGAATTCACTTGAAGGGTGATCAGTTGCATGACCGCGCTGCTTTGATAGCCATCCGCCTTGGCCGTTTCTTCGGGCAGGATCAGGGTTGTGCCTTCGGCTTCCTGGATCACCGCGAATGCGTCGGGTGGGATGGTGCCCGTGCCACTCACTGCACAGAAGACCCAGTCGCCGGGGACGATGATCGGCGTCATACCCGCAATCATCGCTTGGGTGTCTTTGACGGTCATGGCGCGCCTTTCAGGGATATCGGATGTCGAACGCCGCACGGATGGCCGCGTCGGCTATGTCATCGATATAGGATGGATGGTGATTGGCAAGGATGTCGTCCACCTGCGCGGCTGCCCGATCCCAAGCCGTGAGTGCGCCCATGTCTTCCCATGTCTTTGGCGTCTCGCGGTCGGCGAGGGTGGGATAGACATAGTCCCGCTCCATCGCGGCGATGGTGGCAGGCCCGCCGAGGAAGTGGCCTTCGCCCAGAACCGCCGCATGGATGCCCGCAAGGTCGAGCGTGTCGTCCGATACTTCGACGCCACGCAGGATGCGGTAGGTGGCGGCGTGCATCTCGTCATCCAGCACGAAGGCTTCGAAACTGGCACCCAGAAGAGCCGCTGTCATGCCGGAGCTTTCATAGATCAGGTTGCCGCCCGCGAGGGCCGCCGCAAGCGAGGTCAGGCCCTTTTCTTGGCCGTATTGCGCGTCAAGCGCCTTGGCATCCGTCATGGAGGCGGCCACGCCGGACACGAGACCGAGATGGTTGATGATCTGGGCCGAGGCGGCGTTCATCACGGCGATCTCTCCACCCCCGCCAGCGAAGGCGCCGGTGCGCAGGTCGATGACCAGCGGCCAGTTCGAGAACACCATGGGGTGGTCCGGTTTGATGGCGTGCACCATGACCAGGCTGGCCAGCGTTTCGGCCAGCGATTGGGCGAGGAAACCGGCGAGTGTCGCAGGGGCCGTTGCCCCGGCCTGTGCCGCCGTGATGCAGCTGAGCGGGATGTTGTGGTCGATGCAGGCATAGACTGTTTCGACCGCATCTGCCCCAAAGCGCATGGGCGATATGACGGGGCTGATATGCGCCTTGACGAAGGGCCGTTTTGCAAAGGCACCGTCGCCCCCGGCCACCATGTCGAACATGTGGACGATGGGGGCGACGTGCTCCGCCAGTGTAAAGGCTGTCGCAACGGGTTTGGTCGTGTTTCGCATCAGCGCGTAGGCAGTGTTGATGTCTAGCAACCACTCATCGGGCATGTCGCCTGCGATGCAGCAGCGGGTGAACCAACTGACATTGGTGAGCGTGTCTTGTAGCCGGGTGAAATCATGCAGGTCCTTGAGCGTTGAAGGTCGGTAGGACCGGGTTTGCCGATCAAGTGTTTGGACTGCGGCCCCGCCGGTGCCGAAGTGGACCGCGTCCCCACCAACTTCGATGGTGCGGGCGGGATCGCGGCCATGCAGGGGGAATGTTTTGGGCGTCTGATCAATAGCCTCTTCCACCAGCGTGCGGGGCAGGGCAACGCGCCCATTAGGCAGCGTCTGTGCCCCGGCATGTTCCAGTGTTGCGCGCAGGCGGTCCGGGACCTCTCCCATACCCAGATCGGTCAAAAGACGCAGGGCAGCGTTGTGGATGCTTTGTACATCTGTGTCCGACAGGGGGCGGTACTGGCCGCCGGCTTGTCCTGGCGGGGCCGGGTTCGTTGGTGGGCCTGCAGCCCGGGCTTTCTTCCGGGCTGAGCGTCCTTTGCGCATGGGTTTGGGATCGGACATGCGATCAGGGGTTGCGATGTTTGGCGCGCATGCAAGTCCTCCGCTTTGAATTTGATGACGGCAAATACATGTTTTCAGAACAATGAAGGTGAGGCGCCGTGATTGACCGCGCTGGCGCTGCCCCCATTGTTCGGGCACGTATTCAGAGCCGGAGCGTTGCCATGAAAACCCAGACCCGTGCCGTTGTGATTGGCGGCGGTATTGCCGGGTGTTCCACCCTGTATCACCTTACCCAAGAGGGGTGGGCCGATGTGGTTCTGGTGGAGCGGGACGAGCTGACCAGCGGCACCACGTGGCATTCCGCGGCGCAGGTGACGAACTTTGGCATGAACCAGACGATGGTGGGGCTGAAGACGCATTCCATCAACCTCTATCAGGAACTGCGCGACGATCCGGACTACCCGGTGCAGTACAATCACGGGGATGGCGGCATCCGGTTGGCCAACACCGAGGCGCAGATGGATGGGTATCGCCATTTCGCGTCCATGGCGCGGGGCATGGGGGTGGAGTTCGAGGTGATCGATGCCGAGGAGTGCGCGCGCAGGCATCCACTGATCTCGACCGACAATCTGCTGGGCGGGCTTTGGGACGGCAATGACGGGGATATTGACCCCGCTTCGCTTTGCCAGGCGCTTGCGCGACGGGCGCGCAAGGCCGGGGCCGAGGTGTACCGGCAGACGAATGTGACTGGCCTGACGCAGCTCAAGGATGACAGCTGGATCGTCCATACAAACAAGGGCGATATCGCGTGCGAGGTGGTCGTGAACGCCTGTGGGTATCGGGTGAACGAGGTGGGCGCGATGATGGGTGTCCATCACCCAGTGACGTCTATGGAGCATCAGTACTTTGTCACGGACGAGATCCCCGGCATCGTTGCTGCCGGACACCGCATGCCGCTGCTGCGTTGCCCGATCAGCGATTATTACTGCCGTCAGGAAAAGAACGGGCTGCTGCTGGGGTTCTACGAACAGGACTGCAAGACTTGGGGCATGGATGGGATTTCGCCCGATTTCTCGAACGATCTGTGCCCGGATGATTTGGACCGGATCACGGATGTGCTGGAGGGCGCGTTTGAGCGAATGCCTGCGCTGACAGAGGTGGGGATCAAGAATGTCGTCAACGGTCCGATCACCTATACTATCGACGGGGCGCCCTTGGTGGGGCCGATCCCGGGCAAGAGAAATGCGTTTTGCATCATTGGGTTGCGCGCTGGGCTGGGTGAAGGGGGCGGTCATGGTTGGCTATTGGCGCAGCAGATCGTGCATGGCGAGGCGTGCTATGACACATGGTGCCTCGATCCCCGCCGGTTCACGGGGCATGGCAATGTGGAACTGACCGCACTGAAGGCGATAGAGGATTATCAGAACGAGTTTCGGTTCCATTTCCCGAATGAACATCGGCCCGCCGGGAGGCCAATGAAGACGACACCACTGACCCCTTTATTGGCGGCAGAAGGCGCGGAGTTCACGGTCTTGAACGGCTGGGAACGGACCGAGTACTTCAAGCCTGCGCCGGACTTTGAAGTGACGCATGGATTTCAGTTTGACGAGGCGTTTGACGTTGTCGCCGGGGAAGTGAAGGCGGTGCAGACCGGTGTTGGCTTGGCTGAGGTCAACGGGTTCAACCGGATTGAGATCACGGGGCCTGATGCGCATGACTTTCTGGACCACGTGATCTGTGGGCGGGTGACGCGGAAAGCGGGCAAGGTGGGCCTTGGCTACCTACTGAACCATCATGGCTGCGTGAAGGGTGAGGCGACAATTGCCAACATCCCTGATGGGCCCGTCTGGTATGGGTCGGCTGCCGCTGCCGAGTGGCACGACATGGATTGGCTGCGCGCAAATGCGGACGGGTTTGATGTGTCGTTTCAGTCGCTTACGAACGACTGGACGATCCTTGTTCTGGCGGGACCAAAGGCGCGGGATGTGCTTTCAGCTGCCTCTCGTGGCGATTGGTCGACCGCGGCGTTTCCCTGGTTGTCGGTGCGTCGCGCCTTTGTGGGGATTGCCCCTGCGGTCGTGATGTCAGTCAGTTTCTCGGGCGAGTTGGCGTATGAAATCCATGTGCCGAACAACCAGCTTTACGCGGCCTATCTGGCGCTGCGGGCTGCGGGTGAGGCGCATGGGATGCGCCTGTTTGGGGCGCGGGCGGTCGAGTCCATGCGGATGGAGAAGGGGTATCTGCATTGGAAGGCCGACCTGATCACGGAGTTCGATCCGTTCGAGACCGGGCTGGACCGGTTCGTGAAGATGGACAAGGATTTCGTGGGCAAGGCGGCGCTTGAAATGCGGCAGACCAAGGGGCCGACGGTCAAGCTGGTGAGTTTGCAGATCGACTGCACCACCTCGCACGCGCAACCGGGGGCGTCGGTGATGCAGGATAACAGTGTCGTGGGGACTGTGACCTCTGGCGATTGGGGGCATCGGGTTGGGATGAACCTTTCCTACGCTTTTGTGCGTCCTGATCTGGCAGCGCAAGGCACTGAAATCACGGTGGATATGCTGGGTGAACTGGTGTCGTGCAGGGTCATTGCACCCGGTCCTTACGACCCCGATACAACCCGCCCACGTGCCTGACAGGCATCGGCCAAAAGCGGCGATATAGTTACAAAGGCGGGTGACAGATTTAGTTGCGTTGCATAACAATCTCTCTGGAAGAGCGAGTCAGGCCGCACGTGCCCGACCGGATAAGGGAGGAAATTCATGTCACTTACACGCAAATCATTTCTGAACATGCTCGGCGCCGCCGCGTTCGCCATCGGCTCCGGCACCGCCGCGCTCGCGCAAGAGGTTACGCTGAACCTGCACCAGTTCCTGCCCGCGCAGGCCAATGTGCCCAAGCTGGTGCTGGATGTATGGGCTGACAATGTCGAAGAAGCCTCGGGTGGGCGGATCAAGGTGGATCGTTACCCATCTATGCAGCTGGGCGGGCGACCGCCCGAGCTGATGGACCAGGCCATTGATGGTGTGGCGGATGTCGTTTGGACCGTGGTTGGTTACACCCCCGGACGCTATCCCAGCACCGAAGTGTTCGAGCTGCCGTTCATGATGACAGACGCCCGCGCGATGTCATCAGCCTACTGGCAAATGTTTGAAAAACATATGAAAGACACTGAGTTCAAGGATGTGCATATCTTGGGAACGTGGGTGCACGGGCCGGGTATGATCCATGTGAACAAGGAAGTGAATACGCCAGCGGACATGGCGGGTCTGAAAATTCGCGGCGGCTCGCGCACCGTGAACAGCTTGCTTGAAAAGATGGGCTCGACTCCTGTTGGTATGCCCGTTCCTGCAGTGCCCGAAGGGCTGAGCAAGGGTGTGATTGATGGCACGACTATTCCGTGGGAAGTGACGGCGGCGCTGAAGGTGCCGGAGCTGGTGGGAAATCACACCGAGTTCGAAGGTAACGCCCTGTATACGCTGACTTTTGTGCTGGCGATGAATAAGGATCGCTACGAGTCGCTGCCTGCCGATCTGCAGAAGGTCATTGATGACAACTCCGGTCTGGAGTTCAGCATCTTTGCTGGTGGGACGCAGGCGGATTCAGATGGTCCTGCCCGTCAGGCAGCGGTGGACAATGGCAATAGCATCGTGACCGTGTCTGGCGATGATCTGGAGGCATGGCGTGCCGCGGCCCAACCCATCTATGACGAGTGGGTGGCTGATATGGAAAGCAAAGGCATCGACGGTCAGGCCCTGATCGATGAAGCGCGCGCGCTGATGGATGCCTACGAAGGCTGATCCTTTTTAACCTTTGAAATCGGGTCGTGGCAGAGATGCTGCGGCCCGATTTTCCAATAAAATGAGGCGGATATGCACGAGGTGGTGAAATGGCTGTCGCGGATGTCGGCGGTGATCGGGGGGATCGTTCTGCTGGTTCTGATTCTGCTGACCACCCTGTCGATCATCGGGCGCGAGCTGTCGAAGCTGGGGCATTCCATGGCCGATGGTTGGATGGTCACGTTGGGTGAGTGGCTGGTGGCGACCGGCGTGGACGAGATCAACGGCACCTACGAGCTGACCGAGGCTGGGGTCGCCTTTGCCATTTTTGCCTTCTTTCCCGTTTGCCAGTTCTATAGCAATCACGCGACGGTGGATGTGTTTACCTCTGCCATGCCCCGCCGCCCCTTGGGCTGGTTGCGCGCCTTTTGGGAGGTCGTGCTGGCCATTGTCATCGTCTTTATCGCCTTGCGTTTGTACGAAGGCATGCTGCGCTATCTGGGCAATGGCGAGACGACGCTGTTCCTGCAGTTTCCGGTCTGGTGGGCCTATGCGGCAAGCGTGGGTGCTGCGACCATTGCGAGCCTGACGGCTGTTTACTGCGCCTGGGCGCGGCTGGTGGAAGCCGCGACGGGCCGCCAAATCTTGCCAGAGGGTTAACGGCACATGGACTGGATTCGCGAGATTGTCCAATTTCTGGGCCTGACCCGGCTAGAGCTTGGGTTCTGGTCGTTCCCCATTTTGCTGGGCCTGATTTTTTTGCGGGCGCCCATTGGATTGGCCATGTTCCTGATGGGCCTGTTGGGCTGGATATTCGCGATGAACGGCAACCCGACGCCGATCCTCGCCAAACTGAAATCCGAGACATACACCACATTCTCTAACTACTCGTTAACCATCATACCGATGTTCCTGCTGATGGGGCAGTTCGCAACCCTTTCCGGCATGTCGACCGCGCTGTTCAAGGCGGCAGAGAGCTTCCTGGGCCACCGCCGGGGCGGGGTCGCGATGGCATCCGTTGGGGCCTGCGCCGGCTTTGGGGCGATCTGCGGATCGTCACTTGCGACTGCGGCCACAATGAGCCGCGTGGCGTTGCCGGAGCTGAAAAGATACGGGTATTCAGGGGGTTTTTCGACCGCGACGCTGGCGGCTGGGGGTACGTTGGGTATCCTGATCCCGCCGTCCGTGATCCTGGTGATCTATGCGATCATCACGGAGCAGAACATTGCCAAGCTGTTCCTTGCCGCCTTTGTCCCCGGCATTCTGGCCGCCATTGGCTATGTCATCACCATCTCGATCTACGTGCGCCTCTATCCTGACAGTGCGGGCACGCGCGCGGCGGTGCCGATGGCAGAACGCTGGAAGGCGCTGGCCGAGACATGGCCGGTTCTGGCGATTTTCGCACTGGTTGTGGGCGGTATCTATGCCGGGTGGTTCACCCCGACGGAAGGCGCTGCGGTGGGTGCTGCGGGCACGGGGCTGGTTGCACTGATGAGCGGCAACCTGACCTGGCGGGTGTTGGGAGAGGCGCTGATCGGAACGGCGAAGACCACTGCCATGATCTTTTTCATCGTGTTGGGCGCGTCGTTGTACAACAACTTCCTGGCGTTGTCGGGCGCGCCGCAGTGGTTGGCTGATTTCGTTCTATCCCAAGGGTTTACGCCCATTCTGGTGTTGAGCGTCATCCTTCTGTTCTACCTGATCTTTGGTTGCGTGATGGACAGCTTGTCGATGATTCTGCTGACGGTGCCGATCTTTTTCCCCGTCATCTCTGGCCTCGATTTCGGAATGACGCCCGAGCATGTGGCGATCTGGTTTGGCATTCTGGTGCTGATCGTGGTGGAGGTTGGATTGATCACGCCGCCGGTGGGCATGAACCTATTCATCATCAACGCGATGGACCGGGAGACGCCGATGACCGAGACCTACAAGGCCGTCATGTTCTTTGTGGGATCCGACATTTTCCGGGTGATTCTGCTGGTTGCTTTCCCGGCGATCACGCTGTTCCTGATCCCCTGATGCGCAACGTTCGATGGTCTGAGCGACGGGTTTTCCCTGACACGGGTGTTAACGCCATGAAAACAAGGGGGATGGGTCTGTCACCATGCGTACACCCCCTGTGCACCCCCCGTACACCGGTTTGGGCGGTTTCAGTGTGTCGAGCGGGGTTAAGGACGCGCGCGGTACGTTAACCTTAATGGGCCGTTAACGGCAGGCTTGCTGGAATCGGGTGAGCTGTGTTTGGGTAGTTATGTAGCATAACTAAAGGGGCGTGCATGCCGGATTTATTGGTGGATGTTCAAGAGGCGATTGCTGTCCTGACGCTGAATCGCCCGGACAAGCGCAACGCCATGTCGGACGGGCTTCTGGCCGAGATTGATGCGTTCTTTTCCGCACCGCCAGAAGGGGTGCGTGTTGCGGTCATCACCGGGGCGGGCGGGCACTACTGCGCTGGTCTGGACCTGTCGGAGCATGTGGCGCGCGATGCCGAGGGCACATTGCACCATTCGCGCGGGTGGCATGCGGTGATGGACAAAGTGCAGTGCAGCGGGCTGCCTGTCGTGTCGGCCATGACCGGTGCGGTGATTGGCGGGGGGCTGGAACTGGCCACGTCGACCCACGTGCGCATTGCAGAGCCGGAGTGCATTTTTCAGCTGCCTGAGGGACGGCGCGGCATCTTTGTGGGCGGCGGGGCGACGGTGCGCGTTGGTCGCATACTGGGGCCGGACCGGATGACCGAAATGATGCTGACTGGGCGCAAATACGGAACCGACGAGGCCGTGGCGCTGGGGTTGGCGCATTACGCGGTTGGGGCCGGAGAGGCTTTGCTCCGCGCGATGGAAATTGCTGCGCTGATTGCCGGGAATGCGCCGCTGTCGAATTATATGATGATCCAGGGGATTGCGCGGATTGCAGACATGTCGCGGCAGGACGGGCTGTTTGTCGAAAGCCTTGCCACGGCGTTGTCGCAGACCTCTCCCGATGCTGCCGAAGGTTTGGCGGCATTTCTTGAAAAACGCAGCCCGAGGTTCCGGTGATGGAAAAGCCAAAGGAGAAGCCCGAGGGTGGCGCGTCGGACGCGGCGCTGCGCGACTTTGTCGGTTATAACATGAAGCGGGCGTTCAACGTGTTGCAGGCGGATCTGGCGCGGACGTTAGAGCCTTTTGGGCTGCGCATGCTGACCTTTTCCGTGCTGTCGATGATCGTTGAGAACCCGGGCCTGCGCCCCAGCCAGTTGGCCGAGGCGCTGTCGGTCGAGCGGGCAAACGTGGTGGTCTATGTGGATCAGCTGGAGGAAGCCGGGTGGGTTACGCGCGCGCCGAGCGAGACGGACCGCCGTGCTTATGCGTTGCAGTGTACGTTGGCAGGGCGGCAGGTCTATGACAAGGCGCGGGCTGCGGTGCGCGCCCATGATCGGCGTATGCTGGACGGGCTGCGCGAGGTCGAGATTGCTGCCGTGAAGAAAGCGCTGATGCGGATCGAGGGGCGGGGATGACGGATCATCTGGACCTGCGTCCGCACAAGGTCGTGCGGGAGGATCGGGCGGACGGAACGATCCTGTTGCGGTCCGGATACGAGATGTCTGCCGTCGATCGCTGTACGGGGGTGTGGCTGGATCGGTGGGCGGCGCGGACACCGGGTGCGGTGTTTCTGGCCGAGCGGTCCGGAGAAGGTTGGCATACGGTATCGTATGCAGGTGCGCGTGCCCGCGTGCGTGATCTGGCCGCTGGGCTTTTGGCGCGCGGTGTCGATGGGCCGATCCTGATCCTGTCTGGCAATTCGGTTGACCATGCGTTGCTGACGTTGGCCGCGCAATATGTTGGCCTGGTGACCGTTCCCGTGGCCGTGCAATACAGCCTGATCCCGGCGGCCCGGGCGCGGTTGGAGTATGTGCGCGACCTGGTGAAGCCCGCGCTGGTCTATGCCGCCGATGATGACGCGTTTGGTCCTGCGCTGGATGTGTTTGAGTGCCCCAAACTGGTGTCACGTGTGGTGTCTGGGCGTGCGGCTGCGTTGGACGGTTTGACCGGTTCGGCGGATGTGGATGCGGCCCATGCCGGTGTTGGGCCCGAGACCGTGGCGAAGCTGCTTTTGACCTCCGGCTCGACGTCCGATCCAAAGGCCGTGGTGACGACCCACGGGATGATGACCACCAATCAGGCGCAGATCCGGGATGGGTTGCCCTTTGTCTCTGCCCGCCCGCCGGTGTTGGTGGATTGGCTGCCGTGGAGCCATGTGTTTGGCGGCTCGCACAACTTCAATCTGGTGCTGGCGAATGGGGGCACGCTGTACATTGATGATGGCGCGCCGATCCCTGCGAAGTTTGCGCGTACGGTCGAGAATCTGGGGCTGGTGTCGGGTACGATCTCGTTCAATGTGCCGATTGGGTTTGCACAATTGGTGGCGGCGATGGAGCGGGATGCAGCGCTGCGAGAGACCTATTTCCGCGACCTTGATATGATCTTTTATGCCGGTGCGTCGCTGCCTCAGGAGACGTGGAGCATACTTGAGCGTATGGCAATGGAAGAAGCGGGACGGATGCCGCTGATCACGTCAAGCTGGGGGCTGACAGAGACAGCGCCTGCTGCGCTGTTGCAGCATGTCCCCGCCAAGGGTGCTGGCATTGTCGGCGTACCGATGACGGGCGTGACCGTGAAGCTGATCGACGACGGGGCGGGACGCATGGACGTGCGGGTGAAAGGAGACAACGTGTTCTCGGGTTACCACGATGCCCCTGCGAAAACTGATGAAGCATTTGACAGTGAAGGATTTTTTGTCACTGGAGATGCGATGCGCTTTGTTGATCCGGACGATATGGTCAAGGGCTTGCGCTTTGACGGGCGGTTGTCCGAGGACTTTAAGCTGAGCACGGGGATATGGGTGCAGGCGGCGCAAATCCGGTTGGAGATGCTGGCGCTGCTTGGTCCGTTGGCGCAGGATGTGGTGATCTGCGGTGCCGGGCGCGATGAGGTCGGGATGTTGGTGGTTCCGGGGCCTGATGCGGTGGATGGAACGGCTGACAACGGTGCGTTATGCTGCGCAGCATCAGATAACATACGACAGCGTATGTATATCCGATCTGAAACCGTCTCAGGGTCGGCCCGGGTGGTGGCGCGCGCCTTGGTTTTGTCGGAGCTACCTGACATCGGGGCGGGTGAGGTGACGGCCAAGGGCAACCTCAATTTTGCCAAGCTGCTGGAGCGTCGGGCCCATCTGGTGGACCGGCTTTATGACGACAACGACCCTGCGAGTATTGTTCTATGATTGATCTGAAAAAGATCCGCGCCATCGACATCCACACCCATGCGGAAGAGCCGTGCGGGTGTCATGCGGATGACGGCTATGACGACTTGCAATCGACCATGGCGGAGTATTTCCGCGCGCCCTGGAAACATCCGCCGACCGTGCCGGAGACGGCGGCCCATTACCGGGCGCAGAACATCGCCGCTGTTATCTTTCCCGTCGATGCAGAGCGGGAGACGGGCTATCGCCGCTACGCCAATGAAGAGGTCGCCGAGATTGCAGCGGAGAACAGCGATATCCTGATCCCCTTTGCCAGTATCGACCCGTGGAAGGGCAAGATGGGAGTGCGCGAAGCCAAGCGGCTGATACGAGACTTTGGCATCAAGGGGTTTAAGTTTCACCCGACCATGCAGGGTTTTTTTGCCAATGATCGCATGGCCTATGACCTTTATCGGGTGATCGAGGATGAGGGCGGTATTGCGCTGTTCCACACCGGGCAAACCGGGGTGGGGTCCGGCATGCGCGGGGGCAACGGGATGCGCCTGAAGTATTCCAACCCGATGTATATGGATGATGTGGCCGTCGATTTTCCGGACCTAAAGATCATCCTGGCCCATCCGTCATTCCCTTGGCAGGAAGAGGCGTTGGCCGTCGCGCAGCACAAGCCGAATGTCTATATCGACCTCAGTGGGTGGTCGCCAAAATATTTTCCGCCGATCCTTGTGCGGTATTGTAATTCGATCTTGCGTAAGAAGGTGCTGTTTGGATCGGACTGGCCGATGATCGCACCCGAGCGGTGGTTGAACGATTTTGATAGTATCGACATCAAGGATGAGGTGCGGCCCGGTATCTTGAAGGATAATGCGGCACGCTTGCTGGGGTTGCAGTAAATTGCGCATAGCCTGTCGTGTGGTTGCGGCAATTGGGCGCGGGATGCAGGATAAAGCATCTTCATGAGTCTTTGGGAGGGGACGCATGGCAAACGCGGCATCGTATTTCGTGGATCGACATGTGGCCGAGGGGCGGGGCGACAAGCTTGCCTTTCGTGAGGTCGGCACGGAACGCAGCCTGACCTATGGCGCGCTGGCTGATGCGTCGGGGCGCGCAGGGGCGGCGTTTCTGGCGGCGGATATCCGGCCCGAGGAGCGGGTGGCGATGCTGGTTCTGGATCATATCGAGTTTCCGATCCTGTTCTGGGGCGCGCTCAAGGCCGGGGTTATTCCAGTGCCGCTGAACACGTTGCTGGCGACCCCCGTTTATGACGCCATCCTGCGCGACAGTCGCGCCACGATGCTGGTTGTGTCGGAGGGGCTGTTGGAGGTCGTGGAGCCTGTTCTGACGCACAATCCGTACCTGCGCCGGGTCGTTGTGATTGGCGACGCCCGGGACGGGACGGAGGCCTATGAGAGCTTCATGGCCGGGGCTGACGCCTCGATTGCGCCGTTCGAGGCCAAGGATGACGAGACGGCGTTCTGGCTCTACTCCTCGGGCTCGACGGGGCAGCCCAAAGGTGTGTATCACATCCATTCGGCGCTGCGGGCCACCGCCGACACCTATGGTGCACAGGTCTTGCAGGTACGTGAAGACGACGTGGTGTTTTCGGCGGCCAAGTTCTTTTTCGCCTATGGCTTGGGCAATGCGATGACCTTTCCCATGTCGGTTGGGGCAACAGTCGTGATCTTTGGCGGGCGGCCTACGCCGGATGTTATGGTGCAGGTGATCGCCGACGAACAGCCGACCGTGTTTTGCGGGGTGCCGACGCTCTATGCGGCCATGGTGGCGCATATGGAGGCGGAAGGGACGCCCGATGCCCCGTTGCGTAGGTGCATTTCTGCCGGAGAGGCGCTGCCGGAAGATGTCGGCACCCGCTGGGAAAAGCTGACCGGTGTGCCGATCCTGGATGGGGTTGGATCGACGGAGATGCTGCATATCTTTCTGTCGAATGCACCCGGTGATGTTGTTTATGGCACCTCGGGCGTGCCGGTGCCGGGCTATGAGGTGCGGCTGGTGGATGAGCATGGCGTGGATGTTGGCACGGGCGAAGTGGGCGAGTTGTTGGTCAATGGTGCCTCTGCCGCGGGCGGCTATTGGAACCAGCGCGACAAGACACGAGAGACATTCGAGGGTGTATGGACGCGGACCGGTGACAAGTACGAGCGCCGCGCGGACGGGCGGTTTGTGTACTGCGGACGGACCGATGACATGTTCAAGGTCTCTGGTATCTGGGTCAGCCCGTTCGAGGTGGAGCAGGCGATTACGTCTCATGCGTCCGTGTTGGAATGCGCCGTTGTGGCGGTGAAAGATGCGGAGGGGTTGGACAAGCCCAAGGCTTTTGTCGTGCCCCATGGCGTGCGGCCTGATGGGTTGGAAGAGATGCTGAAGGATCATGTGAAGGACCGCGTGGGCAAGTGGAAATACCCGCGCTGGGTCGAATGTGTGGACAGCTTGCCCAAGACGGCGACGGGCAAGATCCAACGGTTCAAGCTGCGCGAGGATGTGTGATGGAGTGGTCGGCGGGCAAGGTTTCGGTTGCGGGGCAAGTGCTGGATTATGCGTGTTGGGGACCTGCGCCCGGTGACGCGCCAACACTGGTGATGCTGCACGAGGGGCTTGGATCAGTCGGGCTGTGGCGGGACTGGCCTGCCGAGCTGGCCGCGGCGACAGGAATGGGCGTGCTGGCCTATTCTCGCGCGGGATATGGTCGGTCTTCGACCGTCTCATTGCCGCGACCGCTGGACTATATGAGCCGCGAGGCAGTGGATGTTCTGGGCCCGCTCATGGATGCGGCCGAAGTTGAACATGCCGTGTTGCTGGGCCATTCGGACGGCGCGACAATTGCGGGCATCTATGCCGGGACGGTGTCGGATATGCGTGTGCGGGGACTGATCCTGATCGCGCCGCACTTCTTTACGGAGCCTGAGGGGTTGGAGGCCATTCGCGCTGCGAAGGTGGCGTATGAAACCGGCGACCTGAAAGACCGGTTGGCGCGCCATCACGATGATCCTTATGTGGCCTTCTATGGCTGGCATGACGCGTGGACCGATCCCGGCTTTGTCGCTTGGAATGTGGCGGATGCGATTGATCACTGGCGCATTCCGGCACTGGTCGTGCAGGGGGCCGAGGATGCCTATGGCACGCTAGCGCAGGTGCGTGAGGTCGAGGAACGGGCCTATTCCCCCGTTGAAGCACTGATCGTGGATGGTGCAGGGCACGCGCCGCATCAGGATGCGCCCGAGATCGTGACGCCCGCGGTGGCAGGGTTCTGCGAGACATTGATCGCGTTAGAAGATGCCCTCTCGGAGGCGCATTAAAATGCACTAAAATACCCTATGAAGTGGCATATTGTGCATTCTCGCAGTTCTTTGATGTAGCATAGTGCCACTTTCGATCTTGCAAGGCGCATGTGATTCATGACCCAGACCATCGACTTTCGCACTGACCCGTCCCGCTATCGCCATTGGCGTGTGGAGTATGAGGGCCCGGTGGCGACCCTGTGGATGGATGTGGATGAAGATGGCGGATTGTTCGATGGGTATCAGTTGAAGCTGAATTCCTACGATCTGGGCGTCGACATCGAGTTGAATGATGTGGTGCAGCGGATGCGGTTCGAGCATCCGGAGGTGAAGGTGGTTGTGATGAAATCCGCCAAGGACCGTGTGTTTTGCGCAGGTGCCAACATCCGGATGCTTGGCGGTGCGGCGCATTCCCACAAGGTCAATTTCTGCAAGTTCACGAACGAGACGCGCAATGCCTATGAAGCGGCTGAGGCCGAGAGTGGGCAGAAATATGTGGCAGCGGTCAAAGGGGCTTGTGCCGGTGGGGGGTATGAGCTGGCGCTGGCGTGCAATCACATCATGCTGACAGATGATTCGACCTCTTCGGTTGCGCTGCCCGAGGTGCCGCTGTTGGCGGTTTTGCCCGGTACTGGCGGGCTGACCCGCGTGACGGACAAGCGCATGGTGCGGCGGGATCGGGCGGATGTGTTCTGTTCGACCGAGGAAGGTGTGAAGGGCAAGCGGGCCGTGCAATGGAAGCTGGTGGATGAGGCTGTGCCCAATGCCCGCTTTGACGAGGTCGTGGCGGCGCGGGCGGCTGAGTTCGCCTCCGCCTCGGACAAGCCGGATGTGGCGCAGGGGATTACGCTTGGGCCATTGGAGCGGACGGTGTCTGACGATGGCTCGGTGACCTATGGGCTGGTTGAGGTGACCGTGGATCGCGCAGCGCGGCGGGCGGAGGTTTTGATCAAAGGGCCGGAGGGCGATGCCCCTGCGGATGTTGATGCGTTGGTGGCGGAAGGTGATCAGTCCTACATCCTGCGCTTGGCGCGGGAGTTGGAGGACGCCATTCTCCATCTGCGCTTGAACGAGATGGAGGCTGGCCTGTGGGTGATCCGGTCGCAAGGTGATCCGGAGGCTGTTCTGGCGCATGAGGCGTTGATCCTGGACAACCCTGACCACTGGCTGGCCAACGAAACCCGGCACTACTGGAAGCGTGTGCTGAAGCGGGTCGATGTAACCTCGCGGTCATTGGTCGCGCTGGTTGAGCATGGGAGTTGCTTTGCCGGT
This sequence comes from Tateyamaria sp. LSS28, assembly GCF_059611725.1. NCBI lineage: Bacteria > Pseudomonadati > Pseudomonadota > Alphaproteobacteria > Rhodobacterales > Roseobacteraceae > Tateyamaria > Tateyamaria sp. LSS28. The sequence goes on along the minus strand of NZ_JCAPFI010000001.1, from coordinate 108,139 downwards.
GTGCTGGCCGAGCTGATCTGGGCGGTCGATCGCTCCTACATGATGGAGGACGAGTTCGAGGGGGACAATCGCCCCCTTGCCACCGTCACCTTGAGCGAAGGGAATTTCGGAGCCTACCCGATGGGCAATGATCTGACCCGGTTGCAGACGCGCTTCTACGGATCGGACGATGCTGAGGGGCTGCGCGAGCAGATCGGTGAAGCGCTTGAGGCTGAGGAGGCTGATGACGCGGGGCTTGTGACGGAAATTCTGGATGACATCGATTGGGAGGATGAAATTCGCATCTTCCTTGAGGAACGTGCGAGCTTCTCACCCGATGCCATGACGGGGATGGAGGCGAACCTGCGCTTTGCCGGACCCGAGACGATGGAGACGCGCATCTTTGGCCGCCTCACTGCGTGGCAGAACTGGATTTTCAACCGCCCCAATGCGGTTGGTGAAGATGGCGCGTTGCAGCGGTACGGGACCGGTGTGCGCGGTGATTTCAACATGGAGCGGGTGTAACCCGCGCGGTTGGTGGGCAGATTGCCCACCACGGATGGAGGAGATGAAGACATGACTGTGATGAATGTCAGCTATGACACCCAAATCCCCAACAATGTGGGGCTGAGCCAGGATCGTAAGGTATTGAAAGCCCTTGAGAAATGGCATCCCGGTTACATCAACTGGTGGAATGACCTGATCCCGCAGAATTTTCAGGAAAGCATGGTCTATCTGCGTACAGCCGTCAGCGTGGACCCCAAGGGGTGGGCCAAGTTCGACTATGTGAAGATGCCCGAATATCGCTGGGGTGTTCTGCTGGCCCCGGCGGTTGAGGACCGTCGCATTCCCATGGGGGAACATTATGGCGAACCTGCGTGGCAGGAAGTGCCGGGCGAGTATCGCAACATGCTCAAGCGTTTGATCGTCATTCAGGGCGATACCGAGCCGGGGTCGGTTGAACAGCAGCGTTTCCTCGGGCTGACTGCGCCGTCGCTTTACGACATGCGCAACCTGTTCCAGGTGAATGTGGAAGAAGGCCGGCACCTGTGGGCCATGGTCTATCTGCTCCAAAAATATTTCGGCAAGGATGGGCGTGAGGAAGCGGATGACATGCTGGTTCGTTCGTCCGGTTCAGACGAGGCGCCGCGGATGCTGGGCGCCTTCAACGAAGAGACACCGGACTGGCTGTCCTTCTTCATGTTCACCTATTTCACCGACCGCGATGGCAAGATGCAGTTGGAAAGCCTTGCGCAGTCGGGGTTTGACCCGCTGTCACGTACCTGCCGCTTCATGTTGACCGAGGAAGCGCACCACATGTTCGTGGGCGAGACGGGCGTGACCCGGACTGTTCAGGCGACGCTTGAAGCGATGAAAGCCAACGGCATCGATGATCCCTATGACATCGACAAGATCCGTGATCTGGGTGTGATTGACCTGCCCACGATCCAGAAGAAGCTGAACCTGCACTATACCCTGTCTCTTGATCTGTTCGGGCAAGAGGTCAGTACGAACGCCGCCAATGCCTTTAATGCCGGTATCAAGGGCCGGTACATGGAGCAGCGGATCGAGGATGATCACAAGCTGACAGGTGACACCTACAAGGTGGCGAGCATCGTCGATGGTAAGATCGTAACGGAGGATGTGCCGGCACTGACGGCCATCAACATGCGACTGCGGGACGACTATGTGCGCGATGCGTCCGGTGGCTTGCGCCGTTGGAACAAGCAGATTTCGCGCACGGGCATCGAGTTTGAACTGAAGCTGCCCCATGAGGGGTTCCACCGGAAAATCGGTATCTTTGCGAACCAGCCGATCACGCCGGACGGCACCTTTGTCAGCCAGGAAGAATGGGACGCACGTGCGTCCGAGTGGCTGCCGACCAAGGAGGACGGAGCCTTCATCCAGTCCTTGATGAAGCCGTGCTATGAGCCCGGAAAATATGCCAGCTGGATTTCGCCACCCCGTGTGGGAATCGACAACAAGCCAGGGGATTTCGAATATGTTAAGCTGCATATGGCCTGATGGAGGATGTTATGCAGATCGACAGAACAGCCCTGACAGACAATGCACCGGTCCGGCGCCCATTTTGCGCGCTGGAATGCGACGGATGCACCGGAATGTGCCTTGCGCTTTACATGATGCTGACGCGGGACGAGCAAGACGAAATGTGCCGCCGATACAAAGCCGCGGAACCCCAACGCGTGCATTAGGGAGCGTTGAATGAAAGTTGGAATTTACTACGGGTCCGAGACGGGCAATTCCGAGATGTTGTGCGAAGACATCGAGACGGAACTGGGCGAAGGGTTCGACTGCGATATCCAGAGCCTTGCTGACGTGAACCCAGCCGCGATGGAGAAGGGTGCGTTCTATATCATCGTGACCTCGACCTATGGCAATGGCGACCTGCCTTCGACCGCGCTGCCGTTTGAAGACGCGTTGACCGAAGGCAAGCCGGACCTGAACGGGGTCCGTTTTGCGATTTTCGGCTTGGGCGACATGGTCTTTGCCGAGACGTTCAATCACGGGTCCATGAAATTGAGCGAGATGCTGAAAGCGCAAGGTGCTGTTCAGGTTGGCGAACGCGGCCTGCACGATGCGTCGGGTTTTGACATGCCCGAAGATGTGGCACTGCCCTGGGTGCAGGGGATCATGGGCCTTATGGCCGCGGACAAGGCTGCTTGAGCGAAGCTTTCAAACATGAAATTCGGGTCACATGGGGCGATTGTGACCCGGCCAAGATTGCCTATACCGGTCGCCTGCCGTGGTTTGCATTGGATGCGATCAACGCGTGGTGGGAGGCGCATCTGGGCGGGGATGGCTGGTATCAGCTTGAACTGGACCGCAATATTGGCACGCCATTCGTCCATATGAGCATGGATTTCCGATCGCCCGTCACACCCCGTCACCGTCTGATTTGTTCTGTCTGGCCCAGCCGCCTGGGGGAGAAATCCGTGACTTTTCGGGTGGATGGGCATCAAAACGGGGTGCTGTGCTTCGAAGGCACGTTCACTTGTGTTTTTGTCATCGCAGACCAGTTCAAGAGCTGTTCCGCGCCACCGGAGCTGCGCGCAGTGATTGCCCCCCACATATGCGACGTTTGAATAGTTGATCAGTCGGCAATGCGCCCTACAACATCCTGATAAGACCAAAAAAACGTGCGCATGACTTCACCAAGACCCATACCCGACGGAGCTGTTCCGATGATTGCACGCCTCGCCACCCGCGTTCGCGCGGCGCGCGAGGCGCTGGGGCTGCCGCGACGTGCACTGTCCGAGAGGTCGGGCGTATCCCCCCGCTACCTTGCCCAGCTTGAGGCGGGGGAAGGCAATATTTCCGTTATTCTGTTGGAGCGCGTCGCGACTGCGCTGAATGTTCGGATCGAGGATCTGCTGTCCGAAACCGCCCCGATGGATGGAGACGTGGCGCGGGTGGCGCGTTTGTATCAGGCCGCCCCGGCGCAGGTGCAAGGGCGTGTGCGTGCCTTGCTGGCCCCACAGAACCCTATGGCCTTGCGCGCCCAGCGTATTTGCCTGGTTGGTTTGCGCGGGGCGGGGAAGTCGACTTTGGGCCGCTTGGCTGCGGACAAGTTGAAGATACCTTTCGTCGAGCTGAATCAGGAGATCGAGGCCAAGGCAGGTATGCCTTTGTCCGAAGTCATGAGCCTGTATGGGCAAGACGGATACCGCGCATTGGAGACCGAGGCGGTATCCCAGGTAGTGGCCCGTCATGACAAGCTGATCCTTGCCGTGGCTGGCGGCATTGTTGGCGATAAGGCGACCTATGACATGGTGCTGGAACGCTTCCACACCATTTGGGTGCGCACCAGCGCGGGCGAACATATGACCCGTGTACGCGCGCAGGGCGATCTGCGGCCCATGGAAGGGAACCCGGCGGCCATGGAGCAACTGAAGGCGCTCTTGACCACACGGACCCCGGCATATGAACGGGCCTTGGCGCAGGTCGATACATCGTCCAAGCCCGTATCCATGTCGGTGAACGAGTTGCTGGCCATCATCGCCAAGCACCGTTTCCTGGAAGGCTTGGGGGCGTGAGCGCAGCAGTTGCTCCGCTACAGGATGCCTTCTGGCGGGTTTGCGAGCGGCTGATGTACCTGCACACAACCCCTTGGGAACTTGACGAGGCGCTGGTGGCCTGGGGGTATGGACTTGGCCCGTGCGAAGCGCAAGATCTGATTGGTTTGGATGTGGTTCTACGTGTCCGCGATGGGGTTGATGTGACGCCGGTGTTGCCGCGCATGGTCGCCGAGGGGCGCATCGGTAAACGGTTCGGTTGGGGATACTATCGGTATCCCGGCGGCGGTGGTGCCGTCATCGACCCGTTGATCGAGGACCTGATCTGTGAAGAGGCGTGGTTTGCAAAGGTGTCGCGCACAGAACTGGCCGGGGAGGTTTTGGTGACCCGCCTACACGAAGAGATGCGGGAGGAATTGCGCGCGGATATGGATTCAGCCGTGCGCCTTTTGCATTTCCCAGCGGATCGGTTGGCGGTGATCTGAGAGCGCTGGGCGGCCGCTGTTTGGCTGCGCCAAATACGCCCCGCCCACCATCCCTTTTGTTCGGCTTTTTAGTAACAAAAAGGGCCGCGCAATGGCGGCCCCTTCCAATTCCGTGATCCCATGGATCAGGTCCAGGCGACCTGCGCCGGACGGAATTCATATGTGATGTGGTGTTCGCCACCCACCAAACCTTCCTTGGTGTGGTTGGTCAGCGACCGCCAGTAGGGCTGGATCGTAACGCCCGCGTCCTGGATCATCTTCTGGCCGATGGCCATCAGCTTGCGGCGTTCTTCCACATCCGCTGTTGCCAGCGCCTTTTTCAGGTTCTCGTCGAACTCGGGGTTGGACCAGCCAAACTCGTTCCACGCTTCGCCCGAGCGATAGGCCAGCGCCCAGATCTGGACGCCCAGCGGGCGGTGGTTCCAGTTGGTGGAGCTGAACGGGTACTTGGCCCAATCGTTCCAGAAGGTCGAGCCAGGCAGCACCGTCCGTTTGACGTTGATACCTGCGTCGCGCAACTGGGCTGCGACTGCATCGGTGGTGTCCTTCCGGTAACCATCGTCGATCGAGATCAGCTCGTGCTCGAAATCGCCCATGCCGGCCTCGTCCATCAGGGCCTTGGCACCTGCGGGGTCCACCTCCATCGCGGGCAGTTCGGCATATTCCGGGTGGAACGGTGCGACGTGGTGGTTTTCGGCCACTTCGCCACGGCCACCGATGCCCAGTTCGAGCAGGATGTTGTTGTCGACGGCCATGGTGATGGCGCGGCGCACGCGTTCGTCTTCGTAGATGCGCTTGCCATCGACTTCGGCCAGCTGGTTGGGCCGGATCACCAGGGTGGCGGCGGTCACGATGTCGTTCTGCACCATGCCGTCGATGGACGCGATCAGGTCAACGAAATCTCCATCAACCGAGTAGTTCATGTCAACTTCATCGGCTTCCGATGCCGCCATCCAGGCTGCCGGATCGGTGCCGTAGTCGATGTACTCGATGCGGTCCATGTAGGGGCCGCCGTTGACCTCAGTGCCCCACCAGGTGTGGTCGACGTTCTTCACCAGCACGCCTTTGACGCCCACTTCGAGCGACTCAGGCAGGTAGGGGCCGGTGCCGATGGGATTGCTGAGCGCGGTGTCGGCTGTGTACGAGCTGTGCACGATGGCTGCCGGGTAGTCCGCCATGCCCGCGATAAGCGAGATGTCGGAGGCGGGCAAGTTCAGCTTGACGGTGTGGCTATCAACCACTTCGATGGCGCCTTCGATGGCCTTGTTCGTGTCAGGGTCGATCAGTGTGTTGAAGCGACCGGCCATCGAGTTGCCTTCGAGGTCTTTCTCGCACCAGCCTGCGATGTTGCGGGCCACGTCCTCGGCGGTGAAGTCTTCACCGTTGTTCCACTTGACGCCTTTGCGGACGTTCAGGGTGTAGAGGGTGGCATCATCGTTGATTTCCCAGCTTTCCAGCAGCGACGGCTGGAAGGTGCCGTCGTTTTCGTAGGTGACCAGGTATTCCAGCCAGCCACGCGAGAAGTTGGCAATCTGTGACCAGTCATAGGTGCGCGGGTCCTTGAGCGCGCGAACCTCGGTCTGATAGCGGAGCGTGCCGCCTTCCTTGTGGCCCGCGGCCTGCGCGGCAGGGGCGCTCATGCCGAGCATGCCATAGGCAACGGCGGCAGTGGCGCCAAAGCTGCTGGCCGTAGCCAGAAACTCGCGGCGGTTGATCGGATCGGTGCCGACTTTGCCAGCCGAATCCAAGATGGATTGCGGCAGCGGCTTGCCGGTACGTGTTACAAAGGTCATGTTCTTCCTCTCTGTTGGCGTCACGAACAGATGTTCGCGTCCTTATGTGGTCAGGGTGAGTGCCCGACCTTTTGGTGTTGCAGTTATCCTGCGTTTTTTCGCCACCCCTTCCCGGGAGACGCCCGGAGTTCAAACGATCGGGCGCATGGCGTCAACCCCATCGTCGGGGGCCGTGCACATAGAAATAGTCGACAAGATTCCGATGTTTTTGTGATTCTACGCCGTTCTCGGGCCCAAAACCGCCTTTTGACTGGATATGGGCACGTCATTGGTCGTTTCGCCGGTTGAGTGCGGGGGATGGCTGTCAGGATCTGTTTTTGTTGTTACGAGCAGGTTTGCGCTTGTCCAATGAAGCCGGTCTGGCCCGCAATTGCGATCATATGAGCGTGTCAAGCGCTGGCCGCAGCGGCACACGACCAGATAGCAGATCGGCGGTGTGCGTGACGTCGCATGTCAGCATGTCGGTCAAGTGGGCACCATCTACTGTAACGGCCGCCCCTCCAAGAGCATGCGCCGCATCCGTCGTGATTGCGGGCAGCCAATCCCCCATGGGAGGGTCCAAATGCGCCGCGACGCAGGCAAGCGCCAATGCGGCACAAGGATCATGCGCGCCAACAGGACAGAAGGCATCCGCAACATTGTCGGAACCCACGACGATGGGCACGCCCGCGTCCCGCAGTTCTCTCAGCCGGGTGATCCCGCGCCGGTCCGGTGTGCCGTCGGTGCGGCCTTGCAGGTACAGATTGGTGATTGGCAGCGTGCACACCGTGATCCCTGCGTGGGCGAGTTTGTCGGCGATGCGTTGTACGTCGTGTAAAGGTCTGTCCATCAGGCTTACGCAATGGCCGCACATGATGGGGCGGTCAAAGCCGGCCTCAAGCGCAACATCGGCGATCTGCTCCAGACCGTTGAGGCCGCCCGATCCTTCGTCCACGTGGAAGTCCAGCATCAGGCCATGTTGGGATGCCGTTGCAAACAGGACCTCCAACCCGGCGCGTGTCTTTTCGTGCCCGTGGATAAATGCCCCCAACACACCGTCCGTGAAGGACAATACCTTGCCGACCGTGTTGGAAAATTCCGGATACGTCCATTGTTCGATACTGGTCAGGGCCGAGAGCTGCAGGCCTGGGTGATCCTCGGCCAGTTCGACCAGAACGGACCAAGAGAGTGGGGGTGCGGGTTCATCACCCCAATCCACGTGGCTTCTGATCAACCCGCAGCCGTTTTGATGCGCTTCCTTCACCCCCTTGGTCGCGCGCGCGCGAATGTCGTCTTCGTCCCAATGCACTTTGTCCGCACGCTGGCTGGCGAGGGCATGATGCAGGTCGCCGCCCACCTGACCCAGCCGACTGATGGTGTGGCACTTGTCGAGATGGCAATGCGGTTCGACCAGTTTGGGCAGCACTATGCGGGTTGCTATGCCCGTTGGTGCATCAAGTGCCATCAACCGCCCGTCTTTCACAACCGGCGCGCCGTGCACGCAGTCACCATGTGCCACCCCGCCAAAACGATTTGGATCCGCAATCATGGACTTGGGAACCAGAATGTCAGTCATGTAAGCTCATCAACGTCAAAAAACATGCCGCCCCTGACCGCAGGCTGAACCCGCCTGCAGCGCACCGTCTGATGGGTGCCCGTTGATGCGTTGATCTGTTTGGTCTTAAGGATGTTGCCGTGGCGCGGGCGAAGAACCGCGTCTTCATGTCCTTCCCTTTCGTGGAAGTGGATGTCAGCGGCGCTTGAGCAATCAACCCGTGCCAGAGATATCCATGACGGTTTCAAATTTCGATGTGCCGCGCAAGTGTGTGTTTGAAATCCCGCCTGCGCTGCGCACCTGATCGCCTGTGTGGCTTGGCAGTTCTTCATGTCTTGTCGTGGGAGCGTTCGGATGGCGCCCAAGTATTTCGGCCCATTGCAGGTTTGGAAGCTAAAGACCCTTGTTTCCTATTCCGCGCGCTCGCTGTGATCGCGCCGGATCAGCTTCCACAAGGTCCAGACCAGGGTGCCGCCAAAGAACAGCGTGGCCAGACCAATGGCCTCCCACCCGGCAGGGCCTTGCGGGATGCCACGAAAGACCAAGGCGCCGATCAGGAGGGAAAAGCCCGCAAGCGAGAACCAGAACCGGAACAACAGATCACCCCGGGTCGGACCGTGTTTGTTCGTCATGGTCTTGTGCCTCCGCTGATATGGACAGTGACGCCGCCACGAACGCGACGTTTTGCCAGCCAAAAGACACACATCAGCGTTTGTACGGATCGTCCAGCGCTGCAAGGATCGTTCCAGCACATGTGCCGAAGCCGATACGGTATCCGTCGCCCCGCGCATGTCCTGCAAGTGTCAGCGTATCGCCGTCTTCCAGAAAGGTGCGTGTCTCTCCGGTATCGAGCGTCAGTGGCTCCTTCCCACCCCAGCTCAATTCCAGCAGGCTGCCGCGCTCTGGTTTCGTCGGGCCAGAGATGGTCCCAGACCCCAAAAGGTCGCCCACATTCATCGGGCAGCCCGATGTGCTGTGATGCGCCAGTTGCTGGGCCGAGGAATAATACATCTCGCGATAGTTGGTTTCGGCGATCGTTGTGGCCTCTTTGCCCTCCGGGGCAAGCGTGACGCTCAGGTCGATGTCATAAAGCATCGGGCCGGTGTCCTTGAGGTGGTCGAGCAACTCGAATTCACGGTCGGGCGTGGACGTGCGGAAGGGCTCCAAGGCCGCCTTGGTTACAATCCATGGGCTGATTGAGGTGGCGGTTGCCTTGGCCTGAAACGGGCCGAGCGGCTGGTATTCCCACGCTTGGATGTCGCGCGCGGACCAGTCGTTCAGCAGCACATAGCCAAAGATGGCGGCATCGGCCTCGTCAACCGAGATGGGACCGTCCGAGGCCATGCCGACAATGGCACCCATTTCCAGCTCGAGGTCAAAACGGCGTGAGGGCAGGAAGGCAGGTAAGTCATGGTCTGGCGACTTCAACTGCCCCCAAGGGCGGCGGATGTCGGTGCCTGAGACAACCACGGAAGAGGCACGTCCATTGTAGCCGATAGGGATATGCAGCCAGTTCGGCGGCAGTGCGTTTTCTGGCCCACGGAACATGGTGCCCACATTTGTGGCGTGGTGACGGCCTGCGTAGAAGTCGGTGAACTCGGACACGACCAGTGGCATATGAAGCGTCGCATCGGTCATTGGCACAAGTAGCGGTTCGACAAGCGCCTGATCCTTGGACCCTTCGGCGAGCAGGTCGGTGAGCCGGTTGCGCAATGCCGTCCAGACGGCGGGTCCTTGCTCCATCAGTTCGTTCCAGAAGGGCACGCCGAAGAGCGGCTCGTCCGTAAGGTCGATGATCCCCTGTTCCTCAGCTGCATACATATCGAAGATCATATCCCCGATGGCCACGCCACAGCGGGCATCAAGGGTGTCGGTCGAGAAGACACCGTAAGGCAGGTTGTTTAGAGGAAAGTCGGTGTCAGCGCTGTTCGCACTGCCCACCCATGAGGAATTCAGCGGCATCTTAAGGTCCTACATGAAATCAGGTGTTGAAAGAGTTGAAGTCGGGGCGGGGGCGGTCAGTCCGATCAGCAGCCAGTTGGCCTGCGAAAGAGAAGACAGAAAGGCCATCAGTCCGAGCCGCCCCCGCCAACGTGATCCGATCCTTCAAGGCGTCGACCGGGTTGCGCGCGCGTGTGATCCAGTGGAGCGATGTGATCTTTCTTGGATCGCCAGGACCAGATGACGCCACCGACAAGACCGACAAAGACAACAATCGCGACAAGGCCGGGGTCAATCATTTCTTGCCCGGTGTCCCGTCGAACTTCTTCTCAATATCCGTCCAGCAATCGATGTAATCGTCCTGCAGCGGTGCCTCTTGCGCAGCGAACTGGGTCAAGTGCTGGGGGAAGCGGGTTTCGAACATGAAGGACATCGTGTTGTCGAGCTTGTGTGGTTCAAGCTCGACATTGCTGGCCCCTTCGAACGCGTTTTTGTCCGGTCCGTGGGGCAGCATCATGTTGTGCAGGGACATGCCTCCCGGCACGAACCCTTTCGGTTTGGCGTCGTACTGGCCATATATGTTGCCCATCAACTCGGACATGATGTTCTTGTGATACCACGGCGGGCGGAACGTGTCTTCGGCCACCATCCAGCGTTCGCGGAACAGCACAAAGTCGATATTGGCCACGCCCGGTTGGCCGGAGGGCGCGGTCAGCACAGTAAAGATCGACGGGTCGGGGTGGTCGAACAGGATGGCACCGACCGGACAATAGGTTTTCAGGTCGTATTTCAGCGGCGCATAGTTGCCGTGCCATGCCACCACATCCAGCGGTGAGTGACCAATCTCCGTCTCGTGGAACTGGCCGCACCATTTGATCGTGAGGGTCGAGGGAACCTCGCGGTCCTCGAACGCGGCGACCGGAGCTTTGAAATCACGCGGGTTCGCCATGCAGTTGGCACCGATCGGGCCGCGCCCGGGCAATTCGAACTTTGCGCCGTAGTTTTCGCAGACGAAGCCACGTGCGGGGCCTTCCAGCACCTCGACCCGGTACACAAGGCCACGTGGCAGGATTACAATGTCCTGCGGTGCAACGTCGATGATCCCCAGTTCGGTGCAAAAGCGCAGCCGCCCTTCTTGTGGAACCACCAGAAGCTCGCTGTCGGCGGAGTAGAAGTAAGCGTCCTTCATCGACGCAGTCACCAGATAGATATGGCTCGCCATGCCCACCTGCGTGTTCACGTCACCCGCTGTCGTCATGGTGTGCATACCGGTCAGCCATGTCAGGTCCTGATCGGTGTGTGGCACGGGATCCCAGCGATACTGCCCCAAGCTGGTCACGTCTTCCGGGATGTGTGGTGCGGATTTCCAATAGGGCAGGTCAATGCGGTTGTACCGACCGGAGTGTTTTACGGAGGGGCGGATGCGGTAACACCACGTGCGTTCGGGCCGCACATCAGTAAAGGCGGTGCCGCTCAATTGCTCACCATATAGCCCGTAATTGCATTTCTGGGGCGAGTTCATCCCTTCGGGCAGGGCACCCGGCAGTGCTTCGGTTTCGAAATCATTGCCGAAGCCCGGCATGTACCTTTCGGTGATACCTGCCCCGGATGGGGCCTGGATCATGGAATGCGGCGCGGATTGGCGGTTCATGGCGATCCCTCTTGCGGAATTGGTTGCCGATGTAATAGTTGTTTTTGTAACTAACAAGCGATGCCCCAATGAAATCAGCCAAAGACTTCGATGTCCGCCAGTTCCTGCCCTATTTGCTGAACCAGGCGGCCGAGGCGTCGAGCCTTGAGTTCCAGAAGGTCTATAAGGACAAGTATGGGATGCTGCGGAACGAGTGGCGGGTGCTGTTTCACCTGGGCATCTACGGCCGCATGACGGCCAGCGACATTGGTGCGCGTGCGCAGATGCACAAGACCAAGATCAGCCGCGCAGTGCAAAGGCTGGCGGAGCGCCGATACCTGACCCGCACGCGCGCAGATAAGGATCGACGCGTCGAATACTTGACCCTGACACCGGCCGGGCAGCAGGTCTATCGCGACTTGAAGGGCATCGCGCAGGACTACGATGCTGCCCTGATAGACGGTATTTCAACTGAAGAAGCGAACATGTTGCGTGGCTTGTTGTTGCGTCTGGCGCAGCGAGACTAGGATCAGAAGTCGACCTCGATCTCGGGCAGGTTCAGTGCCTTGATCAGGTCCCGTAACTCTTGTCGCGCCGCCACATTCGAGATGTTCAGTTGCTTCACCCCGATGTCCTTGAGATCGAGTAGGGTTAGCCCACGCGGGAACAGTTCACGGAAGATGACCCGTTCGGAAAAGCCGGGTGCGATGCGGAAGCCGATACGCTTGGCCAGCATCTTGATGGCGCGTTCCATCTTTTCCTTGTTGACCATGCGCTGGGCGCCCATGCGGTTGCGCAGAACGATCCAGTCGATGGGCTTCAGGCCCGCTTGCGCGCGCAACTGACGGGCGTTCCACACCATCTCAGAATAGACCGAGGGACCAAGAATCTTCTCACCCGTCGAGTCGATGCGCGCCAGCAGGTCGAAATCGACAAAGCTGTCATTCAGGGGCGTGATCAGCGTGTCGGCCAGCGAATGCGCGACCTGACTGAGCCGCGTGTGAGAGCCGGGGCAGTCGATCAGGATAAAGTCATTGTCGGGTTCGAGCGTCGCCACCGCCGCGCTGAGCCTATGATCATAGATATTCTCGCCGGGCTTGAGTTGCGACGCGTCGATCTCGGGCAGGTCGTGCACATCCGGTGACGGCAGGTCGAGGTCAGCCGACGCCAGAAACGTGCGGCGGTTTTCGACATAGCGTCCGAATGTCCGTTGCCTCAGGTCAAGATCGAGTGCGCTGACTTTCTTGCCAGCGCGCGCCAGTGCTGTGGCCACATGCATCGACACGGTGGACTTGCCAGCCCCGCCCTTTTCGTTGCCGACAACAATGATATGCGCCATGATTGTCCCCTTACCGCACATCCGCTTTGCGAATTTTGGGCCACTATATGTTGTGTTCACACCCTTTGAAAGCGGGCATGGAAACTTTCCTGCGGCACCGTGGCGCGGTGATTGCACAACGAAGCTGTTAGCGCTATCAGGCGCTCTGTGATAAGATGTGGCCAAACCGAGATGAGGAGATAGGAGAGCACGATGCCCCTGCACCCTACACTTGAGCGCGTGACTGAACGTGTGATCGAACGCAGCGCACCGACACGACGTCGGTATCTGGATCGGATGGCTACGGCCAAGTCCCAAGGTCCGGCCCGCGCGCACCTGTCCTGTAGCGGCCAGGCCCATGCGTTTGCCGCTGCGGGTCCTGACCAGTCCCGGCTGGCCGAAGCAAGCGTTGGCAATCTTGGGATTGTCACGGCCTACAATGACATGCTGTCGGCACATCAGCCGTTCGAGACCTACCCGACCCTGATCCGCGACGCGATCCGGGCGGAGGGCGGAACTGCGCAAGTGGCGGGCGGTGTGCCCGCCATGTGCGACGGTGTGACCCAAGGCGAGGCGGGCATGGAACTAAGCCTGTTTTCGCGCGATGTCATTGCCATGGCGACCGGTGTGGCGCTGTCCCACAATGTCTTCGATGCCGCCGTCTTTCTGGGCGTCTGCGACAAGATCGTGCCGGGTTTGATCATCGCGGCCCAATCCTTTGGTCACATGCCAGCTGTCTTCCTCCCTGCAGGTCCGATGACCAGCGGCTTGTCCAATGATGAAAAGGCCAAGGTCCGCCAGAGGTTCGCGGCGGGCGAAGCGACGCGTGAGGAATTGCTCGCGTCGGAAATGGCTGCCTACCATGGTCCGGGCACCTGTACCTTCTATGGCACGGCCAACACCAACCAGATGCTGATGGAATTCATGGGCCTGCATTTGCCGGGCTCGTCCTTCGTCAACCCGAATACGCCGCTGCGCGATGCGCTGACGGTTGAAGGGGCCAAGCGCGCGCTGTCCTTGTCGGCCTTGGGCAACAACTACACGCCGGTCTGCAATATCCTGGACGAAAAGGCGTTTGTGAACGGGATTGTTGGCCTGAATGCGACGGGCGGGTCGACCAACCTTTTGATCCACTTGATCGCCATGGCGCGGGCCGGGGGCATTGTGCTGGATTGGGAAGACTTCTGCGACCTGTCCGAGGTGACACCGCTGATCGCGCGCGTCTATCCCAACGGTCTGGCGGACGTGAACCACTTCCATGCGGCGGGCGGTCTTGGCTTCATGATTGGCGAGCTTTTGGGCGCAGGCTTGCTGCACGATGACACGCAAACCGTCGCGGGTGAGGGGTTGGAGAATTACACGCAGGAACCCAAGCTGATCGACGGTGCACTGACTTGGCAAGCGGGTGCGGGCAAAAGCCTGAACGACAAGATCGTGCGCCCTGCGGCTGATCCGTTTCAGGCAACCGGTGGGCTGAGCCGCCTTGCCGGTAACTTGGGAACAGGGGTCATGAAAATCTCGGCCGTGGCACCGGAACACCGGATCGTCGAAGCCCCAGCGCGCGTGTTCCATGAACAAGACGACGTGAAGGCCGCGTTCAAGGCCGGCGAATTCGGCGAGGGTGATTTTGTTATCGTGGTTCGGTTCCAGGGACCCAAGGCCAATGGGATGCCGGAATTGCACAGCCTGACACCGATACTGGGTATCATGCAGGGCCGTGGGCAGAAGGTCGCGCTGGTCACGGATGGCCGCATGTCCGGCGCATCCGGCAAAGTCCCATCCGCCATCCATGTCTGCCCCGAGGCGCTGGATGGTGGCGTGATCGCGCAAGTGCGGGATGGCGACCTGATCCGTGTCGATGCCGAGGCCGGGCAGCTTGAAGTTCTGACTGAAGGTGTGCTTGACCGTCCGCATGCCACAGCCGATCTTTCGGGCAATCACTGGGGGGCGGGGCGCGACATGTTCCACGCCTTCCGTAATACCGTCGGGTCCGCCAATACTGGCGCAACCGTATTTGGAGACTTTTGAATGCTGACTGCCAAAGCCGCTGCCGTGCGTGCCCGTGAAATCTGTGACCTTGCGCCAATTGTGCCGGTGCTGGTGGTGGACGATGTCGCCCATGCCCAACCTTTGGCCGAGGCGCTGGTGGCAGGTGGACTGCCCGCGCTTGAGGTGACCCTGCGCACGCCAGCCGCATTGGATGTGATTGCTGCGATGTCCAAGGTGCCCGGTGGGGTTGTTGGTGCCGGGACTTTGGTGACACCGGATGACGTGAAGGCGGCCAAGGAGGCTGGCGCGCAGTTCGGGGTATCCCCGGGTGCAACCGAGGCGCTGATTGCCGCCTGCGAGGCCGAGGAATTGCCCCTACTGCCGGGTGCCGCCACTGCGTCTGAAGCGATGTGTTTGTTCGAGCGTGGATATGACATGCTCAAGTTTTTTCCGGCTGAGGCTTCGGGTGGTGCCCCTGCTTTGAAGGCGATTGGTGCGCCCTTGCCGCAGATATCGTTCTGCCCGACGGGTGGGGTGAGCATGGGCAATGCGAATAGCTATCTGAGCCTGCCGAATGTGGTCTGTGCCGGGGGGTCCTGGGTGGCCCCCAAGGACTTGGTTGCAGCCGGGGATTGGGCCGGGATCGAGGCCTTGGCGAAGGAGGCTGCGGCCCTGTCGCGGTAGGGGTGTCCCGGCGTGGGACATATTCCAGCCTTTGAAATTTCAATGGGTTACAGCGGCGAATTAAGGAACTGTTAGGGTTTTCACCGCAGTAGCTGGCATTGGATGTGGGCTCGTCTGTTCTGGAGACAGGCGGGATCAGTGACGTGTCTTTGGTGCTAAATCTCCGCCTGTCCTAGCAGGATACAGACCATCCGATCGCGTTCCCGACGCGGACGGGCATTGGACGAATTGCGCTGGACCTTCTACTACTGAGGGATTGTGCAAGCAGAGGAGACCCGTGTCGATGCTAATACGCTGCCTTTTGACCGTCGCGATCAGCGTTTGGGCGTGCGCCACTTGGGCGGACACCACGACCGAAAGCAGCGCTAGCGCCGCCGCGATATCCGAAGACCAAGTGATCGACGTGGACGCGGCGCAGGACATCTTTCGAAAATCGTGCAGGGCTTGCCATGGCAACAAGGCACAAGGGGCCTCAAGCTATCCTGCACTTGCTGACCTGGACCCTGCCTATATCGCCACGCAGCTTGAAAGGTATCGTGCCGGTGAAAAGATTGGGCCCAATTCGATCCTGATGATCTCTCATGCCAAGCGGCTGTCGGACGAGGATATTGTCAATATTTCGGTCTACGTGGCGACGGCATTCGACTAGGCATTCGTATCCGTATGGACGTACCGGCGTAAAGTTGCCCTAGGGTAAACTAAACATTGACCAGCGTATGGCACCACCATACCGTGAAAGTCTGGCTTGTCCGGACATAAAAACAAAGAGCACCCTCCGGATGGCGAATGACACCATTTAAGGGAGGAAACTATGTCCGGTTATACCACGCATTCCAAACTATCGGTCATTGCATCACTGCTTGCGGCGACGGCTATTTCATCATCGCCGCTGCTGGCCCAGAGCGGCATGAACACCACCAGTCTGACGCACGAGGTCGTGCTTGATGGCCTCGAAAACCCTTGGGACATGGCGTTCCTCGACGATGGCACGATGCTGTTTACGGAAAAGTGCAAGGGGCTGTCCGTGCGGATGCCGGATGGAACTGTGACTGCGCTTTACGGCGTTGCCGACACGGCCGGATATGCGGCCAATGGCGCTGACCTGTTCTGTGAAGGGCAGGCGGGCATGATGGGCGTCGCCTTTGACCCCGACTTTGGCAACAACCGGCGCATCTATGTCTATTCCACATCGAACATGTCGGACCCGCACACCAACCGGCTGATGCGATTTACGGTCAGCGATGATTTCACAAACGTGTCGGATCGGACGGACATCATCGACGATGTGCCTTACAAAATGGCGGCGTCTGATCACCCGTTTGGGGGACCCGGTGCCCATAATGGCGGTCGCGTGCGGTTCAGCGCGGATGGCGCGTTGTGGCTGACAACCGGTGACACCCATAATGGCGAGGTGCCGCAGAGCCCGACGATGATGGGATCGAAAGTGATCCGGATCGATACTGACGGCAATGCCCATGCCGACAACAGCCCGCCCGAAGGCTTTGACGCGCGGACGTACACTTATGGGCACCGCAACGTGCAGGGTATCGCGTTCCACCCCGAGACGGGGCAGGCCATCACGGCAGAACACGGGCCATGGCATTCGGATGAAATCACCATTCTGGAAAACGGTGGCAATGCCGGGTGGGACCCGCGCCCGAACGTGGCTGGGCGTGGCGATTGCCCGGACAACTACTGTGGCTACAGCCCCAACCAGGAAGAGGGCATGAACCGGTACGAGCGTGCGGCGTTCATGCCGATGACCGATTTCGACACCTATCCTGATGCCATGCCACCGGTCTGGAACAACAACGGCTGGTCGCAGGGGATGTCCTCGGCCGCGTTCCTGGAGGGTGATGCCTGGGGCGAGTGGAACGGCGCGATGGTTGTCGGCATCATGGGGATCGGATTTGGCGGCACGCCCATTGGGCAACGCCTCGACGTGATCCAATTCAACGAAGATGTTGCGGATGTGGAGGACGTGACCGAGATGACCCTGCCGATGGAGTCGGGCCGGTTCCGGTCTGTGGTCATGGGGCCGGATGGCAGCCTGTACACGTCCATCGACGAAGGTACGATCTATAAGCTGACGCCCGGCGGCTAATCTGCAGTGACCAGCGTTTCGGGGATGTCGAAGCGCTGGTCATCCACCCGGATATGGTAGGTGCCATTGGTCAGCTGCCAGTCGGTATCCGTTCCGACCCCTGACATTGTCGCATTGCCGCGCAGGAATGCGCCGTCCGAGAATGTCAGCATGCGCGCAAAGCCGTTGGGAAAGGTCACAACCACCGCTGCCGATCCTGTCGCGCGGGCGACCGAGGCGTCACAGGTGCCAAGATCCTGTCCGACCTCTTGTGCGCAGCGCACTTGGCCTTGTGCATCGAATTGACCGGACTTGGCGCGTTTGGTGGCAGTTTGGATGTCCGCCTGGGCCGCGGCTGGTGTGGCCGCGATCAAGAGTGCCAAGATGAGTAGTGCGGTGCGCATCGCCGTCCCCCAGATGGATCGGGATACTATCGCGACGGCGGGGCCGCGCGGCAAGATGCTTTGGCCCTGAACGAAAAAAGCCGCCCCCGTTGGAGCGGCTTTGTCTTTTACGTGGCGTGGATGCTTTAGAAGCCCAGACCGGCGTATTTGTTCTTGAACTTCGACACGCGGCCACCGGTGTCCATCAGGCGGGACGAACCGCCGGTCCATGCGGGGTGCACGGAGGGGTCGATGTCGAGCGACAGTTGGTCGCCTTCCTTGCCCCATGTGGATTTCATTTGAACCACAGTGCCGTCCGTCATCTTGACGTCGATGATGTGGTAGTCGGGATGCGTATCGGCCTTCATGCCTCGGCTCCTTCGGACTTCTTGGGTTTGTAGTTGGAGACTTCCGCGATCCGGGCCGATTTGCCGCGGCGGGTGCGGAGGTAGTACAGTTTGGCGCGACGCACACGACCGCGGCGGACCACGGTGATGCTGTCGATGTTGGTCGAAAACAGCGGGAACACACGTTCCACGCCTTCGCCAAACGAAATCTTGCGAACGGTGAACGAACCGGCGATGCCCGAGCCGTTGTTGCGGGCGATGCAGACGCCTTCGTAGTTCTGCACACGGGTGCGCGTGCCTTCGGTCACCTTGTAGCCGACGCGGATGGTGTCACCGGCTTTGAAGTCGGGGATGTCTTTCCCCAGGGCGGCAATCTGTTCCGCCTCTAGCTGTGCGATCAGGTCCATTGACCATCACTCCTATCATGCTCGTGGTTTGCCCACGAAGGTTTGTCGCGCCTCAGAGCTCTGTGTCTTCACCGGGTCCGCCATTGCGCCCGCCAGAGGTCAGGTCATCATTCCTTTTGTTCAGATGCTGGTGCTGCTGGAAAGCGCCGAAGAAGGCGCCACAGCACAAGCAACCCAATTCGGAAAAACCGAGTCAGGCTGAGCGGTGTATAGGCGCAGGTTTGACGGCGATCAAGAGGGTGCGCGGTCAGCGGCAGAGAACTCGTCGAATGATGACGGATCTGTTGCTTCGAGGGGCGGTTGAGTTCCGGCGAAGCGGGCAGGGAGCGCCTTTTTAAGGACCCAAAGCGGAATCTGATCGGTGGAATGCAGGTGGGCTGCGTCGTTGATCAGCTCTGAGGGTGTCGCCCTGGCCCCCTGGATGTCCGTCGCGAGATCAAGGGGGTTTTGAGGTGTCACCCCAACGCGGTTGTCCGGGACCGTGCCATGTTGCTCAAACCGTGTCAGGCGCAGGGTGTTGACCCGCTTGCGGGTCTCGCCACCAAACCGCGTGTATGGCTTTTCAGGTTCTGCGTTTGCCCCGAAGGTCGGTTTTGCTAAGAATTTCAGCATATGTCTGCCCTGTTGCGCCGATATTCTATTTTTTCGCGATTTTGCGGCGAAATTGAGCCGAACTTAAATCAATTTTCTGCGCACTGGTTGAGTTTAGCGTGAGTTGCGGTGCTTTTCCCATAGGTCGGGCCGCCGTTCGCGTGTCAGCTTCTCTGACATCTCCCGTCGCCATTCTGCCACCTTGCCGTGATGACCGGACATTAGGATATCGGGAATGTCGCGCCCTTCCCATGTGGCGGGGCGGGTGTATTGCGGGTGTTCCAGAAGGCCGTTTGAATGGCTTTCCTCGACTGAGCTGTCGGCGTTGCCCAGAACACCCGGCAAGAGCCGCACGGTGGCGTCGAGCATGGCCTGCGCGGCGATCTCGCCTCCGGTCATGACGAAATCGCCGAGAGACACCTCGGTGATGCCCCAGTGCTCAAGCACCCGTTCGTCGACGCCTTCGAACCGGCCACAGAGCATTGTGACGCCGTCGCAGCGCGCCAGATCGCGGGCCATGGCCTGATCAAAGCGTTGTCCCCGCGGGGACAAGTAGAGGATGGGCCATCGCCCGCGGGCGTGGGCCTGTGCCTCGGTCAGTGCCGCGCTGACCACGTCGGCGCGCAGCACCATGCCGGCTCCGCCACCCGCCGGGGTGTCATCGACATTGCGGTGCTTGCCAACTCCATGCGCGCGCAGGTCGTGGGTGTGCAGTTGCCACTTGCCGTCCTGCAGAGCCTTGCCCGTCAGGGATGCGCCCAGCACGCCGGGAAAGGTTTCGGGAAACAGGGTGACGATCCGGGCCTGCCAGACACCGACAAGATCGGGGGCTTCGTCCATCAGGGAGGATGGTTTCAGTGTCGGTCGGATGGCCTTGCGGCCATGGGATTTGGAGGGCGTGGACATAGGCGTCTGTTATGCGATCCGAAGGCCGAGGGAAATGCCCGGTATCAGAACAGCCCTTCGGGTGGGTCGGCCACGATGCGTCCCGCAGCCAGATCCACGGTCGGCACGGCGGCCTTGGTAAAGGGCAAGAGGACCGTCGCCGTGGCCCCGGGCATGTGCACCTCAAGCAGGTCGCTGGCGCCGTGGTTCTGTACGGACTTCACATGACCCAAAGACGTGCCACCGGTGTCGAAAACCTCCAGCCCCACAAGATCCGTGTAGTAGAATTCGTCATCCGGCAGGTGAGGCAGCTGATCGCGGCGGGCAAAAAGTTGCGTTCCCTTGAGCGCGTCAGCTTCTTCCTTGGTCGCAACCTCGGCGATGCGGGCGACGAAGCCGTTTTTCATGGGACGTATGAGCGCAAGGGAGAACGAACGCTTGCCGTCTTCGGTCGTGAGCGGGCTATAGGTTTCGATGTCCTCGGGCAGGGCGCAGAACGACTTTAACCGCACCTCGCCATGCACACCGTAGGCGCCGCTGATCACGCCGACACAGATCACATCATCACTCATTCCAGCACACTCCGTCACGCATCACACCGCCTTGGTCCGTGCACGCCTCTGCCGCCTTGCTGCGCTCGAACATCAGGCCCGCCACGAAGGCGATCAGGATCAGGATAGGTGTGCGGATCAATCCGAACATAGGGCTCACTCTCTGCAGGGCGCTGGGCCATCCGGGGCATTTGCGACACGTTACCGTGTTTTGTCCAGTCCGTGCTTGCTTTGGCGGCGCTGGGGCGGCTACGTGCAGGACATCCGCGCCCGGTGGTGCGGAAATGGAGATTTTATGTCGGTATAGACGGGCACATGCCCATGGCGTCGTGCAAACGATGCAAGCAGAAACAAATCCGTCGCTGTCGCGGCGCTGTTGGTGCGTGCCCTGCTTTTTGCGTTCACGTGATGTGAACCCTCTTAAATCATTCAATTCTTGACGAAAGGATGGCTATGCCAGACCTCTTTCAGACGCGCGCTGCGCGTGACACCGACATCCCGTTTCTTGCCCCTATTGCCGAGGCCACGCTGTTTCCGGGTGACATGTTGCCCGACATAATGGCCCCCGGCTTGAGCGGCGACAGCGATGATCTTTGGCTTGTGGTCGAACAGGATGGCGTGCCGGTCGGCTTTGCCTTTGTGCAAAGCGAGGCACTGACGGACCGTACGTGGAACCTGCGCGCGATTGCGACATCCCCCGATCTGCATGGCGCGGGTGCGGGAACGGTGTTGATCCACGCCGTTGAAGCGGCCCTGGCCGATGCGCGTTTGCTGGTGATCGACACCACCCAGACGCCAGATCAGGACCGTGCGCGCCGCTTCTACGGTGCGCGTGGATACGATCATGTGGCAACCATTCCGGCCTTCTTTGGGCCGGATGAGGACAAGGTCACATTTACCAAGATGCTGGCCTGACGGTTGGCATGGCGTGGGCGGCACTGTCTGCCCATGCCAATTCACTTTTTCCCTTGCATCCCGAATGTGACGGTTTAGATTTTGGGACCAATCGGTTCCAAAATCAGGATTTTCAGAATGGCGTGGTTCTACCTTGGTCTGGCGGCCATTTTCGAAGTGACCTTTGCGATGAGCATGAAATACGCGGATGGGTTCACAAATGCCCGGGCCACCGTGGTGACTGTGGTGGCCGTGATCGCGGGGATCGGATTTCTGACGCTTGCCCTGCGCGATCTGCCCGTCAGCGTGGCCTATCCGATCTGGACCGCTGTTGGGACGCTTGGAACCGTCGCCTTGGGGTATACGTTTCTGGGCGAGGCGCTGACGCCGCTCAAAGTGATCTCTGCCCTTGCCATTGTGGCCGGGGTTGCGGGGCTGAAGATTTCGGCGGGTTAACGTGTTTCGATGATCAGGTCGTGCCGGTGTTCCCATCCGACGCGTTCGAGTTCGGGCGTGTCGGATTGGTCCTCGGGCCAGCCGACGCACATGTAGGCGACCAAAGACCAGTCCGTGGGTACGTTGAGGTCGTGGCACAATTGGACGGGATCAAGGATCGACACCCAGCCCATTCCCAAGCCTTCTGATCGGGCCGCGAGCCACATGAGTGTGACGGCCCCCACCACGGAATAGCGTCGCATTTCGGGCATGGTGCCTGCGCCAAGGCCGTGGCCTTGTTCCGTGCTGTCGTCGCAGAAAATAGCAAGATGTTCAGGCGCTTCGGCCATGCCGGACAGTTTGAGTTGGCTGTAGCTGGCGGCCTGTTCGCCATCGTACCCGGCAAGCGCTTGCGCGTTGGCGGCTTTGTAGTTCTCAAGCGCTGCGGCGCGGGCCGTTTCGCTTTGCACGCGGATGATGCGCCAGGGTTCGGACAGGCCCACGGAAGGGGCCAGCCGAAATGTGTTGAGGCAGCGCATCAGCACTGCCTCGTCCACGGGATCGGTGCGGAAGCGGCGCACATCGCGCCGCCACGCCATCAAGTTCAGAAGCTGGCTGCGAAACTCATCTGGAAATGTGTCCACAGCGCCAACCCCTGATTACTCTGCTGTTTCTTCGGCCGGTGCTTCTTCGGCAGGCGCTTCATCAGCAGGTGCTGCGGCAGCTTCAGCAGCCTTGGCGGCTTTCTCTTCCGCGCGCTCTTTGGCCTTGGCGCCGGGCTCACCCTTGTTGGGGTTGCTGCGCTCTTTTTTCTCGAGCACGCCTGCGGCTTCCAGCATACGGCTGATGCGGTCGGTGGGCTGTGCGCCCTCACCCAGCCAGTACTGAATGCGTTCCATGTTCATTTTCACGCGCTCTTCGCTGTCTTTGGGCAGCAGGGGGTTATATGTGCCCAGCTTTTCGATGTAGCGCCCGTCGCGTGGCATGCGGCTGTCGGCTGCCACGATGCGGTAGAAGGGACGCTTTTTCGAGCCACCACGGGCAAGACGGATTTTCATGGCCATTGTTGTTTCTCCTTTGAATGGCGTTTCAGGCTACCAGCCTGTTATTCTTGGTGTTTCTTGTGGTGCTGAATGACTTCAGCGATGATGAAGTTCAGGAACTTCTTGGCGAATTCGGGGTCCAGATCGGCCCGGTTTGCCAAATCTTCGAGCCGAGCGATCTGCGCGGCTTCGCGCGTGGGATCGGAGGGCGGAAGGTCGTGTGTGGCCTTGAGTTTCCCCACGGCCTGCGTGTGTTTGAACCGCTCGCCCAGGGTGTAGACGAGGATGGCATCGAGCCTGTCGATACTGGCGCGGTGGTCGGCCAGCACCTCGGCGGCCTTGGAAATGGCATCAGTCAAGCGCCCATCCTTTCGGTTTGAACATCGGGTCGGCATAGTGGCCGATTTCCATTTCGATCCCGTGCGCCAGTTGGCTGCCATCAAGCGCTGCGGGTGTGGGGTGGCGGTAGACGGCGTCAGAGCCGTCGATGGTTTGCGCGTCCTGGTCTTTGACGGCGCCCAACCGTTCGGCCAACCGGATGCTGTCGAGGTTCATCGGGTCGATATAGCTGACCGCGCCGTCCCAGCCGCCCGCATAGTAATGCGCGCGTACGGCATGTGTGGCTTCAAGCGCATAGCCCTTGCCCGCCTTGTCGGGCCAGATGATCCAGGCGATTTCCCGTTCGGGCCAGCCTGCGGGCTGCCAGCCTCCGGCCATGCCATAGGTGTCATCCGTATCCTTGTCGTGGATCATCCACATGCCGAAGCCGCGGATGTCCCAGTGTCCGATTTCGGCGGCATAGAGCATCCATGCCTCGTAGGGGTTCAGCGGCCCGCCCATGAAACGGGAGCGGTAGGAGGCGAAGGTCGCCTTGAAGTTCGGGTAGTCCTCGGGCTGCGGGCCGCGCAGGACAAGGCGCCGGGTTTCGATGGTGGGGATGGCGGTGTGGGGCATCACATCACCTCTCGCACGTAACGGTAGATCAGGCTTGTTTCGCCGTCTTCGGTGATTTCCCCGTCGGGCAGGCCGCCGAGGCGTTGCGCCAGCTTGATCGAGCGTGCGTTGGCGGGGTCGATGTAGCTGACCAGTGTGGACCAACCGAGTGTATCGAAGGCGTGGGTGAGGGCAGCTTGGGCAGCTTCAAAACCGATGCCCATGCCTTCGGCTTTTTCGGTCAGCATGAAGCCCAGTTCGGGTTCCTGATCGCCCGCTTCAAACCCCAGCAAGACAAAGCCGGAAATGTCGCCGGTATGGCCGATGGTCCAGAGACCGTGTCCGTGCAAGAGCCACGTGGAGGTCATCTGGGAGAAGTCGGTCCATGCGTCTTCGCGGCTCATCGGGCCGCCGATGTGCTCGCCACGGCCCGAGCAGGCGATCTGCGCATATGTGTCGAAATCGGTCACGCGGGGCGCGCGCAGCAGCAGCCGGTCGGTCGACAGCGTGGGCAGATGGCCTTGCAGCGCGATGGCAAACAGGGCTGCTGGCCCGTTGCGCGGTGTTTCGCAGGGAAGGGTCATACCCGCCCCTCCGGTCCCGGGTGGCGCCACAGCTGCATGGGGCCGTGGCGTTCGTGGGTGAAATCGCTGTCATACGTGGCGCCCAGGCGTTCAGCCACGCGGCGCGACCCTTCGTTGTCAATTGCGATCAGGCTTGTGAGTGTCGTCCATCCCAGCGTGTTGTAGGCGTAGCTGCGGGCTGCGATTGCGGCTTCGGTCGCATAGCCTTTGCCCGTTGCGCCATCAAACAGGTCCCAACCCAGTTCACGCTCGGGGAAGCCTTCGGGGTGCCAGAGACCAACGATGCCCACGGGGGTGTTTGTTGTTTTTTCGATCAGGGTCCAACGGCCAAAGCCGCGCAGCACCCAATGCCCTGCTTCCAGCGCCAGTGCGCGCCAGCTAAGCTCGCGGCTTTGCGGTCCGCCGACGAAACTGGAACGAGGCGAGGCATAGAATGCGGCCAGCGCATCAAAGTCCGACAGCTCGGGCGCACGCAGGATCAGGCGCTCGGTCTCGAGCGTGGGGGCGGAGAACGTAACGGTCATGCCGCGGGCCTCGGGTGGCGGTAGACATAGGCCTCTTTGCCCGGCTCTTCGGCGGTGTCATCGCGTACAGCACCCAAACGTTCTGCAAGGGCGACGGAGGCGTCGTTGCCGTGGGCGATGTAGCTGACGATCGTGTCCCAGTTCAGGGTGGTCCATGCATGGTCGATACAGGCTGTGGCCGCTTCTAATGCAATGCCTTTGCCTTCGTGCTTGGCGTCGAACAGGACCCAGCCGACTTCTTTTTCGGGCCACGTGTTCGGATACCAATGGCCGACGATGCCAAGGGGCGTGTCGTCGTTGTGGTATGTCACCACGAACATTCCAAAGCCGTTCATCACCCAATGGCCGATTTCGGTGCAGAAGAAATCCCACCCTCGGCGGTCGTCTTTCGGGCCACCCACGTATTTGGCGCGGTCGGTTTTGTAGAAGTCGATGAAGGTTTGCGCGTCCTGCGGTTGTGGCGCGCGCAGGGTCAGCCGTTCAGTTGTAAGGGTTGGGGTGCCGGTGAGGGTGATCATGCGCCCCTCCGGTGACGGAAGACCGCCGTTTCTGCGGGCGTTTCGCCGTCGGGTAGGGGGGCGTCTGGGTCGTGCGTTGCACCGAGCTTGGCGGCGAGGGCCTCGGACCGGGTGTTGCCGGGCGTGATGTAGCTGACGACGCTTTGCGCGTCGGTGTTGGCCCAGTACCAGTTCAGGGCGGCGCGGGCGGCTTCGGTGGCGAACCCTTTGCCTTCTGCTGCTGCCGTCAGGGTCCAGCCCAGTTCCGGTTCAGGGAAGCGGTCAGGGTGCGAGATGCCGACGTCGCCCATGAATGCGCCGGTTGTGCGGTCGGTGATCATCCACACGCCAAAGCCGTCCAGCGGCCAGCCGGCAAGGTTCATGGCAAAGAGTCGCCACGCGGCGGCGCGGTCAAAGGGGCCACCCATGAACACGGCGCGGTCCGAGGCGAGCATGTCAGCGAACGCGTCGAAATCGTCGCGCCGCGCGCCGCGCAGGATCAGCCGGTCTGTGGTGACGGTCGGGATCATAGGCCCAGTTCCTCGACCGTTGCGCCTTTGAGCAGGGGCTTGGTGAAGGAGCGGTCGTAGCGGCGGATGCACTTGGCTTCTGTCGCGAACTTGTAGGCCTTGAGACAATCGGGATCGTCCCACATGGCCGCGCGGTAGGCTTCGTAGTCGGCAAGCGAGGCAAAGGAAAAGTGGCAATAGGCGATGTCGTTCGGGCCCTCATAGGGCATGTGATAGCCGTGATGGGTGCCGCCCATTTCCGGGATCTTCTTCAGCCAGAACCGCGCATAGATCTCGAAGGCGTCGAGCTTGTCGGGGTCAATTTCGTATCGGACGGTGCAGGAGATCATTTCTTCTTCCCGAACCCGCTGAGACCCGGGGGCAGGGGCATACCGCCGCCAAGGCCCGGCAGACCGCCGGGCATCTTGCCGCCAAGCTGTTTGGCTGCTGCTTCAAGCTGGGCTTGATCCATGTTGCCCATGTCGGGCATGCCGCCGCCTTTGCCCATCATGGCCTGCATGGCTTTTTTCATCATGCCGCCTTTGCCCTTGCCGAGCTTTTTCATCATGTCCGACATCTGGCGGTGCATCTTGAGCAGCTTGTTGAGGTCGCTGACCTGCATGCCTGAGCCTGCAGCGATGCGTTTCTTGCGGGACGCTTGCAGGATCTGCGGCGCGGCGCGCTCTTTCTTGGTCATGGACTGGATCATGGCGATCTGCTGCTTGAGTATCTTGTCGTCAAAGCCCGCGTCCTGCACCTGTTTGGCCATTTTGCCCATGCCGGGCATCATGCCCATCATGCCTTCCATGCCGCCCATCTTGATCATCTGTTCAAGCTGCATCTTCAGGTCGTTCATGTTGAACTGACCCTTGGCCATGCGCTTCATCATCTTTTCGGCTTGTTCAGCCTCGATGGTTTCCTGCGCTTTTTCGACGAGGGACACGATGTCGCCCATGCCGAGGATGCGGCCCGCGATGCGTTCCGGCTCGAAGGTTTCGAGCGCGTCCATCTTTTCGCCGAGGCCCACGAACTTGATCGGTTTGCCGGTGACGGCACGCATCGACAGGGCAGCACCGCCGCGGCCATCGCCGTCCATCCGGGTCAGGACCACGCCCGAGATGCCGATGCGGTCATCAAAGTTCTGGGCGGTGTTGACGGCGTCCTGGCCCGTCAGACCATCGACCACCAGGATCGTTTCACGTGGGGTGGCAACGTCTCGGACCTGTTCGACTTGCGTCATCAACTCTTCGTCGATTGACAGGCGACCGGCAGTGTCGAGCATATAGACGTCGTAGCCGCCCATGCTGGCCTGGGTCTTGGCCCGTTTGGCGATCTGGACGGGGTTCTCACCCTTCACGATGGGCAGGGTGTCGACGCCGATCTGCGCGCCGAGGATTGCCAGCTGTTCCATGGCCGCGGGGCGGTTCACGTCGAGCGACGCCATGAGCACGCGCTTGCCGTCGCGTTCGGTCAAGCGTTTTGCCAGCTTGGCGGTCGTCGTGGTCTTACCGCCGCCTTGCAGGCCGACCATCAGGATCGGGGCCGGGGGGCTGTCGATCTTGAGCGCGCCGGGGTCACCTTCGCCCTTGAGGGTGTCGATCAGCGCGTCATGCACGATCTTGACGACCTGTTGGCCGGGGGTGACGGATTTGGTAACGGCCTGGCCTGTTGCCTGTTCCTGCACGGCCTTGACGAAGTCACGGGCGACGGGCAGCGACACGTCGGCTTCCAGCAGGGCCACGCGCACCTCGCGCAGGGCGGTTTTGACGTCTTCCTCGGACAGTGCACCCTGTTTGGTCAGCCGGTCGAAGACACCGGAGAGGCGTTCGGAGAGATTTTCAAACATGGGCCTTCATCCTTTCGACCGTTGACATTTGCCTGACAGGTAAGTGCAGGCGGTGCAGACCCCAAGGAAATGATCCAAACGAAAAGCACCCCCGTGGGCGCAACGCGCTGACGGAGGGCGATCCCGGGACATCCCAAGGGACCGGAAGTTCTACGCTTCCGGGTTGCTGGCGGGCCTATGTCACTGTCGAACGTGAGTCAAGAGTTGTGGCCGGATATGGGTAGAAGGCCTGCTTCGCGGTACACAGCCGCCATAGGAGTTGCCCATCAGGACGACCGCTTCTGTTGTTGCGTCGATTTGAGAGATGGCTGTTCACCTATTGCGAACTTTGCTCCAGCGCGTCGCTCTCAATCTCCAAGACATACCCGAACCCGCGGACGTTCCGCAGAACCACATCTTTTGTTGCACGCAACAACTTGCGGCGCAGATACAAAATATAGACCTCGACAACGTTGGTTTGGGGATCAAAATCATACCCCCACACCGCGTTGAGGAGTTCCATCCGGTCGACAGGACGATCCGTGTGCTGCATCAGATGCGCCAGCAATGAAAACTCTGTCGCTGTAAGCTCGATCGGCGCATCGTCGACCGTCACTTTTTTGCGCGCACGGTCAAGACACAGCGGCCCAATGCGGAGTTCTTCGTCTTGAGCGCCAGCAGTGCGGTCCGCCCGCCGCAACAGGGTTTCGACACGCATGGCCATTTCCGCGAATGCAAAGGGCTTGGTCAGATAATCATCAGCACCCGCTTCAAGGCCTTCGAGCTTGTCCTCCAGCGCGTCCTGCGCCGTGATCATGAATACCAGGACATCATCGCCCGCCTGGCGCAATGAACGACACAATTCAGCCCCCTCGGCGTCGGGCAATAGCCGGTCGAGTATGACAAGAGAGTAATCCCCGTCTTTTAGTCGCTGCACAAATTCCGCGCCGGAGTGTGTTACATCAACAACGTGCCCGCGCCGACGCAGAGTGTCGGCAATCATCTCGCTGATCTCGGGATCGTCCTCGACGACCAGAATGCGCGCGGTGCTCACGGCGTTGTCCCTGCTGCAATCATACCTTCCGCATCAAATGGCATGTCCAATCGCACCGTCGCGCCACCCTCGCTGTGGTTTTCGATGCTGATGGTACCGTCATGCTGTTCCATGATCCAACGGGCGATGGCCAGACCCAGCCCGCTGCCGCGCGCTGACTTGCCGCTGCGCACGGGCCCACGCCAGAAACGGCTGAACGCGTGTTCGGTTTCTTCAACGACAAACCCAGGTCCACGATCAGATACCCTGACCACGGCCCGATCTTTTTCGCAGGTCAGATCCACGTGCACCACACTTCCTGGAGGTGCGATACGAACAGCGTTGTCCAACGGAATAAGGATGGCTTGCCGCAACCTCTCGGCATCGCCCTGAACAACGACCGGTTCGGTTGGTTGGTGTGGTCGTATGGCGATGTCCTTACGACGGGACAGTTCCTGGCTGTCCAGCAGAGTGTCGGCCAGAACGTCCTGCATATTGATGCGCTGCCTTTCTATGGGGATGGCTCCGGCTTCGCTGCGGGCCACGAACAACATATCTTCGACCAAGCGGCTCATCTGCTCGGCCTTGACCCGGACGCGTTCCAATGCCGCACGCATGTCTGCGGCTGTCGCGTCCGGGTCGCTCAGCGCTATCTCGGCCTTGCCACGCACGACCGTCAGAGGCGTGCGTAGTTCGTGGCTCAGATCTGCAAGGACACGCGCGCGCCCTTCCGCAAGGTCTTTTTGCCGCGCCGCGGCGTCTTCCAGTTCGATTGTACGGGCCGCCACCTCTGCCTCCAGACCAGATTTTGCGGACAGCAGGGCATTCCGCTGCTGCGCGATCTTGTCCGTCATGGCGTTGAATTGATCGGCCAGGCGACCAAGCTCGTCCCTTTGCGTGATTTCAACGCGGTAGCTGAGGTCACCATTTGCCACCGCATCCGTGCCCTTCGACAGGGCATCAACCGGCCGCAGAACACTTCGAAAGAAGAAAACGCCGAGAATAATGACAAGTAGGGCCATCACTGCAACGAGGCCATAGGCGGCGGCGCGCATGCGTTCGATCAGGACGTCCATGGAGGCTATCGCGCCGCCGACCTCCCGGATTTCTCGCGTGACGATTGTCGCCAAAAGGTGATCGAGCGCGTCATCCAGGCGTTTCTCGACATCTTCACGATAGATCCTTCGGGCCGTTTCCTCGTCCCGATTGACCAGAGCGGTACCGATCTGAATGCGCTTTTCTTCGATTTTTTCGACAATTGTGCGCAGCTCGGCCATGACCTTCAGTTCGGCCTCCTCGTCGACCAACTCTTCAAAGTCCCGAATGCGCACAAGCGCTTCGATCTCTGCATGGATGGAGGCTTCCATGGTCTGGATCGCTCCAAGCAGGACATCGTGCGCGGCTTCAACCTCCGACGGTTCGGGGCCAAGGGTCAGAAGTTCGGCAATCTGCTCCGAATAATCGTTTGCCGCACTCTCCATTGTTTTGACCGCCAAGGTCTGATCGTACGACGCGCGCATCTCTCGCAAGGCTGCGTCGTTGATGCGCAAAAAGACAAGAAGGCTGAGCGCCACGATTCCGGTCAACAGAACGACCAATGCGAGGCTCAGAACGATCTTTGTCCCGAACCTCATGTTCAATGGGCGTTCACGGTTGGTCAGAAATTCACCGGATGCGGCGTGCGATGTGCTGGTTTTGGTCAACATACCCCTAAATACGGCCAAAAGCCGCCAAAACCACCGCCTTCCGGGTTCTCTTAGTGAATTCTAATTTTACCAGGCGGCGGAGCGCGCCTAGCTATCTCTATGAAAGTTTTGTGACAGGAGATGCAGCGAGGATCGCGCTTTGAAGGGTATTTGCGCACCTTTATCTTTGGCTGCAAACGGGGCGTAACCCCATGGTTTTTTGGAAGGATTTTGGCATGCCGCGAACAATCACATCTTCGGCCAAGCGTGCGCCGCGGATCATGCTCTATTCGCATGATACGTTGGGCTACGGACATCTCCGCCGCAACTTGTTGATTGCAAGTGCTCTGTCGGAACTGGATCTGGAACCCGAGATCCTGTTGATTGGTGGCATGCGAGAGGCGGGTGCCTTTGCCCTTCCGCCGCGCACCGATTGCGTGACGCTTCCCGCCTACGCCAAACAGAGCGATGGCAGCTACAGGCCACGAGAGCTGGGAGATGATGTTGGGCGGCTGGCCCGGATGCGCAGTCGTATCATCAAGAGCGTTGCCGCGGGTTTTGACCCCGATCTGATGATTGTCGACAATGTGCCGCGCGGTGCGCAGTTTGAACTGGACAGCACCCTTGCGGCCTTGTCGCGTGAGGGGCGCTGCCGCATTGTGCTGGGCCTGCGCGATGTGATTGACGATAGTCGGGTGGTGCGGCGCCAGTGGTTGCGGCAGCGCAATTTCGAGACTGTGCGCAAGTTCTATGACCAGGTCTGGATCTATGGCGATCCACAACTCTACGACATTCTGAACGATTGTGGCATGGGCGAGAGGTTCGCGGGGCGTGCGCGCTATCTGGGCCTTCTTGATCCTTCTGGGCGCCGCGAAACCAAGCAGGCGGCAATTGATCGAGACACCATCGCCGGCAGCGACCCGCGTCCTTACGTGTTCTGCGCGGTGGGTGGTGGTCGCGATGGTGCGGATCTGTGCGAAGCGTTTGTCCGAGCGCCGATGCCGCCCGGGCATCGCGGTGTCCTCGTGACCGGGACACAGATGCCAGAGACACTTCGGAACGGCGTTTTGCAACATGCGGCGGCGCGCGATGACATGACCGTGCTGCCCTTCGTGCGCGAGCCCATCGCAGCGATGGCAGGAGCGGCCCGCCTGGTCGGCATGGGTGGTTACAACACCACAATGGAATTTCTGACACTCGATGCGCCATCCCTGATCGTCCCGCGTTGCACCCCACGGCGAGAGCAGGTGATGCGCACCACACGGCTGGCAGCGCGCGGTCTGGTTTCGATGCTTTTGCCCGAGGACCTGTCTCCAACATCCCTTGGCGATTGGCTCGTTCATCCTGCGCCACATCGCGGAGCAGCGCCAGACATGAACGGACTGATCAGGGCCCAGGAAATGGTCCGAGCGATATTGACCGATGAACCAACGGATGCAGCCATCCAGCGCAACCACAAACCCGGACCAGAGCGGTTTGTCTCGGCTGCCTGAAGCCACAACCTCGGAGAAAGGATCAATGCCATGTCATCGACATCGAACTATCCGCCCACATCACGCGTCGGATATGTGCTGAAACGCTATCCGCGGTACTCTGAAACATTCATCGTGAATGAAATTCTGGCGCATGAAGCTGTGGGGCAAGAAATCGAAATCTTCGCTTTACGCCCTGTTGAGGAAACACATTTTCAGGATCAACTCGGTCAGGTGCGCGCGCCGGTGACCCGCTTGCGTGACAAGTTTTCCGGACCCGAGCCGTTCTGGCAGCGTCTGTCTGCGGCATGTGAGGAGCGGCCAGCCGCGTTGAATGTATTGTCCGAGATCGACGGGATTGTATCGGGTCAGGATGTTGCGCAGGCGCTTGATCTGGCGGTTGAGGTTCAACAGCGCGGCGTCACCCATCTGCACGCCCATTTCGGAACCGTGGCCACCTCGGTTGCGCGGCTGGCCGCTGCGATGGCCGGGATCGGGTATTCCTTCACGGCCCATGCAAAGGACATATACCACGACTACAACGCTCCTCAGCATCTCGACCTCAAGTTCAGGGATGCGGACATGGCTGTCACCGTATCCGACTACAACCTTAGATATCTGAGGGACACCTTTGCCGCGCCCCGTGCCGTGCGGGTCTATAACGGCTTGGATCTTGATCGGTTTTCCTGGACAGCGCCTGAACCGCAGGCGCAGGAAATCCTTGCCGTTGGCCGGTTGGTTGAGAAAAAGGGGTTCCATGTTCTGGTCGAGGCACTGCGCATGATGCGCAGTGAGGGTCGGAACGTAACCTGCCGCATCGTGGGCGCGGGTGATGAAGAAGACCACTTGCGTGCCCAGATCGCAGAGTCCGATTTGGCCCATTGCGTGCAGCTTGAGGGGCCGCGTCCACAAGCCGGGGTGATCAGCCTGATGCGAAACGCAGCCGTTCTGGCCTGCCCCTGCGTCGTTGGCTCGGATGGCAATCGCGATGGCTTGCCGACAGTTCTGCTAGAGGCGATGGCCGTCGGTCTGCCCGTTGTCTCGACCGACGTCGTAGGCATCCCTGAACTCGTCCGCGATGGGGAAACCGGATTGCTGGTTGCCGAGGGTGATCCCGAAGCACTTGCAGCGGCGCTTGCGCGGATGCTCGACGATGTCAGCTTGCGCCAGAGCGTGTCGCAGCAAGCCCGCGTTTTGATTGAACGCGATTTCGACATCGCCAACAGCGCCGGTGCCCTGCGCGCGATCTTTGCCAAGTCGATCGCACGGCGGAACCGCAAGAAGGTGGCCTGATGCACATTGCCTATGTCTGCACCGATCCCGGCATTCCGGTCTGGGGGGCCAAGGGCGCGTCGATCCACGTTCAGGAAATGCTGCGCGCATTCTTGAAACGGGACGCCAAGGTCACGCTTTTGACGCCACGGGGCGAGGGCGCGCCGCCGTCCGATCTGGCTGGCGTTGAGCTGCATCCTCTGCCACCCGCGCCAAAAGGCGATGCCGAAAGCCGGGCGCGTGCTCTTCTGGCTACAAACGACACGTTGGCCAACGGGCTGGACATGCTGCAGCCCGACCTCGTGTACGAACGGCATGCGTTGATGTCCTGCGCGGCCATGGAGTGGTCCGCGCGAAATGACCGGCCCGGGGTGTTGGAGGTAAACGCACCTCTCATCGCTGAACAAGCGATGCATCGGCAATTGGCCCTGCCAGAGCAAGCGGAAACTGCTGCCCGGCGGTCCACACAGGCGGCCCGACTGTCGTGTGCGGTCACGGAACCTGTCGCGCAATATGTGCGGGACATGGGCGGTACAGACGTAATCGTGGTGCCGAACGCAGTGAACCCTGCACGCTTTCCCGCACCAAAGCCCCGGCCAGAACGACCGTTTACGGTGGGTTTCCTCGGGTCGATGAAACCTTGGCACGGCTTGAACACTCTGGTTCAGGCCTTTGCCCAGCTTCGGCACGTCGTGCCGGATGCAAGGCTGCTGATTGTCGGGGATGGTCCGGAGAGGGCGCAGATCGAGGTGCAAGTCAGGGAGTATGGTCTGTCAGGTGCCACAGAGATCACGGGGCTGTTGCCTGCCGCGGATGTGCCCTCGGCGCTGGCGCGGATGGACGTCGGGACTGCACCCTATCACGCGATGGAGGATTTCTATTTCTCGCCTCTCAAAATCTACGAATACATGGCTGCCGCGTTGCCGGTTGTCACCACTCACACGGGCGATCTGGCACTGCTTGTGACCGACAATGAAACCGGTCTGATAACGCCACCCGGGGATGCCTATGGGTTGACCCAAGCTCTGGCCCAGCTGGCGGCTGATTTGCCCTGGGCGCAAGCCATGGGCAAGGCTGCGCGTGCCCATGTTCTGGCGCATCACACATGGGATGCCACCGCGGATCATGTCCTGACCCGCGCGCTGGATGGCAAAGCGCGGGCGGCATGAGCGAAGCATCTGAAACCTCAGAAGCGGGCCTCGGGCTTGGCGCCGTATTGCGGCGGTTTCGCCCGTATATGCGCGGTCATGTGTTGGCTTTGTGTGGCGCGGTTTGTGCGCTTGTCCTGTCGACCTTGATGCGGTTGGCCGAACCTTGGCCGCTCAAATTTGTTATTGATGCAGTCGTCCCCGTGCCGGGTGCGAACGCACCGGCGGCGACATTGATCGATCCGATGCTGCTGCTTGCGCTGTGCGCCGGAGGGCTGTTGCTCGCTGTTCTTCTGCGTGCGGGCTTTCATTATCTCGCGACGATTGTCTTCGCGGTCGTGGGCAATCGAATGCTAACGCGCCTGCGTGCGGACCTGTTCCGGCACCTTCAGTCGTTGTCCATCGGATTTCACGCCAAGTCGCGCACCGGCGATCTGACCATCCGGTTGGTGAGTGATGTGGGCATGCTGAAGGACGCTCTGGTCACAGCGGCTATGCCGCTTCTGGCCAATGTCCTGATCTTTGGCGGTATGGTTGGCGTCATGCTCTGGCTCGACTGGCGACTGGCCCTTGTTGCACTGGCTCCGTTGCCTCTGCTGTGGCTCTTGTCGCGACTGCTGACGGTCCGCATCCGCAAGGTCAGCCGGACGCAACGCAAGCGGCAGGGGGCCCTGGCTGCCACGTCGTCCGAGGCGCTGGCCGGAATCGCTTCTGTGCAGACGCTTGGATTGGAAGAGCACATGAACAAGGCGTTTTCGGGCGCGAACGACAAGGAAATGCGCGAGGGCGTCAAGGGCGCGCGTCTGACCGCTCGGTTGGAGCGGTCGGTCGATGTGCTGGCGGGGTTGGGCCTTGTCGCAGTGCTTTACTACGGAACTTTGCAGGTTCTTGATGCGCGGATCACGCCCGGGGATCTGTTGATCTTTGTCAGTTACCTCAAGCACACATTTCGGCCCGTCCGCGGCTACGCAAAATACGCCGCGCGCCTGGCGAAAGCTCTGGCCGCCGCCGAGCGGGTTGTCGATCTGCTGGATCGCGAAGACGCTGTGCGCGACAGGCCCGATGCGCGCCCCGCCCCGTCCGATCTGGGCGGCAAACTCGGTTTCGAAAACGTGCACTTTGCTCACCAAGACGGCGCAAAAGTTTTTGATGGGCTTAACCTGACCGTCAACGAAGGAGAGCGCGTCGCGGTGATCGGGCCATCGGGCGCGGGCAAGTCGACGCTTGCAGCGCTCGCCTTGCGTCTTCACGACGTGCAGGACGGGCGTATCACGCTTGATGACACAGACATTCGTGATCTCACGCTGCAATCATTGCGATCCAAGGTTGCGTTTGTGCCGCAGGACCCCCTGATCATGTCAGGGACAGTCCGGGACAACCTTGCCCTTGGCCTTGATTGCGACCCAAGTGACCAAGAGCTTGAAGATGCCGCACGTCGCGCTGTGCTGCATGACTTCATCATGTCGTTGCCCGATGGTTATGACACGATGCTGGCCGAACGCGGAGCGACCTTTTCGGGCGGCCAGCGCCAGCGTCTTTCGCTCGCGCGGGCCTTCTTGCGCCGCACACCGGTTCTGATCCTTGATGAACCGACCACAGGGCTGGACCGTGAAAGCGCAGCGTCGGTGATCGCAGCGATTGATGCTGTATCTGAAGAGCGTACGACGCTGTTGATCACCCACGACCTCATACTTGCATCGCGGTTTGACCGTATCGCAACGATCTCGGGCGGTGGAGTGGCGGAAACCGGGGATGCATCCGCGTTGCGCGCGGCGGGCGGTTGGCTGGCCGCTGCCGAAGCTAGCTAGTCCGGAGTGACAAAGTATGCCGTGGACAGTTGACTTGTCGCCCGCCGATGCAGCCCTGTGTGCGCAGGATCCAGATTTGCCCGGCCTTGGTGCGGTTCTGAACGCCGCGCCCCTCGCCAAAACACTCGGACTGGGTGAGCTGCGCCATAGCTACCTCAAGTACAAACCGGGGACGAATTGCGTCGCAGGGCTTGTCCCTAGGGACGGCAGTCTTGGGGCTTGGGCGGCGATGACGTACCCGCCTGTCCGCTGGCCGGATATCCGAAGCCGCCCAAAGTGGAACAAGAAAGCCCAGAAGGTGATTTATTTCGATGACGCATTTACAGTGTTTGTTCCGCTGGCCCTGGAAAGACGTCTGCCAAACGCCCGCAAATTATCCGCCGAAAAGTCCCGTGCAGAACTACTGCACAGTCTTGGGCTTTCCCACCACACGCTCAAGATCCTCAGGTACAAGCCCGGACGCCGGATCGTGTTGCGCGCCGATGGACCAAAGGGGTCACGCGCAGTGTTGAAGCTGCACGCAAGGCAGGCAGACTTCGACCGCGCTGTTGCCGGCGCTGTTTATGCCGAGACCATGTGCGGACCAGCGATGATCGCAACCTCGCCGACCGACCTGGCAATCGCGACTGCATGGACACAAGGTCATGTGCTTTCGCCACTGTCCGAACCCCGTGATTTCGTCCTGTCGGGGGCAATGCTGGCGAGACATCACGCGGCGGGTGATCCAAAAAATCTGCCTGGGTTGGGCGCCCCCAAGCCGCACCGAACGGTCCGGGCCATAAGCAATCTTCAACCGAATCTAAAGGCGCGGGCGCAGCACCTTGCCGAACGGCTGCCTGCGTTGGTGGCAGACGACATGGTGGCGATTCACGGCGATTTTTCCGCGGATCAGGTGGTGCGGGAGACGTTCGGCACCGTGATCCTTGATTGGGACCGCGCCGCGTATGGTCCCGCGGCGCGCGATCTGGGAAGTGCATTGGCAAGGCTTGACTTCGACGAGATCGAGGGCCCGCTGACTGAGGACGCGCGTAGGGCTTTGATTGAAGGCTATGCCGCTGTCCGACCACTTCCCAAGGGCGAGAGTATAATTGCACATCGCGTGCATGCTCTGTTCGCACTTGCTGTCGAAGCGTTCCGTGACCGGAGGCCCGATTGGGACCGCTACCTTGGCGGTGTCCTCGACCGCGTTGAGCAGCTCTGTCAGACGTCTCAGATGCCGAAAGCACCAAGCGCACTGCCCAGTTTGTCCAGCGCGCTTGACCCTGAGCATGTGCACGCTGCTCTGGGCGCAAGGCCCGTGGAGGTTGCACTGGCAAGGCTCAAACCCGGGCGCCGCGCCTTGGTCCGATATGACATGCCGGACGGTAATGTCTTGTTGGGCAAGGTGCGCGCCAAGGGCATCGATCTTTACGCGCCCCGCATTCAGGCAAAACTGCGCTCGGCAGGGCTGGACGGAAGCGACGGGGTCGGTGTCCCGCCGGTGGCAGGCACAGCGGACAGCCTGGCGCTGTGGCTGCAGCAGGTCGTTCCCGGCCGCTCGCTTGGCGATATGTTGGATGACCCAAACTGCGATTGTTTGGACGCGATGCGAGGGACCGGGCGTGCGCTCGCCCGGCTGCATCTCACACCGGCTCAAACGGAACGGCGATGGACGCACGCAGATGAATTGGCTGTTTTGGAGAAGGCTCTGTCAGAAACAGGTTACAAAGATATTCTGTCTCTTGCCAAAGCGCGACTTGCCCGACTTCCACCGGCGCCGGACGTCGGGTTGCACCGTGATTTCTACTTCGACCAGGTCCTTGTCGGACCAGACACGGTCTGGTTGGTGGATCTGGATCTTTATGCACAGGGCGATGCCGCAATCGACCTTGGGAATTTCCTGGCTCACCTCGATGAGCTTGCCCTGCGGCGCGGCAACGACGCGGGACATTTTGATGCGCTCGAGGATGCCTTTCTGAGCGGGTATCGCCTCTCTGCGCTATTACCGGATCCACGCCGCATTGGTTCGTTTCGCTGGATTTCTCTGGCGCGCCATATCGCGATTGCCACACGGTTCCCGGAGCGCCGGCACACAATTTCGGCGATTGGGGCGTTGTGTCGGAAAAAGCTGTTGGACGGCACTTAGGCATCACCCGAGGAGTCTCGGGGGCGCGCGGCGTTTACAAGGCAATGACTTTGATCACTGAGGTTTCAAGCCGACCACACACGCTTTGCTGTTGGTCCGACAAAAGCGCAAATCGGACATTGGGACTCGAAGTCGCATTAATAAGGGTTGGGCCCTCACCGGACCCAGACCGCACGCCCATTGATACGAGCCACCTGCCTTACTCCTGGATGCTTTCCAAATAGGCCATCAGGTCAACGATCGGTTGACTGGTCAGGATCGGTTGGCCGGTCTCGGCTTTGATGGCTGTATCCTCGCCTTCGAAGTACCAGCCATAGACCGGCATGGGTGAGCCGTGGCTGACCAGCGGGTCGCGCCCGTCGATCCGCGACACCACGCGTATGATGGGGAAGGTGCCATCGTTGCGGGCCGCAAGGTCAAGCAGGCTCGGCGGTTGGAGCAGGAGGGCCGGACGCATAGGCCCTTTGCCATCTGCTTCGACTCCGTGGCAGGTCGCACAATGGCGCTGGTAGAGCGTGGCACCCGTGCTTATGTCCTGAGCCAGTGCGGTCAGCGGTGCGGTGCATATCAGGGCGAAGGTGGCGATGAGCTGCTTCATGGTCCGTCTCCTGTCTGGTACGCATCGCAAGATAAGGGCTGACGGACAGCGCGCTGTGATCTTGATCAATTTTTGACGGATTCTGCTTAGGCGAAACTGGAAAGGGTATTTCACGATGACACCCCTCTTTGCACCGCAAGCCTACAACAATGCGTGGTCGAACTATCGTCTGCATCGCGCATGCGCGGCACTGGACCCGGATGAGCTGACGGCGCCCCTTCCTTCTTTCTTCGGGTCAATCATTGCCACGCTCAATCACATCCTGATTGTCGACCTGTTCTATGTGTCGGCGCTGGAAGGTGCCTGTGTTGGTCCGGCCGCCTTTGTCGAGGAGGTGCCGCATCCCGATATGTCCATCTTGCGCGCGGCGCAGCGTGATGTGGATCGCCGCCTGATTGCGGTCACCGAGGACGCGACCTTGTCGGACCCTGCGCGCCTTGTTCAGATGGCACGCGACCGCGGCGTTCAGGAAGAGCGGTTCGATCGCACATTTCTACACTTGATCCAGCATCAGATTCATCACCGTGGTCAGGTCCATGCGCTTTTGAGTATGACCCCGGTTCCACCGCCGCAGCTGGACGAGTTTTACATGGCTTGGGACAACGACGCGCAGCGCCGCGCGCCGGATTTGACCGATATGGGCCTCAGCGACGCTGACATTTGGGGCGGACGTTAAGCAGCGCGCCGATAAGCTTTCAGCCAGTCGTTGATTGCAGTGGCCGACCGGCGCGGGCCATTGCCGGACATGTAGGCCTCGACCAGCGGATAGGGGGCGCTGGCATCGTGGAAGGTCAGGATCGGGCGGGCTGTGTCCGAGAAATCGTCAACCTCGGCGCGGCGCACGGCCTCGAGTCTGTAGACGGCGTTTTTGTATTTGAAGAGTGTGCGGCGCTGGACGGTCGCGGTTCCCGCATGCGCGTCAAAGATGACCTGATCGCGCTTGATGGCCATTGCGAAGATCCCCAGCGGCACACCTGCGCCCAGCAGCACAGTCAGCAAGCCGCTGGTTTCCCCGGCCGCCATCAGAACAAGGCCTGCCGCCGCGCAGGCGACGATGCAGATGATCAACGCACCGCCAAGCAGCCATGGCGCATGTGCCAAGATCAATTGCGTCGGCATGTTGCGTAGAACAGTCATGTCTTGACGCTATCCGCACTGTAGCGCGGCCCGCAATGGCAAGCCCGCCCCGCAAGTGATGCTTGGGGGCGGGGTGATTGCAAACAGATGCCTGTTTGTCAGGCTGCGAGTTTCTCGATCTCGGCCTTGGCGTCTTTGACTGCTGCGTCGCCATTGGCCACGACTCGGTCTGCGGCGATCACTTCGACATCATGGATGCCGACAAAGCTCATGACCTGCTTTAGATGACCGGAGGCGAAGTCGACCTCGCTGCCGACGGGCGTGCCACCAGTCGCCAGGGCGATGATCGCGCGTTTGCCCTCGAGCAGGCCGACAGGTCCGGTTTCGCTGTACCTGAAGGTCACTCCGGCCCGGGCAATCAAATCGATCCACGCCTTCAGCGCGGCGGGGACACCGAAGTTGTAGACAGGGGCGCCGATGACGATGGTGTCAGCAGCCTTCAATTCGTCCACCAGGCTATCCGACAGGGCCAGGGTATCGCGCTGTGCTGCGTCCCGGTCATCGGCTGGGGTGAAGTTGGCGTTCACCCAGCTTTCGCTGATTTGCGGCAGGGCTTCGCTCAGGTCGCGGCGGATCACCTTGCCGCCCAGTTTCGAGACAATGCCGGCTGTTAGTTCACGGGTCACGGAGCCTTTGGTGCGGGCGGAGCTGTCAATGTGCAGAATGGTCATGGTCGGGTCCTCTGTATGGGAGTGCATGTCGTCTGCCGGTAGAATTGGCTCTTGCAAATTCGAACGCAATTCCTGAAACTCAACAGCATCTGTTAGGATTTGCACAAAGAGTTTTTGGCCGATGGACAATTGGGACGAGATCAAGACCGCCTATCAAGTGGCCCGCATGGGCACGGTCAGCGGGGCGGCCGAGGTTCTGGGCGTTCACCATGCCACCGTCATCCGTCACATCGATGCGCTTGAGGGGCGGCTGGGCGTCAAACTGTTTCAGCGCCATGCCCGCGGCTACACCCCGACCGAGGCGGGCGATGATCTGTTTCGCGTGGCGCAGGCCACCGATGACCAGTTCAGTCAGCTTGTCGGGCGTATCAAGGGGCGCGGGACCGAAGTGTCCGGTGAGCTGGTTGTCACGTCGCTGGTGAACATGGCGCCCCGCATGGCGCCTGTATTGACAGAATTCCAGCACAAGCATCCCGACGTTGTTGTGCGTTACCTGACGGGAGAGCGCCTGTTCCGCCTTGAATATGGTGAGGCGCATGTCGCGATCCGTGCAGGTAATGCGCCGGATCAGCCGGACAATGTCGTTCAGCCCTTTGTGCGTCAATCGATGGGGATATATGCAACCAAGGCCTATGTCGCGGAACACGGGCATCCCGAAGATATTGGGAAGGCCAAGGGGCACCGTTTTGTCAGTCACGACTCTGCCGACAACCGCGCGCCGTTCCACAAGTGGTTGCGCAGCCAGGTGTCAGAGGACGATATCACCTTTCGCTCAACCGATGTGCGTGCGCTTGAACAGGCGGTGCTGGCCGGGGCAGGCATCGGGTTCCTGTCCGTGCTTGAGGCGCGGGCCAATCCCAATCTGGTCGAGATCATTCCCCCGCGCGAGGATTGGTCGTCACCGCTGTGGCTGGTGACCCATGTTGATCTCCACCGCACCAACAAGGTTCAGGCGTTCCTGACCTTCCTCAAGGAAAAATCCAAGGATTGGCACGTCCTGTGAACGCGGGACTGCGCGGCCATGCGGCCATGTTGCTGTTTTCGGCGCTGGTTGCCGGATCCTTTTCGCTGGGCGCCATGGCGGCCAATGAAATCGCGCCCGCCGCCCTGAATGCGGCGCGCTTCTGGATCGCGGCCCTGGTGATTGGCGTGGCCGTGGTGATGCGGGGTGGCGTGCCACGTTCGGCCTTGCAGGCACCTTGGCGCTACGCGCTGCTGGGCGGGCTTTTTGCCATATACTTCGTGCTGATGTTCGAGGGGCTGAAAACGGCAGCACCCGTCAGTGCGGCGGCTGTCTTTACACTTACCCCGGTCATGTCAGGCGTCTTTGGCTATGTCTTGCTGCGCCAGATCACGACACCCCGCATGGCGTTTGCCCTTGCTGTCGGGGCGGCGGGCGCGCTTTGGGTGATTTTTCGGGCAGACCTGTTGGCGTTGTTGGCGTTCGAGGTTGGGCGCGGCGAGATCATCTATTTCTTCGGCTGCGTCAGTCACGCGATCTATACGCCGATGGTGCGCAAGATGAACCGGGGGGAGCCCGCGGTCGTGTTCACCTTTGGCATGCTGATTGCGGGGGCCGTTTTGCTGACGCTGTGGGGGTGGCGCGATCTGGTGGCGACGCCATGGGCGGACTTGCCCGGCATTGTGTGGGTGACCCTTGTCTATGTGTCGATCTTTGCGTCAGCGGCGACCTTCGTGCTGCTGCAATTTGCGACGCTGCGTCTGCCGTCGGCCAAGGTCATGGCCTATACGTACCTCACGCCCAGTTGGGTGATCCTGTGGGAGGTTGCGCTGGGCAATGGCGTGCCGCCGGGCGTCGTTTGGGTTGGCGTGGGGCTGACCATCGTCGCCTTGTCCCTGTTGTTGAGGGATGAAGAGCCCGCCTAGAGAAACCCGTTCTCGGACAAGGCGGTCCGCAGCGTATCCACGCAGAGTGGTGCAGGTGTTTCACCGGTCAGGGGGCGTTGACGCGGGTCGATGACAACCGGTTTCGGGCCTGCAAAGCTTTGCATTTGGGTGGAGAGATAAGACAGCATCTCGCGCCGGTTGCGGCGCATGAAGATCGCTGCACGTGCGTCTGATCGCATTGCAAATGGCGCGAGGTGGAATGCCGATCCGTCCGATCCGACGATGCTGCGTGCGGCGCGGATAACACCAAGCTGTGTTTCGAGCGGGTGCTTCTGCGGATGGAAGACAAAATACCCGGCCTTTTCCATCATTGCCTCGATCTCGTCCTCGCGATCAACACGCTGGTGGTCGCGCTTCAAACCTGTGCGTGACACATAGAGTTTCTCGGGGCCGTCCACTTTGATCTGCGCAAATCGCTTCTGCGTGTATGCGCGGAATTCCGGCGTACCGGTCAGCCAGGGGCCATGGCCGAACCCTGGTGTCGGCAAGACCAGCCTGCCGACCCGGGTCGGTGTTCTTATGACGCGCAACGGGATGCCATCGCAGAACCGGTCAACAACGGGGGCCAGAATACCGCTCAGAACGGGTTCCATATGCATGTGGGCACGCGTTGGAACGACCAAACCATCCGGTGGGGTCTCAAGGTGGTCGAGCGCCCATAGGCGCA
Source organism: Tateyamaria sp. LSS28 (assembly GCF_059611725.1). Classification (NCBI taxonomy): domain Bacteria; kingdom Pseudomonadati; phylum Pseudomonadota; class Alphaproteobacteria; order Rhodobacterales; family Roseobacteraceae; genus Tateyamaria; species Tateyamaria sp. LSS28. Next base: position 64,737 of record NZ_JCAPFI010000001.1, on the reverse strand, counting down.
CGAGGCTTTCCAGCATGAAGTGGCCAAAATGCGTATGTCCAAACCCGGCGTAAAGATATGTGCCTGGCAAATGGTCTTCCGCGGGCTCCGGATGTGGGGCGGCGCTCACCCGTCCTCGGGACAGGCGGGCCTGTGACAGGGGCAGGAATGACCCGCGTCTGTCGAACACACCGTGCGGGGTATCGTCACCTTCGATCATGTTGGGCATGACAAGCGCGCCCCGCACCATGCGAAGGCGCGCGGGTGGAAGTGCATCCGGCAGCTGGGTCGCGACATCGATCAGAGCGGGTCACCCTCTGATAACTCTGCGGCCAGAAACCGTTCGAACGCATCCATGTTCACAGGTTCGAACTGGCCAAATCCCTGCATCCAGACCGAGGCCCCGCGCATCGCGTCGGGGTCCAGTTTGCACCATTTCACGCGCCCGCGCTTTTCCTGTTGGATCAGCCCGGCGCGTGTCAGGATCGTCAGGTGCTTGGAGATCGCAGCAAGCGACATCTCGAACGGTTCGGCCACGTCCGTGACGGCCATGTCATCCTCGAGCAACATCGTCAGGATCGCCCGCCGCGTGGGGTCGGCGAGTGCGGAAAAGACGGTGTCGAGCGGATCGGCCATGGCCTGTCATACCGGGCACCGGAGCCAAGGGAAAGCGATCAGAGGTATGGGTGTCTGCTTTCACGCGACGGCCAGCGGTGTGACATGAGCGCGCGTTGATGCGGTGTGAGCCCGATGTCACGCGCGATTTGGTCGGTCATCGGGGGCAACGCGGTGCCCTTGGGTGGTTTGATCTTGCGCTTGGACTGCATGAAATTCGCACAAGTGGAGAGGGCGCGCAAAAGCGCGTTTTGACGGATGGTAAGCATGAGAAGCCTCGTCTGTTGAGGAATGCTTGCAGTTTGCCCGAACTTCGGCATTGCCACAAACAGAGTTCCCTGACATCACTTGTGCAGTTTTTGCACAGGTGAGCGATATGGCCCGCACATTGCCTCCGCTAAACGCGCTGCGCGCCTTTGAAGCGGCCGCCCGTCACGAAAGTTTCAGCCGTGCGGCAGAAGAATTGGGCGTGAGCCATTCGGCCATCAGCCGCCATGTGCGGGGTCTGGAGGCGCGGCTGGGGGTCCAGTTGTTCCGGGATGTGTCCCGCGGTGTCGCGCTGACCGCCGAGGGCGGCCATTACATGCAGCGGATCCGCCCGGCCTTTGATGTGATCGCGGAAGCGACCGAGGGCTTGGCAGACACGCCAGCGGGGCGCGTGGTGGTCAACAGTGAACCGCTTTTCGCAACCAAGGTGATCGCGCCGCTGCTCCGAAAGCTTCAAAACGATCTGCCGGAGATCGAGTTGCGTCTGATCGCTTCGGATCAATTGGCGGATTTGGATAGGTTCGAGGCGGATATGGCCATCCGCTTTGCCCACAAGGGCGTCCTGGATGTGCCATCGGACTTGATCAGCGATGCAAAGCTGTTTCCCTACGCCGCCCCGGGGCTAGTTCCCGACAATCGCATCCGCGTCGAACATTTGGGTCAGTATCAACTGTTCAGAGATCGGCACGAACTTGTCTGGACGAAATGGTGCGCGATTGCCGGGTTTGATCCCGCCCTTGTCAACGAGGGGGAGTGGCGTGCGCGCATGCCGCTTGCGTTCGAAGCGGCGATACACGGTGCCGGTCTTTATATGGGGTCGGCGGATTGTGCGGCTGTGGAGGTTGTATCCGGGCGTTTGGTGCGCCTGTCGGATGTCGGATTTCGGCTGGGGGCGTTCCATCTGCTGACCAGTGGACAAGCGGGGCGGCGCAAGGCCGTCCGATCCGTGCGCACATGGCTGCTGGATCATACACGGGCACTGCGTTCGGATGAAAATCAACCAGATGGTTGAATGACGGAATCGGCTCAATTTGCTGGTTTCGGAAGGTGCGGCGGGTTGTCCTGCGTCGAAGAGATTCGCAGAATATACAATTAAAACAAAGGGTAATGTAGTATTTTCGGCGCGTTCGCCCTGCGTTGACTCGCGTCGCCCCGCGCCATATCCAAACCTCGAACCAAATGACGGGATGAAAGGCGCGTGACCGACCCCGAAGACGCAGACCGACTGAAGGCCCTGAGCGCCAAAATCGACGCTGTTAAGGAAGAGCACGCCCCGAAACCTCGCACACCGGATCATCACTCTCAGGCTCAGCTGGCCTGGCGCATGGTGATTGAGCTGGTGGCCGGTCTGGGGATCGGGTTTGGCATGGGATACGGGTTGGACGCACTGTTTGGCACCTCTCCGTTTCTCATGATCATATTTATTTTTCTGGGCTTCGCGGCCGGTGTCAAAACAATGATGCGCAGCGCGAAAGAGGTTCAGAGCATGCGAGAGGCCGAAGAGGCCGACGAGGATGACGCCCCGCGGGGCTAAGACGGAGAAAGCCGGATGGCAGACGAAGCACACGGTGAAGGTGGTGGCCTTTCATTCCACCCGATGGATCAGTTCGAAGTCAAACCGTTGTTCGGCGGTGGCTATGACGTGCATTGGTACACCATCACCAACGTGACACTGTGGCTGGCCCTTGCGATCCTTGCAATCATCGGCCTGATGGTTCTGACCACGTCCAAGCGCGCCACCGTACCGGGCCGTGGCCAATCCATTGCCGAGCTGATGTACGGCTTTGTCTACAAGATGGTCGAGGATGTGACCGGCAAGGACGGGATCAAGTATTTTCCCTACATCATGACGCTCTTCATGTTCATCCTATGCGCCAACTTCCTCGGGTTGATCCCGATGTCGTTCACCACCACGTCGCATATCGCCGTAACGGCCATTCTGGGCTTTGGCGTCTTCTTTGCGGTGACCATTCTGGGCTTTGTCAAGAACGGCGCGTCATTCCTGGGCTTGTTCTGGGTGTCGAGCGCTCCGCTGCCGCTGCGCCCGGTCCTCGCAATCATCGAGATCATTTCGTACTTCGTGCGCCCCGTCAGCCACTCCATTCGTCTTGCTGGCAACATGATGGCGGGCCACGCAGTTCTGAAAGTGTTCGCTGGCTTTGCCCAAGTCGCAGCTATCGCGCCTGTCGCCATCATTGGCGTTATGGCGATCTACGGGCTCGAAGTGCTGGTGTCGGCCATCCAGGCCTACGTCTTCACAATCCTCACATGCGTGTATCTCAAGGACGCATTGCACCCGCATCACTAATGAATGGCGGGGCTGATCCCGCCGGACACATCTACTAACTTCCAATCGTAAGGAGAATTCTCATGGAAGGTGAACTCGCACACATCGGCGCAGGCCTGGCAGCAATCGGTTCCGGCGCAGCCGCTATCGGTGTGGGCCACGTCGCTGGCAACTTCCTCGCTGGCGCCCTGCGCAACCCATCGGCAGCCGCCGGTCAGACCGCGACCCTGTTCATCGGCATCGCCTTTGCAGAAGCCCTGGGGATCTTCTCGTTCCTCGTCGCTCTGCTGCTGATGTTCGCCGTCTAAGCTTCTCTGGCGACATTCCTTACGGTCGGGCGGCGTGATACAGTCACGCTGCCCGATGTATGGCTCGCAATTCGGCCCTGATCGCAGGGCTACCTCAGGGGAACGACTGTTATGGCAGAAAATACAAACGCTGCAGGTGAGGTGGCTCTTGGCGCACCTCCAGGTATGCCGCAGCTGAACGTGGGAACCTTCGACAACCAGGTGTTCTGGTTGCTTGTGACCCTCGTCGTTATCTATTTCGTGCTGTCGCGCGTGGCCCTGCCGCGGATCGCGGCCATCCTTGCCGAACGGCAGGGGACCATTACGAATGACATCGCCGCGGCCGAAGATCTGAAGGCCAAGGCGGAGGCTGCCGAGGCGGCCTATGACAAGGCACTGGCCGACGCACGTGCCGAAGCGCAACGCATCGCGGGCGAGACCAAGGCGGCCATCCAGGCCGATCTCGACGTCGCCATCGAAAAGGCGGACGCAGAGATTGCTGCCAAGGCGGCCGAGAGCGAAAAGGCGATTGCCGACATTCGCGCCGGAGCTCAGGAAGCTGTCAAAGTGGTGGCCAAGGACGCCGCCAAGGACATCGTGGCCCTCATGGGTGGCAAGGCCGATGCCAAGTCCATCACGGCGGCTGTGACAGCCCGGATGAAAGGTTAAGATCATGCGTTATCTCACCCTGACATCGCTGGCTGTTTTGGCTGCTGGTCCAGCCATGGCCGCATCGAAAAACCCGTTCTCGGCGGATTTCTGGAAGCTGAGCAACACGGACTTTATCGTTCTGGTTGCCTTCATCCTGTTCATCGCTGTCCTGTTCTATTTCAAGGTGCCCGGCATGATCTCGAAAATGCTGGACGACCGCGCAAGCGGCATCCAGTCCGAGATCAATGAAGCCCGCGCCCTGCGTGAAGAAGCACAGACTTTGCTGGCGTCATACGAGCGCAAGCAAAAGGAAGTGCAGGGGCAGGCGGACAAGATTGTCGAGCAGGCAAAGAAGGACGCGGAAGCCGCTGCCGAACAAGCGCGTGCGGACCTGAAAGTGTCCATCGAGCGCCGCCTTGCTGCAGCGACGGATCAGATTGCTTCTGCCGAAGCTGGTGCCGTCAAAGAGGTGCGTGACACCGCTGCTGTGGTGGCTGTGCAAGCCGCACGTGACGTGATCGCCAAGCAGATGACGGCAACGGACGGCAACAAGCTGATCGACGACGCCATTGCCGAGGTAGACGCACGTCTGCACTGACGGGTCGACACCGCAACCAATTGAAAACCCCGGGCAAATGCACCGGGGTTTTTTGTTTCTTCTGTCTGGAAATACGGCGGGGAGGCGCGTGAGCGGCGGGGCAGAGCCCCTAAAAAATATCGTCGCGCGCAGCGCGTCCTTTGGATTACGTTCCGGTTTCGTGATCCAACCTTTGTCTGGCGATCTCTTCGTTGTGTTCCGCCTTTTGCTGATCGCGGAGCGCCCGCTCCACATAGTCCAGATGCGCGTGCACAGTTGCCCGCGCGGCGTCCGGGTCGCGGCCCTGTAGGGCCTCGTTGATCTGGCGGTGCTGGTCCAGCAGCGCCTGCCGTGTCGTGCGTTGCTTGAACATGACCTGCCGGTTGTAGAACACACCGTCCCTAAGCAGCTGGTACATCGACCGCATCATGTGGAGCATGATGACGTTGTGGCTGGCTTCGATGATCGCCATGTGGAACTGCGCATCAAGCTGCGCCTCTTCCTCGCCATTTCGCTTGGGATGGGCGGCTTCCATCTTTTCGAACACCTTCTGCACAACGGCCAGATCGGTGTCTGATGCAAGCCGCGCCGCGCGTTCTGCCGCCAGCCCTTCCATGTCCCTGCGGAAGCTGAGGTAGTCGAAGACCGCCTCGTCATGGCGGGCGAAAAGTTCGGTCAAGGCAGGGGCAAAGGCCGATCCCAGAACGTCGGCCACATAGACGCCTGCGCCCGGTTTTGCCACCAGCAGGCCCGTCTCTTGCAAGGTTCCGATGGCGTCGCGCAGGGAGGGGCGAGAGACGCCCATGCGCTCGGCCAGCTCGCGTTCGGGGGGCAGGCGTTCGCCGGGCCGCAGGATGCCGCGCAGGATCAATTGCTCGATCTGCCGGATTACGGCGGCGGAGAGTTTGTCGGGTTGGACAGGGCGAAAGGGCATGAGGACTCCGGTCGAATTGGTAAAATCATATGACCAATGGCCCGGGGGTGCAATTGCGTGAATGTGCCCTGAGTCGGTGCCCGCATTTACCCTGTTTTCATGGAGATTACCGCCCAAAACAGGGTGTCACCCCCCGTGCAGCATCCGTACACCCCCTGTACACCCCCAACGGACGGAGGAACGAAGGTTAACGCAACGCACGCTGCATGCGTTAATCTATTCTTAACCGTAGGCCTGCTCATGTACGCAAATGCGTTGGATACTGCCCTTTCTGATGGCGTTGGCCGCCTGCAACACGCCCGGTCCCCATTTTCGCGGCCTGCCCGCCACGACGGTCACTGTTGACGGATCAACCTTTGATGTGCGTGTCCGGGGGCGTCTGGCCGAGGCGTTGCGCACGAATATGGAGTACGCCCCCCGCTTTGGCCCGATCCGTCACCGCGCGGCCAAGGCCATGGAGTTGGTGAGCGGCTGTAAGGTCAAGGAAGTGCGGGGCGATCAGGCGCTGGCCACTGGCATCCTGGATTGCGGCAAGGGTGGCCCACCGATTGATCGGCTGAAGCCACAAGGCGAATACAGCTGTTACACGCTGGACAGCTATGTCAGCCCAGCGACGCATGAACTCGTTTTGGACGTGGATTGCACCGTCATCTGAAGTCACAAACCGCAATATCTTGTGGATAACCCGCGGCATCCCGCACATTCTGGGGTGTTGGCGTTGACAGGGCTGCGGAACACCGTCCACGATGCCACTCCAGTGAGACTCAGGCCAGAGGTGCGCGCTTGCGCTTTTCGAAACTCAGACTGACGGGCTTTAAGTCCTTTGTGGATCCCACCGATCTGATCATCGCGGATGGGCTGACCGGTGTTGTGGGTCCGAATGGGTGCGGCAAGTCGAACCTGCTGGAGGCGTTGCGCTGGGTGATGGGTGAAAACCGTCCCACCGCGATGCGCGGTGGCGGCATGGAAGACGTGATCTTTGCCGGTGCGGCCACGAGGCCTGCCCGCAACTTTGCCGAGGTCAGCCTTCATATCGACAACTCCGAGCGTCTGGCCCCGGCGGGATTCAACGATCAGGATGTGCTTGAGATCGTGCGCCGGATCACGCGGGACGTGGGCAGCGCCTACAAGACCAACGGCAAGGATGTGCGGGCGCGCGATGTGCAGATGTTGTTTGCCGATGCCTCTACGGGCGCGCATTCGCCAGCGCTGGTGCGGCAGGGGCAGATTGCCGAGTTGATCAACGCCAAGCCCAAGAACCGGCGCCGGATTCTGGAAGAGGCAGCGGGCATTTCGGGCCTCTATCAACGGCGGCACGAGGCCGAGTTGAAGCTGAAGGGCGCTGAACAGAACCTGGCCCGCGTGGATGATGTGATTGAACAGTTGGCGGCGCAGTTGTCCCAACTGGCGCGGCAGGCACGTCAGGCGGCGCGCTATCGCGAGATTGGTGACAGTCTGCGCAAGGCCGAGGGGCAGTTGCTGTATCGTCGCTGGCGCGAAGCGGATGATGCGCGCGCGGCTGCGGATGAGGAGTTGAAGGGCCGGACAACTGCGGCGGCGCAAGCCCAGGGGGCTGTGCAGGTGTCGACCAAGGCGCGGCAGACTGCTGAGGATGCCTTGCCCCCCTTGCGCGAGGAAGACGCGATTGCGGCTGCCGTGTTGCAGCGTCTGGCCGTCCAGCGCGACACGCTGTCCGATCAGGAGCATCAGGCGGAGCAGGCGATTGAGACCCTTGAGGGGCGCATTGCCCAACTGGCCCGAGACATCGAACGCGAAGGTGGGTTGAACAAGGACGCAGGCGAGACCATCGAACGCCTTGAGTGGGAAGCAGCCGAGATTGCCAAGGCGAGCGAGGGTCACGACGGCTTGCTGGCGGCGGCTGCTGAGGCTGCGCGCGAGGCCGGGCAGGTGCTGCAAGCCCGCGAGGGCGATCAGTCTGACAAGACTGAGGATGTGGCGCGTTTGGCGGCCCGCCACGGGTCTGCCCAGCGTTTGCTGGAGGACAGCCGTAAGGTTGAGGCCAAGTCAGAGGCTGAGGCCGAGAAGGCGCGTGCCGCCGTGGCGACCAGCCGGGCGGCGCTGGACAAGGCTGGTGTGGATTTCGAGTCGGCGCAGGGTGCTGCGACCGAGGCCGAGGCCACGGCCAAGCGTGCCGATGCAGCTTTGATTTCAGCCGAGGAAGCAAGGGCCGAAACACAGTCGCGCGAGGCGGATGCACGGGCCGAGCGGTCCGAGGCCGAGGGCGAGATGAATGCCTTGCGCGCCGAAGCGGGTGCTTTGGCCAAGCTGGTCGAGCGGGACACGGCCGAAGGTGGTCAGATTCTGGACCGCTTGCAGGTGCAGCAGGGGTTCGAAAAGGCGCTTGGCGCGGCTTTGGCGGATGATCTGCGTGCGCCCGAGGTCGATGCGGATGGCCCGTCGGGGTGGGCCGTGTTGCCCCCCTATGATGCGGATCAGCCGTTGCCCGACGGTGTGACGGCCCTGACCCAGCACGTGTCGGTGCCGGATGTGCTGGTCCGTCGGATGTCGCAGATCGGGCTGGTTGAGGCGGACGATGCGGCCCGTTTGCAACCCTTATTGAAGCCCGGTCAGCGGCTTGTGTCGCAGGAAGGCGATGTGTGGCGTTGGGATGGGTTCCGTGCCTGGGCCGAGGATGCGCCGAGTGCGGCGGCCCTGCGCTTGCAGCAGTTGAACCGTCTGGAAGAGTTGAAGCAGTCGCTGGAGCGTGCCACGTCCCGCGCGGATGGGGCGCGGCAGGCGCATGAGGCGCTGACCGCCCGCATGGCAGAGCTGACCGAGGCCGACAAGCAGGCCCGCCATGCCCGGCGCGAGGCGGACCGGATGGTGGCGGATGCCGCCCGCGCGTTGAGCCGGGCCGAGGCGGATCGCAATCTGGCGGAGGGGCGGTTGGAGTCTCTTGGTCTTGCGGTGACCCGCCATGAAGAGGATGCGATGGCCGCCCGGGCCCGCGTGTCCGAGGCGGAGACGGCGCTGGCCGACTTGCCTGATCTGGAGGTGGCGCGGGCCGAGGTCGAGGACCTGCGTATGACCGTCGAGGCGGCCCGCATCACCATGATGTCGCGCCGGTCGGCCCATGATGATCTGCGCCGCACGGGTGAGGCGCGTGTGAAGCGCGCGCAAGAGATCACCAAGGAAGTGAGCGGCTGGAAGCATCGCTTGGAGACGGCGGAGCGGCGCACGGCGGAGCTGGTGGACCGCAAGGTCACGTCGGAGGCCGATCTGAAGACGGCGCAGGCGGCGCCTGCCGAGTTGGCCGCCAAGCGCGAGGCGCTGAGCGAAGAGATTGCGCGGGCCGAGGCCCGCAAGGCAGAGGCCGCCAACGCGTTGTCCGAGGGTGAGGGCGTGTTGCGCGATGCGACCTTGGCAGAGCGTGAAGCCGAGCGTTTGGCCTCTGAGGCGCGCGAGGCGCGGGCGCGGTCCGAGGCGCGGGCAGAGGCGGCGCGCGAGACCGTGTCCTATGCTGCCGAGCGGATTGCCGAAGAGCAGCAGATGACGCCGAACCAGTTGCTGACCGCGCTGGATGTGACACCGGACCAGATGCCGGGTGCGGAGGCGTTGGAGACCGAGGTGGGGCGCCTGAAGCGTCAGCGCGATGCGCTGGGTGCGGTGAACCTGCGGGCCGAGGAAGACGCCAAGGAGGTGCAGGAAGAGCATGATACGCTTGTCAGTGAAAAGGCCGATTTGGAAGAGGCCATCAAGACCCTGCGCAGCGGCATTGCCAGCCTGAACCGCGAGGGGCGCGAGCGGTTGCTGACCGCCTTTGAGCAGGTGAATTCGAACTTTTCGTTGCTCTTTACCCACCTGTTTGGTGGCGGTGAGGCGAATTTGGTCATGGTCGAAAGCGAGGACCCGCTGGAGGCTGGCCTTGAGATCATGTGTCAGCCGCCCGGCAAGAAACTGTCGACGCTGAGCCTGCTGTCGGGTGGGGAACAGACGCTAACGGCCATGGCGCTGATCTTTGCCGTGTTCTTGGCGAACCCGGCGCCGATCTGTGTGTTGGACGAGGTGGACGCGCCGCTGGACGACGCGAACGTGACGCGCTTCTGTGACCTGCTGGACGAGATGTGCCGCCGGACCGACACGCGGTTCCTGATCATCACGCACCATGCCGTGACGATGGCGCGGATGGATCGGTTGTTTGGGGTAACGATGGCCGAGCAGGGCGTGAGCCAGTTGGTGTCGGTGGACCTGAAGAAGGCGGAGACGCTCGTTGCGTGAGGCGGTGCGTCGTGCGTGCAACCGCTTAACTCAAACTGGTCTTTCGTTTTTACCGTAAACGTGCGCAGTCACAGGCGATCAAGCAACGCCTGCGTTGGCCAAGCGTCGGCGGGTAAGCCCAGGCGCGTCTGTTCGGCTTGAACAGCCGCCCGCGTTCCAGCGCCGAGGATGCCGTCGATCTTGCCCACATTGTATCCACGCCCCTGCAATTTGGTTTGCAAGCGTTTCATCTGATCGGCGCCAAGCCCGGGGTCGGGGTTGCCCGCGTCGTAGACCTGTGCGCCACCCAAGCGGGTTGCGAAATAGGCGGCGGTCAGCACATATGTGAACGACTGGTTCCACTCGAAATAGACATCAAAGTTTGGATAGGCGAGGAAGGCCGGCCCCTTGCGTCCCTGAGGGAGGATGAGAGAGCCAGGCAGGTCTACCAGTGTTCCGCTGCGCACCTCCACGCCCATGGCTTGCCATTGTGCCACGGATTGCGGTTTGCCCGCCCCGCTCAGGCTCCAATCCATATCGGCGGGCACGGTGACTTCCTGTAGCCATGGTTCACCCGCGCGCCAGCCGAAATGCTTAAGCATCTTGCCGCCGGAGAGCAGGGCATCTGGAGCAGATGATTTCAGACGCACGGCCCCGTCGCCATCGCCATCGACACCATTTTCGATGATGTCGGCAGGCAGCATTTGCACCATGCCAATCTCACCTGCCCATGCACCGGTCGTGCGCTGCGGGTCAAAATCCCCCTGCGCAAACAACTCCATCCCTGCGAATACCTGCGGGCGGAACAGCTCTGGCCTGCGACAGTCATGTGCCAGTGTGACGAGTGCGTTGGCGGTGTTGAAGTCACCCTGAAACGCACCGTAATCTGTTTCGAACGCCCAGAAGGCCAGCAGGACGTTTCGGTCCACGCCATAGTCCCGCTCGACCCGGTCAAACACAGAATCCCATTGCCGCGCCTTGGCTTTGCCTGCGTTGATGCGGTTTTGCGAAATCAGACGGCGGGAAAAGTCAATGAATGGGCGTTGGAATACGCCTTGGGCACGGTCGGCGCGCAGGACCGCCGGATCCTGACGCACAGAGGCGAGAAAACGATCCGCTGTTTCGGCTGATATGCCACGCGACACTGCTTCGGATTTCAGGTCGTCCTTGAAGGCCGAGAAGTTGCCGCCGCAACTCGCCAATGCCAGCCCTGGTAAGGCGGCCACCGTGGCCACAGCCAAGACCTGTTTCAAAATACGCATATGAAAAACCCTAAAAGACCAAGAATACCGACAACCAGACCCCAAGTTTTCCACACCATAGATACGGCGGTGTCAATGTCGGTCGGGTTCAGGTCGCGTCTGCCGCGGCCATTGACCCATGCCAGGTCTTCGACCTGTCCGTGGTAGCTGCGCGGTCCGGCCAGCGCGATGTTCAGGGCGCGGGCCATGGCGGCCTCGGGCCAGCCCGCATTCGGTGACCGGTGCAGGCGCGCGTCCGATTTGATCATGTGCCATTGCGACACGGCACCACCGACAAGAGCGATCAGCGCGCCCGTCAGGCGCGCGGGTATCCAGTTCAACACATCGTCAAGACGTGCGGCTGCCCAACCGAATTCTGCGTGGCGCGGGGTGAGGTAGCCCACCATGCTGTCCGCCGTGTTGACAACCTTGTAGATCAGGATGCCGGGAACACCCGCGATCAGGAACCAGAAGGCCGGGGCGATCACGCCATCGCTGAAATTCTCGGACAGGCTTTCGATACCGGCCCGTGTGACTTGCGAAGATGAGGAGGTGCTGACATCGCGGCTGACGATCATGCTTATGGCGCGGCGGCCTTCGGCAACGGATTGTCGGAGCCCGTGCGCAACGGCAGCCACATGCGAGACGAGGGATCGATGAGCGAGTAGGATGGCGGCCACGATCATTTCGGCGACCCATCCAAGTTGGGTGATCATCCACCCAAAAGCAGCGGCGGCAATGACAAGCAGGGCGATGACAAACACGCCCTTGGCGCGTGCGCTGGGCTCGCGGTTCCATCTTGCGTCCAAAGCGCCGATCGCCTGTCCCATGAGGACCGCCGGGTGCGGCACACGCGACCAAAGCCAGCGCGGCTCACCCGCGACGGCGTCAAGGCACATTGCCAGCGCAAGGATGAGCAGGCTGTTCAAAGCGCGGCCTCGACCCGTGCCCAATCTTGTGCTGCAGGCAGTCCAAGACGCAGCCAGCTGGTGCTGTAGGGAAAGATGCGGCTCCAGATATGGGCCTGCGCCAAGCGCTGTTGGAAGGCTGCCGCGTCACCCACATCGTAGAGCCGGAACAGGGATGTCCCGCCGACAAGGTCGGCGCCACGCGCGGCCATCAGTGTGTCGAGCCGTTGCGCGTCGGCGGACAGTCTGGCGCGGGTTGTGGTGGCCCAGTCCGCATCTTCGAGTGCAGTCGCCCCGATGTCGAGCGCGATGCCAGACACGGGCCAGGGCCCCAGCATTTCCGTGAGCCGTTTGATGAGCGCAGGATCTCCGATTGCAAAGCCCAATCGCAAGCCAGCGAGCCCCCAGAACTTTCCAAAGCTTTTGAGGACAAGCGTGCCGGGTTGTGTGGCCTGGTTGATCAGGCTGGCCTGCGGGGTCACGTCACAGAAGCTTTCGTCGATCACCGTCAACTTGGCGTTGGCATCCTTTGCGGTCCAAAGCTGCCCATCGGGATTGTTTGGATGCACCAGGACGCATGCACTGGCCTGTGCATCGTTGCAGACCGTCCAACCATGACCGGCAAAGCTGGCCGCATGTTCATTATAGGTTGGCGTTTTGATGCGGACGACACCCGCGGATGCAAGACGGGGGATTTGTGCGATGAGAGAGGATGCCCCCGGTGCCGCCAGCACGCCTGCGTCATCCGGGATCGACCATAAACGGCGCGCCGCGTCAGTCAATCGGATGGCTGCCCCGGTGTCGGGCAACGCTGTCCATGCATCCGATGCGATAGAAAGAACGGGATAGGCTTGCGGATTGATACCGGTCGACAGATCAATCCAATCCGCGCGGTTCCCACCGTGGCGAGTAACCGCGTCGTCAAGCCCACCTCCGTGGTCTCTCTTCTGCTGCAAGATGCAAGCCTCCTGTGTCTTTCACGCCAGCCTCGGCGGCATCCGGCTTGCAAAAAGCGGAATGTCGCGCAATTTTCAAGCGAATGTGATGGTGTTAACGAATTTTAGGAAACGTTAACTGATTGTTAAGACAATCTTGAACAGAACTTTGTAGGCAGGGTCACGTTGGGGTGGCTCGGAGTTAATATGAATGTATTGATTGTAGAGAGTCGACCTGAGTTAGGGGTGTTGTGGCAGCGACATCTAGAGCGTCAGGGTGCGGTTGTGTCCCTTGTTCACGGACAAAATGAAGCTGTCGAATACTTGTCGGAACATACCGCAGACATCATCGTCATGGACCTTGTTCTTGGCGAGGGGAGCGCGTTGGCCGTTGCGGATTTCGCCAGCTACCGGCATCCCAATGCGCGCGTCATCTTTGTGACCGACACGTCCTTTTTCTCGGACGGGTCGATCTTCAACCATTCCAGCAATGCCTGTGCTTTTGTCCCCGCGGGGACACCGCCAGAGGATCTGGCGGCGATGGTGGAGCATTACGGGGTCAGCTGACCGCGTCGCGCCCGTGGGGGGCTGCAAAATCAACCACGGCGTTGATCGGCACGATCCGGTGCGGATTGATGCTTTCGTGGCTGTAGTGATAGTGGCGCACGATGTGATCCATGTTCACCGTCTCTGCCACGCCTGGCACCTGATAGAGTTCACGCGTGTAGGCCCAGAGGTTGGGGTAATCCATCAGCCGCTTGCGGTTGCATTTGAAGTGCAGATGATAGACCGGATCGAACCGCACCAGCGTGGTAAAGAGCCGCCAGTCGGCTTCAGTGATCTGATCGCCCATTAGGTAGCGTGACCCGGCCAACCGCTCCTCCAGCCAGTCGAGCGTGTCAAAGAGCGGGTGGACTGCGTCGTCATAAGCCTCTTGCGTCGTGGCGAAGCCGGATTTGTAGACGCCGTTGTTCAGCGTATCGTAGATACGGTCGTTCACGGGGGCGATGGCGTCCCGCAGCTCCTGTGGCCAGAAATCCCGGGTGTTGCCCGTGATCCCGTCAAAAGCCGAGTTGAACATGCGGATGATCTCGGAGCTTTCGTTGCTCACGATGGTTTCGCGCTGTTTGTCCCACAGGATCGGCACCGTGACCCGGCCCGAGAACTTCGGATCGGCCTTGGTATAGATGTCGCGGGCAAAGGGAGCGCCAAAGAGTGTGTCCCCCGTGGCGCCCTTGTCATCTGTTTGGAATGTCCAGCCATCGGACAGCATGTCCGGGTGCACGGCCGAGATGCTGATGTGGTCGGTCAGGTCCTTGAGCTGGCGGAAGATCAGGGCCCGGTGCGCCCATGGGCAGGCATAGGAAACATAGAGGTGATAGCGGCTGCTTTCGGCCGAAAACCCATCCGCCCCCGATGGGCCTGCGCTGCCGTCAGCGGTGATCCAGTTGCGGAACTTGGCCTGGCTACGCTGAAATTTTCCACCGCTTGATTTCGTATCGTACCACTGGTCGTGCCAGACACCGTCCACCAAAAGACCCATGTCGCTTCTCCCGCTTGTGCTGGGTTCGATGTAGACGGCGCGCTTTGGCACGCAAAGCTGTGGGCGCGCGCATTGCGCCTGCGTTTGCGCACACACATATGAGAAATGACAGAGTCACAGGAAAGCCACATTCTGAAAAGACTCGGAGTATGTCATTGGAATTTAACTGAAACGACTCACTTAGCTGGTCATCTTTTGACGTGGGGACTGAAAGGAAAGACTGCCATGTCCACATTCGTACCGAAGGAAGTGCAAGCCGGTCTTGATAGTGCGCGGCTGCAATCGTTGAAAAAGGCATCGCGCTTGCGCCTTGCCGTTGATGGTGTGACGTACCCCGTTCTACGTATGTGGAAGACCGGGTTTTCCATGCAGGCAGAGGCGGCACCTTATCTGCGTGGGTACGTTGATTTGTATGACGGTGCGATTCATCTGTTCCAATGCCTGATCGTGGCGTCCGACGAAGAGGCGGGTGAGATGCGGTACGAGTTCAAGCGGCTGACGGCAGTGGCCGAAAAACCTGCGCTTGATTTCGTTCGGGCCGAAGATGCGCCGGTGGCGTTGCTGGCCAACAAGGTCGACTGATCCACGCTGCTGGATCGTCGGTGTCAGGGCGCTGTTGCAAACAGACCAATACAGATATTGCGAGGGGCAATCTGCTAGGGGGTGTCCCTCAATGCAGAGCCATTCTCTAACCATGCGCGGTCTTCTGGCTTCAAATGGGCATTCATCATAGCGTCATAGGCAGAGAGTTCGTCATCCGTCAGATGACCCCGCCATTTTCCGCTGGTGCCGCTGTGAAAGAACGCGGTATCCGACTTGAAAAATCCCTTTCCTCCTGACGGCGCATAGCGCTCTGCGTTCTGTCGCATGTTATCGAATGTTGCCGCCGCAAGAAGCTGTTGCATGACAGCCTCTGAATGCGGTGTGTCCAACAACGCCGACAGTTTGGCGAAGACGCCGGCCAGGTCCTGCTTCATATCCGCGTAGTGGAAGAGCGATACGTTCGGTCGGTCGGCAAGCGCCTTGGCGGCTTGGTAGTGTCGAAGGATATGTGCGAGGGGCATGGCATCAGCATCGAACCCCTCGGCCCCACCATCCAGAAAACGGCGAAATGCAATACCTTCCTCGTCTTCCTCTGGATACCAATGATTGAACCAAGGCATTGGGATGTTGCGCATGTGTTGTCGCATCGAGAAATGCGCATCAAGAGGATGGCGGAACACGCAAATATACTGCGCCTGATCGTCCAAAGGCAGACCATCCATTGGCGTGTGGCTTTTCATGCTGCGGCGTTGGGTCATGGCGTCGAGCCGTTCCGCCACTTCCGCCATTTCGCGGATGCGGATGTCGACCCATGGCATCTTTATGGACAATTCCGTCTCGACCTCGGGGTCGCCGGACAGCAGTAGCGCCACGATTGTCTGCATCCACGTGGTCCCGCACTTTGGAGGCGTTACGACGAACACGTCGTCGGGCCGGATGCTGACCATGTCCCAACGCCTGTTGTCGGTCAGGGGGCCAAGGTAGAGCTTTCGGTTCGTCATGTCTCAGCTCCTCCTGACTGCGGACGTGATCAGGAAGAGTTGCGCGGCGGCAGAACGCAACAAAAAAGACTGAAGCGTTTCCAAAGGTGCGTATGACAGACGGTTTCTAGTGCGGTCTGATTGGCATTCGGTATCAGCAAGGTCTCAAGGACCTATTGTCTGCATCCGACCTTGTCGCAGGCATCCTGATAAACGCACGTTCGCGTTTGGCTGATCAACAATCTGACAGTGTCACACTAGAGGGCGCGTGTGTCGCGTCCTATTGCAAGTCACCAAATGCCCGCGCCAACCGTTCGACCGCTTCCTGCACCCGTGCGCGGGGCGTAGCGATGTTGAACCGCAGCCAGCTGTCGCCGCCCTTGCCGAAGGTGGGGCCGTGGTTGACCGCGATGCAGGCGTCTTTCTCGACCCGTTTGGTGAATTCCTCGCGCGTCATGCCAGTGCCATCGAAATCAACCCAGGACAAGTAAGTCGATTCAAGCGGCATCGAATAGAGACCCGGGATCGCGTTCACGGCGTCGTCAAAGAGCTTCCGGTTGCCATCGAGATACGTGACCAGTTCGTCTGTCCACGCAGCCCCTTCTGGCGAGTAGGCAGCCGTCGCCATGAACAGTCCGAAAGAATTTGGCGACAGGCCCAACCCCGCCATGCGCTGGGCAAACTTGGCGCGCAGGTCCGGGTCCGCGATGATCACGTTGCCAGAGTGGCTCCCTGCGATGTTGAACGTCTTGGTTGTGGCCGTCATCATGATCAGCCGATCCTCGACCCCGGGGATATGGGACATCGGGATGTGCTTGTGCCCGGGCATGACGAGGTCGTGGTGAATTTCGTCCGACACGAGGATCAGGTTGTGGCGCTTGGCAAAGGCTGCGATGCCTTCCAGTTCTTCGCGTGTCCAGACCCGTCCGCCGGGGTTATGGGGCGAGCAGAGGATCAGCATGGTTTCGGACCCGTCCATTTGCGCGTCCCACGCGTCGAAATCCATAGTGTAGCGACCGTCGGTCATGGGCATCTCGCACTCAACCACGCGCCGATTGTTGGCCGTGATGACCCGGGCAAAGGCGTGGTACACAGGCGTCATGAGCACGACCCCATCGCCGGGCTGAGTGAAGGTGTCCACGCACATGGCTGTGCCGTTGACGAGGCCGTGCGTGGTAAAGATCTGATCGGCGTGTACCGTCCAGTTGTGCCGTTCCTTCATCCACCACTGAATGGCCGCCCGGTACTGGCTGTCGTCCCCGAAATACCCCATGATCCCGTGATCGACTTGCGCCTGCACAGCGTCCAGAACGCATTGCGGCGGACGGAAGTCCATGTCGGCCACCCACATGGCGAGCCCCTTGTCCCGGTCCACGCCATAGATCGCTTCCATCATGTCCCATTTCACGCAATGGCTGCCGCGGCGGTCGATGATGGTGTCAAAGCTCATGGGGGGTCTCCGGTTCTGATTTGCGCGCAGGCTAGCGTGCGTGCTGGCAGGTGCAAGGGGACATTGCGATGACCGGGGTGTTGGCTTACATGCAAGGGCATGAAACGACCCATAATCTTGCACCCCGATCCACGCCTGAAGAAGACGGCGGATGCTGTGTCCGATCTGTCGGATGAACTGCGTCGTCTGGCCGATGACATGTTGGAAACCATGTATGACGCGCCGGGGATTGGGCTGGCCGCCCCGCAAGTGGGTGTGCTCAACCGGCTGATCGTACTGGATTGCGTCAAGGAAGAGGGAGAGGCGCCCCGTCCCCTAATCATGTTCAACCCCGAGGTCCTTGCATCTTCGGATGAGCTGAACACATACGAAGAAGGGTGTCTGTCCATCCCCGAGCAATTTGCAGATGTGACCCGCCCCGCCGAGGTTGAAGTGCGTTGGATCGACCGTGACGGCAAGGAGCGGATCGAGGGCATGGATGGCCTATGGGCCACATGCGTTCAGCACGAGATCGACCACCTCGATGGCAAGCTGTTCATTGACTACCTCAAACCGCTCAAGCGCCAGTTGATCACGCGCAAGATGCAGAAGCTGAAACGGGAACGCGCCCGCGTATGAGCCTGCGCGAGATCCTGACCTGGCCGCATTCGTGTTTGCAGGCGATCTGTGAACCGGTTGAGGTCATCACCCCGGCCATCCGGAGTTTGGCCGCGGATATGCTCGACACCATGTATGCAGCCCCGGGCCGTGGTTTGGCAGCCCCGCAGGTGGGGGAGTTGCTGCGCCTCTTTGTGATGGACGCGACGTGGAAAGAGGGCGACCCCAGCCCCGTTATCTGCATCAACCCGGATATTCTGGACCGCGGCACGGAAATTGTCGGCGCTGACGAGGGCTGTCTGTCGATCCCCGGCGTCATGGCCCATGTCGAACGCCCAACCTCGGTTCGGATGGTGTGGACCGATCTTGAAGGCATGGTACATGATCAATGGCTGAGCGGGTTTCACGCGCTTTGCGCCCAGCATGAACTCGACCATCTAGATGGTATTGTCACGCTCGATCAGGTTGATGAGGCGCAACGTGCGGCAATTCTGAGCGCTTACGAGGCGCAAGTATGACGGTTCGCCCTTTTGTCCCATGGCCTGACGTGCGGCTGCGCACGGCGGCTGCGGACGTGTCAGAGATCACAGATGATGTGCGCGGGATTTGGGCAGACATGGTCGAGACGATGGACGCGATGCCCGGCGTTGGCCTTGCAGCGCCGCAGATCGGGGTGATGCTCCGTCTTGCCGTGGTTGACGCCACCCCGGACCGCAGCCGCCGCATCCTGTTGGCCAATCCCGAGGTGCTGGAGGCCGATGCGGAGATCGAGAAGGGTATGGAAGCAAGCCCGAACCTGCCCGGTGTTTCGGCCGAGATTCCGCGACCAAAGACTGTCACCGTGCGTTTTCTGAATGCTGATGGCGTCATTGACCGCCGCACGTTCGAAGGCTTGGAAGCGCGCAGTGTGCAGCACCAGATCGACCATCTGGCCGGGCGGATGTATTTCGACAATCTGGGGCGGGTGAAGCGGGACATGCTGATCCGCAAGGCAAGAAAGGCCAAGTGACATGCGCGTGATCTTCATGGGAACGCCAGACTTCTCTGTCTCTGCCCTTGATGCTCTCCACACAGCGGGGCACGAGATTGCGTGCGTCTACACTCAGCCGCCACGACCGGCGGGGCGGGGGAAAAAGGATCGGCCCAGCCCGGTGCAGGCGCGTGCCGAGGCCTTGGGGCTAGGGGTGCGTCATCCCGTTTCGCTGCGCGACGCCGAGGCGCAGGCAGACTTCGCCGCGCTGAATGCAGATATAGCTGTTGTCGTGGCTTATGGCCTGATCCTGCCGCAACCCGTCCTTGATGCGCCGACCCATGGGTGTCTGAATATCCATGCAAGCCTGTTACCGCGCTGGCGGGGGGCCGCGCCCATTCACCGGGCGATCATGGCGGGCGATGCAGAGACGGGTGTGTGCATCATGCAGATGGAGGCGGGGTTGGACACCGGGCCTGTCCTGATGCGCGAGGCGACGACCATTGGCGCAACTGAAACCACGGCTGAGCTGCATGACAGGCTTGCCGATCTGGGGGCCGCATTGATCTTGAAAACGCTGGAGCAGTTGCCAGCGCTGACGGCTGAACCGCAGCCGGAGCATGGCGTAACCTATGCTGCGAAGATCGAAAAGGCTGAGGCGGCCATCGACTGGACACAGGATGCGGTTGAGGTGGACCGGAAAATTCGCGGGCTATCCCCCTTTCCCGGCGCTTGGTTTGAGCATGATGGCATGCGGATCAAAGTGCTGGGTTCGGAACTGGCTGAAGGCTCTGGCCTTGCGGGCACGATCCTTGACGATGCCCTGACCATCGCCTGCGGTCAGGGCGCCGTACGTCTGACCCGCTTGCAACGGGCAGGCAAAGGCGCGCAGGATGCGGAAATGTTCCTGCGCGGCATGCCCTTGCCCAAGGGAACCCAATTGTAGGAGCGCCGCCCATGTTTCCCACCTTGATCGGCACCGTCGTGATTGCGGGCATTGTCGGCTACATCTCCGAAAAATCGCGGTTTACCCATAATGGGATCGTGCAGTCGATCATCATCTGCATCGGCGGCGCGTTTCTATTTTACTTCGTGCGGCTCATGTTCGGCTTTGGCTTTTCCAGTCCCGGGTTAAACGCAATCGTATCATCCATTGGTGCGCTGATCATCGTTCCAACGCATTGGCGGAAGTGAAGCGACCTTGGGCTTTGGCCTGAAAGATCAGCGCTTGCGATTGTCGGCGCCGTGTCCGGTTGTCCTGAAATTCGGACCAAGGTGACTGGACGGGTCGGCCAAGCGGAAATTTGGGCCCAAATGACTGGATGGTTTTGCGGCGCGCACCCCGCTGGTGAACCGATTTGGGGCCGGGCGCTGGATGACCTTTGCTTGCGTGACGTTGCTGTTCGCGTTGCGCGTTGCGTTCTCCGCGATGGCAGGCAGCGTCGTGCATATGAATGTCACGCCAATGATCGTTTGAAGATAGTGCTTTCGGTGAAACATGTGGTGCCTTCTGACGGGATCGCCGCGATTGCTTGACCCAATATAGTGTTGCAGGGTGGGTCACCCAAGCTGGTCCGGCGTTTGCACCTTGATCGGTATTCCCTGAAGCGGAACGTGGCCCGCCGTGAGGGAAGAGGCGGGCCGCGCAATATGCTGACATTCAAGAGTGGAGCGATCAGAAGAATTTCTTGATCAGGACCTTCTTCTTGAACTTGGTTTTTGGGCTAACGTATTTCTTTTTCTTCACACCGTGATGAAACTTGTGACCATGGTGATGTTTGTGCCCGTGGTGGTATTTGTAGCCATGGTGAAATTTGTGTTTCTTCACCTTCACTTTAAAATTGGCGTCAATCACCTGCGCTGTTTCGACGTTGGTGGGGGCGCTGGCCCAGACGGCTTGCGCATTTGCCGGTGCAAGGCTGGTCACGGTGACGGCGGTCGCGATTGCGGCGATCAGAAGCGGGGTCTTGGTGGCTTTCAGTTTCATTCTCTCTTCTCCTTTGCGTTTCGGCGTCTGGGCCGTTCGTCTTGAGAAAGAGATAGAGAAGTACGGCTGTAACAATAAGGGACCGTTCGGTCACAAACTGTCATGGATATGGCAGGGTGGTGTGAGGATTTGCTTGGATGAGCGCAGAATAATGTAATTTTTACAGCAAGTTGGGTGATCAACTACCTGTAACATTCGATGTGACAATCACGCGGTCGACACCGGTTTGAGGCTGGTTTGGCGGAAATGCCCCTGCGTCACTTGCCCTTGAAGGGGGCCATGCCCGCCCGTGCCAATTCGTCAGCCCGTTCGTTTTCAGGGTGACCGGCATGTCCCTTGACCCATTCCCAGGTCACGTTGTGTCGGGCTTGCGCAGCGTCCAGCCGTTGCCACAGGTCGGCATTGGCGACGGGTTTCTTGGCAGCGTTCTTCCACCCGTTCCGCTTCCAGCCGTGGATCCAGCTTGTGATCCCGTTCTTGACGTAGTTGCTGTCGGTGACGACGGTGATGGTAGACGGTTTGTCCAACGCCTCAAGAGCCGAGATTGCGGCCATCAGCTCCATCTTGTTGTTGGTGGTCTGGGCCTCTCCGCCCTTGAGTTCACGTTCCTTGACGATCCGGTCGCCGTCCATGGCCCGCAACAAAGCACCCCAGCCACCCGGGCCGGGATTTCCGGAGCAGGCACCGTCTGTATAGGCAAACAGCTCAGGCACGGGCGGCCTGCAGCACGATGAATGGGGCAACCTCACCGGACAGGCCTGCTTCCTCGCCGGTGCGGCTGTATTCGATCTTGAACCCAGTGGATGTCAGCAGGTCGGTCAATGCTTCTTCTGGCATGTAGGAATAGAGCCGTCCGATGCGGTCGCGGCTTTCGCCGGTGCCCAGCTTGGTGCCGAAATGGAACAGGCCACCCGGTTTCAGGGCGGCGCGGATCGCCGTGAACTGGTCGGGCCATTTTCCCAGCGGCGTGTGCAGCATCGAGAAGTTGGCCCAGATGCCGTCATAGGCTGCGGTTTCGGCCAGATCGCCATAGCCTGCCTGCCGTGTTGTGACACCGGTATGCGCTCGGGCGATTTCCAGCATCTCGGGCACCGGATCCCAGGCGTGTGCGGTCAGACCGGCCTGTGCCATCGCGGCGGCGGCAAATCCGGGGCCGCAGCCGATGTCGAGTACCGTTCCGGCCTCGGGCATCGCTGCTATGAACCGTTGCAGGCTGCGATCGGCGTTGGCCTTGCTCACCAGCTTGGCATAGTCGGCGGCCTTGTCTGCATAGACCTGCAGGGTTTTGCGGTCGCTCATCACGCCACCGTAACCGCAAGGCAGGTCACGACGATGGCCGTCAATAGCAGTCGCAATCTCATCCACCATGAGGGTGTCAGACCCCAGCGGAAAAAGGCGAAGTCCAGCATGAGCAGGCCAACAAATCCGAAGATGAGGTTCATTCCAGCGCTGGTTGGACCACCCCCCGTCATGAAGAACGCCCATAGTGCAGGCACGACGGATAGGGTGTAACCCATGGCCGCCTGTGTACCTTTGGTCTTGGTCGCAAACCCCCACAAAACGCCAGACATGAACGATAGGATGACCGAACCATAAAACAGTTGAACATATGGTCCGACGAAACGTGGCCCGAATGCCTGCGCCCCCCACGCTCCAAGCCCATCGTTCAAGAGTGTCGCTGCCCCCCAGACAAACGGGATCAGACCGGCCAGGCCAAGGGCAAGGGGGACGATGGGTATTCTGGTCATAGTTCGCTGATCAGTTTCTGAATGCGCTTGGTGCGGGTGTCGGCCCTTTTGGCCGTGTTGACAAGATGCAATCTGGAGCGCTGCTGACCAGGTGTCAAAGCGTTCCACGCGTTGATCTGCCCGGAGCTTCGGATGGCCAGCAATACATCCTCCGGCGCCTCAACCACCCTTGGGTCGACGGGGCGTA
Organism: Tateyamaria sp. LSS28; assembly: GCF_059611725.1. Lineage (NCBI taxonomy): Bacteria > Pseudomonadati > Pseudomonadota > Alphaproteobacteria > Rhodobacterales > Roseobacteraceae > Tateyamaria > Tateyamaria sp. LSS28. The sequence continues at coordinate 41,833 of NZ_JCAPFI010000001.1, read as the reverse complement.
CGCGCGCATCAAAAGGTTCTCCAACCTCAAGCCAGCTGTCGCGGAGAAATGTCTTGCCGGTGTAAACAAACAGGCCGTCGATCACTGGGGCTTTCGTCAACGCGAGATTGATCGGGAAATCGCCAAACTCGCCCTCGATCCGTTTGGTATGGGGCGACAGCGCCGCTGCAACCGCGTCCGGCAAACGCAGAACGGTATAGGTGTTTTTCCCCCACTCCATAGGTTCGATAACACCGTCGAAGTAAATCCAGTCGCTGCTCACGCGCGTTCAAGCGCGAGGCGGCCCGCCAACGCCGCAAAGATCGCGGCAAAGCTGCGCGAGAGCCAGCGCATGACGATTTCTGATCCGAGGATCCACTGGCGCGCCGCAGCGGCGAACGTGCCGTACAGAACAAACACGGCGAAGGTCATCGCCATAAACACCAGCCCAAGGGTCGTCATCTCGAACGTTGCCGTTGTCGCGTTGCCCGACAGGAACGGAGGCAGAAGCGCGAGGAAGAAAATCGACAGCTTCGGGTTCAGGATGTTGATCAACGCACCCCGCCTTGCAATGCGCCACCCGGCATCGGCACTGCGTTGGGACGAAATGTTCAGTGCGCCACCGCTGCGCAGACTGCCCCATGCGAGCCAAAGCAGATACGCGACGCCGGCAAACTTAACGATATTGAACAGGAGAGCAGAGGTGTGAAGGATCGCCGCCAGTCCGAGCGTCGCGGCCAGAAGGTGCGGGATGATCCCGACAGTGCAGCCAATTGCGGCCCAGAGCGCGGCGCGGCGGCCTTGGCCAAGGCCCAGGGCGAGGGTGTAGATCACGCCAGTGCCCGGGGCGATGACGACGACGAGGGCGGTCAGGAAAAACTGGAGAGAGAGCATGGAAACCTTCGGGTTGGGACAAGCGAAGGCTAGGGCGAAGGGGCGGATTTGGCAATCTGTCCCCGCGGGGACAGGCCCTTCGGCGGGGTTACGGGATGTTTAGCAGTTTGTGATTTGTGTTTGGTCACAAAGGGTTGGTTATCGCGCGGTGGGGATACGCGATTTTAACCATGCGAAAGCCATGCTGCTTGCCGAAGGCGGCCGGGTCTTTGGCGCTGGACCATTTTTAATGTCAATGTGTGCGACAGCTTTGCGGACGAAGCGGACATTTGCTGCGGCTGCGCCGATGGCTGCTTTTGATCAAAACAGGCTAGTGACGGATCTCTCCTTACGGACTGTATTCGGGACTATCATCAGGATGACCGTCAGGGTCACGGATGCCTCCGTAAAAAACCCACCACTCGACCCCCTCTATCACCTCACGAAAGCTGCCTTTGCTCGTGACTACCTTTCTGAGTTGGTGCTGAGGTTTACCTTGATATTCCTCAATGGAAGACACCACCATTGATTTGAAAACTTCCAGACTAGGCTCGCTCAACAAAACCGGTTTTGGTCCAAAATACACAGCTGCCTCCAGAACCTTAGAAACAAGGCCTGGAAAAAGTATGTTATCGAGGACTTTGCAGAGCGCGGGATTGAACCGTGGCCATCCTGCTGCACCTTCATAGGTGTAACGGCGACCATCGCAATCGAAGAGATATCCGTTTGTGTATTTGACGGAATTTGGAACTCTCCCGAAGACGGTGAAGTCAAAGCGATTTCTGACCACTTTGAACCCCGTGAACTCATTGGAGCGGTCACTTTCGATCACTAACACTGGGTAGCTGAGTTTGGGGTCACGAGTCATAGCCAACAATTGTCAAATAGTCTGATCTCACGCAACAGGTCACCTAAACCGGACCTTAGCTGCTCTACAGCAAGACGACATCTTGGGCTCGTAGCGGCCATTCGCGTGTTATGCAGGCTCTCGCAAAACCCGTGGCACTTTGAATTCCACATTCTCGACCGCTGTTTCGACCATCTCGACCGTCACGTCATATCTGTCGCGGAAGGCGTCGATGACTTCGTTGATCAGCACTTCCGGCGCGGATGCGCCAGCCGTGATGCCCATGCTTTTGATCCCGTCCAGCGCGCGCCAATCGATATCCGTCCCCCGTTGCACTAATTGCGCATAGGTGCAGCCCGCGCGTGCGCCCACCTCGACGAGCCGTTTGGAGTTTGACGAGTTGGGAGCACCAACCACGAGCATCGCGTCGCATTTGGGGGCCATCGCCTTGACCGCTTCCTGCCGGTTGGTCGTGGCGTAGCAGATGTCTTCCTTGTGCGGGCCGACGATATTCGGGAAGCGCGATTGCAGGGCAGCCACGATGTCCGCCGTGTCGTCCACCGAAAGGGTAGTCTGCGTAACGAAAGCCAGTTTGTCGGGGTCCCGTACATTCACCGTTGCCACGTCTTCGACCGTTTCGACCAGCAGCACTTCGCCCTCGGGCAGTTGGCCCATGGTGCCTATCGTTTCGGGGTGGCCCTCATGGCCGATCATGATCATCTGCAAGCCGTTGTCGGCGTGCCGCTGCGCCTCGATATGGACCTTGCTGACCAGCGGGCAGGTGGCATCGACATAGATCATCTCGCGCGCTTGCGCCGCTTGCGGGACGGATTTTGGCACGCCGTGGGCCGAGAAGATGACGGGCCGGTCATCCGGGCATTCCGTCAGTTCCTCGACAAAGACGGCACCCTTGTCACGCAGGCTGTCGACGACGAACTTGTTGTGCACGATTTCGTGCCGGACAAAAACGGGTGCACCCCATTTGTTCAGGGCCATTTCAACGATCTTGATGGCGCGGTCCACGCCTGCGCAGAACCCGCGCGGGGCGGCAAGATAAAGGGTCAATGCTGGCTTGGTCATGGCCGCTCCTGTCGTTGTCTCAGACGTAAGCTCTAGTGTCGTTGTGGTAAAGAGTTTCGGCTAGACTGCGTGGTCTGTGTTCCCAAAAACCAAGCGGGCGGCTTCTGCCCTATTGTGGATTCCAAGCTTGCGATAGGCTGTCTTGGCGTATTCCGCGACGGTATTCATACTGATCCCACATAGGCGCGCGGCTTCCTTGCGACTGAGACCGCGTGCCAGCATGTATATGATTTCGGCCTCGCGCGGGCTGAGTGCGTTGAGAGCGGTTGGCATGTTGGGTGCAATCAAAGCTGGTTCATGATCTGTCTTAGCCCCGGAAAGCTCTTCGATCCTGCGATGTACAAGCAGGCAGAATAGGCGGAACTGTTCAGCTTGCGGCCACATGCGTTCCATGAAGGTTGCGCGATCGAGTTTTGTTCCGAGATTGAAGCCACCGTAGCGGTCTGCCCCGCGCAGGCGGGTCGGAATCCCAAAGCCTGTCAGGAATCCTTCGGCTCGCGCTGTCTTGATGAACGCTTTCGCCTCATCAGGTAGATAGGAATGTTGTGACAGAAACTCGGGGCCAGTTGGGGTGATCTCGTAGCTGTCGCAACAATGGCTCAAGAAAGGATCCCTGTCCGGTGAAGCGTTCACATACAGGTCTGGGCAAGTTGTCAGAAGCCTGCTGGCTTCCGGCGGGGAACCATGAGCCGTGATGTAGATGACGTGATGAATGCCGCGCGCGCGCAGCCTTTGGACAGCGCCATCCCACAACTCGTCGATGGTCGTCAGTTGCTCAAGTGCTTCGGCGTCACGATACACGTGCGTATCCCCCCAATCAGGGGGATACTGGCACAGTGATTTTCGTTTTAAAACACTGTGGTGCATTCTATCCAACGGCGCGCCAGATTATTTCTATGACCAAACACTTTGTGAACGGACAGCCAGCGGCAGTGCAATGCCGCTGGCAGTTTCACTATTGGCTTAGCCCTGAGCCTGAACCCGCTCTTCGCGTTCTGGCATTGGCTCGCGCGGCGGCCGCCCTATGACGTCCTTCAGTTCGTCCAGCTCAATGAAGTTATCTGCCTGACGCCGCAGATCGTCCGAAATCATCGGGGGTTGGCTGCGGATCGTCGATACAACAGAAACTCGAACGCCTTGACGTTGCAGGCTTTCCACAAGCGGACGAAAATCCCCGTCGCCCGAAAATAGGACAATGTGGTCGACACGCGGCGCAAGTTCCATGGCATCCACCGCTAATTCGATGTCCATGTTTCCTTTTACCTTACGACGACCCATCGAGTCGGTGTATTCCTTGGCTGGCTTGGTCACCATGGTAAAGCCGTTGTAGTTCAACCAATCGACCAAAGGTCGGATCGGCGAATACTCGTCATTTTCCAACAGTGCGGTGTAGTAAAAAGCGCGGAGTAACTTGCCTCGACGCATGAACTCCTGTCGCAGTAACTTGTAGTCGATATCGAACCCAAGCGCTTTGGCTGCGGCGTATAAGTTCGAACCGTCGATGAACAGCGCCAGCCGTTCGTCTTTGTAAAACATAAAATGTCCTTCCGAAAATTCGGGTACCGCCTGTGATTTCCGTGAGTGAGTGCGTAAAAACGCGAAAGACGGTGATTGAAAAATAGGTGATTTTTAATATGTCGCAAGTCACTGATGATACCCAAATAGGCAAAACTACGCCATGTAACGGTTCAAAATTGCTAGTTGCCCTTGGGTCAAACATGCATTCTGGCGTCGGAACACCCATCGAAACGCTTCACCACGCCATTGATTCGATCGAAGAGATGGGAGCAGTGATTCGGGGTCGTAGTCGCTTTTTTCGAACTCCAGCAGTCCCCGTCGACAGTGGTCCCGACTTTGTGAACGCGGCGCTTTTAGTTGAGGCACATTGGTCATCTTCCGAAGCAATTGCCCGTTTGCATGAGGTCGAAGCGCGTCTTGGACGCCGTCGAAAGGCCCGATGGGAGCAGCGTATCATAGATTTGGATTTGCTAGCACATGACGACATGATCCGACCGAGTGTTCGGGTCTTGCGCACCTGGATGGAACTACCATTGGAAAAACAGAAGGAAATGGCCCCAGGTCAATTGCTGTTGCCGCACCCCCGCATGCACGAACGCGCATTCGTTCTTGTTCCCTTGTCGGATGTCGCGCCTGATTGGGTGCACCCAATTACACGGAAGTCAGTTACGGAGATGCGGGATGCGCTTCCGAGCGCAGATATTGAAGCGATCGTGCCCATCGAATAGGCGCTTGTCATTCTGTGCAATCGGCCCTAAATAACAGCCTTCTATCTAAACTCGCCTGATCTGGAGCACACCCATGGCCCGCGTGACCGTTGAAGACTGCGTTGACAAGGTTCCGAACCGTTTCGAGCTGGTGATGCTGGCCGCGCATCGCGCCCGCGAGATTTCGTCCGGCGCGCCCATTACAGTGGACCGCGACAATGACAAGAACCCCGTCGTGTCCCTGCGCGAGATCGCTGAAGAGACCCAAAGTTCAGAAGAACTGCGTGAGCGTCTGATCGAATCGAACCAGAGCCAGATCGAAGTGGACGAGGCAGAAGAAGACGCAATGGCGCTTCTTATGGGTGCCGAGCAGGACAAGCCGGAAGAAGACAGCATGTCCGAAGAGATGCTTCTGCGTCAGCTGATGGCCGCGCAAGGCCAGGGCTGATCCCAGTCGGGTGCGGACCGGATGATCTCTGACGACGATCTGATCGCGCTGGTCCGCAACTATAATCCAAAGACAAACGAGGACCTGATCCGCCGGGCTTATGCCTTTGGCGGACAGATGCACGATGGGCAGTTTCGCCATTCGGGCGAGCCGTACTTCACGCACCCCGTTGCCGTTGCTGCTATCCTGACCGAGCAGCAGCTGGACGATGCCACCATCGTTACCGCCCTTCTGCACGACACGATCGAGGACACCAAGGCAAGCTATGCCATGGTGTCTGAACAGTTCGGAGACGAGGTTGCCAAGCTGGTGGACGGCGTCACCAAGCTGACCAACCTGCAGCTCTCGAGTGTTGAGACCAAGCAGGCCGAAAACTTCCGCAAGCTGTTCATGGCCATGTCAAAGGACATGCGCGTGATCCTGGTCAAACTGAGCGACCGCTTGCACAACATGCGCACCATCAAGTCCATGCGCCCGGACAAACAGGTTCAGAAGGCCCGCGAAACCATGGATATCTTTGCCCCTCTGTCGGGCCGCATGGGGATGCAATGGATGCGGGAAGAGCTGGAAGATCTTGCGTTCAAAGTTCTAAATCCGGACGCCAGATCATCTATCATTCGCCGCTTTATAACGATGCAGCGCGAAACTGGCGACGTCATTCAGCGCATTACCGGCGATATGCGGTTTGAATTGGAAAAGGTGCACATTGAGGCCGAAGTATTTGGCCGCGCCAAGAAACCGTATTCCATCTGGCGCAAGATGCAGGAAAAGGATCAGTCCTTTTCCCGTCTGTCCGACATTTATGGCTTCCGTGTCATCACTGGATCCGAAGAAGATTGCTATCGCGCGCTTGGGGCCATTCATCAGCGGTGGCGCGCAGTGCCAGGCCGGTTCAAGGACTATATCAGCCAACCCAAGACCAACGGGTATCGGTCTATCCACACCACTGTGTCGGGCCGTGATGGCAAGCGGGTCGAAGTGCAGATCCGCACCCGGCAGATGCACGATGTGGCGGAAACCGGCGTGGCTGCGCACTGGTCCTATCGCGATGGCGTGCGGTCACAGAACCCGTTTGCCGTGGATCCGGCCAAGTGGATTTCTCAACTGACCGAGCAGTTCGACAGCGAAGAAGACCACGAAGATTTCCTCGAGGCCGTGAAGCTAGAGATGTATTCGGACCAGGTGTTCTGCTTTACCCCCAAGGGTGAGGTGGTGAAATTGCCGAAAGGCGCCACACCCATCGATTTTGCCTATGCGATCCACACAAGGATCGGGAACGCCTGTGTCGGGGCCAAGGTGGACGGGATGCGTGTGCCTTTGTGGACGCGGGTCAAGAATGGCCAGTCGGTCGACATCATCACCGCCGAGGGCCAGACACCGCAGGCCACATGGCTTGAGATTGCCACGACCGGCAAGGCCAAGACAGCCATCCGTCGTTCTCTGCGCGAGGCGGATCGCGACCGTTTCATTACATTGGGGCGCGAATTGGCTCGGTCCGCCTTCGCCCATGTGCGCAAGAAGGCCACGGACAAGGCATTGGATGCCGCCGCCAAACGATTGCGCTTGAAGGATGCGGACGAAGTACTGGCGCGTCTGGGGTCAGCCGAGTTGACCGGCCGCGAAGTGGTGCAGGCCATCTATCCTGATTTGACACCTAAGTCTGGCAAACAGGTCGACGCGCGCCGCGCGGTCATTGGGCTTTTGCCGGGACAGTCATTCCAGCGCGCAACGTGCTGCGAACCGTTGCCAGGCGAGCGCATTGTCGGGATCACCTTTCGGGGTGAAGGCGTGGTTGTACACGCCATAGATTGCGCGCGCCTTGTCGAATACGAAAATCAACCCGACCGATGGCTGGACCTGCATTGGCACGACGGCAGCCATCCGGCTGTGTACGGCGTGACGCTTGATCTGACCATTGGCAATGACGCCGGTGTCCTGGGACGCATTTGCACATTGATCGGCGAGAGTAGGGCCAATATTTCAAATCTCGAATTCGTGGATCGTAAACCTGACTTCTTTAGATTGATGGTCTACGTAGAGCTTCGGGACGCCCAGCATCTGCATACGTTGATGGGGGCGCTTCAAGCAGAGAGTGATGTGGCTGCCATCGACCGCTTCCGTCGCCCCGAGCCATCAGCCGGGCAAACGATGATCGCGGGATAAGGCGCAACGAAGGGCGACAAGATATTGGTGTTCAAGCGCCGCGACCCCAAACCGTTTCTGCGCGCAGTGCTGGAATTTCTCTGGCCGCGCGGCGGGTGGAGTCGTGCGTTTCTGTATGTCAAACACCGCGTCCGTCGACTGCCTGACCGACCAGAAAAGATCGCGCGTGGTATCTGGGCGGGCGTGTTCACGACATTCACTCCATTCTACGGTTTACATTTCTTTGTCGCTGCCATCATTGCGACGGCCATGCGCGGGAATATTGTTGCGTCGCTGATGGCGACCTTCTTTGGCAACCCGCTGACCTATGTTCCGATTGGTGTGGTGTCATTGCAAACGGGTCACTGGCTGCTTGGGGCCGAAATGAAGGAAGAAACGGAACGATCCTTTGGTGGCAAGTTCGTCGATGCGGGGTCCGACCTGTGGCTGAACCTGAAGCATGTGCTGATGGGAGAGCCACGCGATTGGACCAAGCTGAGCATCTTTTATGACGAGATTTTCTTTCCCTATCTTATTGGTGGAATCATCCCCGGCATCATCGCGGCGACTGTCTGCTATTACCTCTCGGTGCCCGTCATTCGCGCCTACCAGAAGCGGCGCAAGGGTGCGATCAAGGCCAAGTTCGAAGCATTGAAGGCCAAAGCCGCGAACAAGGCAGCCGCTGCCAAGCCAAAAACTGACTAGGCGCTTGGTACAATTTTGCGGCTTTGTCCGTATTTCCAGACATTTGCATCCGCACTAGGTTGGACGTGAAGACATTGGAAGGACGATGCCGATGACAGCCCCTTTGGGAAAACTCCGCCTTGGTGTGAATATCGATCACGTCGCCACGGTGCGAAATGCACGTGGCGGCGATACGCCGGACCCGCTGCGCGCGGCAAAGTTGGCAGAGATGGCTGGGGCCGATGGCATTACGGCTCATCTGCGTGAAGATCGCAGACATATTTCCGATGCTGACATCGAAGGGCTGATGGACGTGTTGTCAGTGCCGTTGAACTTCGAGATGGCCGCGACAACAGAAATGCAATCCATCGCTTTGCGTCACAAACCCCACGCGGTGTGCATCGTTCCTGAGAAACGCGAGGAACGGACAACCGAAGGGGGGCTGGAGGTCGCACGGGAAGAAAACCGGCTGGCCCATTTCATCGCTCCGCTGCGCGAGGCCGGCTGCCGGGTGTCCATCTTCATCGCAGCCGACAAGCGCCAGATCGAAGCGGCCCACCGCATTGGTGCGCAGGTGATCGAGCTGCACTCGGGTGCCTATTGTGACGCACATCACGAGGGGCGCATGGAAGATCGCGACCGTGAATTGGAGGCGATGCGCGAGATGTCGAGTTTTGCGCATTCGCTGGGCCTTGAGGTGCATGTGGGCCATGGTTTGACCTATGAAACTGTGTCTCCGGTTGCTGCCTTTCCCGAAGTGATGGAGCTGAATATCGGGCATTTCCTGATTGGTGAGGCCATTTTCCTAGGGTTGGATCCGGCTATCCGAGAAATGCGCCACCTCATGGATAAGGCGCGGGAGGCTGTCGCATGATGCGTTTGGTGGCATCGATTCTTGCGTTGACCTTGGCCGTCTACGCCGGGCCGACAACGGCACAACAGAGTGCTTGGCCCGATCTGGATCGGCTGCTGTTCTCGACATTGACGGCGTCGGGCACGGCAGAGGCCTCTTTCTGGCTGCCGGATCAGGCGAATCCGGCCACGGCCACACGGGCCTTGGGCATCGTGTATGAATACATCCCCGGTTCGGCCGGTAACACGTCGATCGCGGTCGGCGTGTATCAGCGAACGACCGCTGGTTGGGGGTTTGTCGGTTCCGTTGAGGGCTTGTTTGGCCAATCGCCACGCGACGCTGCGTTTGGTCCAAGCCACGTGGACCTCACGACAATCATGCTGGGGCCGAATGAACCGCGCTGCTGCCCAACATTGCCGGTGCGCTGGCGGGTCAGTCTTGCATCTCGGACGGCACAGCGGTTGAATTGACCGAAATCCGGTCGAACAAGAGGGGACCCGTTGATGATCCGCCACTGTGTGTTTCTGCGTTTGTCACCCAAGGCTGATACGGCCGAACTGGACAAGATTATGTTGGATCTTGAGGACCTCGTGCGGCGATTGGATGGCTGCTCCGATTTCCGGGCGGGTCCGAATCGCGACTACGAAGGCAAGACACCCGATTACCCTTATGGCTTCACACTTGATGCGGAGAATGCAAAGGCGTTGGCAGCATATGCCGTTGACCCCGAGCATCAGGATTTGGGTGCGCGGCTTGTCGCGCTTTGTGAGGGCGGTGCAGCTGGCATCATTGTCTATGACATCGAGGCACCTGCATGATCTTGTCCGGCCTGTGTCGTAGAAGCGTGCAACAGGTCGCCAATCTGGGAGTGTTCGATGGGATCTGAATTCGCCGCTATCTGGATTGCATGGCTGCTTGCGGGCGGATCGCCGGGCCCCGCCACCATGGGGATTGCAGGCACCGCCATGTCTGCCGGGCGCGCCTCTGCACTTGCCTTTGCTCTGGGAATCCTTGCCGGGTCGGCGAGTTGGGGTATTGCCGCAGCAGTGGGTCTGTCGGCCATCATGCTGGCCCATGTCTGGGTTTTTGAAATCGTCCGCTATGCGGGCGTGGCATACTTGGCGTGGCTGGCGTTCAAAGCTTTGAAAAGTGCCTGGCACGGCGGGGACACCCCTGTGGGTACGCCGTTTTCCGGCTCGGCGCGCAATCTGTTTCTGAAGGGGGCGGCCATTCACATCACCAATCCCAAGGCGATCCTGAGCTGGGGATCAATCTATGCCATTGCCTTGCCTGCTGACGCAAAGCCAGCTGCCATTTTCCAATGCTTTGCTTACCTTTACGCGGGCTCGATCCTGATTTTCATCGGTTATGCCTTGCTGTTTTCGAACGCGCGGATTGTGGCCGCTTATCGCAAGGCGCGTCGCTGGTTCGAGCTGGCCTTTGCAGGCTTTTTCGGGTTTGCGAGTTACAAGATTTTGACGGCACGTTTGCAATGATCCTTGGTGTTGGCACCGATCTCGCGAATATTGACCGGATCGCGGGTACGTTGGAGCGGTTCGGGGACCGGTTTCGCAACCGGGTGTTTACCGATATTGAACAGGCCAAGGCCGAACGAAGGGCCGATACGCCTGGTACCTATGCCAAACGTTGGGCGGCGAAAGAGGCGTGCTCAAAGGCTCTGGGCACCGGCCTGCGCATGGGTATTTCGTGGAAAGACATGGCGGTGACTAACCTTAGAACCGGTCAACCTGTCATGCATGTCACGGGCTGGGCTGCCGAACGACTGGCCGAGATGACCCCGTCCGGGCACGAGGCGATCATCCATGTCACCCTGACCGACGATCATCCGTGGGCGCAGGCATTTGTGGTGATCGAAGCCCGCCCGATACAATCTGATCCTGCGCCTTGACACCTTCGGGCCGCGCCCGCATGTAGCCCTGAACCTACCCCCCGAAGGAGCGCGCAATGGCCGCCAAGGAAAAGTCCCAGAACGGCGTGATCGAAACGATCAAGACCATTGTTTATGCGCTGTTGATTGCCGGGGTGTTCCGCACGCTTTTCTTCCAGCCGTTCTGGATTCCGTCCGGTTCGATGAAAGAGACGTTGCTGATTGGCGATTTCCTGTTCGTGAACAAGATGGCCTATGGCTATTCCTATGCGTCCTGCCCGTCGATTCCGGCTATTGGTCTGGATGCGCAGAAGCTGTGCGGGTTCATGGGTGATGATCGCGTCTGGGCCGGTGAGCCCGAGCGCGGTGACGTTGTCGTTTTTCGCCATCCCGTTTCAGGGGCTGACTTTATCAAACGTGTTGTGGGTCTGCCCGGCGACACTTTGCAAGTCCGGAATGGTCAGATCATTCTGAACGGCGAGCCCGTGCCGCAGGAACCGGCTGGCACGTTCACTGAGGTGTTTGATCGTCAGGGGCCGCAGGGTTTGTTGCCGCGTTGTGAAAGCGGCGCCGTGGGGCAGGGCGCGGATTGCACGAAGTCCCGGTTCCTCGAAACCTTCCCCAACGGTGAGCAGCACGTCGTGCTGAACGTTGGCGTGCAGCAGTCGGACAACACGCCAGTCTACCGCGTCCCGGAAGGCAACTACTTCTTTATGGGGGATAACCGCGACAACTCCTCGGACAGCCGGTTGGCGCAGGTCGCGGGTGGCGTCGGTTATGTTCCGTTCGAAAATCTGATTGGTCGCGCGGATCGCGTTATGTTCTCGTCCGCTGGTCGGTCGATGTTGTTTTTCTGGACGTGGCGTAGTGATCGCTACTTCAAGGGGATCGAGTGAAGCTGGGGGTAGATCTGACGGCCTTTGAGGGCCGGATCGGGCACCGCTTTGTCGCGCCTGATTTACTGGTGGAGGCGGTGACACATGCGTCTATGTCTTCGCCCACCCGGTCGGACAATCAGCGTTTGGAGTTTCTGGGGGACCGAGTCTTGGGCCTGGTGATGGCGCAGGCGTTGCTTGAGGCCGACCCAGGGGCCGCGGAAGGGACGCTGGCCCCGCGTTTCAATGCTTTGGTGCGGAAGGAAACCTGTGCCGACGTGGCGCGTGATGTCGATCTGGGGGCCGTGCTGCGATTGGGCCGGTCCGAGATGTTGTCCGGCGGCAGACGCAAGCAGGCGCTTTTGGGAGATGCCATCGAGGCGGTGATTGCGGCTGTTTATCTGGACTCGGGATTTGATGCCGCCAAGGCGCTGATCCTGCGGTTGTGGGGCGATCGGGTGGCTCGCGTCGATGCGGATGCCCGTGATGCCAAGACCGCCTTGCAGGAATGGGCACAGGCCCGCGGTTTGACCCCACCGCAATATGTTGAGACCGGTCGTTCCGGGCCGGACCATCAACCAATTTTCACCATCGCCGCCCGTCTGTCGACGGGGGCCGAGGCCACAGCCACCGCCGGGTCGAAGCGCGAAGCGCAGCAGGCAGCGGCGCAGGCGTTGCTGCAACAACTGGAGGGGCAGGCATGACCACCCGCGCGGGCTTTGTCGCCCTGATCGGAGAACCCAATGCGGGCAAGTCCACCCTGCTAAACACAATGGTGGGCGCGAAGGTCAGCATTGTCACTCACAAGGTTCAAACCACCCGTGCCCGCATTCGCGGTGTTGCAATGGAAGGCGATAGTCAGATCGTCTTTGTCGATACGCCGGGCCTGTTTCAGCCGCGCCGCCGTTTGGATCGTGCGATGGTGGCGGCCGCCTGGGGTGGGGCTGCGGATGCTGATGTAGTGGTGCTGATGGTCGAGGCGCACCGCGGTGTCACTGCTGGGGTCGAGCGCATTCTGGAAGGAATGGCCGAGATCGGACAGGGCCGGACTGTGGCACTTGCCATCAACAAGATTGATCGTGTCGAGGCACCTGTGCTGCTGGGTCTGACCAAGGATCTGAATGAGCGGTTTGATTTTGCGGAAACCTTCATGATCTCGGCAGAGAAGGGCCATGGCGTTGATGCGCTGCGTCAGTGGTTGGCCAAACAAGTGCCGGAGGGGCCGTGGCTGTACCCGGAGGATCAGATTGCCGATCTGCCCATGCGCATGATCGCGGCCGAGATGACCCGTGAGAAGCTGACCCTGCGCTTGCATCAGGAGCTGCCGTATCAACTGACCGTTGAGACCGAAGCCTGGGAAGAGCGCAAGGATGGCTCGGCCAAGGTGGACCAGATCATCTATGTCAGCCGGGACGGTCACAAGGGCATTGTGCTGGGGCATCGCGGCGAGACGATCAAGGCGGTGAGCAAGGCTGCGCGGGAGGAACTGACCGAGTTCCTGGGCCGTAAGGTGCATTTGTTCCTGCAGGTCAAAGTGCGCGAGAAATGGTTGGATGAAGCGGAACGCTACGACCAGATGGGCTTGGATTTCAAAGATGGCAATGCCTGAGACATATGCCACCCGACCCTTCGGGGAGGATTTTTTTGAAACAGGGAAGGGGCGAACGTGGCGCCCAAGCTGACATCGCGGTTCTGGGTGGATGCCTATCTGGCGCGGTTGCGCTTTGCTGACATTCCCGGTTTTGTTGTTGCCCACGGAGATGATACGGGCGGGGCGGTGCTGGTGAAGCTGAACACGTTGGATGGTCAGGCAGTGCTGTACCAGCGATCCTTTGACCTGATGTCTGACACGCGCGTCTGGGCGGAGCTGTCCTCTGGTGCCGAGGGTGATGTGGATGCGGCGGTTGCCCGGCAGCGCGGGTTTGATCCGGACCTTTGGGTGATCGAGGTGGAAGACCGCGCGGGGCGGCATATGCTGGATCAGGAGGGGCTGGCCTGAGATGGAGTGGCGCGGCACGGGCATATTGCTAAGCGTGCGCCGCCACGGGGAAACCAGTTCGATCATTGACGTTTTCACCGAAGATCGTGGTCGCCATGCCGGTGTGGTCCGCGGCGGAACGAGCCGTAAGATTGCCCCAATCTTGCAACCCGGTGCGCAGTTGGATGTGGCGTGGCGCGCGCGTCTGGAAGAGCACATCGGGACATTCGCAGTCGAGCCGGTGCGCAGCCGTGCGGCCCTGGTCATGGGCAATCGGTTGGCCTTGGCCGGGTTGAACGCGGTTACAGGCCTATTGGCCTTTTGCTTGCCAGAGCGCGAGGCACACGGCCCGTTGTATCGCCGAACCGAGGCGCTGCTTGATCTGTTGGGGCAGGATGATGTTTGGCCGCTTGGATACTTGCAATGGGAGTTGGCTCTTTTGCAGGAGATGGGCTTTGGCCTTGATCTCAGCGCCTGTGCGGTGACCGGGGCTACCGGAGGTCTCGCCTATGTCTCGCCCAAATCTGGGCGGGCAGTGTCGAAGGAGGGTGCGGGCGAGTGGGCAGATCGGTTATTGCCACTTCCTGCTGTGCTGCGTCGTGAAGGTGACGCGCCGAATGCAGAGATTGCGCAAGGGCTGGAGACCACGGGATACTTCCTGGCTAATCATCTGGCTCCTGATCTAGGGTCAAAACCTTTGCCAGAGGCGCGCGCTCGCTTTGTCGACGCGTTCAATCGCGTGTTGTGAATATCAGCTCTTCGCCATCGTCATTGCGCAGAAACAGGCTTCCTTCGCGCACCTCGGATTGGGTCATCCTTGAGAGCGCCTCGAGGTAAGCTGTTTCAGCTTCCAGCTCGGGGCAGGCAATGCGCGTAGCCGCAATGGGCTTGAGTTCGAACCATGGATACGGAACCGTGTTGGTTGTTGTGAACTGGTTGCACGGCGCATGACCAGAGACCGGGCCACCCGTCTCAAACTCAAGCGTCGCGCGTGCCGGAAATGCGGTACCGTTCAGGGTTTGCAATTCCCACAGGCGATCCGCAGCGCCATAGCGCGCAACGGTTTCATCAGCTTGGCATGCCGGGATGGACGCCAAAAGCGTCAGCGCGGCCGCTCGAATCATTTCAGGGCCATCACCAGGTCAACAAGGGCTGCGAAGGCCACCAAGGCGTCGCCATCATCCGAATGCATTTGCTTCAGACCAACGAGAGACCCGTAGGCCGCCTTGGAAAACTCTTCGTTCGTGACACCGATGTCGGACATCAAATCCGTGAGACGTGCCAGACGTGTCTTGTCGACCTCAGACAGTGCCTTTGCGACCGCTTTGTCCTGCTGTGCCCAAGCACGAAGCGCTGGACCTGCGGTGTCTTCCTGAACACTTTGTCCGAAGCGGATCATCTTGTCGGTGGCAGTGCCGTTCTGGGCGCTGTCTTCCTTTAAGGTGTCCAGAGCACGGGATTTCCATTCGGCAAGCAATGCCTTCTGAAAAGCCGGTACATCCTTGAAATGCCAGTAGAATGAACCCTTTGACGTCTTCAGGTGGCGTGAAAGTGGTTCTGCCCGCAGGGCCAATGGCCCTTGGGCTGTGAGCTGTTCCAGCCCGGCGTCAATCCAGGCAGCGGGGGAGAGGGGAGCTTTAGCCATGGCCTTGCGATACGTCCGGGTATGCGGGGGTGCAAGCGAAAGACGCTTCAACTTGCGGTATGAGCGTTTTGCCGCACACGCCACGAAAGAATTTGCCTATCTTGCGAGCAAGGAGATGCGAACTATGTGCGTCAAATCTCGGCCATTAAAGCTAGTGCGACCACCAGCAGCATGGAGGCGGCCATTATATAGTTAATCCATCGTTGCTGATGTGCAGCCAGATCAAGTTGCTTGAGCCGGACCCCGAAACCAACCCAAATGATGTGAATTGGCACCCAGATCGCGTTGACGATCACCAGTTTCCAAACTGCTTCGACCAGAATGGCATCGGGTATCAGGGAAAAACCCGAGAAAAGAGCCGTGTTGACGGCATATGCCTTGGGATTGATCGGCTGCAGCAAGACCCCATTGAGAACACCTGGCTCGGTGGTGACAGGCGCAAAGGCAAGCTTTGATCCGGCGAAGGCGATCCGCATTGCAAGGTAGAGCAGGTAGAGTGTTGAAACCCCAAAGAGCAGGGTCCGTACAAGAGGATTTGCCAGTATCAGAGCGGCAAGGCCGGTAACGACCGCAAGAATGACCAGATTGTTGCCGATAAAAAGGCCCAGCACATATCGCATGCCGGATTTGAGGCCATAGGCGGCTCCGACTCCTGCTGCCGACAAGACGCCTGGGCCGGGCGTTATGATCAGAAAAAAGACAGCAGCGGCAAATGTAAGCATGCCGCCACCTTGAAGGTTCTGTGTGGATCGTCAATCAACGAGCGGCAGCCGACAAAGCTTACGGTTCGTTTTCCGGGTCAGAAAATGGCTTACCCCAGAAGCCTACGCGCGATGACCTGAGCCTGAATCTCCGCGGCACCTTCAAAGATGTTCAGGATGCGTGCGTCGCAAAGAACGCGGGAAATCTTGTATTCCAGTGCAAAGCCGTTGCCGCCATGGATTTGCAGACCATTGTCGGCCGCCGCCCATGCTACACGCGCACCCAGCAGTTTTGCCATGCCCGCCTCGACGTCGCAGCGTCGCCCTTCGTCCTTTTCGAACGCAGAGAAGTAGGTCAGTTGTCGAGCGACCATGATTTCGACGGCCATCATCGCGAGTTTGTTGGCGACACGCGGGAAGTTGATGAGGGCCTTGCCGAACTGTTTGCGGTCTTGGGCGTACTGCATCGAGATATCCAGCGCTGATTGCGCTACGCCGATGGCGCGGGCTGCTGTCTGGATGCGGGCAGATTCGAAGGTTTCCATTAGCTGCTTGAAGCCTTTGCCTTCTTCCCCGCCCAGCAGGTTCTCGCCCTTCACATGGAAGTTGTCGAAGCCCAGTTCGTATTCCTTCATGCCCCGGTAGCCGAGCACTTCGATCTCGCCGCCGGTCATGCCGTCGGTTGGGAAGGGGTTTTCATCTGTGCCGGGTGTCTTTTCAGCCAAGAACATCGACAGCCCCTTGTAGTCCGTGGTGTTCGGATTCGTGCGGGCCAGAAGCGTCATCACTTGCGTGCGTGTAGCATGGGTGATCCAGGTCTTGTTGCCCGTGATCTTGTAGTCGCCGTTGTCGTTTTTGACCGCGCGGGTGCGCAAACTGCCAAGGTCGGACCCGGTGTTGGGTTCCGTGAACACAGCCGTGGGCAGCGTTTCGGCACTGGCAAGTTGTGGCAGCCACTTCTGTTTCTGTTCCTCCGTGCCGCCTGCGATGATCAATTCGGCCGCGATTTCGGAGCGGGTGCCGAGCGAGCCGACACCGATATAGCCGCGGCTCAGTTCTTCTGAGACGACGCACATGGATGCTTTCGACAAACCGAAACCACCATACTCTTCGGGGATGGTCAGGCCGAAGACGCCCATTTCGGCCAGCTCTTCGATAACCTCCATTGGGATCAGCTCGTCCTTGAGGTGCCAATCGTGGGCAAAGGGTTCGACCTTTTCCACGGCATAGCGCCGAAATTGCTCTCGAATCATTTCAAGTTCTTCATCGAGGCCAGAGGCACCAACTGTGATCTCAGCGCTGCGTTCCTGCATCAATTCAACAAGACGAACGCGCGCCGCTTGAGTATTGCCGCGTTGGGTGAGCGTTTGAATGGCGGGTTCCATCATCCCGCGCATGTCGTCTTGGGACAAACCAAGGTCTTGCAAGCGCAGAACCTCGCCCTGGTTCATTTGAATGCCGCCGTAAATCTGCCACAGGTATTCGCCAAAGGCGATTTGGTGGATCAGTGCCTCGACTTCGCCGAATTTGGACTGGACGCTGATTGCTTCCGCCCATTTCTGCATCTGTCGGAGCGCTTCGCAGTATGTTGCGAGCCATGCGAGACCATGGGCGGCAGTCTGATGCTTTTCGACAAGGGCGCCAGACACCCGCCCATCAACACTGAGTTGGTCGCGCAGGCGTGTCCGCGCGAGCTCCGTTATCTCTTCAACCGGTTTTAGCGCAGCGCTGGTCAGCGCGAGCAAATCATCGAGCAAAACTGACGTCATCACTCCAATATCCTGTCCGTCATGTGCCATCGCATAGCTCCTCATTTTCCGCGTCGTCACCGCTTAACTAGTTTGCAGGTGCAGCGCAACAAATATTCATTTTGATGCGGCTATTTGTTCAAATATTGCGTGGCACTATACTGCAGTGCAGCAACGAGCCTGGAGAGATACAACCGAGACCGACGCGATGGTTGGTAAGAATCACTACCATTGATGGTGATACCGCCAAAGTACCATCTCCTTGATCAATGTCGGTAAGTCGAATCACATGGATTTTCGCTTTGTGACTCTGGGGCCGGTTTAGAGTTTTGCGCATCCCAAAAAAATTCGGACCGACTGCCGATGGGCAAGCCGGTCCGAATCGAGTGCTGAAAATGTATTATTAAATGGCTTGATGAAATACCGTCGTACTATGCGTTTATGAAGCGCGGCGTGCGACAGTCAGCCCGGACACATCTTCGATGAAGGTGACGATGCGTGATTTGATCTTGTCGTCTTCAATCGCAGCGAGCGCATTCACGATATCAAGCCCGCGATCGCTGCGTGGTGCAGCCATGTTGCCTGCGTCCGCCAAACCTTCAAAGAAGTAGGATGTGGGTACGTCGAGGATGCGCGACAGCTCAAACAGACGGCTCGCGGCGATTCGGTTCGAACCGATCTCGTATTTCTGGATTTGTTGAAAAGACAGCTCCAAGCGCTTTGCAACATCTGTTTGGGACATCCGACGCAAGGTGCGGATCTGTTTCAAGCGTTTACCAACGTGTACGTCGACAGGATGCGACATGACTGATTACCTCCGGTTGTTCTGGGAGAGTGATCGCCCAGTACACGCATCGGTTCAATTGAGTAGATTTACACCCAAGACCACACGTAAATGTTGCATTAATGTATGATTTGTTTAACGTGGATGTATTGTTGATCATACATCGAGTAAGCATGTGAACGCGCCAACGCCAAACTTGAGTGAGTTGAACCAGCCCCTGCTGTTCGAGATGATCCGCTCGTTCACAACATTGGCGGAAACGCTGAACTTGTCCCATGCTGTGACAAGACTAAACAGCACGCGTCAAACGGTTCGTCGCCATATTTCGCAGCTTGAGGAGATGCGTGGTGAGGAGCTTTTTCGGACAAAAGACCGGCGCTACGAGCTGACCGAGGCGGGGGAAGCCGCGCTGCCGGAAGCACGAGAGCTGCTTATGCATGCCAAGGTGTGGTCGCGAGGTCAGACTGGCATGCGCGGTGCACTGCAGTATCTTCAAGCCCATCAAGGTGACTGGGTTTTTTACCAGCAGCAGCGACCGATTGGGGACATATGGACAGACGAGTCGGTCCTTCTGCGTGAAACCTATCGTGCGTGGGTCATGGCCTCGGGAGAGATTGAGAGCCCAAATCTGTCTCATGTGCGTCCATATCTCATGGTTTATCGCAATTCTGATTCGGGCTGGATTTGTGTGGAGTTCGGAAATCTCTCGGCATACGTGAATTGGTTTGGGCTGGATTATGCTCGTTCCAGCATTGGCCGTCCGATCGCCCGGCTTCCAGCTGGCGAAGAATTCGGCCGTATGCTGGATCAGTCTTTTCTGGATATTCAAACGACACAGATGGCTCGGCTGGATCATGTTTATACCCGGATGCCAAAGGGAAACGATGAAAGCCAAGTGACGATGGCTTACCAACGCCTTATGATGGCTGGATTTTTTCCGGATCGGTCCTCGGCTGTCATGACGCTGGTGGTCCCGACCATCAACGTCAAGATAGCTGCGCTGGACGAGGTGCAGCGCGCTGCCATGACCGATATTACGCAACCTGACTTCGACCCGGCGAACGCGAAGTTCGAAAGGATGGCCGCAATGACCACCTGAATCGAATTACACTTTTTCAGCGAGTTTTTCGGGTATTTTGACATAAATTGTCCTAGCTTTGGCGTAAGTGCGTCAAAGGAGAGACTTTTATGACCATTCAATTCCCTGGAAACGCGGCGCCGTTCATTGCAACAAGCCGCAATATCTTGATCTCACAGGGGATCACTCTGACGATCGGCACAGACTTTGACGAGTACAAGGACATCGTTGCTGAAGAGCGGCCGATGCAGAAACTTGGCGCACCATTCGATCCTGAACTGCATGGCTTGAACCGGTCAAACGCATTCTGGCTGACTGGCCGAAACGAAGATGGGGAACTGATTCATACCCAAGCCGCTAAACGTGTTCGCCTGTCCGGGAAACCGCTCAGCAGCTACCTGCTGCGCCAGTTCCGTGCGTTTCCTCCGCCTTTGAAAGGCGTGGACCTGGCCCGGTCGCGTTTTCGCGCGACGCCAGGCACCCACCGGATTGGCGGTATGGCCGCCTATCACGGAGAGTTTTGGGTCGCGCCAGAACGCGGCAAGTATCGTGGTGTTGGTCTGGCGCCCGTACTCGGACGCACGGGTATGTTGGAGATGATGCAGCGCTGGGATCCAGACTGGATTTATGGCTTCATCCTTAACGTAGTCGCTTACAAGGGATTCGGGGCGCGAATTGGTTACCTGCACCTCGAACCCAGCGTGCTCAAATGGGTCGTTGATGGGCGTGACGCCCCCATCGACACTTTTCTTGCCTACAACAGCAGAGAAGATTTGGAATATCTGCTCGATATTCCATTGTCGGATGTCGTGCCCGAGGCCGCTTAGGCCCCGGGTAACGCATTAGCTGATGGCGGCTGCTTTCACGTCGTCATCGATGTAAGGCAGGTATTGTTCGAAGTTGTTCGAGAACATGTCGACCAGCTTTGTTGCCTGTGCATCATATGCTTCGGCATCATCCCACGTCCGACGTGGATCAAGCAGAATATCGGCAACACCTGGAACAGAGATCGGAACATCAAATCCGAAGTTAGGATCCTTACGGAATTCGCCGTTGGCCAATGTGCCGTCCAGAGCAGCGGTGAGCAAGGCGCGCGTTGCGCGAATCGGCATTCGGCTGCCGGTTCCGTAGGCTCCACCTGTCCAGCCTGTGTTAACCAGCCAGCATGTTGCGCCGTGCTTGGCGATCTTCTCTTGCAACAGTTTGCCATACGCCTCTGGGCGGCGTGGCATGAACGGAGCGCCAAAGCAGGTTGAGAATGTTGGCTCGGGCTCAGTCACCCCGCGTTCTGTCCCCGCCACCTTCGACGTAAAGCCAGACAGGAAGTGGTACATGGCCTGTGCCGGTGTCAAACGCGCGATGGGAGGCAGTACACCGAATGCGTCGCATGTGAGCATGATGATGTTCTTGGGATGGCCGCCAAGGGCGCTGGATGATGCGTTAGAGATGTAGTGCAGCGGATATGCACAGCGCATATTGGCTGTCAGGCTATCGTCCTCGAAATCCAACTCCTTGGTTTCGGGATCGAATACCATGTTCTCGATCACTGTGCCGAACTTTTCGGTTGTCGCATAAATCTCGGGTTCGGCCTCTGCACTCAAGTTGATGGTCTTGGCATAGCAGCCACCCTCAAAGTTGAACGTACCACGATCTGACCAGCCGTGTTCATCGTCGCCGATCAATACCCGGCCGGGGTCAGCGGACAAAGTCGTCTTGCCGGTGCCCGACAGTCCAAAGAAGATTGCGGTATCAACCGGGTTGCCTTGTGCATGGTTCGCCGAACAGTGCATGGGCATCACACCTCGATCTGGCAGCAGGTAGTTCAGCAGCGTGAAAACTGATTTCTTGTTTTCGCCAGCGTATTCTGTTCCGCCGATAAGGATCATCTTGCGGTCAAAGTTCATCGCGATGACGGTTTCGGACCGGCAATTGTGACGCTCGGGGTTTGCCTTGAAAGACGGGCAGTTGATGACCGTGAAATCAGCGATGAAATCCTTCAAGTCCTCTGCGTCAGGACGGCGCAGCATGTGACGGATGAACAGCCCATGCCACGCCAGTTCGGTGACCATGCGTACGTTGATCGAATAGCTTGGATCTGCACCGCCCGTCAGGTCCTGAACAAAATACTCGCGCCCTTTCATGTGCTCGAGCATGTCGTCATGGAGGGTGTCGAAGCCTTCCGGCGACATCGCGGCATTGTTTTCCCACCAGATGCTTTCAGCCACGCTGTCTGTCTTGACCACGTGTTTGTCTTTGGGCGACCGGCCCGTGAACTTGCCGGTGGTGACAAGGAACGCACCCCCCTTGCCCAAAGTACCCTCGTTGCGTTCAAGCGCGTGTTCGATGAGGTCTGGTTCGATCAGGTTGTAATAGACATCGCCCAGCCCTTTGATCCCTTGATCTTCGAGGCGGAACTGCGGGTTTACCCGTCCAAATGTCATATGAACTCTCCTGATGCCGCTGGGCGGCTTTGTTGGGTCAGAGGGTAGCCAAAAGGCCCAGAACCGACGTCTTGCCAGCCTGTTCCGGCGTCTTAACACGTGGATTTACTTGATGAATAGGCCTGCGGCAAAGGTTAGCGCCACCATGACGACCGGTTGCGCAAACAGTGACTGGGCGACATGCACCCGATACGGGAATGTGCGGCAATTTAGCCATTCCTAACCACTTTCTGACCAGTCTGAGGCCCATTCAGGGCGTGATTCGCACTTATGGATTGATTCGGAGGGTTAAAGTCGAGAGAATGCCCGAAAAATCAATAAGTACGAGCAGTATAAGGAAACAGGCAATGTCCAAGATTGCATTGGTGGATGACGACCGGAATATTCTGACGTCCGTATCCATGACGCTCGAAGCTGAAGGGTTCGAGGTCGAAACGTATAACGATGGTCAGGCTGCGCTTGACGCCTTTAACAAGCGTCTGCCAGACATGGCGGTGCTGGACATCAAGATGCCGCGCATGGACGGCATGGATCTGTTGCAACGGCTGCGGCAGAAAACGACCATGCCCGTCATCTTCCTAACGTCTAAGGATGACGAGATTGACGAAGTGCTGGGTCTGCGTATGGGGGCAGATGACTACGTCAAGAAACCGTTTTCGCAACGCCTGCTGGTCGAACGTATCCGCGCGCTATTGCGTCGGCAGGATGCAGTTGCCGGTGACATCGTCGGCGACACGGAAGAAACGAAGGTGATGGAGCGCGGTGATCTTCGGATGGACCCTCTGCGTCACGCCGTAGCCTGGAAGGGCAAGGATGTATCATTGACCGTGACCGAGTTCCTTCTGCTGCAAGCCTTGGCGCAGCGGCCTGGATTTGTGAAATCGCGCGACCAGTTGATGGATGTAGCATATGACGATCAGGTCTATGTAGACGACCGCACGATCGACAGTCACATCAAACGCTTGCGCAAGAAGATGCGCAGCGCAGACAATGAATTCTCGGCGATTGAGACGTTGTATGGCATCGGGTATCGTTACAACGAAGAATAAGAGGCGCGTTTCGAAAAGAACAGGCCAAGAGGATAATCGTGCGAGACATGAGCTCCCCTGCTTCCCGGGATGGTGACGTTGTTCTGGGCGAAGACTGGGTTGCACCGGAAACATCCGGCGCGACCGAGTTGCGGGATGGGCGTGCACGACGCGGCTTGATGTCTTTGCGGGCATCGCCCCTGGCCCGCAAAATCATTACCTTTAACCTGATCGCACTCAACGTTCTTGTTGCGGGCATTCTGTATCTGAACTCAACGCGTGAGAGTTTGGCGGTTCAAAGGCTGTCCGCACTTGTTGCGCAAGCCGAGTTGATCGCCGATGTGCTTGAAGCGCAGCTTCCAGTCGGCGCACCGGTAAACCTTGCAACCGGCGATGGGGCAAATGTTCCAGACACGTTGGCTAAGCTAGATCTGCGCACGGGCCATGAGGTTTACGTATTCGATGCGTCAGAAGCCCTTGTCGGGCAAAGCGAGGGCACCCTGGCGCCGCTTGCTAACCAGGTAACCGAAACTGAAAATGTTGCTGTTCTGACGGATGGGCTGAGTTGGCTTTGGAGTCAGGTGTCCCGTCCGTTTTCTGGACCTGAAGCCGCCGTACCCGCACCCATCGAAGACCAATTGCGTCCATTGGTGGCGCGTAGCATGACGGGCGATACGCAAATCAGTGAAAACCTGACTGTTGCCGGGGGCGCTGTGTTCAGCGTTGTTACCCCAATTCAGCATGACGGGGCTGCCGTCGGCGTGATCGCGTTGACCAGCGCATCTGGTGAGATCGACGCGCTGGTGCGTGGGGAACGCGAACGTGTTTTGCAGATGTTTGTAATCGCGACGCTTGTGTCCATTGGCCTTAGCCTTGTATTGGCATCGACGATCGCCAATCCACTGGCTGATCTCGCCACGGCTGCAGAGTTGGGGCGCGACAAGAATGCCCGTAAGGTCAATCCTGGGCGCATTCGTATTCCGGATCTCACGGCACGCCCGGATGAGATCGGCCGCCTGTCGGGCGCGTTGCGTGGTATGATCGCTGCACTCTATAATCGGATCGATGGCAACGAACAGTTTGCAGCGGACGTCGCCCACGAAATCAAAAACCCACTTGCTTCTCTAAGGTCGGCGGTGGGCACGCTCCGCATGATTAAGCGCGACGATCAGCGCGAAAAGCTGCTGGACGTGATTGACCATGACGTTCGGCGCCTTGACCGTCTTGTAAGCGATATCTCGAACGCGTCCCGCCTTGACAGCGAGTTGGTAAAGGAGGAGGAGGAACCATTGAACCTCCTGCAAATGCTTGGAAATCTGGGCCAATATCTGGGTGAAGACGCCCGGAGCAAAGGCATTGAGTTCATTACAGATCTGCCCGCGCATCCCATCGAAGTACAAGGTCTGGAGGCGCGGTTGGCACAAGTTTTCGTCAACCTGATAACGAACGCCATTTCGTTCTGTGAAGACGGTGATGCGATCCGTGTCTGGGCCCGCAAGCGTGAAAATCGCGTTCTTGTTGTCGTCGAAGATACCGGTCCAGGTATCCCAGATCAGGCGCTCACTAAGATTTTTAAGCGCTTCTATTCCCAGCGCCCTGAAGAGCATTTTGGCAACAACTCTGGCCTTGGCCTCGCCATTTCGAAACAGATTGTTGAGGCGCATGGCGGCGTGATCTGGGCGGAGAATATTCGCCCGACAGATGCCGACATCACCTCGGAACCGCTCGGGGCCCGTTTCGTCGTCGGTCTGCCGGTCTAGTCTCCGATGTCCCAGTCCATGCGTCTGCACGCGAGCGCCGTAACCGCGCACGGGCGAGGTGTTTTGATCATTGGCGCATCTGGCAGCGGTAAGTCGGGCCTCGCGCTTCAACTCATGGCATTAGGTGCGACGCTTGTGTCGGATGATCAGACTATGCTTTCTGGAGTCGATAACGTGGTACACATGAGTGCACCCGAAAGCATTGCGGGTCTTATTGAAGCACGCGGTATCGGAATAATACGCACAGACAACACGAGTGCCCGATTGTATCTTGTTGTCGATATGGACCGGGCTGAAACTAAGCGCTTACCCGATGCGCATACCAAGACGATCTTAGGCCAAACACTGCCTTGCCTTCACAAAGTGGACAGCCCTGCTTGGCCTTCGGCGATCATGCAATACCTCAAAGGTGGGCTTAGATATCCGGAATGACTGTTGCCATGATCGTGCCTCGCCGCCTTGTACTTGTGACTGGTCCCTCTGGCGCCGGACGATCCAGCGCGATTCGTGTGTTGGAGGATCTGGGGTATGAGGCGATCGACAATATGCCCGTACGTCTGATCCGGGCCTTGCTGAACGATCCCATGCCGGACAAGCCAGTGGCGCTCGGCATTGATCCGCGCAACCGGGACTTTTCAAGCACTGCAATTTCCGATGCGCTTGGCCAGGTTGCCGGTGTGCCAGGGTTGGTGCCCGAGCTTCTCTATCTGGATTGCCGCATGGATGTGCTTCTTAATCGGTTTTCCGAAACACGGCGCAGGCACCCCTTGGCAGAGGCAGATAGGGTCGAAGCAGGGATACTGAGGGAGAAAGAGCTGCTTGCACCAGTGCGCGAACGGGCGGACGTGCTGCTCGATACGTCGGACCTGAACGTGCACCAATTGCGTGCCGAGGTAGAGCACTGGTTTTCGCCGGGGGAGCAAACCCAACTGGCTGTTGCGGTACAGAGTTTCAGCTATAAACGCGGCCTGCCACGCTCAGTTGACATGGTCTTTGATTGCCGCTTTCTGAAAAACCCGTATTGGGAGCCAGGATTGCGCAGCAAAACCGGCCTGGATTCGGACGTCAGAAGCCACATTTGGGCCGACCCGCGCGCGGCCGAGTTCGAAGCACGTTTGCGCGATCTCTTGCTGTGGCAACTGCCAAGTGTGCTAGACGAAGGGAAATCTCACCTCTCGGTTGCATTCGGTTGCACGGGCGGCCAACACCGGTCTGTTGCCATGGCGGAAACCTTGGCTGCAGCCCTTGCAGAGGCTGGCTGGCAAGTGTCTATTCGGCATCGGGAACTGGATCGCCGCAAACGCGAAGAGGCATCAGCTTGATCGGGATAGTGATTGTCGCACATGGCGGGCTCGCTGGTGAGTATCTGCGAGCGATAGAACATGTCGTCGGCAAACAGGCCGGTGTCCGTGCCATCGCAATCGAAGCTGACCATGACCGCAAGGCGAAGGAAGACGAAATCTGCGTGGCTGCAGATGAGGTCGATGCCGGCGATGGTGTGGTTGTTGTAACCGATCTGTTTGGGGGCTCCCCCTCGAATCTCAGCTTACTAGCCTGCAAGCCGCAAAACCGCCGCATCCTTTACGGCGCAAACTTGCCCATGCTGATCAAACTTGCGAAAAGCCGTAAGATGCACGTAACGGATGCCGTGCAGGCCGCCCTGAGTGCCGGCAAGAAGTATATCGACAGCCAGAATATAGGCGCAGATACCTGAAGATGACTCACCGCAAGCTGGAAATTGTGAATATAAAGGGTTTGCACGCTCGCGCGTCTGCTAAACTTGTTGAAGTGGTTGAGGCATTCGACGCCCGCGCAACGGTGACCCAGGATGGCATGTCTGCATCAGGCGATAGCATTATGGGTCTTTTGATGTTGGCAGCGCCAATGGGAAGTTTTATTGACGTTGAAACGTCCGGACCGGATGCTGAGCCATTGGCGGATGCCGTGAGTGCTCTGATTGCTGACAAGTTCGGAGAAGAGGCCTGAGCCGATGAAGGCTCGAGAGGTCCATACGTCGATAGAAGGTGACGATCGTTTGGTCGATAGCACACATAACATGACGAAGGTCACAAAACCTGACGCCGAGAAGGTTAGCTTCAATACATACGACCGCCGTAGCCTGTCGTATGCTTCGACTTTCGATGATCCGTGGAAAGCCAGCTTCATCCGAGTGATGGAAGCCTTTACTGGCAAGCTGACAATCCTGCGCCTGATCCGAAAGTTCGAACGGCAAGGTGCCCCATCTGGCCAAGCCTTTTGGCGCGCCTGCCTTGATGTGATGGGCATCGATCTTACAACCCCGCAAGACCAGTTGGACCGTATCCCGAAAGAAGGGCCGGTGATTGTTGTCTCCAACCACCCGCACGGGATGGTGGATGGTATGATTTTTGCCGACCTGATCGGACGCGTGCGTCCCGACTATCGCATTCTCACCAGATCCCTGCTGACCGTCATTGATGAAGTTGCGGGCAGCTACATGATACCAGTGCCTTTCCCACATGACCCTGATGCGCAACGCAAGGGGGTTGAGATGCGGGCCAAGGCGATGGCCCATCTGAAGGACGGTGGCGTTGTTGCCCTATTTCCGTCTGGCGTTGTTGCTACATCGGAAACGTGGTGGGGGCCAGCTGTAGAGGCGGAGTGGAACGTGTTTACGGCCCAGCTGATCCGCCGGTCTGGTGCGACTGTGGTTCCGATGCGCTTTCCGGGTTCTAACAGTCGCGCATACCACATTGCGGACAAGGTATCGCCTATGCTGCGACAAGGTCTGCTGCTGCACGAGATCGTCCGCTCGTGCAATAAGCCGCAAGGCCCCGTTGTCGGGCATCCGCTGGATCCGGAAGTTGTGACCGGCTTCAAGGATGATCCGCGCGGTTTCATGGCTTGGCTGCGCGAGCATACAATGGCGTTGAAAGACTGACGAACTTAAGGCTTCGTAGAAGTTGGGCGCATTCCCTTTGTGTGAAGACGCTATCGCGTCGGAACAGGCGTCTCTCCGCGATAATCATAAAACCCGCGCTGTGACTTGCGGCCCAGCCATCCGGCTTCCACGTATTTGGTCAAAAGCGGGCAGGGGCGGTACTTGGTGTCCGCAAGCCCGTCATGCAGGACGTTCATGATGGCCAGACACGTATCGAGCCCGATAAAATCCGCCAGTTCCAAAGGTCCCATTGGGTGATTTGCCCCCAATTTCATCGACGAGTCGATGGATTTGACGGATCCAACCCCTTCATAAAGCGTGTAGACCGCCTCGTTGATCATCGGCATCAGGATTCGATTGACGATAAAGGCAGGGAAATCCTCTGCAGTAGCTGCCGTCTTCCCAAGCTTCTCCACAACTGCGGCGCAGGCTTCGAACGTTTCGACATCCGTTGCAATTCCCCGGATCAGTTCGACGAGCTGCATCACCGGAACCGGGTTCATGAAATGGAAGCCCATGAATTTCTCAGGCCGATCCGTGCGACTGGCCAGACGCGTGATTGAGATGGATGACGTGTTCGAGGTGAGGATGGTGTGTGGTTGCAAATGCGGTACCAGATCTTCGAATATTGCCTGCTTGATGGTTTCGCGTTCTGTCGCCGCTTCGATCACCAGATCGGTTTGCCCAAGATCGGTCAGCGTTTGCGTCGTTTGAATGCGTCCAATCGCTGACAACTTGTCGTCTGCGCTGATTTTCTCGCGGCTCACCTGCCGTTCGAGGTTCCGATCGATGGTCGCCATGGCCGCAGCCAATGTGTCGCCCGAAATATCGGTCAGCATGACATTGTACCCGGCGAGAGAC
Source organism: Tateyamaria sp. LSS28 (assembly GCF_059611725.1). Lineage (NCBI taxonomy): Bacteria > Pseudomonadati > Pseudomonadota > Alphaproteobacteria > Rhodobacterales > Roseobacteraceae > Tateyamaria > Tateyamaria sp. LSS28. Next base: position 12,995 of record NZ_JCAPFI010000001.1, on the reverse strand, counting down.
ATCACATGCGCGATGCCATTCCCCATCTGGCCCGCGCCAACAATTCCAACCGTCTTGATGTCCATTTTCGACCTCATGCCACGTTCCCGCACCATATGGTCACGCACCTGTTGGGGGCAAGGGGACGCGATGCATCAATGATGACCATCCTTGTTAGGGGTTCTTAAACAAACTGCTGTCACAGTGGCCATGGGTAAATAGTGAGAGTGGGTCTCATGAGTATTGAATCGTTGGGTCCGGGTGGGCTCGATTACTTGCCGTGTAGATACGGCAATTCCAAAGTATTGTTTCGCGGGCCAAGGCGGTCTCTGGATGGGCCATTTATTGCCTTTTTTGGGGGGTCGATCACATACGGTAAATTCGTACCTACGCCGTTTCCGGATCTGGTCGAACAGTCTATGGGCACGACATGCGTGAATTTTGGATCACTGAACGGTGGGGTCGATGTTTTTGCGACCGATCCCTATCTGCGTAAGGTGTCTGGCTTGGCGCAAACGACAGTGATTCAGATCACCAGTCCACGGAATATGTCGAACCGGTTTTATCGGGTGCATCCCCGTCGCAACGATCGGTTTGTCGAAGCCTCATCGTTGCTGCGTGCGATCTACCGCGAGGTTGATTTTGCCGAGTTCAATTTCACCAACCACATGTTGAACCGGCTATACCTTCTATCTCCGGAACGTTTCGAGGCAGTGGTGGAAGAGTTGCAGACTGCGTGGGTTGCACGGATGCGACTGGTACTCAGCCAGATACCGGGCAGGACCGTGTTGTTGTGGGCGGGACGTCAAACGCCCGAGGGGTCTGCAAATGATCTTGATGCAGATCTTGCCTTGGTTTCCCGAGAGATGATTGAAAAAGTGTCCGAACTAGCGACCAAATATGTGGAAACAGTTATTTCGGACGAAGCGGTGCAAGCAGGAACGGAAGGTATGGTGTTCAGTGAAATGGACGCACCCGCGGCCCGCACCATGCCGGGTCCCGTGGCACACCACGAAATCGCTCAAGCCCTTGTTCCAGTGTTGAAGTGACACAAAAAAGCCCGCCGCATGGGTGCGGCGGGCTTAATTTTTTGCAGGAAGTGCCTGTTTACAATTTTTCGATCATCTCGGGTACAGCATCAAACAGGTCGGCGACCAGACCGTAGTCTGCAACCTGGAAGATAGGTGCTTCTTCGTCCTTGTTGATGGCTACGATGACCTTGGAGTCTTTCATGCCAGCCAAGTGCTGGATCGCACCTGAGATGCCAACGGCAACATAAAGGTCAGGGGCCACGACTTTACCGGTTTGACCGACCTGCCAGTCGTTCGGTGCGTAGCCCGAGTCGACAGCAGCCCGCGATGCGCCAACGGCGGCGCCCAGCTTGTCGGCCAATTTCTCGATCAGTGCGAAATCGTCTTCGGAGCCTACGCCACGGCCACCGGATACAACCACTCCAGCGGATGTCAGCTCGGGACGGTCGCTTGCGGCAACCTTGTCCTCGACCCAGCTCGACAGTGCGGGATCAGCTGCCGCACCGATGTTTTCAACCGAGGCTGAACCACCTGTGCCCGCTGCATCAAAGGTCGATGTACGGAAGGTGATAACTTTCTTACCGCCTCCCGCTTTCACGGTCTGGATCGCGTTGCCTGCGTAGATCGGGCGCTCGAACGTGCTCCCGTCTACCACAGCTGTTGCGTCCGAGATCACCATGGCGTCCAGCAGCGCCGCGACACGGGGCATGATGTTCTTTGCATCCGTGGTGGCCGGGGCAACGATGTGCTCATAGTCACCGGAAAGCGACACGATCAGGTCTGATACAGGCTCGGCCAGACGTTTGCCGTACAGCGCATCCTCGGCGCAAAGCACCTTGGCCACACCGTCGATGGTCGCCGCGGTGGCAGCAGCGTCGGCGCAGGTTGCGCCGGTTGCCAGAACGGTGACGTCACCCAGCGCCTTGGCGGCGGTCACGGCCTTGGCCGTGGCGTCCATCGCCAGTTCACCATCATTGATCTCTGCGAGAAGAAGAACAGCCATTACACAGCCCCCGCTTCTTTGAGTTTCGCCACAAGCTCTTCTACCGAGCTCACCTTAATGCCTGCAGCACGCGCTTCGGGCTCTGCCGTCTGCACGATCTCGAGCCGCGGTGCGGTGTCGACGCCGTAGTCAGCGGCTGTCTTTTCATCCAGCGGCTTCTTCTTGGCTTTCATGATGTTGGGCAGCGACGCATAGCGCGGCTCGTTCAGGCGCAGGTCGACCGAGATGACGGTCGGCATGCTCACTTCGATGGTCTGCAGACCACCATCGACTTCGCGTGTGACCTTGGCTTTGTCACCGGCAATCTCGACTTCTGATGCGAAGGTCGCCTGGCTCCAGCCCATCAGGGCCGACAGCATTTGGCCAGTAGCGTTCATGTCATTGTCGATGGCTTGCTTGCCACAGAGAACCAGACCTGGTTGCTCTTCCTCGACCACTTTGGCGAGGATTTTGGCAACCGTCAGCGGCTCGATGTCCGTGTGGACGTCATCAGCTGCAATGACGAGGATTGCGCGATCCGCGCCCATCGCCAGCGCTGTACGCAGTGTTTCCTGAGCTTGCTTGACGCCGATGGAGACGGCAACGACTTCCTCGGCCTGGCCCGCTTCTTTCAGGCGGATGGCCTGTTCGACGGCAATCTCGTCAAACGGGTTCATCGACATTTTCACATTGGCGAGATCCACACCCGATCCGTCCGCTTTCACGCGTACCTTCACGTTGTAGTCGATCACGCGTTTGACGGGCACAAGCACCTTCATGAGCGTTCCTCTCCTTAAAATAACGACTCAGCTTTGACAGCGGAGATAGTCAATCTCGTGTGGTTTACCCAAGACGCCGCCACGGAAACAGGACAAAATCGTCACGTCACGGCAAATGAACGCCGCGTTTTCAGTGTGATGCCGTTGAACGGAAACTTTGATACACTGTGGGAAAGGGGGATTGCCATGGAACGTGTTCAAGGCTTCGGCGGGTTTTTCTTCCGGTCTAAGGATCCGGCTGCACTGTCCGCATGGTATCGTGACAGGCTTGGGATCGATCTGGTGCCGACCGCTGCCGATCAAACACCGTGGATGGCCGACGGGGGTGCAACCGTTTTCGCCCCCTTTGCCGCCGATACCGACTATTTTGCCGCTGACAAGAGCTTTATGCTGAACTTCCGCGTCAGTAATCTCGATGCGATGGTGGCACAGCTTGAGGATGCCGGCGTCTCAGTGAAGATGGTTGGGGACATGCCCGGGATCGGGCGCTTCGCGCATCTTTCCGATCCCGAGGGGACACCGATCGAGTTGTGGGAACCCGAGCCGGTCTGAGTGCGAGTGGACAACCCGTGGCTCCGCCCTTCCGATAGCCAAACCTTCCACCAGAGGTTTTGCCGCTAGTCGCGGTTCGCCCCCGGAATCCATAGCACGTCATCCTTGCCGCCATTGTTGGCAATGCGCGCCGCGACAAAGAACCAGTCGCTGAGACGGTTCAGGTATTTGACAGCCGCCGGGTTCACCGCCTCCATGGTTGCCAGTTCTACCGCCAAGCGCTCGGCACGTCGCGCCACGGTTCGGCAGACGTGCAGATGCGCAGACAAGGTTGAACCGCCGGGCAGAATGAAGCTGCGCAAGGGTTCAAGATTGCCGTTCATGGCATCGATCTCTGCTTCCAGTCGCGTCACCTGAGCATCGGTCATGCGCAGCGGTGGATATTCGGATTCGGCATCCTTTTCCATATCCGGCCGACACAGGTCTGCGCCCAGATCAAAAAGATCGTTCTGGATGCGGCTCAGGGCAGTATCGGCGTCGCCGGTCGCTTCCAACCGGGCCACACCCAGAAACGCATTCAACTCGTCGGCTGTGCCATAGGCGGTGACACGCATCGCGTGTTTGGCCACCCGCGCACCATTGCCAAGGGCCGTTTCGCCCGCATCACCCGTCTTTGTATAAATCTTGTTCAGAACAACCATGTTCAGTTCCCCGTTCCACGCAATGCGACATAGACAAGTATTAAAAGGACAGCCACGAACTGCGCACCGATCCGGTAGCGCATCAGGCGGTTCGAGTTGTTCTTGGCCCACCCAGAGCCCTTGGCAAAGCCGCCAAGGCCAAGCATCAGCACCACGACAACTGCCAGACAAGCCAGCATGATCAAGATGAATAGCGGGTCAAAGCCCATGTTCTTTTGTCCCTTTTCCTTACGCTTGGACCATGTAGGCGACGCACGCGCAAAAGCGAACGCGTCGTTCGGTCACCCGACGGATAGAATCCGGTCCAAACCGCGTGTAGTCAGGATCCTTCGGAGCGCGGCCATCAGAAATGTGGGGGTCGTGACCATGTAGACGGGACGCGGCTTGCGGGCGTCCAGCGCATGCTTCAGTTTCTTGACCACCGCCTCTGCAGGCAGCTCAAACGTGTCGGGTCCACTGTCCTGATACAGCCTCTTGCGCAGCTTTGTGCGGTAATGCTCGACACGCGGAGAGTTTTCCCAATCGATCCACTTTTCGAAATGCGGGATCGAGTTGGCGCGGATCTTGCTGGTGATCGGGCCGGGTTCGATCAGGATCACGTCTATGGGAGTGTCGCGCATTTCGATCCGCAGCGTATGGGTCAGCCCCTCAAGCGCAAACTTGGTCGAATTGTAGGCACCGCGCCAAGGCATGGTCACAAATCCCAGCACGGATGAACACTGCACGATCCGTCCATGTCCCTGTTTGCGCATTGCGGGGATGACTTGTCGCGTCAGGTCATGCCAGCCAAAGAAGTTGGCTTCGAAGATGGCGCGCAGTGCATCCGTTGGCAAATCTTCGACCGCGCCCGGTGTGCCGAACGCGCCATTGTTGAAAAGCGCATCAAGGGTGCCCCCGGTGGCCTCGAATACCTCTTGCAGACCATTGGTGATGGTCGCCGTGTTTGCATAGTCGATCAGCGGGCTTTCGAACCCTTCGTCTTGCAGACGCGTGCAGTCTTCTGACTTTCGGCAAGCTGCAAACACACGCCAGCCTGCGTCACGCAGTCCGTGTGCCGATGCGTACCCGATGCCAGACGAACAGCCTGTGATGAGAATGGATTTCTGTGTCATGTTTTGTCCCGCTCGAACTTGGGTGGGACAATAGTGCGTTCCGCTGGGCGCGCAATCAGCCTTCGCTTAACAGGTAGTCAGCCATCCAACCGATGGTTCCACCGTTTAACGGGCGCAGTTCGACCCAGCCGTTTCCGGGGTCTTGCAGGACTTCGACCTTAGCGCCGCGCGTCAGGCGATTGACGACCGAATAGTCCGTGCCGGGGCCACCGCGCACATTCACGCTGCGGGCAGACACGGCGCGCACATCTTTCGATGGGTCTGCGGCCGCTTCGGGTGCGTTGAAGTCAACGGGGGTAATGATTGCGGTGTCGACAATCAGACTTGGCAGAATGATCGTCGGTTCTTCTTCGCTCAGGGCGATATCCGTTTCACTCTCTGCCTCGACGGCGCGCGGACGCGCTGCAGTTGTCTGGACAGTCCGCTGCGGGCGCAGGACATCGCTTACGCTGTTCAGGTTCAGCGAAACGCGTGTCACGTTTTCCGGCACGGCGGGGGCGGCAGGTGCCACGGCGACCTGCGTCAGCGTTTCCTGTTTGACCTCTACGGGCAATTCAATACGCGACAGGCGGGTTTGCTCGGCGTCAAAGTCGGCGCCTCCGCTCATCTCGTAAAAGGCAAAGGCCAGAAACCCAAATGTGATGATAATGAACCGCATCATACTATGCGTCTCCCCCAACATACTTTGTGTGTCACATCAGCAGCTTGATGACACATGACAAACCTTAACAAACCGAGTGATTCCAAACACTGGTAAAAACCGGTCAGTTTTCCCCGCAGCATGCGTTGTGGTGTCCAAGCAACGGAGTGTTCGCGCCAAAGCTTCCCGAACGGAAGATCGTCCATCTGACCGCTTGTTCCCGGCAAGGCGGGCCGCTACACATCATCTATGTCCGATCAGACCGATACCCCCAACATGGACCTGTCCGAACCGCTGCGTCGCGCGCTGGGTGAGCGGTACCTGACCTATGCGTTGTCCACCATCATGCACCGTGCGCTTCCGGATGCGCGGGATGGACTGAAGCCGGTACACAGACGAATTTTATTCGCCATGCGGGAATTGCGGTTGTCGTCCTCTGGTGGATTCCGCAAGTCGGCCAAGATTTCGGGCGACGTGATGGGCAACTATCACCCCCACGGGGATGCCGCGATTTACGATGCCATGGCCCGCCTCGCGCAGGATTTCAACGTGCGCTACCCGTTGGTCGATGGGCAGGGGAACTTTGGCAATATCGATGGCGATAACCCTGCGGCCTCGCGCTATACAGAGGCACGGATGACAGCCGTGGCCGAGGCGCTGCTTGAGGGGTTGAACGAAAACGCCGTTGATTATCGCGAGAATTATGACGGCACGCTGACGGAACCGGTGGTGCTGCCCGCCCAGTTCCCGAACTTGCTGGCCAACGGATCTTCTGGGATCGCCGTGGGCATGGCAACGAACATCCCGCCCCATAATATTGCCGAGCTGTGCGACGCCTGCCTGCACCTGATCAAGACGCCGGATGCCCGCGACGATACGCTTCTGAACTACGTGCCCGGCCCTGACTTCCCGACAGGCGGTATCATTGTCGAACCGCTCGAGGCTATCGCGCAAGCCTACCGCACGGGCAAGGGTGGGTTCCGCTTGCGCTGCCGTTACGAGGTCGAGGATCTGGGCCGTGGCCAGTGGCAGATCGTCGTGACCGAGATTCCGTATCAGGTCCAGAAATCCAAGCTGATTGAGAAACTGGCCGAAGTCATCCAGACCAAGAAGGTGCCGATCCTCGCTGATGTACGGGACGAGTCTGCGGATGATATCCGCCTGATCCTCGAACCCCGGTCCAAGAATGTGGACCCGGACGTACTGATGGGGATGCTTTACCGCAATTCCGATCTCGAAGTGCGGTTCTCGCTCAACATGAACGTGCTGATCGACGGGGTCACGCCCAAGGTTTGCTCGATGAAGGAAGTGCTGCGCGCCTTCCTTGATTTCCGGCGCGAGGTGCTGATCCGCCGCAGCCAGCACCGTATGGAAAAGATCGACCACCGGCTCGAGGTGCTCGAGGGTCTGATCGTTGCCTTCCTCAACCTTGATCGTGTGATAGACATCATCCGCTATGATGACGATCCCAAGGCCGCGCTGATGCGCGAGGACTGGGGCAAGGATCATCCTCGCGCCATGACCGAGGCCGACTATGTCTCGCCGCCCGCGGGTGATGGTGAACTGAGCGAAGTTCAGGTCGAAGCGATCCTGAACATGCGCCTGCGGTCCCTGCGCCGTCTCGAAGAGATGGAACTGCTGCGCGAGCAATCCGAACTGATGGAAGAGCGTGCCGGGCTCGAAGACCTGCTCGAAAGCGAAAACCTGCAATGGCAGGCCATCTCCGACCAGATGCGCGAGACCAGAAAGAAATTCGGCAAGGACTACGAGGGCGGCGCCCGCCGCACTACGTTCGCCGAAGCAGGTCAGATCGAGGATGTGCCGCTTGAGGCGATGATCGACCGCGAACCGATCACCGTCGTGTGCAGTCAAATGGGCTGGATCCGCGCTATGACTGGCCATATTGATCTGAACCGCGAGCTGAAATTCAAGGACGGTGATGGTCCGCGTTTTATCTTCCACGCGGAAACCACGGATCGTCTGGTCGTGGTCGGGTCAAACGGGCGGTTCTACACGCTGTCCGCGTCGAACCTGCCGGGCGGGCGCGGCATGGGCGAGCCGTTGCGCCTGATGGTCGATCTGCCGAACGAGGTGCAAATTCATTCCCTGCTGACTCATAAACCGGGCCGTAAGCTATTGGTCGCATCATCCGCCGGCGATGGGTTCATCGTACCCGAGGACGAAGTGATCGCGCAGACCCGGACGGGCAAACAAGTGCTTAACGTGCGTGGCGGCGTCGCGATGGCCGTCTGTAGACCCGCCGAAGGGGATTGCGTTGCCGTTGTCGGTGAAAACCGGAAGGTTCTGGTCTTTGGTCTCGAAGAGTTACCGGAGATGGCGCGCGGCAAGGGTGTGCGTCTCCAAAAGTACAAGGACGGGGGCCTCAGCGATGCAACCACCTTCACCCTGGCAGACGGGCTCAGCTGGCTCGACCCCGCAGGACGGACAAGAACGGAAACCGACCTTGCCGAGTGGCGCGGAAAGCGCGCAGGGGCAGGGCGGATGGCCCCCCGCGGCTTCCCAAGAGACAACAAGTTCACCTGACGGCGCGCTCACGGTCGGCTTTGTCGGTCGTCGTGGTGCGGTCTTTTGGCTCGCTCTGACCACAGGATTCTGGTCCATTCTGACGTTGGGCTTTTACCGTTTCTGGATGAAGACACGGCTGCGCCGTTACTTCTGGGGATCGATCCGGCCCGGTGGTCATCCGATGGAGTATGTCGGCGACCCGTGGGAAAAGCTGCTGGGCTTCTTCATCGCGGTCGTGATCCTTACCTTCTATATCGGCGTGGTGAACCTGCTGTTGATGTTCGCCAGCTTCACCCTGTTTGACGGCAATGTCGCGGGTTACTTCCTCAGCTTTCTGGGCGTGATCCCCCTGTGGTTCTATGCCCGGTATCGCGCGCGCCGCTACGTCCTTGGGCGCACGCGCTGGCGCGGCGTGCGCTTCGGGTTAGAGCCCGGTGCTTGGGGTTATGCGTGGCGTGCCTGTGTTCACTGGCTTGTCACGATTTGCACGCTCGGCATCCTCTGGCCGCGCATGACGTTCTATCTCGAGAAATACCGCACCGACCGCACCTTTTTCGGCTCGTCCAAGCTGACTCAAGGTGGGCGCTGGACGATGCTTTACCGGGCAGCCTTACCGTTGATCGGGGCGATTGTTGCATGGGTTTTGTGGGTGGTCTGGATCACCTTCATCGACCCGATCGGAGAGATTTGGGCAGCCTTCCTCGATGAGTTGTTGATCGAACTATTGGGGTACGAGGCATTCTTTTCCAAAGGGACAGCCAAGCCAAAGAACGTATGGCGGTTATGGCTTTTGATCCCGCTAGCTGTCGCTCTCTACACGGGTGTTGTGCACTACATGTTCGGTGCGCGGCGCATCATGGCCAACCACAAGTCGGCACCGGGCATTGCGGTCCGGTCAAACCTGCGCACAGGGCGGATCGCGTGGATTTATGCCGGTGGTACCTTTTTGGCTTATCTGGTGCTTACCCTTGGGATCATACTGTTATCGCTGATTGTTCTGCCGATCTTCGGGTTCGAGATTCTTGCGCAGATCACAGGCACCGACGCCGACCTTACTTTCGATGCGCCGCGCTGGGTTGCCATCACGGCATCGGTTATCGTCTATTTCGGCATCTTTCTTCTTTGGTCCGTGGTCTACAATACTTTCGTGACATTCCCGCTGATGCGGCACATGGCAACAACAACCGTACTGCCCGAACATCATGGTTTGCAATCCGTCAGCCAGGCCGCGCGCGATGAATTCGCCGAAGCCGAAGGCTTTGCCGAGGCTCTTGATTTGGGGGCCGCGATATGACCCACGCCTCTTACTTCAATGGCGACACGCCAAATCCGGTTCCGGTCTATGTCACGCCCAGTGACGACGGCGCGCAAATAATTCTTTCACGCCCGAATGCCGACGACGTGATATGGCCCGCATCTGATATTCGAACGGTATCGGACCTGCCCAGTGGGATTGATGCGGTCTTGCGGTTGACCAGCGATCCGGTTGCGCGGCTTTACGTTCACGACGCCGGAACGTTGCCAAGATTGCCGCACCTCAATCGGCGCGCACCGCCTAAAGGCCGCGGACGCCTTGCTATGTGGGCCGCAGGTGCGGTGGCTGCGGTCGCCTTACAGATCGGCATCCTGATCCCGCTCATGGCTGACCAGTTGGCCAACTTCATTCCACCCCGCGCTGAACGCGCGCTGGGCGAGGCAACATTTGAACAGATCCGTGGTGCGCTGGGCAGTGATACTCTGGGCCCGCTGCGGGTCTGCGAAAAACCGGAGGGGCGGGCGGCACTGAATGAAATGGCCGCGACCTTTGCCCCGTCGATACCTGACAACGGCGAAATATCTGTGTTCGTTTTGAACCACCCGATGATCAACGCCTTTGCCTTGCCGGGTGGATACGTCGTGTTCTTCCGCGGCTTAATCGACGCAGCCGAAACGCCCGAGGAAGTGGCTGCCGTCTTCGCCCATGAACTCGGCCACGTCGTTAGCCGCGACCCCACGCGGCACGCCCTGCGGTCAGCTGGCAGCATCGGCGTTCTGGGTCTGCTCTTTGGTGACTTTGCAGGCGGTGCTGTTGTGCTGTTCCTGACGGAACGGCTCATTGATGCAAACTACACCCAAGCCGCCGAAGAGGCTGCGGACACCTTTGCGCACACGGTGCTTGAGGACGCCGAGATTTCTCCCGCTGCCCTCGGGGACATGTTCGAACGGTTGCGTAAGAAGCATGGAGACAGTGATGGTACTCTTTCGCATTTCCTGTCCCACCCGACCTTGTCCGATCGCATCGACAAAGCGCGTGATGCGGCCCCGGAAGATGGAGACTGGTCCCCGATCCTGACCGAACAGCAATGGGCAGACCTTCAGGGAATTTGTGGCTAGGCCAGCTCGGCGGTTAGCCACACACCGCCATCTGGTCGCAGGGTCAGGATCATAACAGGGTCGGGGTTCTTGCCCGCAACAGGTACAAATTTGAAACGGCTCAGCACCGTTGCCAGGATGATCACAGCTTCTTGCAGGGCGAAGGAAGCGCCAATGCAGATGCGAGGGCCGTCTCCAAAGGGCAGGTAGGCATAGCGATCCACCAACTTGCGGTCGGCAAACCGCTCCGGTCGGAACGCATCCGGGTTGTCCCACAAAAGCTTGGATCGGTGCACGGCATAAATCGGAATGATGCAGGTGTCGCCTTTCCGGATTTCGCACCCACACAGAACGTCATTTGCCATGGCCGTGCGCGACACCATCCCTGCAGGCGGGTACAGACGTAGTGCCTCATCGATGATCTGGCGGATAAAGGGTAGATGCTGGATGTCGCCGCCGCGGGCGGGACGCCCTTGCAGGACCGATTGCGCTTCGGCCCGCGCACGATCCTGCGCGGCAGGGTCGAACGCAACAAGGTACATGGACCACGCCAGGGTCAGAGCCGTGGTTTCGTGTCCTGCGACAATGAAAGTCAGCAGGTTGTCCCGCAACTCCGCCGTGGTCATCTTGCGCCCGGACTCCGGATCTTCGCCAGCCATCAACAGGTCCAACAGATCGGGCACGCCATCATGGGGCCGCGCGGCTCGGGTTTCGATTGCCCGGTCGGCAATGGCTTTGGTGTCGCGCATTGCTGTGCCCTGCACCATGCGCCCGGGGCGAGGCACCCAATCCGGTGCGCCCATGATATCGAAGAGTGAAATTTTGCCGGCATTCGAGATGTAGTCCTCGATCGCGCGGTGGATGGATGATCGGTCGAATGTCCCATCGCCCGAAAAGGTGACGTCAGCAATAACGTCAAATGTTGTGGTCACCATTTCGTCCAGCAGGTTCACGGCTCTGGGTCCGGCTGCTGCAATCCGGTCTGCGCAACGTTCGGCGGCGGCGGTCATGATCGGGGCAAGGTTCATCATGTTGCGGTGGGTGAACACCGGGGCGGCCGTACGACGTTGCCACCGCCAGTTCGCGCCTTCCGCGATGAACAAGGACTCGCCGATGGCGGGCTGCAACAGGTTCTTGGTGACGACGGACTTGGGGTATGTGTCCAAGCGGTCCAGCAGCATCTGGCGAATGCCGCCGGGGTCCATGACCATATGCCAACGCTTGCCGGTCTTGCCGGACACGATGGGCAGGCGCGTCGCTGCTTCGGGGATGATGCCTAGCACGTTCTTGCGCGCCATCTGAAGGCTTTTCCAGATGCCGGTCTCTTCTTTCACCAGCGGCACGCGCACTGGCAGCGCATGAGGCAGAGCCGTGTCGGACATGTCACCCTCCGTTGATACGTAACGATATATGTGGTGCGCAGGACCGGGCAATTGCGCCAACGTCGCAGCTGCGCTATCCGATACGCAATAAAAACGGGGAGAATACAGGAATGATGCGTTGGGTTTTGGGCCTTTTGATGCTGGTGACGGTTTCGGCATGCGCCAGCAATCGCGACCTTGGAGACGCGCCGGTCCCACTGGGTGACTTCCGGCTCGAACATAACATCGTCATCGCGGAAAATGCGCAGCGCGGACCTCTGAGCCGCCTGGCCAGCGAGGAACAGCTAACGGCCGCGGTCAAGGACGCGATGGCCGAACGGTTTGGGCGCTACTCGGGCGCCAGCCGCTACCACTTCGGTATTTCCGTTGAAGGTTACGTTCTGGCCCAACCTGGGATCCCGCTTGTGCTTGCGCCCAAATCGGCCCTGATCCTGAATGTCACGGTCTGGGATGACGCCGCAGGGGGCAAATTGAATAACGAACCCGAGCAGATTACCGTTCTGGAAACATTTGGAACCGCGCCAATCATCGGGACAGGCTACACGATGACAGCCGAGGAGCAGCTCAAGGAGTTGAGCCAGAATGCGGCCAAGGCAGTAGAGCGTTTTCTTGTGAAGCAAAGGAATGAGCAGGGTTGGTTCGCGCCGGATTCGGCAGCGCCGGACGCATCCGAGGCACAGCCATCGTCATTGGAGACCGAGGCGGCAGCAGCGGGGTGAAATCCTATACACAGGAGTAAGGCAGCTGCCGCGTCACGGGCTGCTGTCCTATCCGCCTGCAGCACGACAATAAATCGGTCCGCATACCACCGCGAACCTGACTTGATTTTCCCGCCCAATCACAATAAATGCCGCGCGGAGTGAACAACGGGGTTCCGACCCACAACTGAACAAAGGGCGTCTGACAAGATGGCAAAGGAAAAGTTTGAACGTACGAAGCCGCACGTTAACATTGGCACGATTGGCCACGTTGACCACGGCAAGACGACGCTGACGGCGGCGATCACGAAGTATTTTGGT